>JBEKRR010000007.1:0-63484 GCA_049518555.1 Acidobacteriaceae bacterium
ATCAGCACCTTCGCCCCGGGAAAGCCCGTGACGTTCTCAAACAGCAGTGCCGGACCACCAGGGCCGCAGACGCTCCCGCCCGCCTTGGCCGTCCCCTTGCCCAGCTTGGCCGCGCGGTCGGCGATCTCCGCCATCTCCAGATACGGGCTCACCGCCTCGCCAATCCGTTTCAGTTCGCCTGCCTTGTCGAGTTGCTGGATCCAGTCGCGTAGATCGGTATAGGCCAATTGCGCGCTCCTGCCCCGGACCAGCCGAGGCGTCTTCCATGATAACGAGTCAGGCCCAATTCCATTGCATGGCTGATTCATCATCGCTCATCCGGCGCCTGCCGCGCGCGGGAACCTTTACAGCGCCTCCGGTGTCAAAGGGGTTAGTACGCATTCCTCGCAGATGCGCACCGACGATCTTCGGAGGTGCCTTATGTTCGAAGGATCTCTCATCGAGTCACGCGGACTGGCTGTTACGGGAACTGAGCGCTGGGCGACGCTGGGTTCCATCACCTTCCAATGTGGGCTGGCGGGCCTGCTGATTGCATTTCCTCTGCTACGGCCTCAGGCCCTGCCTATGCTGTTGAATGCGCCACGGCTGGAGGTTTCGGCGCCTTCAAAGCCTCCCGCGGCGGCGGTGCAGCATATGACGTCCAGAACATCATCCGGCGCAATCAGCGCACCCGTGGCTGCTTCGGCGGCGGATTCCCCACATCCGTTTGTCTTTTCGCGCCCCGGCGGATTGTTGGATGGCCCTGCGCCGATCGTAGACCCGAATCTGCGGATGACACCGGCAGGCCCGGGGCCGATCGGCATTGCAACCCTCCCCGGCGGCGGAACTGGCCCGAGCGTCACCGTAGTTCGCAACCAGCCAGCCGCCCCGCTGCGCATCTCCGAGGGAGTATTGGAAGGAATGCTCCTGACGCCGATCCAGCCGGTGTACCCGGCCATAGCCAAGGCAGCAGGAGTGCAGGGAGCGGTCGTAATGGAGGCGGTCATCTCCAAGACGGGCAGGATCGAGAACCTGCATGCGATCAGTGGTCCGCCGATGCTGCGCAACGCAGCGCTCACCGCGGTGGAGGCGGCACGCTACAAGCCGTACAGGCTCAACGGCGAGCCCACCGAGGTGCAGACAACCGTCACGATCGTCTTCCAGTTGGGCAGCTAGGCGGGTCCCACCGTCGATTGAACGGACGTGTGCCCCACTCACCGCATCGTCCCCTCCCACGATGAGGGAGCATCGCGCGCAGGCGTGGGTAGCGAATGCCCATCGGTGCCTATGCTAACCTTTCCAGTAAATCAACGAGGTTGGAATGCCATGTCGGATGGTTTGGGCCTTTCCGCAAGGGTCGGGGTTTTTCCCTGCCCCAACTGCCAAGAGACGATCAACACCTCCATGCAGGTATGCTCTTTCTGTTGCGCCCCAATCGACCCTGCCGCTGCGGCCGCAGCCGCACAGCAATTCGCCCGGGTGAATCAAGCCTGCAGCGACGCCAGCTATTTGAAGATCACGGCCGGCTCCGCCGTGACCTTCTACCTCCTGAGGTTTGTCCCGTTCCTGAATCTGATGGCCATCGTCGCCTTGTGGTTCCTCGAAGCCGCCATCCCGCTGATGACGATCCGCTGGTGGGCCAAGTTCGGCGATCTCCGCATCGACGACCCGGGTTTTGCCCGCGCCCGGCGCACCGCGTTGCATGTGGGAGTCGGGGTCGCAGTCTTCCTCTTTCTTATCGCGATCGGCGTATTCCGCGTCGCAACCGGCACATTTCATTTCTAGTCCAGCAAAGAATGTTGGAAGCAGGCGGTCGGCAGGCCCACTGGCCCCATCCGAACCACAATTCCGGGTGCCCCATTCCCCGAGCCCTTATCTCCCGCGATGAAGCTGCATCGCGCGCACGCTCTCGCCGCTGATTGATTGCCGCAACAACTTATTGCCGCTAATCCGCGTCCTATTCAGGAGCAGTTAAAGGAGAAACGAAAACGATGAAGAAGCAAATCCTCACCGCAGCCTGCACATTCTTTCTCGCGGTCGGCGTGGCCAACGCGCAGATCGTGATCCGCATCGGCCCGCCGCCGCCGCGCCCCGTCGAAGTCGTCCCCGCGCCCCCGCCCGTTCACCGCGACTGGGTCTGGGTCCCCGGCTATCACCGTTGGGACGGTCACGGCTACGTCTGGGTTCCCGGTAGCTACCGCCGCCCGCCCCATCGCGGCGCCGTCTGGGTTCCCGGCGAGTGGCGTGCCGAGCGCGGAGGCCACGTCTGGCACCCCGGCCACTGGCGCTAACCAATACCGCTTGATCGGAAGGGCACGGACGGGTGCCCCATTCATGCGCGTTCTTTGCGCATGAGTGGGCCGCTGAAACAATCTGTATTGCTTAAGGGCATGGCTTCAGCCATGCCGAATTGCGCACTCACTTTAAAGTCTTGCATCCCTCGATCGCATCGCGATCGAGGGATGCGAGAACAGTGTGCCGCCAATCTGGCGCAATGCCGAAGATCAGCCGCATGGAAGACCGCCGGCCCGTCAAGGTATCATCTTCCCATGACCATCTCCGCGGAAGACCGCGCCCGCCGCATTAAAATCCTGCTCTTCGACGTCGATGGAGTCCTCACCGACGGCCAGCTCTACTTCCTTCCCAAAGATGGCGGCCAGCCCGGCCCAGACGGCCGTCCGCACGGCCTGGAGTTCAAGGGATTCACCGCGCACGACGGCCTCGGCATCAATATCGCCCGCCTCGGCGGCCTGCGCGTCGGCCTCATCACCAAGCGAGAGTCGGCCACCGTCGCCATCCGTGCCCGCGACCTGCGCCTGGAGTTCGTCTACCAGGGCCAGTCGCACAAGCTCGCCGCCGCCCAGGAGATCGTCGCCAAGGCCGGCTGCACCCTCGCCGAGCTGGCCTTCGTCGGCGACGATGTCGTCGATCTGCCCGTCATGCGCGCCTGCGGCCTGGCCATCGCCACCGCCAATGCCCGCCCCCAGGCCAGGGCCGAGGCCCACTACATCACGCCCAATCCCGGCGGCCACGGCGCGGGCCGCGACGCCATCGAGTTCATCCTCGCCGCACAGGGCAAGCTCGACGCCGCCATCGCAGCCCTGCTCGACGCCGATAACCCCGGTGCCCACGACACCAACATCGGCTCCGGCAACATGTAGCCGCGAACCCAACGCATTTAGAATCGAATCCAATCCCCATGCCCGACACAACAACCCGCGACACCGTCATCCTCGGCTCCGGATGCGCCGGCCTCACCGCCGCCATCTACGCCGCCCGCGCCAACCTCAAGCCGCTCGTCCTGGAGGGCCACGAGCCCGGCGGCCAGCTCTCCATCACCACGCTGGTCGAAAACTTCCCCGGCTGGCCCGAGGGCGTCCAGGGCCCCGAGCTGATCGAGAACATGAAGCAGCAGGCCGTCCGCTTCGGCGCGGAACTCAGGATGGCCCAGCTCGTCTCCGCCGACCTCTCGAAGCATCCCTACGTCCTCGACCTCGGCCCCGGCAAGCAGCCCATCCACACCCGCACGCTCATCATCGCCTCCGGCGCTTCGGCCCGTTGGCTCGGCCTGCCCAGCGAGCAGGCGCTCATCGGCCACGGCGTCAGCTCCTGCGCCACCTGCGACGGCTTCTTCGCCTCCGGCAAGGAGATCGCGGTCATCGGCGGCGGCGACTCCGCCATGGAGGAGGCGCTCTTCCTCACTCGCTTCGCCACCAAAGTCACGCTCATCAACCGCACCGACCGCTTCCGCGCCAGCCGCATCATGATGGAGCGCGTCATCGCCCACCCCAGTATTCAGCTCCTCCCCAGCACGGTGGTCGAAGAGGTCCTCGGCGTCGAGGAAAAAGAGGTCCGCGGCCTCCGCCTGCGCAACGTCAAGACCGGCGAGCGTAGCGAACTCCCCGTCTCCTTCCTCTTCCTCGGCATTGGCCATATCCCCAACGCCAAAATGTTTCACGGCCAGCTCGACCTCGATGCCGACGGATACATCCTCACCCACGCCAGCGTCTTCGCCACGCACAACGGCACGCCCGTCCCCGGCGTCTTCGCCTGCGGAGACATCCAGGACCGCCGCTATCGCCAGGCCATCACCGCCGCCGGAACAGGATGCATGGCCGCCCTCGAAGCCGAAAAATTCCTCGAAGACCACGGACGGTAATGCAGGGGCATCAATCCATGACCACTTCCCTCGCAATCCGCGATAGCTCCGATGGATGCACTCTCCCCGTGCGTGTGCATCCCGGTGCGCGGCGCAACGCCATCACCGGCATCCACGACGGCGCGCTCAAAGTCTCGCTTACCACGCCGCCCACCGATGGCCGAGCCAACCAGACCCTCATCGCCTACCTCGCCGGCGAGCTGCGCATCCCGCGCGCCCGCGTCACTCTGCTCACCGGAACCGCTAGCCGCACGAAGTCCCTGCGCATCGCCGGCCTCAGCGCCGCCCAACTCCGCGCCGCCCTCACTCCGCCCGCCACGGAATAATCCCCTCCGCGCCCGCAACGCGAACCATGTCACGAAAAATCCTGTCTTGCTTAAGGGCACGGCTTCAGAGCCTGTCCTGAGCGAAGTCGAATGGATGCCGTAAGTGATTCACCATCGCCGCGGCTTCAGCCGCTGAGGTCAGTTTTTAGCCCAGCCCATAACGAAAAAATGCCCAAGCCTCGCGACCTGGGCACTCCTGCGAATCAACCCTGAATCCAAAGCCCTGCGATTACTCCTCAGCTTTTGGCTCTGTCTTCGCCTCGCCAGCCTCCGCCGGAGGGTTCTGTTCTTCCATCTGCTTGGCGATCTCCTCGCGCTTCTTGGCGCGGGCCGCCTCGCGCTTCTCGCGCTTGGCGTCGAGTTCCTGTTCCGCGCCCAGCAGCTCGATATACGCCATCTCGGCCGCATCGCCCTGGCGCACGCGGCTGCGCGTGATGCGCGTGTAGCCGCCGTTGCGGTCGCCGTAGCGCACGGCCACCACGTTGAACAGCCGGTCCACACTCTCCGGCGTCATCAGGTAGCTGAGCGCCTGCCGCCGCGCGTGCACCGTGCCCCGCTTGCCCAGCGTAATCATCTTCTCCACCAGCGGCTGGGCGGCCTTGCACTTGGTGATTGTGGTCTCGATGCGGTCCATCAGCAGGACCGACGTGACGAGGTTGCGCAGAAGCGCGCGGCGATGGCTGGGATTGCGGCCAAGTTTGTATCCTGCATTGCGGTGACGCATGGTGGAGTCTCCTTCGACCCGGCTTCTGCCGTCGGTCGGTACTACAGTGGATTGCGTTCTCTGAATCGGTCGTACATGCGCCGGGCAGCCTCACGGAATCCATGAGGCAGCTTCAGGAGTCGCTTCTGGCGACGGGCAACCGGACGCGTTTCATCGTTCGATGAAACTAAAGTAACCCATCTCTTTTCATAGGATTGGCATTGCCGACGATGAAAAGCAGAGGAACCATCCGGCCGCGTCAGGCCAAGCGTTGCGCCTGCATCCGGCCAAATCCATTGTAGCTTGTCCCGGCGCAAACCTGTCAAGCGCGCGCTCCATCTGCCGCGCTGCGAAGCGAATCCGTTCTCTCCGCTGCTAGACTAAATCTTTGCATTTCTCCCTCGGCCTTCTATGTCCATCGTCCAGCTCCACCACATCCGAAAGGTCTACGACACCAAGGTCGCGGTGGAGGACCTCTCCTTCACCATCGAACCGGGGACGATGTTCGGACTGCTCGGCCCCAATGGCTCGGGCAAGACCAGCTCCATCCGCATGATGATCGGCATCACCATGCCCGACTCCGGCTCGGTCTCGCTCTTCGACCGGCCTTTTACCCGCTCTGCGCTCTCCCGCGTCGGATACCTGCCGGAGGAGCGCGGCCTCTACAAGAAGATGAACGTGCTGGACCAGCTCACCTTCCTCGGCCAGTTGCACGGCCTCACTGCCTCGATAGCATCCCGCCGCGCAACCCTCTGGTGCGAACGGCTCGACATCGTCGAGGCCATCCCCAAGAAGACCGAAGACCTCTCCAAGGGAATGCAGCAGAAGATCCAGTTCATCGCCGCGCTGCTGCACGATCCCGACCTCATCCTCATGGACGAGCCCTTCAGCGGCCTCGACCCGGTCAACTCATTTCTGCTCATGAGCACCCTGGTCGACTTGTGCAGCATCGGCAAGGCCGTCCTCTTCTCCACCCACCGCATGGACCAGGTGGAGAAGTTCTGCAACAGCATCGCCCTCATCCATCGCGGCCATCTCATCCTCTCCGGCTCCATGCGCGAGATCAAGTCCAGCTATCCCCGCAACCGCGTCCTGATCCACTTCGAGGGCGACGACAGCTTCCTCAACCACCCCAGCATCGAACACCTCACGCGCTACAACGGCAACGTTGAGATCAAGCTCCGCCCCTCCGCAACCCTGGCCGACGACACCCAGTCCCTGCTCACCCAGGCCGTCGCCCACGCCCGCGTCACTCGCTTCGAGGTGATGGAACCCACCCTCGAAGAGATCTTCATCGAGAAGGTCCAGGAAACGCTGCCCAGCAAGAATGGCCGCAAACTCTCCATGGCCCAGCTCGACCGGCCCAACGGAGGCGGCCTCGATGCATAACGTCTGGCTCATCGCGCGCCGCGAGTACGTCGAACGCATCCGCACCCGCGGATTCCTCATCACCACGGTCATGATCCCGCTCATCATGGGTGGATTCATCTTCGTCAGCGCCTTCATCAACTCAAACTCGGAGTCCGTCGCCCACATCGCCGTCGTCAGCTCCGACACCCGGCTCGCCCTCGACCTGCAGACCGAGCTGCAACAGCCGCAGCAGTCGCGCCCGCGGTCTGCCAGGCAACCCCGCATCACCGTCGACGCCATCGACCTCCGCCCCCAGAGTGAGCAAACCACGCGGGTCCGCCTCGATCGGGACCTTGATTCCGGCGACATCGACGGCTACCTCTGGATCACACCCCCGGCCACACCCGCCGAGGCACGGCCCACCCGTCCCACCTTCACCTTTACCCCAAGATCAAGCGAACAGGACTATCTGCGAAGCTCCCTTGCCGCAGCCCTCGGCACCGTCCTCATGCGCGAGCAGCTTGCCCGTCGCGGCATCGTCGCCTCCGACGCCGACTCCCTCCTCCAGCCCGTGGACGTCCTCGCCGTTCGCGCCCCCCACCGCCAGGACCGCGAGTCCGCCGTAGTCAGCGTCGCCATCCTCTTCTTCCTCATGTACTTCGTCATCATGCTCTACGGCATGAACGTCGCCCGCTCCATCATCGAGGAGAAGACATCGCGCATCTTCGAGGTCATGCTCGCCACCATCCGCCCCGAGGAGATGATGGCCGGCAAGATCCTCGGAGTCGGCTCCGTCGGCCTCACCCAGGTCGGCATCTGGCTCACCGCCGCCCTGCTCCTCTCCGCCGGCTCCGTCGCAGCCCATCCCGGAGGCCAAGGCGTCCACATCGCCCTCACCGCCGCTCAGATCGTCTACTTCTTCGTCTACTTCATCCTCGGCTACGCCTTCTACTCCTCCATCGCCGCCGCCCTCGGTGCCATGACCAACTCCGAGCAGGAACTCCAGCAGCTCAATATGTTCCTGGTTCTTCCGCTGGTCGTCTGCTTCGCCACCCTGATGAGCATCCTCAACTACCCCGACAGCGCCATGGCCCGCGTCCTCGCCCTCATCCCGCCTTTCACCCCGTTGCTGATGTACCTGCGCGTCTCCCTCGGCCATCCCACCCACGCCGAGATCATCGCCTCCATCGCGCTCACCTCGGCCACCATCTACGCCATCGTCTGGGTCACCAGCCGCATCTACCGCGTCGGCGTCCTGATGTACGGCAAACGGCCCACCCTCCCCGAACTCCTCCGCTGGCTCAAGTACAGCTAGAACAAAACCAGGGACGCTGGATCCATCGCCTTCGCTGATAGCTTGATGGCTGATCGCTTACAGCTCATGAATCATGCCTTTCGTCTTCGCCTTGCCGTTGGCCTTCCGGCTTCAAAGGACCACTCCAACACTGGTTTTGCTCTAGAATGCGGGTGCACCACTTTTACCCGAAAAGCAATAGGGAGAACCATCCGTGAGCGTAGTGGCAGGGGTCGACTTCGGCACGCTGAGCGTGCGCATCTCCATCTTCGACAAGCTCCGCGGCAAGCTGGGCTCCGCCGTCGCCGAGTACCCGCTGCACAGTTCGCCCGCCGACCCGCAGCTCAAGACCCAGTCGCACGACGACCAGATGTCCGCCCTCGTCCGCGCCATGCGCGAGGCAATTAAAGTCAGTGGCATCGACGGCCATGAGATCAAATCCATCGCGCTCGACACCACCGGCTCCAGCGTCATCCCCGTAGGCGAAGGCCTCGTCCCGCTCGGCGAGTACTACCTCTGGTGCGACCACCGCGCCGCCGCCGAAGCCGCCGAGATCACCCGCGCCGCACACGCCGCCCACTTTGAGGGAATCGACTGGTGCGGCGGCGTCTACTCCTCCGAGTGGGGCTGGTCCAAGCTCCTCCACTGGCTCCGCCACAACCCCTCCCTCCGCCCCCAGTTCGTCACCGCCCTCGAGCACTGCGACATGGTCGCCGCAACCCTCTGCGGCATCACCGACCCCAACGAACTCCCGCGCAGCGTCTGCGCCATGGGCCACAAATGGATGTGGAACCCGCGCTGGGGTGGGCTCCCGCCAGAAGAGTTCTTAATATCTATAGATCCGCTGCTCGCCGGAGTCCGCGACAAAATTGCAACCGGGCGCTACGCAACCTCCGACAAGATCGCCGGCCATCTCTCCGCACACTGGGCCGAAGCCCTCGGCCTCACCGCCGGAATCCCCATCCCCACCGGCGCATTCGACGCGCACTGGGACGCCCTCGGCGCCAACATCCGCCTGGGCGATGTAGTCAACGTCATCGGCACATCCACCTGCATCATCGGCCTCAGCGACCGGCAGACCCTCGTCCCCGGCGTCTGCGGAGTCGTCCCCGGCTCAGTCGATCCAGCGCACGTCGGCATCGAGGCGGGAATGTCCGCCGTGGGCGATGTCTTCGCCGCCATCGCCCGCCGCGCCGGAACCTCCGTCGCCGCGCTCTGCGAAGCCACCGCCAGCTTCAAGGCCGGCCAGACCGGCCTCCTCCGCCTCACCTGGGACAACGGCGACCGCACCGTCCTGGTCAACCCAGCCCTCGGCGGCGTCACCTTCGGCTGGAACCTCCACCACACCGCAGCCGATGAGCTCTTCGCCGCCATCGAAGGCTCCGCGCTGCACACCCGCGTCATCTTCAACCGCATGGAAGAGAACGGCGTGCCCATCCGCCGCGTCATCAACGGCGGCGGAATCCCCAAGAAAAACGCCAAGCTGAACCAGGTCTACGCCAACGTCCTGCGCAAGCCCGTGCTGGTTCCCGAGGGAGACGTCACATCGCTCGGCTCGGTCATCATCGCCTTCCTCGCCGCCGGCGATTTCCCCACCATCGAAGCCGCACAGAACGCCCTCTGCCCGCCCTTTAAAACCATCACGCCGGAGCCCGCCGAGTCCGCGCGCTACGACCGCCTCTTCCCCCTCTTCCGCGACGCCTACTTCGCGCTCGGCACGCCCGGCGCCGCACCCGCCGCGCTCGGCCGCATCCTGCCCGAGCTGCAATCCATCCGCCGCGACGCCTCCGCCGCCGCAGAGTAGGTTTTCTGACAAATCGAGTGTTTGGAGTCACGCTGTTGTTCTTGCTTCTGAGATAGATCCGGGCTTTAGCCCGGATATGATCGGGCCGGCGAAGATGCGGGCTTTAGCCCCCGGGATTGCCCCTCAAAGACCCCGCGTCAGCTCATACGGAAAGAACGACATCGTCCCATCCGAACGCTGGATCTTCAACGTCAGGTTGGTCGTTCCGTTGATGGTTGCCGCCACCACCGTCCCCGTCGAGTCGCGCTTCGAGAAGTCCACATGGAACGACGTGACCGGCCCCTTCCACGTGCTCTCCGTCGTAAAATCCTCGGTGAACCGCTGCAGCGGGTAGTCGGCGTACCGCTGCGGATGCTGCTGCCACTGCGCATCGTTGTTCCATATCCCAAACGCCTTCGGATAGTCCTCCGCCTGCACCGTCGTCAGAAACACATTCACCCTGTGCTCCGCCGGCAGGTTGGTGAAAAGCCATCCGTGCCCCAGCAGAAAGCCCGCAACCGTCAGCACCACCATCAGCGCAATAAAGGTCCCCGACCCCACCCAGATGTTGCGCCTCCGGTTTTCCTTTCGCTCGTCAAACTCCGGTGCATTCAGCAGCGTCATCGCCCAAATCCTCCGTACCGATATTCCCATCCATTAGACACCGAAGGCGCTCCCAACGGCCATGCTGTCACTGCCACCCGAAGGCATTCTGGAAGACCTCAACCTCGCTGGCCCCGCCCATCGAGTACACCGAGACCACGTCGAAGCGCACCCGGGCCGTCACCCGCTCGCTCTCGTGCAGGCTCCGCAGGTAGGCCCTCGCCAGGTTGCGCACCATCGCGCGCTTCTCCTCATCCACGGCACTCTCCGCCGGAGTGCTGTCCCGCTCGGTCCGCGTCTTCACTTCGACAAAGCAGAGCAGGTCCCCGTCCCACCCGATCAGGTCGACATCGCCATTGACCCGCTCGCTGGTCCAGCGCCGCGCCACCACCCTCAGTCCGCGCCGCTTCAGCTCGAAATACGCCGCCCGCTCGCCGTCGAGTCCCGTAGCCAGGTGCGGGGCCGTCGCCGCTCCGCGCCCCATCCGCGCCCACAGGCCGTTCATTCGCCCCAGCGCCCACTCCTGCGCGTCGATCCACCGCCTCGCCATCTTCCCTGCTGCCGCCATGCACGCGATATTACCCCACACATCGCTTCTATGCGAGTCCGGTAATCGCATCGGCTCATCCCTCGCCCCTCGAACCTCGAACCTTGAACCTTGAACCTCGAACTTCCCATTGCCCCAGTCCCGCATTCCTGCGATACTTAAACGTGCCCCACACGCGTGGCCAATCCAAACAACTTAATAGTCGGAGGCGGAGATGTCAGCGAAATACATCTTTGTAACAGGCGGAGTCGTGTCTTCGCTCGGCAAGGGCCTTGCGGCATCCTCCATCGGCTGCCTGCTGGAGGCGCGCGGCATCAAGATCAACATGATGAAGTTCGATCCCTACCTCAACGTCGATCCCGGGACCATGTCGCCCTTCCAGCACGGCGAGGTCTTCGTCACCGACGACGGCGCCGAGACCGACCTCGACCTCGGCCACTACGAGCGCTTCACCCACGCCCGCCTCTCCCGCGACAACAACCTCACCACCGGCCGCATCTACGAGCAGATCATCACCAAGGAGCGCCGCGGAGACTACCTCGGCAAGACCGTCCAGGTCATTCCCCACGTCACCGACGAGATCAAAAACGCCATGCGCAAGGTCGCCGCCGACTGCGAGGTCCTCATCGTCGAGATCGGCGGCACAGTCGGCGACATCGAGTCCCTCCCCTTCCTCGAAGCCATCCGCCAGATGCGCCAGGACCTCGGCCGCGACAACACCCTCTTCGTCCACGTCACCCTCATCCCCTGGATCGCCGCCGCCCGCGAGCTCAAGACCAAGCCCACCCAGCACTCCGTCAAGGAGATGCTCTCCATCGGCATCCAGCCCGACATCCTTCTCTGCCGCAGCGACCGCGCCGTCCCCCGCGAGATGCGCGCCAAGATCGCCCTCTTCTGCAACGTGCAGGAGAACGCCGTCATCGCCGCGCGCGACGTCGCCAGCATCTACGAGGTCCCGCTCACCTTCGCCGCCGAGGGAGTCGACGCTCTCGTTCTGCAACTCCTCCGCATAGACGCCCCTGCCCCCGACCTCGCCAAGTGGCAGGAGGTCGTCCGCCGCGCCTACCATCCCGCCGATGAGGTCTCCATCGCCATCGTCGGCAAGTACGTCGAGTTCGAGGACAGCTACAAATCCCTTAAGGAAGCTCTCGTCCACGGCGCGCTCGCCCACAACCTCAAGCTCAAGGCCACCTGGGTCGAGGCCGAGGGCCTCGAAACCCACGACCCGCCCATCGGCGACGCCCCCGGCAAGCCCAACCGCGACTACGAATCCCAGCTCGCCGGCTTCGACGGCATCCTCGTCCCCGGCGGCTTCGGCAAGCGCGGCATCGAGGGCATGTTGAACGCCATCCGCTACGCGCGCGAGTCCGGTACGCCCTACTTCGGCATCTGCCTCGGCATGCAGACCGCATGCATCGAGTACGCGCGCAACGTCTGCGGCCTCGCCGGCGCAAACTCCGGCGAGTTCGACCCCGCCACCCCCCACCGCATCATCTATAAACTCCGCGAGCTGACCGGCGTCGAGGAGATGGGCGGCACCATGCGTCTCGGCGCCTGGACCTGCAAGCTCGAACCCGGCTCGCTCGCCGCCCGCGCCTACGGCACAACCGAAATCAGCGAGCGCCACCGCCATCGCTACGAGTTCAACCGCGAGTACGAACCCGTCCTCACCGGCGCCGGCCTCCGCCTCACCGGAACCACCCCCGACGCCACCTACGTCGAGATCGTCGAGATCCCCACCCACCCCTTCTTCCTCGCCTGCCAGTTCCACCCCGAGTTCAAGTCCAAGCCGCTGGAGCCCCACCCCATCTTCCGCGACTTCATCGCCGCCAGCTACAAAAACCGCAAAGTCGCCAACATCGAAGCCGAAGCCATGCATACTGGCGTCTCACAAGGATCGCTATGATATCCGCGTTTAACTTGCAACCTTCAAAGGCCGAACTGGAAAAGTGTGCGGGAGATTACTGGACGGGAATGTCTGAAACCCAGCGAGATGAAGAGAAGAACACGTTCGAAGCAGGCATAGCGATTCGCGAAGGAGACCGTACCCCTGCAACATTGCAAAAGATCGTGCATTGGAAATCTCCGCGAATCGTGCCCCTCTTCGACAAAAACTCTGCGGAAGCGGTCAAAGCTGCTCTCGATGTTGCAGTTAGCCACACAACGGAGGCGGAGGCAATGGCGGCACTCATTAAACTTCGCGGAGTAGGAATCCCGGTTGCATCGGCCATTCTTACTGCGATCTATCCTGATCGTTACACGGTCATCGATTTTCGTGCGTTGGAAGCGCTTGGATACAGTGATGTAACTTTTTATGTTGCATATCTGGATTTCTGCCGAAATCTTGCCGAACAAAACATTGTACGTGCGCAGACTGATCGACCAGCGCCAACTAAACTGCGTGCTCTTGATCGTGCATTGTGGCAGTGGTCAAAAGAGAATTCATAGAACAATTAAGTCGTCCGCTACATTCATCCCGCCTTTGTTTCCCGCGATGAGTGGGCATTCCCCGCCCGCAGCCCCACCACCTCATCCACAATCCCCTCCACCTCGTCCCGCTTCCCCCATCTCCGAAATCCCCATCGCGTCCTGGCAGAGGCCCGCTTTTCTCCCGCCACCCGGCGCCGGGAGATCTCCTCGACGCTGCATCTTCCCCTGCAAAAACCGCGTCTCTCCTATCAGCAAGCGGCTCCCGCGAACGAATCTCAAAATAATCCGTTCGCGTGCAACTATCTCCTTCAACCGGTGTTTCTTAGAAAAACGGCTTGCACAAGGCGTTGTCCCTCAGGGCCATCCTCCGCCGCTTCTACTCCGCTAAAGCGGCCTTCAACCAGGGTCCATTCAGAGAAAGGATTTTATGAAGCGACTGGTCTCCTCTTCGCTCACCCTCCTGATCACCTTCTGCCTGCTTGTGGCCACCGACCGCCGCGCCTGGGGATACGTCGATCCCGGCTCCGGCCTCATCGCCCTCCAGACATTCGCCTCCGTGGGCGCGGCCTACGCCTACTTCATTCGCCGCCGCATCCGCGCCTTCTTCGCAAGCAAGCAGACGGCCCCAGCCGAAGTTCCGCCGGTCGCGGCCGAGTCTGCTGAGTCCCGCGAAGTCGCATGACCGAAGCGTCGCCCCGCGCCACATTCCGCGATCCCGCAGGCTCGCTCCGCTTTGATGGCGATCTGGCCGTCCGCAGCATCGCACCCTCCGCGCGCGCGGACGTGCTCGACTTTCTCGAGTCTCCCCTCTGCCAAACCATGCAGCAGCGCGGCGACCTCATCGCCGCCGCAATCGACGACTCCGGCCCGCAGCTCATCCTCCGCCATCCCAGAATCCCCATCCCCACCTACCCGTGGGAGTGGACCCCTGCGCAGTGGCTCGCCGCCGCCAACCTCACCCTCGACCTCTGCGACCAGGCCATCGCCGCCGGTTGGGTCCTCAAGGACGCCACTCCGCTCAACGTCCTCTTCCTCGGCCCCCGCCCCATCTTCGTAGACATTCTCTCCTTCGAACGCCGCGGTCCCGCCCGCCGCGGTCCCAACCCCTCCATCTGGCTCGCCTACGGACAGTACGTCCGCACCTTCCTCCTCCCCTTGCTGATGAATCGCCTCCTCCATTGGCCGCTCTCCCTCAGCCTCTTTCGCCGCGACGGATTGGAGCCCGCCGAATGCTTCGCCGCTCTCCCCTGGCGCCGCCGTCTCTCCCGCGCCGCGCTCTGGCCCGTCACCCTGCCCACCCTGCTCGACCGCCGCAAGTCCGCCGCCGCGCCCGCAAAAAAAGACGCACCGCAAAATAAATCCCGCCCGCATGATCCAGAAATCGCAACTCATATCCTGCAGCGCACCGTGAAGGCCCTCCGCCGCCGCACCCTCCGCGCCGCGCCGCACTCCGCCTCCTCCAACTGGAGTGACTACCCGCAGACCCTCACCCACTACACCCCCGAACAAAGCCAGCAGAAGCTCGACTGGGTCCGCCGCGTCCTCGAATCCACCCAACCCGCCCGCGTCCTCGACATCGGAGCCAACACCGGCGACTTCAGCGCGCTGGCCGCATCGCTCGGAGCTGAAGTCGTCGCCCTGGAGCGCGACCAGGCCGCCGCAGACCGCATCTTCCGCATGGCCCGCCAGCGCGATCTCCCCATCCTCACCATCCACGCCGACCTCGCCCGCCCCACTCCCGCCGTTGGCTGGCGCAACGCAGAATCCCTCGCCCTGCTCCCGCGCCTCGATGCCCAATTCGACCTTGTCCTTATGCTCGCCGTCATCCATCACCTCCTCCTGATGGACCAGGTCCCGCTCTCTGAAATTCTCGCCCTCTGCCATCGCCTCACCCGTCGCCACCTCGTCCTGGAGTGGGTTCCCGTCGCCGACCCCATGTTCCAGAGCCTCCTCCGCGGCCGCGACGACCTCTACGGCTCTCTCTCCGAAGCCGATCTCCTCGATGCCTGCACCGGCCGCTTCCGCCTGCTCGACCGTCAACCCCTCGCCAACGGTCGCATCCTCCTCCTCTTCGAGAAAATCGAACCAGAGAAAATCCCCTCCGATAAGATCGAAGAATGCTGAAGAAGCTCTGTCAATCTCTCGGCCTCGCCTCGCTCATCCTCGTCACCAACTATGGCGACCTGCTGGGTGGCGGCGCGGACGTCCGCATGCACACCCCATTCCCCCTCGCCCGGGTCTGCTTCGCGCATATCGCGGACCTCCTCATCCTCGCCCTGCTCTTCTTCCTCCTCCTCACCGCCTTCGCGCGCACCCGCTTCTACCCCTGGCTGCGCCTTCTGCTCGCCATCGCCCTCCCGCCGTATCTGCTGCAGCGCACCCAGTCCATCAATTCGTTTGGTCTCATCGAATCCCTGGTTGCGCTCTTCCTCGTTCTTTGGGCCGCCATCGTTCTTCTGCTCCTCCTGCGCTTCGACAAGTGGTATCGCCGCCTCATGCGCGCCGGCAGCTTCGTTGCCGCAGCCCTCGTTCTCTTCGCCCTCGCCAGCATCGCGCAACTCCTCTGGGTCGCCGCATGGAGGCCCGCGCCAAACCAGATCGCCGCCACCTGGAACCAGCCCGCCGCCACCCCACAGCCTCCGCGCCAGCATCCCCTCCTGGTCTGGATCGTCTTCGACGAGCTCTCCTACGACCAGCTCTTTGAGCGCCGCGCCCCCAACCTCGCTCTCCCCAACTTCGACGCCCTCCGCGCCCAGAGCACGCTCTTCACCAACGCCCAGTCCATCGGCATTCACACCGTCAAGGTCCTTCCCTCGCTGCTCACCGGTCGCCTCGTCGACGGCGTCCGTTACACCTTCCGCAATCACCTCTGGGTCCACCACGCCGACGGTTCAGGCCGCCAGCTCGTCGACGGCGCCAGCTCCGTCTTCGGCGACGCCGTGCAGTCCGGATGGCGCACCGCCGCCGTCGGCTGGTACAACCCCTACTGCTCCACCTACGCCCCCGACATTCAGGACTGCTACTGGACCGACCACGACATGCAGGACGGCCCCATCTCGGAGCGTGCCACCCTCGCCGCCAACATCGCATCCCCGCTCCATCAACTCGCCGTCGAGCTCGTCTCTCCCGCCCGCGCCGACCGCAATCTCTGCGACTTCGACCTCCGCCTCCGCCGCCAGACCGAGGACGACCTGCAGCAGCACGCCCTCCATCTCCTGCGCACCGATCAGGCCGACTTCGTCTTCCTCCACCTCGCCATCCCCCACAGCCCCAACACCTGGAGCCGCGCCCAGAACGGCTTCACCAGCCAATGCGGCAGCTCCTACCTGGACAACCTCGCCCTCACCGACCGCGTCCTCGGCCAACTCCTCGCCACCCTCCAATCCTCCCCCCGCTGGGGCCAGACCACGCTCATCGTCCAGGGAGACCACTCCTGGCGCACCCAACTCTGGCGAGGCCTGCCCGCCTGGACCGAGGAGGACGAAGCCGCCTCCCGCGGCCTCTTCGACCCGCGCCCCGCTCTCCTCATCCACCAGCCCGCGCAGTCCACGCCCCAGACCGTCGCCACCCCCTGGCCCCTCATCCAGGTCCACTCCGTCGTCCAGCAGATCCTCCGCAACCAACCCCCCACCCTCTAGGGCAGCTTCACAGTGCTGTAGACCGAAATAGAATTGTCATTCTGACCCTGACCCTGAGCGCGGTCGAAGGGGAAGGGGAAGAATCCCCGCATTTTGTTCGCAGAGCGATGCTCTTCCCATGACCGAAGCCGCTCTAATCGAACGCGATCATGATCTTGGTATACGCCGCCGGGTTCTCGCTCCACGCGCGCAGGATCGCGGGCGCCTCGTCCAGCGGCACGGTCGCGCTGATCGCCTCCGCGGTGGGGAACCGCTTCTGCTCGAACATGCGAATCACCTCCCGGAAGTCCTCGGGCAGCGCGTTGCGCGAGCCGCGAATGTCCAGCTCCTTCTGCACAAACAACCGCGTCTCGAAGCTCACGTTCTCCTTGGCGTATCCAATGTAGACCACGCGCCCGGCAAACGAGACCTCCTCCACGGCAGCGCGATAGGTCTCCGGCCGTCCGATCGCCTCGATAATCACGTCCGGCCCGTGGCCTCCGCTGATCTCCTGCAGTCGTGAGTGAACGTCCTCGCGCGTGGTGTTGATCAGCTCCCGCGCGCCGCAGTCTTTCGCGATCGCCAGCTTCTTGTCGTCGATGTCGATGGCAACCACGCGCGCATCGCGGAAGGCCGCCGCCGCCACCGCGCCCAACCCCACGCCGCCGCATCCATACACCGCTACCGTGTCCTTCGCCGTCACCAGCCCGCGCGCAACCGCATGGCAGCCCACCGTCAGCGGTTCCACCAGGGCCAGCTCCTCCAGCGGCAGCGGCGCCGCATAGATCTTCTCCACCGGCACGCTCAGGAAATCCATCAGCGCGCCATCGCGCTGTACGCCCAGCGTCTCGTTATAGCGGCACGCGTTGAAGCGCCCCTGCCTGCACGACGTACACTTGCCGCAGCTCGTATACGGAGACAGGGTCACATTCATCCCCGCCTTCAGCCCGAGGTCGTTTGCTGGCACATGCTCCAGCGTCGCCGCCACCTCGTGCCCCGGAATCCGCGGATACGTCACCATCGGGTTCTTGCCCAGATAGGTGGTCAGGTCGCTGCCGCACAATCCGATCCGGCGGACCCGCATCGTGGCGAGCTGCGGGTCGGCCGCTGGTCGTTCCATCTCAATCACCCGCGCCTCGCCGGGCCGGTCGATCACAAGCGCTCTCATCGATCTCCTTTGTTCCTCCCTATCTCTTCCGCCAGCAAGAGCATCACCCTCGTTAGTATAGATGCCCGTCAGCGGCGCGCTGCCACACGCTCTCGCCCCAGCACAACCCGCGCCGTCTTGGTAAAATTGAAGCGCAGACAACGCACAAGGAGATCCATGGCAACCCTTCTCGAACAGCTTCGCAGCATGACCAAGGTGGTCGCCGACACCGGCGACATCAACTCCATCGAACAGTTCAAGCCGACGGACTCCACCACCAACCCCTCGCTCATCGCCGCCGCCGCGCAGATGCCCGCCTACCAGTCCATCGTCGACGGCGTCCTCAAGCAGGCGCGCGCCCAGGCCGGCCCCTCCGCCACCGACCAGGCCGTCGCAGCCCTCGCCTTCAAGTCGCTCGCCGTCGCCTTCGGTCGCAAGATCCTCGCCATCGTCCCCGGTCGCGTCTCCACCGAGGTAGACGCCCGCCTCTCCTACGACACTGAAAAGACCATCGCGCAGGCACGCGAGATCATTGCCCAGTACGATCACGCCGGCATCGGCCGCGAGCGCGTCCTCATCAAGATCGCCTCCACCTGGGAGGGAATCAAGGCCGCCGAGGTCCTCGAGCGCGAGGGAATCCACTGCAACCTCACCCTGCTCTTCGGCCTGCACCAGGCCATCGCCAGCGCCGATGCAAAAGTCACATTGATCTCGCCCTTCGTCGGCCGCATTCTGGATTGGTACAAGAAGGACACCGGCAAGGACTACACCGGCGCCGACGATCCCGGAGTCCAGTCCGTCACCACCATCTACAACTACTACAAGAAATTCGGCTACAAGACGCAGGTCATGGGCGCCAGCTTCCGCAACATCGGCGAAATCACCGAGCTCGCCGGATGCGACCTGCTCACCATCGCGCCCAAGCTGCTCGCCGAGCTCGACTCGAAGGAAGAGGACCTGCCGCGCAAGCTCGACCCCGCCAGGGCCGCCTCCATGAACATCGAGCGGCTCACCATCGACAAGGCCACCTTCGACCGCATGCACGCCGCCGACCGCATGGCCAACGACAAGTTGAAGGAGGGCATCGAAGGCTTCTCCAAGGCCCTCGAAGACCTGGAAAAACTCCTCGCCAAGCGCCTCGCCGAGCTCAGCGAGAAGCAGGCCGTCGCAGCGCACTAAGCCTTCGAATCGGCAGGAACAGGGTGCGGCGGTCCTTCCATGGGCCGCCGTTTTCCTTCATCCGCGGGAGGCATGCAGGCATCCAAGTCACATGGCCCAGGCAGATCAATCGACGCACCCGGTGCAAAAGCTTCGCGAGGCCGTCGCGTCTCTCGAGGCATCGGTCCTGCTCTGCCTGGCCAAGCCGGGAAAGATTGCAGTCCATCGCCTGCGCACCTCCACCCGCCGCGTTGAAGCCCAGCTCGAACTGCTCTCCATGCTTCCCGGGCTTCCGCCGCACCAGCAACCGGCCCGCCAGGCGGTCCGCCTGCTGAAGCAGCTTCGTCAGGCCGCAGGCCGGCTCCGCGACATCGATGTCCAGCGCGATCTGGTCCGCGACGAAGTCGCAGGAAGTAAGGTCAATGGCGTACCGCACCCGGACCTTGAGCTTCGCCGCGAGGCGCGCCGGCTCCGTCGCGCGCTCAAACGCAAGGGAGAGGAAGCGGCAGACCGTCTGCTGCGGCTGCTCCACAAACAGCGCGCGCGGCTTCCGCTGGTCTTCCAGGAGCTGCTGGATGCGCTGGCTCCCGCGCAGTCGATCGCGCTCAACGAAGCCGAAATGATCGCCCTGGCGCGCGACTGCTTCCGCAATCGCCGCGTAGCCAGCCCAATTGATGCGGCCCCGCAAAACACCGCCGAGTTGCACGAGATTCGCAAGCGCGCCAAGCTTGCGCGCTATCTTGCCGAGTCCGCTCCGCAGTCATTCCTCGCCGCCCACCGCCTCGCCGCGCGATTTGCCGCACTGCAGCAGGCTGGCGGCGAGTGGCACGATTGGCTCATCCTCTCCGAGTTCGCTGCTGACGAACTCGGCGATGCCGCAATCCTTCCGCAACGCTTTGCCGCGCGCGCCAGCCGCGCACGCCGCGCCTTCCAGCGCCGCCTGCGCTATAAGATATAGCGGCTCAGGTCCTGGTCCTTCACGATCGAAGCCACCTGCTGTTTCACGTACTCCGGATCGACCACGATCACCTTCTCCACCGTCCCATCGTCCTTCTTCCGCTCAATCACTGGCAGTGGCGGCGAGGGCTTCTGCGGCCCTCCGGTCAGCGGCGCCGACGCGCCCACCTCTGCGATCACGCCCTCCTGCGACGCCTCTCCCCGCGGACTCTTGAACAGCTCCGGCGCCTGGAAGCTGATCTCGTCCAGCACGCGCTCCATGATCGTGTGCAGCCGCCGCGCGCCAATGTTCTCCGTCGTCTCGTTCACCCGGAACGCGAACTGCGCCATCTCCGCCAGCGCCTCCGGCGTGAACTCCAGCTTCAGCCCCTCGGTCTCCAGCAGCGCAGTCGATTGCTTCACCAGCGACGACTTCGGCTCGCTCAGAATCCGCACAAAATCCTCCACCGTCAGCGACTTCAGCTCCACGCGGATGGGGAACCGCCCTTGCAGCTCCGGAATCAGGTCGCTCGGCTTCGACACGTGGAACGCGCCCGCCGCAATAAATAAAATGTGGTCGGTCGATACCATCCCATACTTCGTATTCACCGTCGTGCCTTCCACAATCGGCAGGATGTCGCGCTGCACGCCCTCGCGGCTCACGTCCGGCCCATGCCCGGCCTCGCGCCCGGCGATCTTGTCGATCTCGTCCAGAAAGACGATCCCCGAGTCCTCCACCCGCTCCACCGCCAGCCGCGTCACCTGGTCTATGTCGATCAGCCGCGACTCCTCCTCCTGCACCAGGTACTCGAACGCCTCGGCCACCTTCATCTTCCGCTTCTTCGTCCTCTGCCCGAACAGGCCCGGAAGCATCTCCCTCAGGTTCATGTCCATCTCTTCCGGCCCCTGCGTGGAGAGGAACTCAAAGCTCGGCTGATTGCGGTCGCGCACATCGATCTCCACCATCCGCTCATCCAGCCTACCCTCGCGGAACTGCTGGCGCAGCTTCTCGCGCGTGCGCTCGTGGCTCGATTGGTTCTCCTGCTGCGCCGCCTTGTCGCCAATCTTGCCCTCGATCGTGCCGGGAACTGTCTCCGCGTCCTCCGGAACCTTCAACTGCATCACCTGCATCGCGCGTATCCCGGTCGGAGTCATCATCACCGCGGTCGGCCCCGCGCTCTTCGGCGCCGCAGCCGCCTGCGCCGGCGGAGGAGGCAGCAGCAGGTCCAGCAGCCGGTCCTCGGCGTTCAGCTCCGCCTTGTCCTCCACGTCTTCCATCTTCTCCTCGCGCACCATGTCGATGGCGATCTCCACCAGGTCGCGCACAATCGACTCCACATCGCGCCCCACATATCCCACCTCGGTGAACTTCGACGCCTCCACCTTCAGGAACGGCGAGCTGGTCAGCTTGGCCAGCCGCCGCGCAATCTCCGTCTTGCCCACGCCCGTCGGCCCAATCATGATGATGTTCTTGGGCATGATGTCTTCGGCCAGCTCCGGCGACAGCTTCTGCCGCCGCATCCGGTCCCGCAGCGCAATCGCCACCGCGCGCTTGGCCGCGCCCTGCCCCACCACATACTTGTCCAGCTCCGCCACAATCTCGCGCGGAGTCATCTCATCCAGCGCCAATGCCTGGTCGTCCGCCGTCCCCGGTAAAAATATCGCCATCCTATCCCCTATTTGCCTGAGCCGTCATCCTGAACGAAGTGAAGGACCCCTGTATTTCGTCGCTGCAAAGTCCTCTCGATCCCCGTGCCGCGGCCCCACCTCGAACCTCGAACCTTGTACCTCGAACCTAGCTCTTCTTCAACTCTTCAATCGTCAACTGGTCGTTGGTATAGATGCATATCTGCCCCGCAATCCGCAGGCTCTTCTCCGCAATCTCCCGCGCGCTCAGCTCTGTGTTCTCCATCAGCGCGCGCGCCGAGGCCAGCGCGAAGCTTCCCCCCGACCCAATCGCCACAATCCCATCGTCCGGCTCGATCACATCTCCCGTGCCGCTCAGCACAAACGTCGCCGTCGTGTCGCAGACGATCAGCAGCGCCTCCAGGTGGCGCAGCATCCGGTCCGTCCGCCAGTCCTTGGCCAGCTCCACCGCAGAGCGTCCCAGGTTGCCCGCATACTGCTCCAGCTTGGTCTCGAATCGCCCGAAGAGCGAGAACGCATCCGCCGTCGATCCCGCAAATCCCGCCAGCACCTTGTCCTGATACAGCCGCCGGATCTTCTTCGCCGAGTGCTTCATCACGCTCGCGCCCAGAGTCACCTGTCCGTCCGCGGCCATCACCACCGAGTCGCCCCGCCGCACGCACAGCACCGTCGTCGAGCGCACCCGTCGCGCGTGCCCGTGTTCGTCGCGGCCCAAATCCAGCGGATGCGCGTCCATCCCAGCGTAGATGTTCTTCAGCGAGATATCTGCAATGTCGTCAAAAGTCGATTTCATGAGCAACTCCCAGTATATCGCCAACCTGACCACCGACCGCTGTTCCCTGTTCCCTGATGAACTACACTACCCCCATGCACATGGTCGCGGCCAACTCGCGCAGGATGCAGCGCGTCCTCCTCATCTCGCTCGCCGCCACCCTCTGCTACGTTGTGGCGACGTTCTACTTTGGCCTGCGCGCCCACTCCCTCGCCCTCATCTCCGAGTCCGGCCACAACCTCTCGGACATGCTCGCCATCGGGCTCTCCTTTGTCGCCGTCTACTTCCAGCGCCGCCCCGCCACCGACCAGAAGACCTTCGGCTATCAGCGCGCCGGCGTCCTCGCCGCCTTCGTCAACGCGCTCACCCTCATCGTCCTCGCCGCGTGGATCGCCCTCGCCGCCATCCATCGCATCTATGCGCCGGTCCCCGTCCAGCCGCGCATCATGATGGCCGTCGCGGCCGCGGGTGTCCTGATGAACGGCGCCATCGCCGCGCTCCTCTGGCGCTCCTCCAGCGACGTCAACATCCGCACCGTCTTCCTGCACATGCTGGGCGACACGCTCTCCACCGCCGCCGTCATCGCCGGAGGCGCGGGAATCCTGGCCACCGGCGCATTCTGGCTCGACCCCGCCCTCTCGATTCTCATCGCCGCCATGATCGCCTGGTCCTCCGCATCCATCGTCCGCGAGACACTCAACATCCTGCTCGAAGGCACCCCGCTCTCGCTCTCCCTCGCCGAGATTCGCGCCGCCGTCGCAGCCGTCCCCGGCGTCCTCGACGTGCACGACCTGCACGTCTGGTCGCTCGGCTCGTCATCTCATGCACTGGCCAGCCACGTCACCATCGCCGAGATGCCCATCTCCGGCTCGGCTTCAATCCTCGACGCCATCAACGGCGCCCTGCGCGACCGCTTCCACATCACCCACACCACCATCCAGTTCGAGATCGTCGGCTGCGAGACCACCCACGGCTGCTCCGCCCCGCCGGAGGCCGAAGCCGCCCACACCCACCACGGCCATAGCCATGCACATTAAAACCTACACGGCTACACTCGTGATCTGTCTCGGTACAGTTTGGGATTGTTCGGCGCAAAAAGTCACTGTGCGAATTGCTGATCAGCCAGACCCCAGGTTCAATGCCCCTGCGGTGACCTTTTTGGTAGAGAATCGCAACAAGTACGACCTCAGCGTCTGTGTGACCGACGAATGGAATATAAGTGCCGAGCCAATCGTGAACGACATAACCCCTTTCTATCTGGAATCATTCTCTCGGGGGAAGTGGCGTCCAGTGATCGGGAATGATACGGCGGACTCTTGGATCAGCTGGTTCCAGGCTGGAGGCAAGCAGTCGTTTTCCATTCATAAGCCATGGCCCGGAACATATCGTGTTGTGATGCTCTATCGCAAGAGAGAACAATTCGCGAACTGCGAAGCATTCAACAAGAGCCATCCGCACAAAGCCAGATCAGATCCTTTTACCGTCCCATAGCGCTATTTCCCAGCGAAATGGGCGTCCAGCCTGCCTGCGCGGCACAAAAAAAGAGACGCCTACCACCGCGGCCACTCCACTAGGCTTCAAGACGCCGTTCTCACTCCATCTCCACCGGATCCAGCTTCGGTGAAAGCACCTGAATAACCAGCAGCGCCGCAAGATACGCGCAGCAGGCAAGCACGAACAACGGCACATAGCTGTGCGTCACCTGCACAATCACGCCCGTCGAGAGCTGCAACAGCACTCCGCCCAGCGCCCCAAACATGCCCCCAATTCCGATTACACTGCCCACTGCTGCCTTCGGAAACACGTCCGACGGAAACGTAAACAGGTTCGCTGACCATCCCTGGTGCGCCGCCGCAGCCACGCCAATCAGCCCCACCACCAACCACAGGTGATGCACAAACGGTGTAGTAAACACCGGCGTCACAGCCAGGGCGCAGATCGACATCGTGGTCTTCCGCGCCGTGTTGGTGGACGCTCCCCGCTTCATCAGGATCGAGGAGAGCCATCCGCCGCCGACGCTGCCAAAGATGGAAATGACGTAGACCACAACCACCGGCAAGCAGTTGGCGGACAGGCTTAGATGGAAGGTGGATTGCAAATATCGAGGCAGCCAGAATAGATAAAACCACCAGATCGGATCGGTCAGAAACTTCGCAATCGCATAGGCCCACGTCTCTTTGCGCGGAAACACCCGCTGCCACGGAACACTCTGGACCTTCTCTACCGGATCGCTCAGGATCAGCGCCAGTTCCTCCGCCGAAACGCTGCGGTGCTTCTCCGGCGGCTGGTAGTAAATCAGCCAGACCGTCAGCCACACCAGTCCCATGGCTCCGGTCACAACGAAGGCGCCGCGCCAACTGAACACAGCCACCAGAAGCGGCACCACCAGCGGCACCGCGATGTTGCCGATGTTGGCCCCGGAGTTGAAAATCCCCGTGGCCAGGGCGCGCTCCCGCTTGGGAAACCACTCGGCCACGGCCTTCATGCACGCGGGAAAGTTTGCCGCTTCGCCCAGGCCCAGCAGGAACATGGCAATGCCGAACGTGAGCACCGAGAAGGAAGCGCCTGGAAGCATGGCCGCCACGCTCCAGAACCCGATTGCAATCGCAAATGCCTTGCGCGTTCCCAGCCGGTCCGCCAATCCCCCGGCGAACAACATGCCAATGGCATAGGACACCTGGAAACCGGCCAGAACAATGCCGTACTTCTCACTGTCCAGTCCCGGAATGATGCCCTCAAGAAAGTTCTCGAGGTACGCGATTACCCCGCGGTCCAGGTATGCAATGACAGTCGCAAGAAACAGCAGCGCGCAAACCACCCAACGCTGTCTCGTAACGCGGCCGGTAGGCCTTAATCCGCCAAAGGAAGGAGGTGCCGTACTGCTTTCTCGAACCATGTACCCAACTTTAGTATCGAATGACCCAGATTATATGCCTGGCCCTGCAACGGCCTTCCCTTGCCCGGAATGCCCTCCGCTGTCTCACTTCTGAGGACCACGCCAACTCAGCCGGAGGAAACCGGAAAAGCCCCGCCATCGCCGTGGCTTTTTGGGTTTAACCTCAGGGAATTTCAAAGTCCTTTATTGGCAACGAATCACCTGCGACGTAGGGGACTGAGAGCCTACAGCAGCGTCGCGTCCAGCGTAATCTCCGCCGCCGCCAGCAGCCGCGAGATCGGGCAACCCACCTTTGCGCCATTGGCAATCTCGTCGAACTTCGCCTTGTCGATCGCCGGGATCTTCGCCTTGGTCGTCAGGCGGATCTTCGTCACCGTCGGCTTGTCATGCAGGTCCAGCGTCACCACGGCCGTCGTCTCAATCGACTCTGGCGTGAAGCCCGCCTTGCCCAGCTCCGCGCTCAGCGCCATGCTGAAACAGCCCGCGTGCGCCGCCGCAATCAACTCTTCGGGGTTCGTCCCCACGCCCTCCGCAAACCGCGCCGCAAAGCTGTACTGCGTCTCCTTCAGCGTCCCGCTCTGGGTGGAGATCGTCCCCTTCCCCTCCTTCAAACTGCCATTCCAAACTGCACTTGCGCTGCGATCCATAGCATCTCTCCTGATAAGTTCCTGGTTGATCGAAAAAGCTAAAACTAAAAATGGACTAAGAATCCGAATCCAATCTGAATCAAAAATCATCCCGCACAAACGCTACCCCATTCGATGCGCACAATCGCACCCAGGACGGCGAAAGCCGGATGAAAACTTGACGGCTCACCTCACCCCGCCACCGTCTCCGCCTTCAGTTTCTCCGCCGTGGCGTGCGCAATCAGCGCATCGATGGTCGGCTGCAACTGCCCTTCCATCACCTGCGCCAACTGGTGCGTCGTCAGCCCGATCCGGTGGTCCGTCATCCGGTTCTGCGGAAAGTTGTATGTCCGGATCTTCTCGCTCCGGTCGCCCGAGCCGATCTGCTGCCTGCGGTCCTTGGCCTGCACCTGGTGGATGCGGTCCGCCTCGACCTCATACAGCCGCGCCCGCAGCACGCGCATTCCCTTCTCGCGGTTCTTGATCTGCGACTTCTCATCCTGACACGAGACAACGGTATTCGTCGGCAGGTGCGTAATCCGCACCGCCGAGTAGGTCGTATTCACGCTCTGCCCTCCTGGGCCCGACGAGCAGAACGTGTCGATGCGCAGGTCCTTCGCCTCGATCTTCACGTCCACCTCCTCGGCCTCCGGCAGCACCGCCACCGTAATCGCCGACGTATGCACCCGCCCCTGCGTCTCGGTCTCCGGAACGCGCTGCACGCGATGCACGCCCGACTCGTACTTCAACTGCGAGTAAACATTCGTGCCCTCGATGATCGCCGTCACGTCCTTCAGCCCATATCCAATCCCCGACTCGGTCTGCGACAGCACCTCCACCTTCCACTTTTTCTGCTCGGCAAACCGCATGTACATGCGGAAGACCTCGGCCACAAACAGCGCCGCCTCGTCCCCGCCCGTCCCCGCGCGCAGCTCCAGAATCACGTTCTTCTCGTCGTTCGGGTCCTTGGGCAGCAGCATCACCTTCAACTCCTCTTCGAACGGCGCCAGCCGCGGTTCCAGCAGCGCCAGCTCTTCGGCGGCCATCGCCTTCACATCCGGATCGGCGTCAGCCAGCATCGCCCGCGCCTCTGCGATCCCGTCCCTGATCTTGCGATACGCGCGGAACTTCTCCACCACCGGCTCCAGGTCGCGATGCGCCTTTGCTGTCTTGCGAAAGTTCTCCTGGTCGTTCACCAGCGCCGGGTCAGACATCTGCCGTCCTAGCTCTTCGTAGCGTGCTTCCAGTTGTTCCAGCCGATCGAACATGGGGTCCATCCTGCGTTCAGGCGTGAAATTTAGAGCGATTCACGATTGCTGCTTTGGGAAATTTTGCTGTCATTCTGAGCGCAGCGAAGAATCCCCGTATTTTGATTGAATTTGAGATTGGCGCGCGGCGCTCAGGCGCATCGGCCCGCACCGTCGAAGTGCGGTTAGGCGCAGCTAGAGATGATCGCGACGCGAGCGTGTCACGCGGGGAGCATTCACCGGGATTGCGCGGTCCGTCGGCACAATACTTTGATGTTACTCCGCCCGCCGCGGATGCGGGAGGCCATCTTTCGCTCGTGTCAAGCGCGAAGCCATGATGGGCCGGGCAAAACCCGCCGATAAGATTTTTTTACGCCCCGCGCTCATCGCAAGATGAGAAGATGGGATGCGTCCAATTCTCCACAACCCGTGGATCGCAAACCAAGGGGCCGGTACCGGGATGAAGCAAGACAAAGCTGTTTTGACGCTGGCGTTGCTGCTGGCACCGTTCTTCTTGCCGGGCATTGCGGCGGCGCAGTCGGCCAAGCCCACCGCGGCCCAGGACATTCAGCTCTCGGTCTTCGGCGCGGCATCGGGCGACTATACCGGCCTCTCCGGCGGCAGGAACCTCAGCGTCACCGCCGGCATCGACCTCGCTCTTGCCCCCTGGCACGGGATGCGCCCCACCCTGGAGATCCGCGGAATCTACCCCATCGACAAGGGAAAAATCGTCTCCCAGAAAGATGTCCTCGGTGGCCTCAGGCTGGATTTCCTCCTGGGCCATCGCATGCACCCCTACGGCGACTTTCTCTTCGGCCGTGGCCAGATGAATTACACCGAAACGCCTTGTAACGCGACGGGAGGGTTCGGATACGTCTTCGGAAACAACTGCTACCAGGTCTCCACGTCCTACGTCTACTCCCCCGGCGCCGGCTTCGACTACGACCTCAGCAACCACTTTGTCATCAAAATCGATGGCCAAGTCCAGCAATGGGGCACCGTGCCAACCGCCTCGGGAAAGCTCTATTCCACCCTCGGATCCATCGGCCTCGTCTACCGCTTCGGCAAGCTCGGAATGCCGTAGGCCGCAAGATCGAGCGGCTTACAGGTTGAACAGCTCGCGCAGCCGCTTGGTCTGCGCCCGGCTCACCGGGACCTCCGTCTTCTTCGCGTCGTCCATGCGCAACTGGTAGCTGGACTTGAACCACGGCACCACCTCGCGGATGTGCTGGATGTTCACGATGAACGAGCGGTGCGCCCGCCAGAACGCCTCCGGGTCGAGCTGCTCCATCAGTTCCTCCAGTGTGCGGCAGTTCGACTGCCCCTCCACCCCGCGCGTCACCACGCTGATCGCTCCGCCCTCGATTGTGATGAAGCAGATCTCCCGCTGGTCCACCAGCAGCAGCCGCCCCTGCGCACGCACAATCACCTTGCCCGACTGGGGCTTTGCCGGCTGCGTGCGCTCCTCCACCAGCCGCAGCAGCTCGTCCAGCCGGGCGTCGGTACTGGGTGCTTCGACCGCCGCATCCGTCCGGCTGGCTTGACCTGCGATCCTCGCCCGCACCTTCTCGATCGTCTTCAGCACCCGCTTGCGGTCGAACGGCTTCAACAGGTAATCCACCGCGTTCACCTCGAACGCGCGCACCGCGTACTGGTCGAACGCCGTGGCAAAGACGATCTGCGGCAACCCCATCTTCTTGTCGATCAGCTTCTTCAGCACGGCAAACCCGTCCAACCCAGGCATCTGCACGTCCAGAAAAACCACGTCCGGCCGGTGCGCGCGCACCAACTCCACCGCCTCGATGCCGTTCGATCCCTGCGCCACCACCTCCACCCCGTCCGCCGACTGCAACAGATACAGCAACTCCTGCCGGGCAAGCAGTTCGTCGTCGATGATGAGCGCGGTCAGGGGCAAAGGAATAGTGGTCAGTTGCCGGCAGGTCCGGGAAGCCGGATACACGGCAGCCTCAGACCGGACAACATTCTTCGACTACTGTATTCGCTCAGCAGGGTCTCTGTCAGGTGTAGAGTTGTCGTCGTGAAGGTCACAGGAAGCTCGGCAACCGCCGCACCTCGAACCTTGAACCTCGGACCTAGGACCTAGTTGTCGCTGTAGGCGTGCAGCCGCGACGGGCCGCCGTCATCCGCCACTTTGTGCCCGCATTGCGGGCAGTACGCGTCGGTGACCTGCACTCCGCGGAAGCACTGGCCGCACACCGGTGCCACCTGAAACCTGCACTGCGGACAGAAGTGAAGCCCTGCGGCCAGTTCCGTGTTGCAGCTTGGGCAGCGGATCATCACCGGCTGGCGCAGCAGAAAATACACCACCGCGCCAATCCCGCACGGCATCACCACCGCGACCAGCATCCACAGAACCGACGGCATCTTGCGTCGCTTCACATCTCGGCTCACGTAACCGACCAGCAGCACGTAACTCGCCAACAAGGTCCCGATCATGTAATCCATCAGGAGACGCATCGGCAGCGGTCCCGGATGGTGGTGCGGTTGCGTGCGAACGGACAGGAACTGCCAGCCCACAAACACCAGAATGGCGAGTACGATCGACCACAGCGGAACCAGCTTCAGGCTGTCGCCGTCGCCAAACTCGCGGGACTCTGAAAATTCGGATGTCTTGTGGTCCCAATTCTCGCTCATCGGATCGTCCCGCGGTCGGCGCTGTTACGAGAGCGGCGAAACAGGACAGCGCCCAGCAGCGCAAGTGAGACTGGCACAAACCACAGCAGTACCACGATAAAGTGGTTGAGTGGGTCCGTGGTTGCAAGCGACGCAACGTCTGCCTGGGCCGCCTCGGCGGCCTGATATTGATAAAGCCCGCTCCATATCGCGAGGCCGATCAGAATCAGCAGAGCGGAGCAGAGAATCAACGGGACCATCAGGCTGCGCGCATGGCTGCGCCGCGCCTGTATCACCGTGGCCCGCTCGCGCACCACGCGGTGCGTGCGGTTCACCACACAGCCGCGCGCGCCCAGACCGACGCCGTCCTGCTCACTATACGCAAGGACTGCTGCATCGTCCGGCAGAGAATTGAATTGGGAATCGAATTGTGGGTCGAAAGAGGCCTTCATCCGGTCGCCTCCATCGCGCGCACGCCGCGCAGGTGCTCGATCTCCGGCTTCAGCGCAGCCAGCCCGCGATACAGCCGCGACTTCACCGTGGACAGCGGGGCCCGCGTCACGCTGGCAATCTCTTCCAGAGACATCTCCTCGTGGAAGCGCAGCGTCAGCACCTCGCGATAGTTTGGCTCCAGCTTCAGCAGCACCGCGGCAACCTCGGCGCGGTCCTCGCTCCCCTCGAACTGCTCCAGCGGCGAAGGCCCATCGGCGGCAATCTCGAATGCGCGCCCCTCATCGCCCGGCTCGCTCATCTCGTCCAGCGACGCCATCGTCCGCTTGCGCGAGAGGTCGATCACCAGGTTGCGCGCAATCGTGAACAGCCAGGTGTCGAAGCGCGCCTTCCCGTTGTACTGGCCGCCGCGCAGCAGCACCCGCATCCAGGTCTCCTGGAACAGGTCTTCCGCCACCTCGCGCTTGCCGGTCAGAAACAGCAGGTAGCGCAATAGGCGGTGCTGGTACAGCTCAATCAGATGGTCGAGAAGTTCCGTGTCCTGGTTCTTCAGGCCGCGCGCTATGGCCGCGTTCTCACGCTGGTTCTGCTCCGCCTGTTCCGCCGGGATGGCGATCGCTGCGCTGCCCATAGTCTTAGAGACGCCATCTTGCAGGGAAAAGTCTCGGTCGCGTCCGCTCTTTTCCTTGCGAAATAGGTCCCTCATCCGAAGAATCCCTCCGAAGCCGGCGTCCGCAGGCCGAAAACGCTGAAAAATAGCCCGATAGCTGATTGTAAGGCCAGCCAGCCAGTCTTGGCGAGACCTATTTCGGAAGTAAACTAGTCCAATGGAAGTTCTATACGGCCTGCACCCGGTCGAGGAGGCGGTCCGCTCCGGCGCGCGCCGGCTGGACTGCGTCCTGCTGGCCCGCGAGCGCGGCGACGCCCGCCTGGAGCGCCTCGCCCAGCTTTGCCGCGACGCCAACGTCCGCCTCACCCTCGAATCCCGAGACCAGCTCACCCGCCTCGCACGCACCGACGCCCACCAGGGGGCCGTCGCCCTGGTCCGCGAGCGAGCCTTCCTCACCATCGAAGACCTGCTTGCGCCCCAGCCCGCGGCCAAAGCCGTGACGAAAGCCGCAACCAAAAACGCAGCCAGGTCCAGCGAAGTGAGCCAGCCCGCCCACCGCTTCTTCCTCGCACTCGACGGCATCGAGGACCCGCACAATCTGGGCGCTCTGCTGCGCACCGCCGACGGCGCTGGCATCGACGGCGTCATCCTGCCCGAACGCCGCTCCGCCCCGGTCTCCGCGACTGTCGCCAAGACCTCCGCCGGGGCCTCCGAGCACGTCCGCATCGCCCGCGTCACCAACCTCGTCCGCGCGCTGGAGCAGATGAAGCAGTCCAACGTCTGGGTCCTCGGCCTCGACGAGCGCGGGGCTCCGGACTATATGGACTTCGATTTCCGCACCGACTGCGTCCTCGTCCTCGGACGCGAGGGAGCCGGCCTGCACGACCTGGTCAAAAAAACCTGCGACCACCTGCTGCGCATCCCCATGGCCGGCGCGGTCTCCTCGCTCAACGTCTCGGTTGCCGGCGCCGTCGTCATGTACGAAGCCATGCGCCAGCGCAACCGCCCCGCGCAACCAATCCCGAATCCCAAATCCGCCGCGCCCGCTAAGCCGCGCAGAGGTCTCGGCTCGTGACCCGTCCCCACGTCCTTTCCTCGGTGAGTCGCTCCTCAAAGCCACTTGCCACAGCATTGGAATGCGCTGATCTTGCCGTTGTTCTTGCTCCTGAGATAGGTCCGGGCTTTAGCCCGGACAACGGAAGTAGCAGAGTTCTGGGCTTTAGCCCCCGGGATATGGGTCTCTCGTTATCAATGCACCATGTCACGGAATCAGCCGATAAGGTCATTCGACAGTCACTTAGGGTTCTGGCAATTGCGATGGCACTTTCGCTCTCTGCGTCCGCGCCCGCACAAACCTCAGCACCCGACCAGTCCGCCCAACCCGCACCGCCGCCCGGAAAGGTCCTCTTCTCCCGCGACCTCGATACTTCGCCAGAATCGCCGAACTCCGCAGACACAAATCCCTCCGCGCCCGCGCAATCCGACCCCCTCGCAGTCACCGGCGCAGAACGCAGCGCCCTTACATTCACCGCCTACGACCTCGACGTCCACCTCACTCCCGCCTCCGCCGCAATCTCCGTCCGCGCCGGCCTCACCCTCCGCAACGACAGCGCCGCACCCCTCGCCCGCCTCGTCCTCCAGATCTCCTCCTCGCTGCACTGGGACGCTCTCTCCACCCGCAGCCTTCCCAGCGGCCCGACCGCTCCCCTCCCCTTCGCCGCCCGCCTCATCGACACCGATGCCGACCACACCGGTCGGATGAACGAAGCCGTCGTCACGCTGCCGCATCCTCTCGCTCCCGGCGCGTCCCTCTTACTCATCGCGCTCTACTCCGGCGCAATCCCGCCCTCGGCCGAGCGCCTCACCCGCATCGGCGCGCCCGACGATCAGGCCCTCGCCGCCGACTGGGACTCCATCTCTCCCCCTCTCACCGCCCTGCGCGGATTCGGCAACGTCCTCTGGCTCCCCGCCTCCGCGCCGCCCGTCTTCCTCGGCGACGGCGCACGTCTCTTCCAGTCCGTCGGCAACTCCCGCATGCGCAACTCCGCCGCAACCGTCCGCCTCCGCCTCGCCGTCGAGTACACAGGCGACCCGCCCGACGCAGCCTTCTTCTGCGGTCTGCGCCAGCCGCTCGCCGCCATCAGCGACAACGCCAACCTGCCCGAGGCCATCTCGCCCGGTGTCGCCACCGCCCTCTTCGACGCCCAACCCCTCGGCTTCCGCTCGCCCAGCCTCTTCGTCACCGACCGCCCCCCCAGCCAGACCGGAACCCCCGCCAACCCCGACCTCATCGCCGCCGTCACCGACCACTACGACGCGCTGCCCGCCTACGCCGCCGCCGCCGCGCTGGTCGAGCCCCTCCTCACCGATTGGCTTGGCCCGCAGCCGCTCGCCACGCTCTCGCTCATCGACCACCCCGGCCAGCCCTTCGAGGACGACGCACTCCTCGTCCGCCCCATGCGCTCCGCCGAGCCCGCAACCCTCGCTCCCTCGCTCGCCCACTCCCTCACTCACGTCTGGATTCACTCCTCCCATCCTTGGATCGACGAGGGCCTCGCCCAGTTCCTCTCCGTGCTCTGGACCGAGCGCACCGCTGGCCGCGCCGCCGCGCTGGCCGAACTGCAGGACGCAGCCCGCCCGCTCGCCCTCGCCGAACCGGAAGACCCTGACTCCGCATCCGCCATCGGAAGCCCCGCCGGCTCCAGCCTCGTCTCCGCCACCGGAGACATCTTCTACCGCACCAAGGCCGCCGCCGTCTGGTGGATGCTCCGCTCCATCGTGGGCGACGACGCGCTCAAGCAGGCCCTGCAAGCCTACCGCCTCGACTCGCGCCTCGACCGCGACCCCGCCGGCCTCCAGCGCACCCTCGAAAAAACCTCCAACAAGGACCTGCGCTGGTTCTTCGACGACTGGGTCTACCGCGACCGCGGCCTGCCCGATCTCTCCATCGTCAGCGTCACCCCCAGCCAGCTCACCTCGCGCGCCGGTCTGCCCGCCGGATGGCTCATCGCCGTCGAGGTCCGCAACGACGGCTACGCCGCAGCCGAGGTCCCCGTCACCGTCCGCTCCAGTACAGCATCCGAGACCCAGCGCCTGCGCATCCCCGGCCGCTCCTCCACCTCCACGCGCATCGTCTTCGCCGGCACGCCCGCCGAGGTCGAGGTCAACGACGGCGGCGTCCCCGAGACCCAGACCAGCCGCCACACCCGCCAGCTCGTCCTCCTCGGCCATTAGTTGCAGGGTGCCCCATCCTTCGCAGTCTCATCGCGAAGGGTGGGATGGTAAACGCCCAGCGACAAACTGCATTGCCTCGCGCGTCCATGCTAGCCTTTCCGCATGGATGTGCCGTCGCGTCGCCCCTTCTTGCAGAACCTCCTCGCCGTAGCAGCCGTACTCTGCCTGCACCTCGCAGCCGTTGCACAACAAGCTCCAGCCTCAACCGGCAACACTTCCGATCCGCGCCTCGCCTCGCTCCTCGATTCTCTGGACCGCGTACGCACGCCAACCTTCGCCGCCATCTCGCCCGACGGCAACACGGTAGCCTGGGCCTTCAACGGAGAGCACGGCTCCGAGCTGCACCTTACCCGCATCGCGCCTGCCGGCTCCGCGCCCGACCGCGTCCTCTCGCCAGACACCATCGGCGACGCGACGCGCAGCAAGCCCGGCGCCTGCACCGCCTCGCATCCCGCCTGGTCGCCCGACGGTTTGCAGCTCGCCTTCCTCTCCAACTGCTCCGACAGCAGCGGAAATGCCAGCGGCCAAAATCCCAGCAGCGGCAAGTTGCAGCCCTCTGCGCAGCAGAACCTCTTCGTCTGGACCCAGGCCCCCAACGCGATCAAGCAGGTGAGCCATCTGCACGGAGAGGTCAGCTCGCTCCAGTGGTCGCCCGACGGCCGATCCATCGCCTTCCTCTACGTCGAGAACGCCACTCGCCGCGCCGGGGCAACCGACGCCATGAAGCCCTGGTCCGGCGTCATCGGCGAAGACAACGTCGAGGTGCAGCGTGTCGCAGCCGTCGGCGCCAGCGGGGGTGAGTTCTGGTTTCTCACCCCGCCGACTCTGCACGCCTATGAGTTCGACTGGGCGCCTGACTCCCTGCGGATAGCCTTTGTTGCGACCGATCCGCCGGGTGAGAACAACTGGTGGGTCGCAAAACTATACACCCGCAATGTCGATCCACCGTGGGTTGCAACTGGCCAGCCCTGTCCGAGCAATGGCGATTGCCTCCAGCTCAGGTCCATTCTCGATCCCACAGCCGCCCCTGGTCCGCTGCACGGTCTGCAAATCGCCGTCCCCCGCTTCTCCCCCGACGGCAAGCAGATCGCCTTCATCGGCGGCCTCATGTCCGACCAGGGCTCAACCGGCGGCGACATCTACCTCATCCCCACCACCGGCCTCAAGCCCGGCGACGAACCCAAGGACGTCACCCCAAACCGTCCCGCCTCGCCCGCCTACATCGCATGGCTGGACGACCACACCCTCGGCATCTCCGAGCACGCCGGTGGCAGCAGCCACCTCGCCGTGCTCGACCTCGCCACCGGCAAGGACGATCCCGACGTGAACATCACGCTGCTCGAGACGATCCATGCCGACGACGATTCGATGAGCGTCTCTCTCTCCAAGACCGGAAACATTGCCCTCATCCGCCAGTCTTTCGATCGCCCGCCCGAGGTCTGGGCCGGCCCGTCCGACACCCTCCAGCAGATCACCCACCTCAACGACGCCATCCAACCCGCGTGGGGCAAGGCCGAGTCCATCGACTACACCAACGACGGCCTGCCCATCCAGGGCTGGCTGCTCTATCCCGCGAATTTCGATCCATCGAAAAAATATCCCCTCATCGTCAGCGTCCACGGCGGCCCGTCCAGCGCACTCACTCCGCGCTGGCCGACTGCAACCTACAGCGCGACTCCTCTCTCCGCGCTGGGCTACTTCGTCTTCTATCCCAATCCGCGCGGCAGCTTCGGCCAGGGCGAGAGCTTCACCCAGGCCAACATCAAGGACTTCGGCGGCGGCGACCTGCGCGACATCCTCGCCGGAGTCGATCGCATCGAGAAGCGCTTCCCCATCGACAAATCGCGCGAGGGCATCACCGGCTGGAGCTATGGCGGATTCATGACCATGTTCGCCGTCACCCAGACGACGCGCTTCCGCGCCGCGGTCGCCGGCGCCGGCCTCTCCAACTGGCAGAGCTACTACGGCGAGAACTCCATCGACCAGTGGATGCTCCCCTTCTTCGGCGCCTCCGTCTATGACGACCCCAAAATCTACGCCAAATCCTCCCCCATCAACTTCATCAAAAACGTCAAAACACCCACCCTGCTCCTGGTCGGCGACCGCGACGGAGAGTGTCCCGCGCCGCAGAGCCTCGAGTTCTGGCACGCGCTGCGTGCCGAGGGAGTGAAGACGCAGTTGGTGGTCTATCCCGGCGAAGGCCACCACTTCGTCGACCCAGCCCACCAGCGCGACCTGCTGCGGCGCACCATCGGCTGGTTCCAGGCCCAGATGCCGCCAAAGTAGCCGCGCTTGCGCATCTGCTTTCCTTCGCTCGCCCGGCGCGTCGAAACCGCGACGCTTATTTGCGTCCCGTCTGCGCAGCTTCTACACTGACATCTGTGGTTCTAGCGTCTGCGGTGTGACCGTCCAGCTCTGGTTCCGGTTGGACGGGGAGGGTTAATGCGTCGGTTCGTCACGTTGTCTGTTCTGCTTCTATCTACGGTCCCATTCGGTGTCTCGATCTCGGGCTGCAACAGGGGTACTGCCGCGCCCACCTTCTGCAATGGCGGCGACTCGGGCATGACCACGGCCCAGGCCGCGACCATCACGTTGCAGCCGGTCGTCTATGGAGTCTCGCTGAACTACGCGGAGATCGGACAGCTGCAGGGGCCTACCACGACGGACTGCAAGGGCTCGAGCGTCGGGATCTCGGCATACACCTACGGCACCACGGACATGACCATCGCGGACGTGCAGCCGACAACCGGAAAGTTGTGCGCGGGGACCTGGAACCGCAACTCCGGCGGGGGAATTCCCGACTTCACCTACTGCACTCCCACCAATAAGCCGGGCGTCGCCTACGTCACGGCAAGCGCGGACGGGGTCACCAGCAATCCGCTGCCGGTCTTCGTGCATCCGGTGGTCACCAGCATTGTGCTGGGAGGTCCGTCGTCCAACTGTACAACCGATCCCACAACCGCCTGCTGCCCGCTGGCGACGGCGGGCGCGGTCACTGCTCCGCCGTACCTGGCCAACTCCTGCATCTCGCAGGGATCGACCGCCCAGTTGGTGGCCCGGGTCTACGCCGGAACGGGCGCCAACCAGACCAACATCAGTTGCCTGGCGGGCCATCTGCAGTTGAGCGCGCAGGGCGAAACGTCCACCACCGCGATCTCGCAGGTCGTCAACATCGACCAGAACGGCGTGGCCACGGCAAACCAGCCGGGATCGGTGCTGATCTCTGCGAACATAGCCAACGCAGCCAGCTCGGCGGGCATCTTCTCCACCTGTCCGCCCGCCTCGATCACCCTCACGACACCCGGCTCGACGGCCAATCCGGTGCTGGTCAACCAGAACAACCCGCAGCCGATTGTCGCTACCGCCATCGACACCAATGGCGTAACCCTCACCGGGCTTTCGCTGGAGTATGTCTCCACCGAGCCAACCACGATTTCCGCGGCTGCACCGGTGACGCCGACTCTGGCCGGCGCGGCCTCCATCTCCGCGGTCTGCCAGCCGCCCAGTTGCAATCCCTCGTCGTACAACCAGATCGGTCTCTTCGGCAACGGCAAGCCGGTCACGTCCAATTCGGTGAATGTCTCCGTTCCCGGCACCAACAGCACCGTCCTTTATATGGCCAGCACGCAGTCCCAGTACATGGTGCAGATCGACTTCACGACCTCCGTGCTGGGCCAGCCCTTCCTGCTGCCCTATGTGCCCAACTCCATGGTCATCAGCAACGACGGCTCCAACATCTACTTGGGCAGTGCGACGGCGCTGATGGTGGTCAATGCGGTGAACACGCTGAGCATCACGCGCACCGACCCTTCGTCGCCGGGCACCGTGCTCGCCGTCTCGCCCAACGGAAACACCATCGTCCTCAGCGATCCGGTGCGCCAGATCATCTCGCTCGAGAACTCGACGGGGGGCGTCCTCTCCACCTATGGCGGTGTGGCAACGCACGCCGAGTTCGCCCCCGACAGCCAGACCGTGTATATCACCGCCGGCAATCAGCTTCTGGTCTACTCAGCCAATACCGGGTGGACCAACATCGTTCCCGCCACATCGGCCGGAACGCCGGTGACGGACGTGGCCGTCACGGTGCCCGCAGTCGGGGCCTACTTTGCCGGCCCAACCACCACAGCGCGCAGCTACTGCTCGGTCAGCACCCTAACCACACCCACCAACGAGGCCAATGTCTTCTATCCGCCGGCCGACAGCTCTCCGGCAATCACCGACCGGCTCGCCGCAACCAACGACGGGATGCATGTGCTTGGCGCCACCGCAACCACGCCGACGCCAACCCTGAGCGATCTGCGGGTCAGCATCCCTGCCGGCAACATGAATGGCGCCACCATCAGCGTTGCCTGCCCCGCCACAGGCACGATGAGCTTCTCCAACACGCTCACCACCACGCCTCTGGGTCCGGTCACTGCGACGGCCATCACCGGGGTCTGGCCAACCTCGGACTCGACGCTCGCCTTTGTCACCTACACCGGCTCCGGCGGCGTCCTTCCGGCCTATGCTCCGGCGGCAAGCGGACCGGGCACGACTACCTACATCAAGCTCTCCGGCGCGGCTACGGCTCCCATCGCCGGCGTCGTCAGCGCGGACAACTCCACGTTTTACGCGGCCACCTCGGGAGACAACCTCGTCCACCTCATCAAACCGGGTACGACTCCCGGTCAGTGGATCGACAGCTCCACGCTGGCGCCCAATCTGACCACCCCCGCCGGCGCCGTCGTGCCGGTCAATCTGATGGTGCAGAAGCCGCGCAAGACAACCTAGAGAGGTCTCCCCTTCCCCGTCGTCGCGCGATGTTCTGCAAAGCGGTTTGCTTCGCGACAAGCCGCGCAGACTTCCTCCAACTTGTAACTCCATTCGGTAAACCCGCCCAACGCCGCTTCCGGCGCGGTCCCATGACTCGTTGGTGTAGTCCTCCCCCCCGTTGGTGTAGTCCTCCCCCCCATTGGTGTAGTCCTCCTCCCCAAAAGTTGTAAGGCGCGTTCTTGCAATCCTCCTACAATGAAGCTGTTCCATCTTCCGCAAGATGCCGAAGACCTCACCTCGGGGCTTCCGGTCTGAAGAGCGGGAGGCGGAGGGCAGCATCGTTCATTCAGGCTCCGGCCGGGACGGGTTTTCAGTTGAATGAAATTCCTGGCTCGGTACGACATTGTTTCTTAAAGCAACATACAACCCATCGCAAAGCGTCTATTATGTTCTGCGAGGGAGCGGCCATTTCAACGTGATCAATTACGGTACGTTTTTCTTCACGAACATCGTCTCGGTCACCGTGTTCACGGCCTGCCTCTGTCTGCTCGCCTGGAACAACCCCAAGGTGACAGGGATGAAGTGGTTTGCCGGCGGCATGGTCGTCGGGCTGGTCAAACTGGTGCTGCAGGGCCTGGAAGGTAAGATCCCCCCGGTCCTCGGCGACATGGTGACCAATGAGCTTTACCTGGTCTCGTTCGTGATGCAGTTGTTGGGCCTGCGCTGGTTTGTGCTGCGCAAGCCGGTACGGCACTGGTGGCCCTTCGTTGCAATCGGGCTTGCCTTGGTGGCCTATACCATCCTGTTTCTCAACAAGGTCCCGTACATCAGCAATGTCATCAACATTCCCAATATTCTGGTCTGCATCGTAGCCGCGTGGATCCTGCTGAAGCATGGGCGCGGACCGTTTGCCGCTGTGTCGCGAGTCACGGCGGTGATCCTCATCGCGGATGCGGTCATCATGACATACCGTGCACTGCTCACCAATCTCTTTTACAAGCAGGCTGACCTGACGGACCGTGCCCATACCGATCCCAGATGGGTCTACTCGCTGGCCGGAATGGCCTTTCTTGCCACCTGCATGGTGATGTGCGTCCTCTGGTTCCTGGTCACCGAGTTGAGCAAGGAACTGGCCGAGCAGGCACGCACCGATCCGCTTACCGGCGCCCTCAATCGCCGCGCCATGGAGGAAGCGGCCCTGCGCGAAACCACCCGCAGCATCCGCTATGGCCACTTGCCCTGCATGATCGTGCTGGACATCGACCACTTCAAGCACCTCAACGACACGCGCGGACATGCCGCCGGTGACGCCGCCCTGCAGTCCCTGGTCAACCAGATCAAACCCATGATGCGCGTCAACGATGTGCTGGCCCGCACCGGAGGCGAGGAGTTCACCATCCTGCTGCCCAATACCACTGCTTCGGCGGGCATCATGGCGGCCGAGCGCGTCAGGCAGACCGTGGAAGCCCTCGAAGTTCCCTTCGAGGACGAGCCAATCCGCTTTACCATCAGCGCCGGCGTGGCCCAGCTCGACCCCGCGCAAGGCGGCTGGGAAGGCATGATGCGGCGCGCCGATGCCGCCATGTATGAGGCCAAGGAAAGCGGCCGCAACTCGGTCCGCCCCATCGCAAAGTTCAATGAAGCCGCAGCCGTGCAAGTGGCAGCTCCCCTCTTGTAAGCCCCGGAACCGGCACCACGCAGACATCTGGCCTCCCCCAGTGGGAGGCCAGAGTTGTTTTGTGGAGCTCTTGTTCGCCAGTAGGCCTTAGGGAATCTCTGAATCAGTCCCCGTTTTGAAAGGGCGGGACTTTAGTCCCGCCGTAAAGCGTGAATAATCAATGGGGCTTTAGCCCCCGAGGGAATGTTGAGAGCTTGTTCAGAGCTTCCTTAGAGCACAACCAGGGATGCTAGTTCCATCGCCTTCGCTGATAGCTGGATGGCTGATCGCTTACAGCTCATGAATCATGCCTTTCGTCCTTGCCTTGTTCGCTGATAGCTGGATGGCTGATCGCTTACAGCTCAAGAATCATGCCTTTTGTTTTTGCCTTGCCGTTGGCCCTCCGGCTTCAAAGGAACACACCAACACTGGTTTTGATCTAAAACCTGTTTTAACAACTCGCTTCTACCAAACAGGACCGCCGTTGTTTTGCTTAAGGGCACGGCTTCAGCCGTGCCATCTACGCTTCATTTGCAACGCGGCTTTAGCCGCTGAGGTCAGTGTTCGTGGCACTCACATGAGTTTCTAAACAGGTTCTCAGCCGAGGCGCTGCTTCAGCACGCTGCGCGCAATGGCGTCCAGCACTCCGTTGAGGAACTGCACCGACTCCGGCGCCCCGTAGCGCCGCGCGATCTCCAGCGACTCGTTGATCACGATGGCCGCCGGCGTGTTCGGATAGCCCAGCAGCTCGGCAACGGCGGCGCGCAGCAGGTTACGGTCCACCACCGCCATCCGCTCCAGCCGCCAGTTCTCGGCGTGCAACTCGATCAGCTCGTCGATCTCCGCCTGGCGCTCGCTGGCCACGCGATAAAGCTCTTCCGCAAAGCCGCGCGTCTCTGCGTCCACGTCGTCGCGCGAGGGCCAGAACAGAGCGCGAACCTCCTCCGGCGTCTGCTTTCCCAGATCGCCCTGGAACAGCATCTGCATCGCCAGCTCGCGGGACTTGCGGCGCGTTCCCACCTACTTCTTCCCCGCGAGATTCTCTTTCCCCGCCAGTTTCCTTTGTATCGAAACCATCTCAATCGCCGCGATGGCCGCCTCAAATCCCTTGTTGCCCGCCTTCACTCCGGCACGGTCCAGCGCCTGTTCCAGCGTCTCGCAGGTCAGCACGCCGAAGCTGTGCGGAACGCCCGTCGCCTGCTGCGACTCGCCGATTCCTCGCGCAACCTCCGTGTAGATCGCCTCGTAGTGCGCCGTCTCGCCGCGCAGCAGGCAGCCCAGAGTAATAATCGCATCCACCGTCTTCGACTCCGCCACCGTGCGCGCCGCAGATGGAATCTCCCACGCGCCCGGTACGCGCACAATCTCGATCTCCGCGCGCGCCGCGCCCGAGCGCAGCAGCCCGTCCAGCGCGCCCTGCAGCAGCCGCTCGGTGATCACCGCGTTCCAGCGCGCAACCACAATCGCAAACCGCATTCCCGCCGCCGACAGATCGCCCTCGACAGCGACGGGCTTGCCGTGCAGTGGGTTCTCCGACTCCCAGAAACCAACCAGTAGCGATGGGTCCAGCGCAACCGTAAACAGCCGCGAGTTCCAGTGCGTAGGCGCAACCTCAGAGAGCAGCGTTGCAACCTCTTCGGCGCTGTAGTTGGCCATCATCCACTGCTCGACAACCGCGCGCACCTGGTCGAGTTGCGTGACTTCAATCAGGATCGGAGGCACGGCCGGCGCGCGTCCCGCCACCAGCTCCAGGTTGCCCAGCGGCGCCAGAAATGCCGCGCCCCGCCCGCTTCCATCCTCCCAGCCCTTGCCCGCCTCGAAGCCCAGCGCGCCGAAGAGTCCAGCCAGCCTCTCCTGCGCAGCCGCCGAAGCCACCTGCGTCACCAACGTAATCCCCTTGACCATGTTTTCGATTGTATCGTCTGCGCGCTTGCAGTTGCTGGTTGCAGGTTGTTCGTCACCGCGTAGCGCGTCCCCTGGAAACCGCATCCAACCCCTTGGTATGCTTAAAGTCGTGCGTATGACTGTCCCTCCTCTTTCGTTCTCCGGCCGCATCTTCTTCATGCAGTCTTCTTTTTCCCGAACCAAGCTGTCGCTTGCGATTGCTTCGGCCCTCTGCCTTGCCGCCTCTCCCATGCTGCTCACGGGCTGCAAACGCGCGTCGGCGGGCACCACCATCCCGACCGCCAGCCCGCAGGCGGTCGACTCCGCGCGCCAGCAGTTGGACCTGATCCCCCCGCCCTCCAAGAGCCGCTACATGGCCATCCCCAGCCTCTCCGAGTGGGAGAACCCCTACCTCACCGTGCAGCAGAACATGGCCACGCTGCATGTGACCCAGGCCGACACCAACCCCAGTCAGCTCGGCACGGGCGGGATGCTGCGTCCGGTCTCCGCGCGCCGCCAGAACCTCACCGTGCGCGTCAGCGACCTGCCCGCCGCCCTCGACGCCGTTCCCCAGAGTTCCTGGCCCTATGGACGCGTGGTTGCCATCGAAGAGGCGCACGACACACCGGCCTCGGCCCGTCCCGCGGTCCGCCGCAACGTCGAAGCCGCCATCAAAACCCTCGGCGACATGGGCGTGGTGGTCTACGAATGGCCCGAAGCCGGCCTTCGCTGACTACCAGCCTCGCAGATTCCCCAGCGGCAGCCCGCTCATGCGTTTACAATTCCAATCTTGCCAATGCAGCTCGCGCACGCGAACCCGCGAAGCCGCATCCTACAAAATTGACCCACACTTGCGAGACAAGCTGGAGGGATAGAAGCGAATGAGGATGCTGAAAGTCTCGTGTATTTGCCTTTCGGAGGGAGCAGGGGGCTTCAGCCCCCTGAATTCAGTCCATGGAATCATGGGGCTTTAGCCCCGGGCCATCTTCCAGGAGTGGCAATCAAGGCTCTTTCAGCACCCTCAAAAGGATTGTCATGAGCGAGACAAAAGTAGCGGCGGTGAAAAAACAGAAGTCGCTGGCCAGGGGACTCATCGCCGGGTTGATCGCAGGGCTTGCCGCAACCGCCGCCAAGGCCCTTGCCGAGCGCATCTTTCCCCCGCACACCCATGGCGAGCCGGAACCGCAGAAGCTGGCCGTCGAACTCGTGGCCGGAGACGCTCTGACGCCGGCTGCAAAGGCGAGGTTGAGCGAGGGCCTCCGCTGGGGCCTGGGTGCGGCGACCGGAGCGGCCTATGGCGCGGTCGCCGAGTTCTACCCCGAGGCAACGGCCAGGCACGGGGCCAGCTTCGGGCTGGCGCTGGAGGCGATGAGCCACGAAGCCGCACTCCCCACGCTTGGCCTCGCGGCCGAACCCGAGGACCAGACCGCGCGCGAGCGCGGCAGCGAGATCACATCCTATGTCGTCTATGGCGTCACCGCCGAGCTGGTGCGCAGGCTGGTGCGCCGGTGGCTCTAACCGCGACTCCGAATCACTCCCAGGCCAATTCCGAGGCCCGCACAACTCACGCGACGCTGCGCAGCTATCGGCTCGGCGACTGGCGGGCGATGCACGCGCTCGACCTCGTCTGCTTCGAGCCGGTCTTTCAGTTCAGCCGCGGGGCCATGCGCGCCTTCGCCGAGGCCCCCGGCGCGGTCACTGTGCTCGCCGAGGCGGACGAGCAACTGGCAGGCTTTTGCCTCGCGCAGTTGGAAGAGCGCACCGGCTATGTCGTGACCCTGGATGTTGCTCCCGCATATCGGCGGCGTGGGCTGGCGAGGCGTCTTATGGCGGAGGTCGAGAGTAAACTCCACTCCGCCGGCGCCGCGCAGATGGATCTGCACGTCTTCACCAGCAACGAGGAAGCAGTCCGTTTCTACGAATCAATCGGCTACGCGCGCGTGGGCGTGGCGAAGAACTTCTATGCGCAAAACCTGAACGCGCTCCTCTATCGCAAGACGCTCCCCGCTTAGGGAATCTCTGAATCAGTCCCAGTTTTGAAAGGGCGGGACTTTAGTCCCGCCGGTTGCGGCCAATTTCCAATGCGGCTTTAGCCGCCGAGGGAATCTCGAACACTTGTGCATACCTTCTTAAGCGAAGAGTTCGACGAAGAGAGAAGAGAATTCGCAGGCGCTACTCGTAGTACCGCGCGAAACTGCTGTCGGTCTCGAACAGCGTGCAGTCCTTCACTCGCACCCGCCCGCCGGTCAACTCCTGAAGCTGCTTGGCGGTCTGCTGGTAGAAGTAGCGCGCCAGGTTCTCCGCCGATGGGTTCAGCTCGGTAAACGGCGCAATCTCGTTGATCATCAGGTGGTCCAGCCGTTCGACCACCGGTCGCAGCAGCGTCTTCAGAAGTTTGAAGTCCAGCAGCAGCCCGGCCTCGTCCAGCTCCGCGCCCTCCAGCGTCACCAGCACGCGGTAGTTGTGGCCGTGCGGGTTCTCGCACTTGCCCTTGTAGTTGCGCAGATAGTGGCCGGAGGAGAAGCCGGCTTCCACGGTGACCTCAAACATTTTTTGGCTCCCCCCTTTCTGTCGATTGTATCGTCTGCGCGCGGATCGGAAGAGGAGACAGCAGACTCAGCAGCGCCAGCAGCAGATTCACGAACGCCCGCGGCGTTGCGACGCGGCGAGGATGGTTGGATTCCGGCCCATCGTCTCTCTGACCGTAGCATACGGCACAAATCCGCGCGCATTCACCCCGTCCTCAAGCTCCACATCGCATCGAACAGTGAATCCCGTGGATTATTCTGGATGGGAGGGACTTCCCAGAAGATGACGGAACCCATGCAGACGGCGGACAGGAGCTGGTGGCAGGTTCCGCTCTCCGAGCGCATGGACGTGCTGCGGCAACGCGAGAGCCAGGTCTTTCTCGGGCTGTCGCTGGTCATCGGCGCATTGACCGGCCTCGCCGTCGTCGCCTTCATCGTGCTGACGGAGCACATGGGAATGCGCCTGTACCCGGTGGTGGGAGCGCCCTGGCGGCGTCTGCTGTTCCCTGTCGTGGGTTCGCTCGGCATCGGTTATCTGCTCTATCGCTTCTTCCCCAATGCGCGCGGCAGCGGCGTGCCCCAAACCAAGGCCGCGCTCTTTGCCCGCGACGGCCGCATCACGCTGCGCACCGTGCTGGGCAAGTTCTTCTGCACCTCGGCAACGCTGGCCAGCGGTATTCCCCTCGGCCGCGAAGGCCCTTCGGTGCAGGTGGGCGCGGGCATCGGTTCCGTGCTCGGCCGCGCGCTGGGCCTCAGCACCGAGCAGGTGAAGAACCTGATCCCGGTGGGCGCGGCGGCGGCCATTGCAGCCGCTTTCAATACTCCCCTGGCCGCGGTCGTCTTTGCCCTGGAAGAGATCATGGGAGACCTCAACGCGCCCATGATGGGCGGCGTGGTGCTGGCCTCTGCGACGGCATGGGTCGTTTTGCGTCTATCTCTCGGCGATCATCCGCTCTTCACGGTGCCGCAATATCACCTGGTCAGTTCGTCCGAGTTTGCCGTCTATGCGGTCCTCGGCGTGGCCGGCGGAGTGGTCTCGGCGGCCTTCTCATGGCTACTGCTGAACCAGCGCGCGCGCTTCCTGCGCTTCCCCCAGTGGACGGTCTGGTTCCAGCCGGTGGTCGGCGGGCTGCTGGTGGGCGGGATGGGTTGGTTTGTGCCCCAGGTGCTGGGCGTGGGATACGGCTTTGTCGGCGACGCGCTGAACGGACGCATGGCATTCCACCTGATGATTCTGCTCCTCGTGCTCAAGCTCTTCGCCGTCACCACCAGCTATGCCTCGGGCAACGCGGGCGGCATCTTTGGCCCATCGCTCTTCCTCGGCGCCATGTTGGGAGGCGTCGTCGGCACCGCGGCGCATCATCTCTTCCCGCTGGCCACGGCCACGCCCGGGGCCTACGCGCTGGTGGGCATGGGTGCGGTCTTCGCCGGCGTGGTGCGCACCCCCATGACCTCGGTGCTCATCATCTTCGAGATGACCCAGGACTACGCCGTCATCGTTCCCCTCATGATCGCCAACATGGTCAGCCTCTTCGTCGCCTCCCTCCTGCAGCATGAGCCCATCTACGAGGCGCTGGCCGTGCAGGACGGCATCCATCTGCCCAGCGCCAGGACGCGGCTGCATCTCGATCAGCGCACGGTCGCGGAGATCACGAAAGCTCCTGGGCTCTTGCTGGAGTCCGAAATCACGGTGCGCGAGGCCCTGGGACGAATCCGCGCCAGCGGCCTGCGGACCGCCCTGGTCACGGACCGGCGCGGTGTTATCGGCGTCGTCACTCAGTCGCAGATGGAGGTCGAAGTGGACGAGGACTCCGGCAGGCTGCTCGACGATCTGATGGTCGAGCCGGTCTTTCCTCACATGCACGCCGATCAGGGGCTGGACCTGGCCCTGGAGCGCATGGGAAGCAACCAGATCGATCTGCTGCCCGTGGTCAGCCGCGCCGATGTACACACGCTGGTCGGCATCGTGACCCTCCAGGACGTCCTCGACGCATACGGCGTCTCCCACTCCTGATCGCGCCTGTCCCGGAATCACCCCTTGGGCCGCAACATCCACGGTTGCGGGCCAAAAAAAATAAATACAGACATTCCAAAGCTCTGTTCGGCAGGACAGTCGAGAGGCAGAAAGCTCCGCTTCCGCTTTTGCAATCTCGCGAGTAACCAGCAGTACTCGGGCAGTAACGTCTCCAACCTATAACTAAAATTCCTGGCGTTGTTTGCGTTTTTCGTGTCTTTCCGTTCAGGCCGAACCTATAATGTTGAAAATGCGCGGAGTGACAGCAATTTCCGACACGCCCGGCATGGTCCTGAGAGAGGTCTGTGCAGATGCAACCTGAACGGCGACCCATTCCTGGAGTTCCTTCAACATGAACACCCCTCGTCTGTGTGCTTTGCGTACTGTCTTCCCCCGGCCCTTCGTTCTTCTCCTCGCGGGATTCATCGGTTTGGCCCCGTTGAGCGCTCGCGGTCAGTTTGCAACCATTCTGGATACAACCTCGCGCTTCGCCGGCAACAGCACAGGCACGGGCGGTTACAACCAGGACTCGGGGGTTGCCACGGCCACCACCCTGAACGTGCCCACGTCAGTCGTCTTCGATTCCCTGGGCAACCTCTACATCTCCGACACGCAGAACAACTGCGTGCGCAAGGTGGCCCCCAACGGCGCCATCTCCACGGTGGCCGGACTGCGGATCAACGGCAACGCAACGGATACCTGCAATACCGCCAGCCTTCCGGGCCCCGACCCCGCCCAGGGATTGCTGGCGCCCACCGGCCTGGCCATCGACAGCTCCAACACGCTGTACATCGCGGACAGCCAGCACAACTGCGTGCGCAGCCTGGCCAGCGGCGCGGTCGACAGTTACTCAAACCAGGTCCTTACCACGGTGGCCGGCACCTGCACGTTTGTACCGACTGATTCGGATACGCCTGTCCCCATTGGCTTGGCGGTGGACAGCGGCTCCAACCTCTACATCTCCATCGTGGGTTCGAACACTGGCGTCACCGTCAACCAGGTGGTGCGCCACCTGTCCACCGACCCGGCGACGGCCATCTGCGCCGTTGCTGGCCAGCTCTCGCCCTATGCAGCCAACACCCTCTGCGCGGGAATCACCGGCACAAACCCCAAACTCGACCGCCCCGCCGGCCTTGCCTTCGACAAGAACGGCAACCTCTTCATCGCCGATTCAAACAACAACTGCGTGCGCGAGATCGTTGGAATGGCGACTGTGCAGACGGCGGTTGGGCAGTGCGTCAACGACAGCACCGGCAGTTCGGCCACGCCCCTGAGCAATCCCTACGGGCTGGCCTTCACGTCCAGCGCCTCGCTGTTCATCTCGGAGTCGGCGGTGACCCAGAACAATGTGGTGAGCTTCAACTCCGGCGCCAACACGCTGACCTTGATCGCCGGCCTCTCCAGCGGCCTCCCCGGCGCGTACAACGTCTCGCAGGAGGGCCAGGCTGCGTCGCTGGTTCCCCTCGACCAGCCGCTCGGCGTCACCACGGACCCCGGCGGCAGCATCTATCTGGCCGATTCGCAGAACAACATTGTGCGCAAGCTGGGCACCAACCTGAGCTTCCCGCCAACAAACGTGGGATCGATCAGCGCGAGCCAGACCATCATCTTCAGCATCAATCAGACGGTGAATCTCACCGTCACCGTGGGGACGGACTACTTCCTCGTCAGCACAACATGCAGCGGCGCCCATTCGGCCTCCACCACCTGCCAGGTGGTAATCAACTTCCAGCCAACCCGACCCGGCTATCGCTACTCCGCCCTGCAACTCAAGGACTCGATCAGCGGCAAGCTGATCGGCGTCGAACTGCAAGGCCTGGGCCTCGGCCCGCTCAGCCTGCTGGCTCCGGGCGTGGCCTCCACCCGTGCATCCGGCCTGCGCGCCGCCATCGCCGTCTCCACCGACTCGGCGGGCGACGCCTATGTGCTGGAGCGGGGTAACGGCTCCTCCACCGCCGATGTCCTCTTCTATCCGGCGGCTGGCGGCGCCGCTCAGGTCGTCGTGGCCCAGGGCGCGGGCCTGGTCTCGCCCTCCGCCATGGCGGTCGATGGCGCGGGCAACATCTTCATCGCCAATACTCCGGCCGGCATTGGCGCCAGCACCAGCATCGCCCGCTTCGGCGCGGACGGCTCCATCAACCTCTCCTATGCCACAGGTCTGCTCTACGTCAATGCCATGGCGGTCGACGGCTTCGACGACCTCTTCGTCGCCATGGGCGGCTCGGTCCACAACGTCACCGAGATCTACGCCGGCGGGCAGCGCCGCGTCGTCGCCGGCAACGGCGCCGTCGTTAATGCGAACAACGTCGCCGCCACCTCTGCGGTCTTCTATGATCCCAGCGGCATCGCGCTTGGCCCCAATGGCCTCGCCGTCGCCGATGCCGGGACCCATTACGTCTATTTGATCGACAACTCCGGAATCATCCACATCGTCGCCGGCGACGGCGCCACCTCCACCACCTTGCCCGGCGTGGCCACGGGCACCGGCCTCCTGATGCCCGACGGCCTCGCCATCGACGCCGCCGGTGACATCTACATCGCCGACGATACTGCGAATATCGTCTACGCAGTCTACTCGGTCATCAGCAACGGGACCAACATCTGGCCCGTCATCGGCACCGGCACCGCCGGCTACACCGGCGACAACGGCCCCAGCACCGCGGCCACCATCAACGCGCCGCTGGACATCGCCCTCGATGGGTCCAGCGACCTCTTCGTCGTAGACAGTGGCAACAGCGCGCTGCGCGAGGTCTCCTACCCGCGCACCAGCACCATCGCCTTCGGCAACGTGCTCATCGGCGCCACCTCTTCCCCGCAGTTGCAGTATCTGGCCAACGCCGGCAACACCACCCTTTCCTTTACCTCCTTGCCGTTCACCACCACCGATACGTTGCACTACAACGTCTCGGCGGCTGCGACAACCTGTACCGGAACGACGGTCTCCGGCGGCGTCTGCGACATCGGATACACCTTCACCCCCACGGCAATCGGCCCGGCCCCCGCAGGCCAGTCCAACCTCTTCTCCAACTCCTACAACTCGCAGCAGACCGTCCTCTTCAGCACCAGCGGGTCCGGCGGCTACTCCACCGTGCCTCTGCCCTTCACCCTCCTCTCGGAGACTGAGGTATACGGCTACTCCTTCTCGGAGTCGTTCGCGTTCACCGGCAGCTTCCCCGCCAGCGGCACGATGGTCTTTTACATTGGCAGCCAGGTTCTCTGCACAACCTCGATAACCAACGCATCCGCGGGCGTCATCACATGCAATGCGGCGGCGTCCGGCCTCGCCTTCGGCAGCTATACCGTCAGCTTCACCTTCACCTCCACCAACTCGTACTACAGCTCGGTGACCGGTACAACCACGCTGAATGTCACCAAGGCGCCCCTGACGGTCAACGTCAACAGCTTCACCCGCCCATATGGCACGCCCAACCCCACCTTCACCGGCGCCATCTCCGGCGCGGTCAATGGCGACACCTTCACCATCGCCTACTCCACCACCGCCACCATCGCCTCCGGCGTTGGCGTATACGCCATCAACGCAACCGTCTCCGGCGCCAACATCGCCAACTACAACATCACGGTGAACCCCGGCACGCTGACCATTACCCAGGCGACGGGGGGCTTGGGGCTGGTGGTCACGGTCAATAACGCCTCGCGCCCGTACGGCTCGCCCAATCCCACCTTCACCTGTACGATCGCCGGCGCGGTCAATGGCGACACCTTCACCATCACCTACTCCACCACCGCCACCATCACCTCCGGTGTAGGCACATACGCCATCAACGCTACCGTCTCCGGCGCCGCCGCCGCCAACTACAGCGTGATCGTGATTCCAGGCACGCTCACCATCACGCCCGCGGGGACGGGCGGCGGCAACGGGCTGGTGGTCACCGTCAATAACGCCACCCGACCGTACGGCACCCCCAACCCAACCTTCACCGGGACCGTCACCGGCCTCGTCAACGGCGACACCGTCACCGTCACCTATTCCACCACCGCCACCATCACATCTCCCGTAGGCAGCTACGCCATCAACGCAACCGTCACAGGTGCCGCCGCCGCCAACTACAACATCACCGTCGTTCCCGGAACGCTCTTCATCACCTCCGCGGGAACCGGGCTGGTGGTCACGGTCAATAACGCCACCCGCCCGTACGGCACCCCCAACCCCACATTCACCAGCACCATCACCGGAGCGCTCAACGGAGACACCTTCACCGTCACCTACTCCACGGTGGCCACGCAGTTCTCTCCCGTCGGCAACTACGCCATCACCGCTACCGTCTCCGGCGCCGCCGCCGCCAATTACAACATCACCGTGATACCAGGCACGCTGACTATCACGCCCACCGCGCCGTTGGTCATCACGGTCAATAACGCCACCCGCCCGTACGGCGCCCCCAACCCAACATTCACCAGCACCATCACCGGAGCGCTCAACGGAGACACCTTCACCGTCACCTACTTCACGGTGGCCACGCAGTTCTCTCCCGTCGGCAACTATGCCATCAACGCTACCGTCTCCGGCGCCAACATCGCCAACTACAACGTCACCGTGGTTCCCGGTACGCTCGCCATCACGCCTGCGGGAACACCGCTGGTAGTCACGGTGAATAGCTTCTCGCGTCCCTACGGCACGCCCAACCCGACCTTTACCGGGACCGTCACCGGCCTCGTCAACGGCGACACTGTCACCGTCACCTACTCCACGGTGGCCACCATCGCCTCACCCGTAGGCACTTACCCGATCACCGCCGTCGTCTCCGGGGCCGCCACCGCCAACTACACCATTACCGTAGTTCCCGGTACGCTCACCATCACGCCCACCACAACCCCGCTGGTCATCGCGGTCAATAACGCCACCCGGCCCTACGGCACGCCCAACCCAACCTTTACCGGCACCATCACCGGCGCGCTCAACGGAGACACCTTCACCATAGCCTACTCAACCACGGCGACCATCCTCTCTCCCATCGGCACTTACCCCATCACCGCCATCGTCTCCGGCGCCGCCGCCGCCAACTACGCCACCATCACCGTCATCCCCGGCACGCTCACCATCACGCCCGCCACAACGCCGCTGGTGATCACGGTCAATAACGCGGCGCGGGCCTACGCCGCCCCCAACCCAACCTTCACCAGCACCATCACCGGCGCGGCCCCCGGCGACACCTTCACCGTCACCTACGCGACCACGGCAACCCTCCTCTCTGACGTAGGCAGCTACCCCATCACCGCCACCGTCACCGGCGCGAACATCGCCAACTACGCCACCGTCACGGTCGTCCCCGGCTCGCTCGCCATCACGCCGCTCGCCACCGTCACAACGGTGACAACCTCCGCCTCTCCCGTCACCCAGGGCGCCAGCGTCACCTTCACCGCCACCGTCACCTATGGGGCGGGCCTTCCCGTTGCGGCCGCAACCGTGAACTTCTATAACGGCGCAACGCTGCTCTGCGCATCCACGCTCAACTCATCCGGCGTCGCCACCTGCACCACCTCCACGCTCCCGGTAGGAACTCTCACCATTACGGCCACCTACCAGGCAACCCTCGACTTCGCCTCCAGTTCGGGCACAGTCGTCCAGGTCGTCAACCCCGGCAGCTTCACCCTCTCCGCCGCTCCGCCAACTCAGTTCATCAGCGGCCCGGGTTCGACTGTCTATCTCGTCACAGTCTCCTCTGTCCATGGTTTTGCCGGCCCGGTCACTCTCGCCTGCTCGGGACTTCCGGCTGATGCCACCTGCACCTTCGCCACCCCCACCGTCACCCTCACCGGCACGGGCAACGGGGCCAGCGTCACCACCACCATGACCGTCACCACCACCCTGGCAGACGCGCGGCTCACCCTTCCCGCGCTTCCCGCTCCCCCGGGCAGAACGCCCAACGGCCTTGCGCCGATCGCCTTTGCTGCCGTCTTCCCCTTCGGGCTGGTTGCTTTCTTCGGCCTCTCGCGCCGCAGGCGTAATAGCCCGCGCTCCGGCCGCTCGCCGAACCTCCGCCTGCTCCTCGCGCTTTGCTGCACCGCCGCCATCATCGGCCTCGCCGGTTGCGCGTGCCTGTCCAGCATCAATCAGGTCTACACCATCCCCATTACCGGCACCACCACCGTCAGCGGAGTGGCTGCGCAATCGACCTCGGTCTCGCTCACCGTGGCCCAGGAATAACCGGACCGGTGGAGTAACTTGCTCGATTCCCGTTCCACCCGTCTCGGCAGGAGTCTGAAACACTGATGTGGAGGAAACCATGATGCACCGGAGCTCATCCAACCTCTTCCACGCGCTTCTGCTGGCCGCAACCGCCGCCCTCGTCCCGCTCTCGGCTGCGGCCCAGGCTGCGCCCGCGGGAACGCAGGCGCCCATCCCATCGCGCCTCGACCTCTTCGGCGGATACACCTACTTCCATCCCTTCAACAGCACCCTCGACGGCTACGCCTACGAGCCCATCGCCAAGGGCGGCATCGGCAGCGTCGCCGGCTACTTCGGCAACCACTTTGGCGCCGTCTTCCAGGCCGCCGCCTCGCCCTACGGCCCCGACGACTGCTCCTACGTCGCCCAGGCCGGCCCCATCTACCGCTGGCAGTACGGCCGCTACGTCCCCTTCGCCCATCTGCTCTTCGGCGGCGCCCGCGCCGGCGGCCCGCTGGTCCAGCCCTGCACCTGGGGATACGGCGCCACCCTCGGCGCCGGCTTCGATTACATCCTCCCCTACGCGCCGTTGCACAATCGCCTCGCCCTGCGCCCCATCCAGGCAGACATCGAGTACTCCGACATCAACTTCGGCCTCAACACCGCGCCCACCTTCTTCAACGGCGGCGTCGCCAAGATCACCGCCTACCGCCTCAGCGCCGGTGGCGTCATCCGCTTCGGCGGCTCCACCGAAGAGCTGCCCGCGGCCTATGGCTGCGTCGTGCAGCCCGTCACCGTCTTCCCCGGAGACCCCATCACCGTCACCGGAAGCGTCATCAACCTCGAAACCGGCCGCAAGCTCAAGCCCGTCTACACCTGGGAGACCAACGGCGGCCCAATCGAGGCCACCGACGATGTCGCCACCATCTCCACCGCCGACCTCGCCGCCGGTGACTACGTCGTCACCGGCCGCGTCAGCGAGGGCAGCCGGCCCACCCAGCACGCCGAGTGCGCCGCCAGCTACCGCATCCAGGCCTTCGATCCGCCCACCATCTCCTGCTCGGCCAACCCCAGCAGCATCCTGCCCGGGGGAGTCTCCACCATCACCTCCGAGGGACGCAGCCCGCAGAACCGCCCGCTCAACTTCTCCTTCGCCACCACCGCCGGCCAGATCACCGGCGACAAGGCCACCGGCTCCCTCTCCGCCGCCGACGTCAGCCCCGGCATCATCGACGTCACCTGCAACGTCGTCGACGACCTCGGCAAGTCGGCCTCCTCCACCACCACCGTCACCGTGGTCGCGCCGCCGCCGCCGCCCGCGCCCTCCGCGCGCACCCTCTGCACCATCTCCTTCGACCGCGACCGCAAGCGCCCCGTCCGCGTGGACAACGAGGCCAAGGGTTGTCTCGACGACATCGCCCTGGAGATGAACCGCGAGTCCGACGCCACCCTCATCATCGTCGGCAAGCACGGTCCCGAGGAGGCCCCCGAGACCTCCGCCGAGCGCGCCCTCAACGTCCGCCAGTACCTCACCGCCGAGAAGGGCATCGACGCCAACCGCATCGAGCTGCGCACCGGCGAATCCACTGGCCGCTCCGCCGACAACATCCTCGTCCCCCCCGGCGCCACATGGGACACCGGAGGCACCACCCGCTTCGACCCAACCCGCGTCCCCCGCCACGGTGAGCCATACCCCGCCGCCCCCCGCTAGTCCAATCTCCGCGCCGAAGCCGGGTGCCCCCATCTTCGCGACAGCTTCATCGTCGCTAAGGTGGGGGGCAAAGCACGTCCGCCGTCCTCGATCAACCAACGAAGCTGTCATCCTGAGCGGAGTTTGGCGCGCTCTTTGCGCCAAACGAAGTCGAAGGACCTGCGGTTGCCTGTTTTTCGCTTGTCATCCTGAGCGCAGCGAAGGACCCCGATAAACTTGCGCCCACCCCAACCCTCCACCCCTTTCTCCCACAAATCCCCGCCTTTGCCCCTGCCCCTGTCTTTCCGGAGGGAGCAGGGGCCTTCAGGCCCCTGAATGCAGCCTGATTGAATTGTGGCTTTAGCCACGGGTATCTCGCAAATACAGCCGGCGGGTGGCCCACCCTGAGTTTTTGGAATCTTGATCCTCCAACAAAAGTGGGTGCCCCATCCTTCGCTTCTTTCTAGCGAAGGGTGGGTCTACCTCCAACCCCCGCCCGCCCCCAAAGAATTTGCAGAAGAAAATTATCCCGTTTACGCAAGGCAGACCCTGTGGGAAGATGGGGTATGGAGCCTACTAAGAGACTATCTCCGCTCAGGCCGCTTCATATTGCGGCCATTCAGGTATCGCTCTGTGTCATCGTGGTTATTGCACGAGTTGTATTTGTTTACGGCTCGACTTTCTGGAACAACGCGACCGCATTCAATTTTATTGCAGCGTGGATTCCGGCTGTTATTGGCGTGGTGGTGGCCTTCGTTCCCGAAAGGGACCTAGAGCACCACATAAGAATACGGTGGCGCTACACTATCGCAGGAGTCTTATTTCTCTGGAGCGTTTCTCTATGGCGACAGCAGACTTTATCGGCCATAGAAAGTTCCCAACAGATAACGACCGCCATAACCCAAGCTGTGGCAAAAGCGAATGACCATTCCGATAGTAAGTTCGCTGGAGTTAATCAGCAGGTCGGAACTTTAGAGAACAAGTTAGAAGGTGTTAACCGGCAGCAAATAGCACTGGATAATGATTTCGCAAAGGCCACCGGCGACATTAACACAAACTTGGGAAAGGTAGGTAAGCCTGAGCCGCCCCCACTTGCAAGTTTGCAGTTCAGCTTGTGGAGGGATGAGATGTCAAATTCCGATATTCCTTTGGAGACGGTCGCAACCCAACCAGACGCCGACGGTAATTTCCCAGTGTCAATCTTGGTGAGGAATGCTTCTACAGTCTCGGCAGAGGGGGTGGAGATATGGGTTGAAGTGTGCAAAGCCTGCATATTTGCGAAAGATCCCGAGGGGTTCGACAAACCAAACGGAAATAATGAGCGCACCCGTCACATAATCTTTCATGATATCAATCCAGGTGTATCAGTCGTGAAAAATATATCTGTGAAAGTAAATGTACCCGCTGCTCCGCGATTTGTTGTCGGAGTAACCGGCTCATGCAAGAACTGCGGCGGAGCGACCACTGAAAAGGCCCTGACCGTGGACATTACGCCGCAATGAGGTTCTTGTACTCCAGCAACGGGACAACCACCAACTACCAGCCCGCCCCCGAAGTTTTTTCCCCGAATTTCCCCGTAAAATAGCGTGTCAAGCCCCTCGACCCACCAAAACCGCCTCAACCAACAGAAAACAAAAGAGAAAAACATTTCCAGCAAGTGGCATACTAGTTATGCCCCACCTGATAAAATAGAAGCAGGTAAGAAACAAGGGAAACCCCGGCAGCGCGCCGGGGTTTTTCATGCCCGAAACCCGGAGGAAACCATTTATTTTCTTATTGATAGCTATAAACGGTCTGGAATCTAATCTTTGCATGCTCAAACTCACATCGGCAAAAACATACTTCACTCATCAAGCCAGCAGGGAGGGACGCTAAATGACCTCCCAAGATGAGCAGTTCCAGAAGGATACACAGAAACAGGTAGACCCGACCCAAAACTACGGCGACAATGATTTCTCTAACCGTGTTCGCACGTTGCGCCACACTTGGGACATCCTTCTAATCGGGGGTTCTGCCTTGAAAAAGATCAGCGTCTATGACTTCTATGTGCTTGGGAAGGCACTCGCGCCACTGTTTGAAATGAAACCCGAAGACCCCATCGGCGATGTTATGTGGGATGTCTTTATAGCTCACGCGCAACTAGCTCAAGCTACCCGGAAAGACTCTGTGTTGCTCCCTACTACGCAGAGCGCAGCAACCAATTTGCTTCAGTGCCTGGATCGATACTTTAGAGAAGAGATGGCAACCGGACACCCAAGCGGAGCAGCAGGGGAATCTGTCGGGTACAAAGCCGCAAAGATCAAACAGGAACTCACCACATTCGATGATGTCTTCAAGATCGACTCCCCAAGCATGTCAACCTTTGCCGCTTCACAGAAAGGCATCTACGAAACTCGATTCCTCGTTGAGAGAGCGGACACACATCTACCGGAATCCGTTTTCGCTTACCTACCAGACCAGGCAAAAACCGATTTAGTGGCGGCTGGCCGTTGCCTTGCTTTCGATGTCTTCACCGCATCCGCCTTCCATATGTGGCGGGCATTAGAAACAGTGTTCGGAGCCTATTACGTCACACTCACCGGAAAGACGTTCGAGGATGACAATATCCCCCGAAATTGGGCAAAATATAACGGTGCGCTGATTGCGGTGGGAGCAGACAGCAAAATTACCGGAAACCTCGATCATATTCGTGCAGAGTACCGGAACCCTGTTATGCATCCAAATCTCAACGTCCTACCTGATGAGGCATTCAGTCTATTTGGAGTTGGGGTCAGCGCAATTACACAGGTTCTAAACGCAATCGCCGCCAAACCATAGATAGGTCGCTCACATGAACTCTCAACCCATCACCGAACCCAAAACCCTCCAAGAGGCCATCGTCCACTTCTCGGACCCCGACAACTGCATCGCCTACATGGTGGCGAAACGCTGGCCGGATGGGGTCGTGAAGTGTCCGCGATGTGGGCGTAGTGACGTGGCCTACATCCCGGCACGGCGAGTCTGGCAGTGCAAAACCCGGCACCGTAAATGCCAGTTCTCCGTGAAAGTCGGAACCATCATGGAGGACTCGCCCATCAGCCTAGACAAGTGGCTGGTCGCTATGTGGATGATTGCCAACTGCCGCAACGGGGTTTCCAGCCATGAGGTCAAGCGCACCCTGGGCGTCACGCAGAAGTCCACATGGTTTATGCTCCACCGCATCCGCTGGGCGATGAAGGACACCAACTACGGTTCCAAGATTGGCGGGCCTGAGAGCGCACCTGTGGAGGTCGATGAGGCATTCGTGGGCGGGAAGATCAAGAACATGCACCGCAAGCGTGCTAACGCTATTCGCGCATCCGCGCCGGTAGACCGTCTGGACGGCTACGAGACTCGCTGGGACAGCAAGACAGCAGTGGTCGGCATGTTCGACCGCGAGAGCCGTACAGTCCGGGCAAAGGTTGTGCCGAACGTCAAGCGCGAGACGCTACAGAATGAAATCCTAAAGAACGTCAAATACGGCTCCAAGGTCTACACCGATGAGGCAGTCGCGTACGACACCGTGCGCCGCCGCTACGTCCATGAGACGGTCAACCACTCGGAGACATATGTGCGGGGCCAGGTTCACACCAACAGTTTGGAGAACTTCTGGAGTCTGATGAAACGGAATCTCAGCGGCACCTACGTTGCCGTTGAACCCTTCCACCTTGACCGCTATTTGGATGAGCAACTCTTCCGGTTCAACAACCGCATCAACACAGACGACGCAACCCGGTTCGGCAAGATTGCCACCCAGGTTCTAGGCCGTCGCCTCACCTACGCCGACCTAACCGGCAAGGCTGCGGTGCTTGCGAGGCCGTTCTAACCAACGACGGCAAGGCAGAGGCCGCAAAAGCAATCCTGAAATCATTGTCACTGGTTTGTCGCCCGATCCTAAGCGGCACTGGCTCCGTCTGCTCTGGAAACGCCGCCCCGCCGATCTGCGCGTGGACGTGGACAGCTTCGCGGAGTACGTTCGCCAGAAGCACCCACACATGCTCCCCAAAGAGGTCCAGAACGTCGCGGAGTACGTCCGCTGCATGTTGCGCGGGCTGCTTGGAGACGAGTGATTTTCTTGCCCGTAAGCGCCCACAGAAGCCAAAATCTGTGAGTCAATTGTGATATGGCGAAATGCGAACGAACATCCCGACGTGTGGCGAGGTTGGCGGCAGGCCAGATGCGCAATAACCCAAAGCGCGACGAGCGCAGCGTGGCTGCATCGGCATTACGCGCGCGTAGGCGCAACTGTGGCCGCTCGTAGCCTTGACCTGGTTTTGGTCGAATGGCTTGACTCCCGGCGGGGAGAGGGCTGGGTGCGGCTTGATGAACTAGAAGGCACTGTAACCAACTGCCGATCCGTGGGCTGGGTTCTGGCTAAAGACAAAACATCCTTAACGCTCGCTGGACATCTCGGAACCAACCCGGATCAGTGTTGTGGAGACCTCACCATTCCTCATCGCGCCATTCTGAGCATCCAGCCACTCACGGTATCCAGACAGCCTAGCCCATCATCCACCAGACGCGCGCTTAGAAACTAGACTGCGCTTTATCTCAGCCAACTCGCGTTCGATTGCCTCGAAGTGCTCCCTTTGGCGTTCTTCGCGCGCGTCCAAGGTTGTCAGAAACCAGATGGCAAGCAGACCGATGCCAGCAAGTTTGAAATCCCCCGACGTAGGCAAGCCGTCGCCAGTCAGAAATCGAAACAGAAACCACGCGCCGATTACCAGACACCCCATTACGAGAGCGAGGACAATTCCTCGGGTACCGCCTGCCCAGCGTTTCGGCCCCTCTTGCGAGACCACTGGAATTGGCGCAATGACCGGAGGCGATAGCGGCGCAACTTCTTCCGGCAACGGAATCACCTGCGACTTCTCGCGCTCCTCACGTTCCAGCACCTTGCGTAGATAGCGCAGGTCGGCGTCTTTCCGCTCTTGAGACAGCTTTTCCGGTTTGGGCTGGTCGTCAGGCATGTTTCTTCTTCGGTCCGCGCTTGTTCGGTTTGCACTTGTCCGCCGCGATGCGCTTTTGGACCTCCGCCGTGGGAACGGACAGGACGCGTCCCACCAGCGCATCGAACCTACCAAATGCCGTCGTTGCCGGTTCTGTTTTCATGCGACTATCATAGCGCACGAATCAGAATCCCCGCCGTTCGGCTTCTGTAATTAAGTGCATACAGTCCCAGCCTTGATCCAGCGCCATCGACCGCGCCATCCCAAACCCATAGGCCCTCAAGAGAATGAAAAATAACCGCTCATCTAAAGACGCATTTTTATTGTTCATTGGCCAATTAAAGAGCCAGTCTTCCTTCGTGCAGTTGGTTGGCACAACCAAACGCTGCCCTTTAGTCAACGTGTCAGGTAGAGTGGCGGCTGTCGGTTCCAACACTTTTAGTGTTCGCGGTAGAGGCTGTGAGATACAGATCGACATTTCAGGCGCGGCAACTTTCGAGGTCTTCCGTGCCGCCGATATGCCGGTCGTCCCTATCCGCTTCGGCAACGGTTCACCCTTGCGTCCAGAGTGGAGCATAGGTTGGCGCAATGGAGATGTGATTCTCTTTGGGGAACGGACGCTCCCGCCAGTTTGATTCGACACAAAGAACCTCCAGCGCATAGAATGAAATGCACAGGGGTTCGCGTCCCGACTTCTCAAAGCATTCCAACCCTTCGCCCTGGCAGGCGAGGGGTTTTCACTTATTATCGTCTATCACCCCGATATTTGCCAGCCGTATCCGCGTAATAGTCGCCTCCTCGTTCTGGCTCAGATCAATGCAAAGCGGAACACTGTCCAACAAATGCTGCCCCGGCAACAGGGTTGAAGCTCCCCCCTTTGATACCGTGTCGATTGCCGTGTTGAAGGTATGGCAGAGTAAACCAGTCTTCGTATCAAGCGCGAGGCCCGTTGCTTGAGGGTAGGGTAGGAACCGCGCGTAATCCGGTTGAGATACAGGTATGATCTGCGTGGTTGGAGGCTTCGCTCGACATCCGATTAGCGGAACGGCGACAAGCGCGAGAACAACTAGCCGTCGTGTTAGGTTTTCCATGCAGTGAAGTGTACCAGCCCACCCCCAAAGGTCGTAAACTCAAGAAAAGTGACCGCCCAATCCTGATGAGCCAGGTATGTTTTTACCCTCACATCTCTTTGTTTCCAGAGACTTTAGGAAGCACGAAAAATGGGGGGGGGGGAGGGGGAGTTACTAACTAATTAACAATTCATGCCGGTGCCGGGTGCCCCAGGTCTCGCTTTTGAGACCTGGGACTGAGGTCTCGATTGCCCCGGGCGGCCGCTCGTCACCGCGCGCCCTCCGCTCTTGGTAAGCTTGCCTCTGAGTCAATCCATGCCCATCCAGTCCATCAATCCCGCAACCGGAGTTCTGCTGCGCAGCTTCATGCCCCTCACCGGCGAGGCCCTGCTGGAAAAGATCGCTCTCGCCGAGTCCGCGTTCGCCCGCGCCGCGGAAGTCCCGCTCGCTCACCGCGCGCTCTGCATGAACAAGCTCGCGCACCTTCTGGATCGCGAGTCCGCCGACCTGGCCGCGCTCATCACCTCCGAGATGGGCAAGCCCATCATTCAGGCCCGCGCCGAGATCGCCAAGTGCGCCGCCGCCTGCCGCTTTTACGCCGAAAACGCCGCCCGCATCCTCGCGCCGGAGCCGCTCGACGCCCCGCCGCTCGACGCCGCCGTCCGCTGGGACCCGCTCGGCGTCGTCCTCGCCGTCATGCCCTGGAACTTCCCCTTCTGGCAGGTCTTTCGCTTCCTCGCGCCCGCTCTCATGGCCGGCAACGTGGGCCTGCTCAAGCACGCCTCCAACGTCCCCCAGTGCGCGCTCGCCATCGAGGCCCTGGTCCGCCGCGCCGGCTTTCCCCGAGGCAGCTTCCAGACGCTGCTCATCGAAGCCCGCCAGGTGGAGATGGTGCTTGCCGACGAGCGAGTCGCCGCCGTCACCGTCACCGGCAGCGAGTCCGCCGGCCGAGCCGTCGCGGCCCAGGCCGGATGGCTCATCAAAAAATCCGTCCTCGAACTGGGCGGCAGCGATCCCTTCATCGTCATGCCCTCAGCCTCGCTCGAAACCGCCATCGCCGCCGCCGTCGCCGCACGCTGCGTCAACAGCGGCCAGTCCTGCATCGCCGCCAAGCGCTTCCTCATCGCAGAATCGATCTACCACGAATTTGAAACCCGCTTCGTCGCCGCCATGGACGCCCTCAAGGTCGGCGACCCCACGCTGGATGCAACTCAGATCGGCCCGCTCGCCACCACCGCGCAGCTCGAAGAACTCGAAGCGCAGGTCGCAGCCGCAATCCACGCCGGCGCGCGCCTGCTCATCGGCGGAGAGCGCATGATCGGCACGGGAAACTACTACGCGCCCACCGTCCTCGCCAGCCTTCCACGCACCGCGCCGGTCTACCGCCAGGAGATCTTCGGCCCCGTCGCAATGCTCTTCCGCTTCACCGATATAGACGAGGCCATCGCAATCGCCAACGACACCCCATTCGGCCTCGCCGCCTCCGTCTGGACCGCCAGCCGGGACGAGCAGCGCCGCTTCACCTCCGCGCTGCAATGCGGCGCCGTCTTCTTCAACGCCCAGGTGGCCAGCGATCCCCGCCTGCCCTTCGGAGGCGTCAAGCGATCCGGCTACGGCCGCGAACTCTCCGCCGCCGGGATGCGCGAGTTCCTCAACGCCAAAACCGTCGTCACCGCTGAACCGGGACCCACCCCATGAACCTACTTCAGCTCAATCCCCGCGAAGAAGTAGCCGATCTCGAACGTTGCCGTCTCCTCCCCGTCCGAGCCGTGGATCGCGTTCTCCCCGATCGACTCCGCATATTTCCAGCGGATCGTGCCCTCTTCGGCCTGCGCGGGATTGGTCGCGCCCATCAGCTTGCGCAGATCGGCAATCGCATTCTCCTTCTCCAACACCATGGGAAAGATCGGCCCCGAGCTCATGAACTCCGTCAGCCCCGCAAAGAACGGCTTCCCCGCATGCACCGCATAAAACCCTTCCGCCTGGACCTTCGAGATCGACGTCCGTTTGATGGCCACAATCTTGAACCCCGCCTCTTCAATCTGCGCCAGAATCGCCGCCGTATGCCCCTTGCGCACCGCGTCCGGCTTGATGATACTGAACGTTCTCTCTGACAAAATCTCTCTCCTGAGCGCGAAAATGCGCTCTCTCCAGTGTAAAGCCTGCACACCTACCGTCTACAGTAGAGCAATGCGAAAAACAGCTTGGATCTGGTTTGTCGGATGTGCGGCCTGGACCGTGGACGGCGTGGTGCAGATCCACGTCCACGCGATCCCTCACGCCCAGTTCGCCTTCATGATCGCAATGCTCTTCCTCGCCGCCGGCCTCTTCTACCGCCAGCAGAAGCAATAGAAAAAGCGTGGCGCACCCCTCGGTTCACCACGCTCTGCATCCGTCGAACGCGAATCTAACCCTTGCCCAGAACCCGTGCCATCATCTCGCCGATCTCCGCCGGCGACTTCACCACATGGATGCCCGCCGCAGTCATCGCCGCCATCTTGCTGGCGGCCGTGCCTTCGCCGCCGCTGATGATCGCGCCCGCGTGGCCCATGCGCCGTCCCGGAGGCGCTGTCTGTCCCGCGATGAACCCAACCACCGGCTTCTTCACGTTCTCCTTGATGAACTGCGCCGCCTTCTCCTCCGCCGT
>JBEKRR010000008.1:0-61515 GCA_049518555.1 Acidobacteriaceae bacterium
GTCCCCGACTCGCCCGCCAGCTCCAGCGTCTCGATGAACACCGGGTTCGACACGCCCGCCGAGAGGTAGATGAACGGCTTGTGCGTCATCGCCTCGGCGTCGCGGAAGTGCTGCAGCGCCTCGGCCCGCGTGTACGCCGCCTCGCCCTTGAAGGCCTTGGTGCCCGCCACAAACTCCATCACGATCGGAACCTCCACCTTCAGCACATCCACGTTGTAGCGTTCCTTGCCGAACTCCGCCATCGCGCCGGAGACGATCTCCGGCTTCTTCTTGGCGTAGGCCAGCGACTTCTCATCGCCGCCCTCGGCGTCGTATCCCACAAACTCCAGGAAGAAGGGAATGTCGTGCGCCAGGCACTCGTCGCCGATGCGCTCGATCCACGCCTGCTTCAGGTCGTTCACCGCCGTCTTCTCGAACGGCGTGTAGTACAGCAGGATCTTGATGCAGTCCGCGCCCGCCTCCTTCAGCCGCCGCACCGACCACACGTCCAGCAGGTCGGGCAGCCGGCCCGGCGTCGTCGCGTCGTAGCCCGTCTTCTCGTAGGCCAGCAACAGCCCCTTGCCATGCCGGTGCTTCGTCGCCGGCAGCCCATACTCCGGGTCCAGCAGGATCGCCGACGCGTGCTTGCACAGCACATCGGTCACCAGCGTCTTGAAGTCTTCCAGGTCCTTGCCTGTCGCGGCCGATCCGCGCTCCTTGGCCAGCGACTTCTGCAGCGATCCGCGCTGGTCCATGGCGGCGGCCGCAATCACGCCGCGCGGGTTGGAGACGGCCTTCAGTCCTGCGAGTTTTCCGGGGGTCAGCTTCATGGTGCCATCTTCTCCTGTATCGATCTTTTCCTGCGTATACTTCCCATCAATTTGCAATTTGCGCTTCAATTGCAATTCTACACAGCCCCGCGCACCCGGAATGTGACGGCGGTTACGCAACGCCGGCGGGATGATCCCCGTTTTGCTTAAGGGCACGGTTGAAGCCCCCACTTAATCACTTGTCTTGCCTAAGAGGACAGTTCCATCGCCCACGTAATCATTTGCCTTGCTTAAGGGCACGGCTTCAGCCGTGCCGCAAAGACTGCGAAAAAAAGGGGGGCTTTAGCCCCTGAGGTCACCCTTCGCGGGGGCATACGCAGAGGAGTATGGATAGAGTTCCGCTGCCGAAACGAGGCCGCCGCGAACGGGGTTCTGGTGGAGATAGGTGCGCCGGGTTGTAAGTTCTTCTCCGTCGCGGATGCGGTGGTCAGTGAATCCGCGCTGCCAGACGGAGAACTTCGATGCAAGGCGGTGAGAAAAGCCGCCCTTGATGAGGCCCATTACTCGTTCGAGGGTGATTCCTTGCGGGGTAAGGATCAGGTGAACGTGGTCAGGCATAACGACGAAGGCGTGCAGCTTGTAGTGGCCCTCGCGTCGGTAGTGCTGGAGCGTTTCTATGAAGAGTTCGGCGTTGACGGGAAGCTGGAAGAGGCGTCGACGGTTGTAAGTCGCGGTAGTGATAAAAAATGTTCCAGGGCGAGATGTGCGGCCAGGGATTGCCATGCGGCGATTGTACGGCGCGTACCTCAGGGGCTAAAGCCCAATGGCTTTGTATGGCTTTTGCGGCACGGGTAAACCCGTGCCCTTAAACAAAACCGTGCCTTTTCCGCATCCGCGAATCATGTAAACTGGCTCTAGATTCCCGCCGCGCCTCTTCTCCCTCGTTTCATCCCGCGAGAAGTCATCCGCTCGACCGTCTGCGCAAACGGGGACCGACAGATTCGAATTAGGAGAGATAAACCCAATGGCGAAGATTGCCAAGACCGGCGACCGCAAGAAGATGATGGACACCCACAAGAGCACCGACTGTCCCCGCTGCTCCAAGCCCACCCGCATCGTCAAGCGCGTCAAGGACCGCGAGCGCGGCGTCCCCGGCGGAGTCTACATCTCCTGCTCCGCCTGCGAGTTCTTCGAGAAGCTCTAGCTCTGGGTGCCCCATTCATCGCGCGTCCTTTGCGCGATGGGTGGGAAGCTATCCATTCACTTCCGCCGCGCCACAAACACCGCCGCCAGTTTGTCCTCATACACAAGCTGGAACCGCGAATCCATCCGCAGCACCTGCGTCAGCGGCGCCTTCACTGGCCCGATCACCACCCCCGCCTTCATCAACTGCGCATCGCTCGCCCAGTCCGGCTGCGCGCTCCATGTCGCCACCGAGCGGTCGATCCGCTGGTCTCCGTACAGGTTCTGCCGCCCGTCGATGCTCACCGGCATCCGCAGCGCCCAGATCAGGTATCCGCCCCAGTCGAATGTGTTGTACAACGGGCCTGCGTAGCCCTTTGCCCACACCTCCTCCACCGCCTGCACGGGCAGGCCCTTCGCCAACTGCGTCCCAAGCTGCACATTGTTCACCCGCATCGCGCGGAACCCAACAGGCATCGCAATCCCGGCCGCAAGCACCGCTATCGCCGTGGCGTACTTCGGCAGCCGGATCGCGCCCTTCTCGCTGCCTGCGATCATCGCCGCCAGAATCGCCGCGCCAACCGCGGCCATCGCCCACACGTCGCGCTGCGAGCGGAACGACAGCACCGCCGCAAAGCACAGCAGCGCCGTCTCGAACAGCGCAAACCGCCGCCTCCACGCCAGCGCAGCCGCGCTCGCCAGCGCCAGCAGCAGAATCAAAAAATCCGGCAGATCGCGGAAGGGAAGCGCCTGCAGCTCCGAGACCTTGTTCAGCGCTCCGCCCTGCGTTGCCAGCTCGTACGCCACCCCGTAGATGCGCCATCCATACGGGTTTGCCAGCGTCGCCAGTGCGCTGGCCGCCAGGGCTCCGCCCATCCACACCGGCCGCACTCGCGTCTCCGCGCCCAATCCCCAATGCGCGGCCAGCGTCTCCGCCCAAGCCAGCCCCAGCACCATCAGCCCATCGACGAACTCAATATGCACGTTCGCCCACAGCGCAAAGATCGCCGGCAGCCACAGAAGCCCGCGCACCCGCCCCGTCCGGCGCGCCTGCATCAGGATGTCCAGTTCCAGAATGAAGAGCAGAATGGTGAACAGCCACGGCCGCGGCGTATACAGCCGCCCCATGCAGAAGACGGCGGCAAAGCTGAGCAGCACCGCCAGCGAAAAGTCGCGTTGCACCCGCCGCACCATGTGGTACATGGCGACCGTGATCGCCAGGACCATTCCGCTGCTATAGGCCACAATGCCCGCCAGCCCGAGCCAATGAAACAGTTTCACCGCCACCAGCTCATACAGCCAGCTATAGGCCAGCCAGGGACTTCCCGCCAGCGGGCCGGAGAAGGGGTCCACCTGCGGCACAGCGTGGTGCGCCAGAATCCATTCGCCCGTACGCAGATGCCACCAGATGTCCAGGTCGATCACGCACGCAGCATGAACGCATATCAGCGCCGGCACGGCAAACAGCGCGGCCAGCACCAGCGTCTGCACAATCTGCTCGGCCTGTTTCTGCGCGCTCCCCCCAGCCTCCGGCAGCGCTTCCTGCGTGCTCAATAAAGTCTCGGCCCCCGCTTCGGGCACGGCATCGGGCGCGTTTACTTGATCTGCCACACCCTCACTATATCGCCTCTGCGCCCAAACCCAATCCCGCATAGCGGTCACTTGCGCGCGGCAAACACCGCCGCGGCCTTGTCCTCATACACAAGCTGAAAGCGCGAATCCATCCGCAGCACCTGCGTCAGCGGGGCCTTCACTGGCCCGATCACCACACCCGCCTTCATCAACTGCGCATCGCTCGCCCAATCCGGCTCGGCGTTCCATGTCGCCAGCGAGCGGTCGATCCGCTGGTCTCCGTAAAAAGCCGCGCGCCCGTCGATGCTCACCGGCATCCGCAGCGACCACATCAGATACCCGCCCCAGTTGTAGTCGTTGTACAGCGGGCCGGCGTAGCCCTTCGCCTGGACCGCCTCCACCGCGCGCACCGGCAGGCTCTTCGCAAGTTCACTCTCCAGCCGCGCATTGTTGACATGCATCGCGCGGAATCCTGCTGGCACCGCAAGCACCGCCGCAAGCACCGCTATCGCCGTGGCCCACTTCGGCAACCGCATCGCGGCCTTCTCGCTGCCCGCGATCGTGGACGCCAGAATCGCAGCCCCGGCCACCGCCATCGCCCACACATCGCGCTGCGACCGGAACGACAGGACCGCGGCCAACGCCAGCAACCCCGTCTCGAACAGAGAGAACCGCCGCCGCCACGCCAGCGCCGCCGCGCTCCCTAGTGCAAGCAGCAGGACCAGGAAATCCGAGAGATCACGGAAGGGAATCGCCTGCATCTCCGAGACCTTGTTCAGCGCGCCGCTCTGCGTTGCCAGCTCGTACGCCACCCCGTAGATGCGCCATCCATACGGGTTCGCCAGCGTCGCCAGCGCGCTGGCCGCCAGCGCGCCTCTCATCCACGCGGGCCGCACGCGCGTCTCTGCCGCGCTCCACCAGCGCGCTGCCTCCGCCTCCGCCCATGCCAGCCCCAGCACCATCAGCCCATCGACGAACTCAATATGCACGTTCCCCCACAGCGCAAAGATCACCGGCAGCCACACCAACCCCCGCGCCCGCCCCGTCTTGCGCGCCTGCATCAGGATGTCCAGTTCCAGAATGAAGAACAGAATGCTGAACAGCCACGGCCGTGGCATATAGAGATGCTCCATGCTGAAGATGGCAACGATGGCAAGCAGTATCACCAGGAAAAAGTCGCGCTGCAGCCGCCGCACCATCTGCGCCAACGCGACCGTGATCGCCAGAACCATTCCGCTGGTATAGGCCACAATGCCCGCCAGCCCGAGCCGGGCAAACAGCTTCACCGCCACCAGCTCATAGAGCCAGCTATAGGCCAGCCAGGGACTGCCAGCCAGCGGGCCGGAGAAGGGGTCCACCCGCGGCACAGCATGGTGCGCCAGAATCCACTCGCCCGTCCTCAGGTGCCACCAGATGTCCGCGTCGCTCACGTTCGCAGCGTGAACGCACATCAGCGCCGGAATGGCAAACAGCGCGGCCAGCAACGTCGCCTGGGCGGCCTGATCGGCCCTCCCGTTCGTGCTCTTCGGCGACGAAACCTCCGTCAGCTCCGCATCTTCGGTCGGCAAAGTTTCGTCCTGCCTCTCCAGCGGAGAGGCAGACGCAATTGCAGGTTTTTCCACACCCTCACTATATCGTCTCTTCGCTCAAACCCAATCCCACGAATGGGGTCGAACCAACCCGCTTACTCCACGCCGGCAATCTCCGCCAGGATCCCCGCCGCGACCCGTGCCGGGTGCGCCGCCTCCGCAATCGGCCGTCCCACCACCAGCATCGACGCGCCGCGCCGGATGGCCTCGGTCGCGCTGGCCACGCGCCTCTGGTCGTCGCGCCGTCCCGGCGCGCCCGCAGGACGGATCCCCGGAACCACCAGTTGCGCCTCCGGCCCCACCGCTGCGCGCACCGCCTCCACCTCCTCCGCCGAGCAGACCAGCCCGTCGATCCCCGCCGCACGCGCCAGCCGCGCCAGCCGCAGCACCTGCGAATGCAGCGTTCCGCCGGGGCCGTGGGCTGCGCCCACTCCAACCGCGCGCAACTCCGCCGCGTCCATGCTGGTCAACACCGTCACCGCCAGCAGTTTCGGCGCGCCCGGCGCGCTGGCCGCCTGCGCCGCCGCCTTCATCATCGGCTCGCCGCCGCCCGCATGCACCGTCAACAGAGACGCGCCCACGCCCGCAACCGACCGCACCGCGCCGGCCACCGTATTGGGAATATCGTGCAGCTTCAGGTCCAGGAACACCTCGTACCCGCGCTCCCGCAGCCCTTCGATCACCCGGTTCCCAGCCGCATAGTACAGCTCCATCCCCACCTTGAACCAGCGGCAGCAGCCATCCAGCCGCTCCACCAGGTCCATCGCCTTGTCGGCGGAAGGGAAGTCCAGCGCCACAATCAGCCGCTCCCGCGGGTCCACCCGTTCGCTCCCGGCCACGGCCTTCGCGCCGGCGCTATGCGCGTGCTTGTGTGCCGCGGCAACTTCCTTGTGTGCATGTGCTTGGGTCGTCATTTTGTCCATCGCAACAGTCTAGAGCAAATCCACCCGAAATGTCCCCGCCAATTCTCCCCAAGTCCGCCATCAAATTGTATTCGTATCGAAAAGGGACGAACTTCACCCTCCGCCGCTCTTTTTTTTCTGTCATTCCACAGCCCTCTCTGTTTGTCATTCTGAGCGCAGCGAAGAACCCCTGCATTTGCCTTTGCTTCTGAGATAGGCCCAGGCTTTAGCCTGGGCAACTTCGCCCGGAAATGAATCGGGGCTTCAGAAGCTGCTGAAAAACTCCGTTTTGCTTAAGGGCACGGGTTCACCCGTGCCGTAAAAGCTTTATTTGCAATACGGCTTTAGCCGCTGAGGGCAGGTTGAAGGCAACACATCGACTTTTTCAGCATCCGCTTCAGCCCCCGGGACAATTCTGACACCCTGGGCAAACCTTCTTAGTACTTTTCGCACACAAAGGGGGTGCGCGCACACAACCCACAACCTGCAGCCTCAGCGTACAGGCGATAACACCACAGGCAGTTGCAACTGTGCCACCAGGGCCAGGGCCATCTCGGGATCGCCGCTGCTGACTGGCTCCAGCCTCACCTGGCCGATGCCGGCCCCGGAGAGCCCCAGCTCCTGCGCCGCCGCAAACGACAGGTCCACAATCCGGTCCTCCAGCACAGGGCCGCGATCATTCACCCGAACGTAGGCCGTCCGGTGGTTCTTCAGGTTGGTCACCCGCAGCCAGGTGCCCAGGGGAAGGCTGCGGTGGGCGCAGGTCATCTGGTTCATATCAAAGCGTTCTCCGCCCGCCGTCGTGCGCCCCTGGAACTTCGCTCCGTACCACGACGCCACGCCCACTTGGAACCAGTGCTTCGGCTTCGCGCTTGGCTTCGCCTTAATGGCTGCGGTAGGGGGGGCGGTGCCGGAGGGGGAACCGTCCTTGGCCGACGCGCTCAGCGCCAGGCCCATCAGCAGGACTCCGGCCCCGAACCGCCGGGCCGTCCCTGTCGATGCACTTCTGAAAGAAGTCCTTTTCATTGGCACGCTCCATCTGTTATTGTCTTTGTCAGAACAACTCAAGTCAATCATCTGTAAGCGTTTATCGAGTCTCAGGACTTGCCGGGAATGCCCTTTCTGTGATATAGAAGATGCCTTGTCGCAGAGTGTAAATCTGCCCCAAAGTTGGCAATTATGGGCCTTGAAATGGTCAGATGCAGCCGAACGCCGCCCGGTTAACCAAAATGTAAAAATATTTTCGAAAGCACCGATCTCAGCACCTTTCCGCCTCCAGCGCCCATGCAGACCGTCCTCACCATCGCCGGCTTCGATCCTTCCTCCGGAGCCGGAGTCACCGCCGACCTGATGGTCTTCGCCGCCCACTCCCTCTTCGGCACCGCCTGCATCACCGCGCTCACCGTGCAATCCACCCTCGGCGTCGTCTCCACCCATCCCACATCCCCCGCCGTCCTCCGTGCAACGCTGGATTGCCTGGAAGAGGATTTGCCGCCTGCCGGAATCAAGATCGGCATGATTTCAACGGAGGATAACGCACTTGTTATCTGTGATTATCTGGAAAAACATCAATTGGAACATTGGCATCGGCCCGAGGGATGGGTCCCCGTCGTACTCGATCCCGTTCTGCGCTCCACCTCAGGCAGGGAACTGCTCGATCCGGCCGCTGTGACGCTCGTGCGCGACCGCCTGCTTCCCCAGGTCGACTGGATCACCCCGAACCTTGCCGAGCTTGCCATTCTCTCCGGCGTCGAGGCCGCCGCCCGCGACGATCTGCCCCGCGCCTGTCGCGCCCTGCAGGCACGCATCGCGCAGAGCCCGGACGGTCATCGCCTGGGAATCTTCGCCACCGGAGGCCACCTCGACCCGCCAGACGACTATCTCCTGCTGCCCACCGGACAGGGACTCTGGCTGCCGGGCAGCCGCGTCGTCACCCGATCGACCCACGGCACCGGCTGCGCTCTCTCCAGCGCCTTCCTCAGCCGGCTGGTTCTGGGCGACGCTCCGCGGCAGGCCGCCCACGCCGCCAAGCTCTATGTCGCCGCAGCCCTCCGGTCCGCTGTTCAGACTGGAACAGGAAGAGGCCCTATGAACCACTTATGGACGCTTGCTAAACCATAAGTTGAGCATTGCATGGAGTCTGCAAGGCCCGCTCTCCTGCGTCGCAATCTGTACCCTCCCAAGGAATTCTATCCCCCCAATAAAAAATGCAGAACTGGCCTAATCTCCGGCGCGATGCTGCCGATAGAACACCTGAAGAGAGGTGTTTCTATGTCCACTACTCCATCCTCCAGCCCATTCGGACAGATTACCGTCCACACACTGTCCGAGCAGCCCGCCTCGCGGCGCGAGCGGTCGTCCAGCCAGACAATTCGCCGCCGGCCTTCGATGGACCAGGGACACGCCTTGGAGTCGCTCGGTCACGCCATCGAGTACATCTACGATTCGCGGGTCTACCGCAACTGCGGCGAGCTCTCGCCCAGCGACGTGGAATCCGTGCAGATCCTGATGCGGCTCAGCCGAGAGGTCTTCGTGGAGTGCCGCGAGGTCGTTCCGGCCCGCAATGGGCTCAAGCTCTGGCTGAACAAGCTCTGGCCGGAGCGCAACGCCGCCTAGCCCCCTTCAGGCTCTCGCCGGGCCCACAGCGCAACCTCGGCAATCAAGCGCAGCCCCGTCTCACCCATGCCCCCCGCCACGCTTCGCTTGCGAATGCGGCGGGGGGTTTCAGCAGTTGCGGCGGAGATCGCAGCTCCTCCGCGGCCTCTTGCCCGGTCGCCTCGCTCTTCTCCGATTTTTCCATCGCAGTCACAACTGGAACCGCCTGGCGCGCGTCTGATACGGTGGATGTCCTGGAGTTGGATGTGGAGGCGGAGCCATGAAGGTCCTGATGGGAATCGACGACTCGAAGTACGCGGCAGAGATTGCCCGCGCGTTTGTCGCGCAGTTCCGCGCCGAGAACACCGATGTGCTGGTCCTGCATGTCCTGCAACCGTTGGGGCTCATGGCGCCACCGGAGATGGCCATGGGCTACGCTCCCGAGTTGGAAGAGATGAAGAAGCCGGCCCAGGAACTGGTCGAGCGGGTTGCCATGCAGTTGCGTGGCGCGGGCTTCAAGGCAGAGACCGCCGTCGAGGTTGGCGACGTCCGTGAGCGCATCCTCGACTCCGCCTCCGAGTGGCGCGCCGATCTCATCGTCCTCGGCTCGCACGGCAAGCGCGGCCTGCAGCGCTTCCTGCTGGGCAGCGTGGCCGAGTTCGTCGCCCGCCACGCCCGCTGCTCGGTCCATATCATCCGCACCCCGGCAGGGAACTGAGCGGAACGAACGTTGTCGTTAAGAAGTTGATCTGCTTTCGAAGGGAGAGAAAATTGGTCGCAGATCATGGGGCTTGACGATGTGGTTATAGCACCACATACAGGACCACTCGTGTTTCCAGTATGGGTCGAGACTGGCATAGCCTATATCACCTGGATCAATATGACGCGAACAAAAGGTGCAATGCTCGTGATCCCATCCGGCCGCAATAATTATTGATCCCTCCGGAATCTCGGCACCATCATCGTATTTCGTCCACTTTCTATAGGCCAGTCCATCGGTACCGATGACCTTGCTTTGGATGGCTTTCTGCGAACTGAAGCGTCTCTCTTCCCAGTTGATATCTGGGTCGAAGGCAAGATCAAGATGACGAGCGTCGTAGGATCCCAAGTATGAGAGTCTTCTCGACAGTAGTTCGGCTTCTGTGATGTCGGTTGGCCAGTTTGCGTCATGTTGGAAGCGGCGAGTTTTCTGACCCTCAGGCGACTCAAGCAATAGTCCGTGAATGGTCCGAAGATCCGGAAGGTAAAAATTTACTGTCTGTTCCTCGTAACCAACTGATTCCGAGAATGTCCCGATTAGGATCATGACTTCTCCATGCTTCCCGAGGTCGTAATCGATTGATTCGACCCTGAATTGGGGAAGCAGAGACAGCTTCAACGCGATGTACTCGGGCGTCATGCGATCCTTTCGATTGTGATCGTCTCCAACACCACAGGCGTCCTGGGCCGGTCCTGGCTGCCGGTCGGAACCTGCGAGATCGTCTCCACGATCTCCATCCCCTCCACCACCTCGCCGAAGATGGTGTGTTTTCCGGTCAGCCAACTTGTGTCGGCCACGGTGATGAAGAACTGGCTGCCGTTGGTATTGGGGCCGGCATTGGCCATGGCCAGCTTGCCCTTCTGCTGGAAGCCGTGCGGCGATCCCTTGGTCTCGTCGGCGAACCGGTAGCCGGGGCCACCCATTCCGGTGCCCTCGGGGTCGCCGCCCTGGACCATGAAGTTGGGGATCACGCGGTGGAAGACGGTTCCGTCGTACAGCTTGGGCCCCTTCTTGGAGCGGCTCGTCCACTCCTTGGTTCCCTCGGCCAGGCCGATGAAGTTGGCGACCGTCTCCGGTGCGTCCTTCTCAAAGAGCTTGCAGACAATCGTACCTTCGCTGGTCTTGAAGGTGGCATAGGTTCCGGGCTTGCTTGGCATTGTGTGAACTCCAGTGGTATGGGATAAGTTGTAAGTAAGAAACGGCTGCGCAAATCATTGCTTTGATAGGGCGGGGACTTTAGTCCCGCCGGTTGAGTTGAACAATCAATCGGGCTTCACAGGCTGCGGAAAAACCCTGTTTTGCTTGAAAAACCCCTGTTTTGCTTAAGGGCACGGCTTCAGCCGTGCCATAAGTGCCGATAAATCAATCGGGCTTTAGCCCCTGAGGGAATGTTGAGAACTTGTTCACACCTTCCAAAGAACACTGATTTCTTCCGATCGTTGACCTTATTGTTGATTCGCTGGTACAGGCGCTGGCGCGGACGGAATCGGAAGCGGAGGCATCTGTTGCCCCTCGCGCACGATCGTCACCCGCTGGATCACCACCGGCTTGGTGGGTTTATCGTTGGCATCGCGCGTGACGCGGGCGATGGATGCGGCCAGCAGGGTCGAGTGCGCGTCGCACTGGCCGAAGATGGTGTACTTCCCGTTCAGCTCGGCGAATGCGTCCTCGGTGATAAAGAACTGGCTGCCGTTGGTGTTTGGGCCGGAGTTGGCATAGGCTAGCCGCCCGGCCATCGAGAAGGTCAGCCCCGGCGTTATCTCGTCGTCGAAGTAGTAGCCGGGGTCGCCTGTCCCGTCGCCCACCGGGTCGCCCCCCTGGATCATGAATCCGGGAATCACGCGGTGGAAGGTCAGCCCGTCGTAGAACCGCTTGCCGTGCTGTTTGGCGTGGTTGGCGTTGATCGTCCAGTCCTTCGTCCCCTCGGCCAACCCGATGAAGTTCGCCACCGCATGGGGGGCCTGCTTGTCGAATGTCTTGCAGGTCAGCCGTCCCATCGTGCTGTCGATGACAATCGTCGGCCCGGTGGGGACCGGCTCCGTCCGTGCCGCCGCAGCAACTCCCGGCGCATCCGGCAGCTCGGCAGTCGCGGCTGGCTGCGCCGATTGCGTAGCAGCAGCAGTCGCGGACTGCGCCGTGGTTGGTTGCGCGGTTTGCGCGCGGGCAGGGAAGCCAGCCATCGCAAACGCGAGCGCAGCGGTCAGTGCCAGAGACCGCGCGGTCAGTGCGAAAGGCAGCGCGATAAGAATGCTGCGCCGCGTCAGGCCGATGCGTGAGTTTCCTGTAGATGCCACAGAGCATAGGCTAACCCACAACCGCCAACGCGGCAACATCGACGCCGGGTGCCCCATCCTTCAGTGGATACTGAAAAATTCCGTTTTGCTTAAGGGCACGGGTTCACCCGTGCCGTGAAATGCTTTAATTGAAACGCGGCTTTAGCCGCTGAGGGCATCTACGCGGGTGCCCCAGGTGCCTCGCATTTGGGCACCTGGGAGAGGCCGGGTGCCCCAGACTCGTCATTCACCCCAGGTTCGTCATTCTGACTCGAAGAGTCAGAATCTCCGTTGTTGCCCGTCGGCTGCCCCCAGGTTCGTCATTCACCCCAGGCTCGTCATTCACCCCGGGCTCGTCATTCACCCCAGGTTCGTCATTCTGCCCTGAGCGAAGTCGAAGGGCAGAATCTCCGTCGTTGTCCTTTGGCTGCCCCATCCATCGCGCTCTTGTTTCATGCGATGGGTGGGGTTCTTGCCGTCCGGAGGGAGCAGGGGGCGGGTGCCCCATCCTAACCGCAGTCTTATCGCGGTTAGGGTGGGTGGGAGTCTTTGCCGTCCGGAGGGAGCAGGGGCCTTCAGGCCCCTGAATACAGCCAGACAATAACGTGGCTTTAGCCACGGGTATCTCGTCAGATCAAGTCGCACAAGAAGCCGCTTCAGATACACTGTTTGCACCATGATCTGGCTTCGGCGGCTCTACAGGCGAATCGAAGAAAGAGGATTGCCGGTGATTGACACGCCGTCCGTTCGGTGGGTTGCGGGTGTCCTTCTACTTGTCGGTCTACTGCTGTCAATACAAATCGTTCCGGAGTGGCAGACCAGGAGGGCGAGTGTTCGCTCTTCAGCCGTGAATCCCGAAGCGAAGACGACGCCAGAGCAAGTCGCCAACTTACAGAATGAGTACCGGAAGACATTCATTCAGGTGGTGGGAGGGCTCTTCGCCTTCGTCGCGCTGGTTTTCACCTACCGCAGGGTGAGGGTAGCCGAACAGGGACACATTACGGATCGGTATACGAAGGCCATCGAGCAGTTGGGCGCATTGACCGCAGACAATAAGCCGAATGTGGAGGTGAGGCTGGGCGCAATCTATGCGCTGGAGCGCATTGCCTTCGATTCGCCCCGTGACCACTGGCCGATCATGGAAGTCCTCACGGCGTATGTCCGGCAGAATGCCCCTGCACCTGCGCAAGAAAAAACGAAGCAAGAGCATGAGAAGGATGCAAAAGGTACCACTAAGGAAACCGAAGAGCCTGAAATAGCGAATGCAAAGAAGCCAGCCACGGAGATACAAGCCATTCTGACAGTACTTGGACGACGCAAACGGGACCGCAAACGTGAGGGCAACGGGCAGCATCTTGATTTGAGTAACAGCGATTTGCGCGGTGCAGATTTTCTCCACGCTCATTTGGAAGGAACGTGGTTCGATAATTCCTATTTGGAGCGAGCAGTTTTCGACGATGCACATCTGGAAACAGCGTGGTTTGGGAATGCGTATTTGAAGAGAGCAAATTTCAGCCAAGCGTATTTGCGAAGTACTAAATTCTATAGGGCGCATTTGGAAGGGGCAGATTTTATCCTGGCACAATTGGAAAGAGCGGAGTTCAGCGAAGCGCATTTAGACGATGCGAGTTTCTTCGGAGCGAATTTGGACGGTCAGGCGAATTTGGACTACGCAGATTTCGAGGGAACGGGTATGAACGAAGTGAACTTTAGCGGAGCGCATTTGACCGAAGCAGATTTCACCGAGGCGCATTTGGCCGGAGCGAATTTCGACGAAGCGCATTTGAACAATGCAAATTTCGTAGGAGCGCATGATCTGACAGTTGGGCAGTTTGCGAATTCGGTGGGGGTTGATCAGGCGCACTTTGATGAAGCGTTTAGACGCGAGCTGGAGGCGGCCAAAGAAGCTGCAATTAAGGCCGCCGCAGGTAACGACACCACTCCGAAAGACACGCACCCCACAGAGGAGTGACTGGGCAATCCGCGTTCACGCGATGCCGTGGCCGGGTGCCCATCCAACCCGTTGCCACGAATCGGAAGGGCACGCGTTCACGCGTGCCTAACCTCCCTCCATTTTTTTGATTATGTGCGGCCTTGATTACTGCGCGATCAAGGCCGCACATGAAATACCGCCTCAAAAAACCCAGCAAAATCGCGTGTCAAGGCCCTCGTTCCCCCAAAATCCAAATAACTCCCACCGCACCAGCAACTTACCCCAGGAAAATTGTTGGCATAGTAGTTATGCTCCAACCGGTACAATTAAAGTAGGGGGAAAAACAGGTGCAACTCTGGCCATCAAGCAACATACTCATTCCAGAGACTTTACAAAATAAACAACCTGGAATCAAGACATTGGCCCCGAAGTCCAGACTGAGTCCAGACTCAATCCAAAAAAGTCCAGACTTAACATGCCTGCTTTGAAGACTTTGATACTTTTTCGCACACAAGGGAGATTCCGCAGCACCGAAGCAGCCGCATCCAGCCGCGTCTTCGCCTTTACTACGTCTCGCGCGTTTAGCGCGAGCTTAACCTGCATTTTATGAATACTTTACGCTACCCCCCCCCCGGGGGGGAGTACACGCAGCAGGTGTATAGATACTGATTAACCAGTCAGAAATGCCATGGGCGGGGCATCGGCAGGATTCCACTCCCGCGGTAAATGCTCTAAGCTAGGAGATCATGTCCTTCACCCTCTCCATCAACGGCCAGAACCGCAGCTTCGATAACCTGACCCCGCCGGTCTCGCTCGCCCAGGCCATCGCCGCGATGGAACTCAAGGGCGACCGCATCGCGGTCGAGCACAACGGCCAGATCGTCCAGCGCGCCCGCTGGGCCGACACCCCCGTCTCCTCCGGCGACCGCCTGGAGGTCGTACACTTCGTCGGCGGCGGATAGGTCCGAAAGGGAACTCGCGCAGCGGAGGCTGCGATGATTGGCCGCTACAAGACGGAGTCCAGCCACAGGCTCCAGAACCGTGCCGCAGCCCGCTTTTCCTTCACTATACATAATATCTGTTATCAGACGTTAGTTTATCCCGCAAATCTGGAGATCACGACGGCCATTTGCCCCTTGAACCGGCTTCCCCTCGAACCTCGAACCTTGCACCTTGAACCCCTCTCGTTCATGGGCTTAGCCCGTCTCCTCTGGCCCTGTGGTAGATTCATAGAGGTTCGCCGACCGCGGAGAGATGGCCGAGTGGCTTAAGGCGCACGCTTGGAAAGCGTGTATACCGCAAGGTATCCAGGGTTCGAATCCCTGTCTCTCCGCCACCTTCGCATTACAGCCGGCACTGCACTCCACCCTCCCCATCTGCCACAGCCACAGACTCGCACGGTCGATTCGAGCTGGCAGCTGACTACTCCAGAAAAGATGCCCTGCGCGTGAATGCCACATTCTCTGTCTTTATTGCGAGAGAGACGAATCTGAATGTCGAGGAGATAACCCTGCCACAATCCGGCGCAGGCCAGTACACAACGGCCTATGAGTTCCGCACAGCATTTTCAGCGATCGGCCGGCGCTACATAGACCGGGGAGGCATCTCAGCTTGACTGGTCGGATTCCGATATGAATGCAAACCCCAACCTCATGGGCATATGAGCGTAGGCTGTTGGCAGATAAAACGGAAGTTCCGGTCTTTCTCTATGCCGCGTCTTGTCTGTGCGAAGATGGTCATTCCCGGCCTGCTTCTTCTCGTCTGTACAGCCGTTTCCGCCCCAGCGGGCAAGCTCGCCCGGGACCCCGATGGCGCAGGCGAGCAGCCGCCGACCGTTCGCGCGCCGGTTGTATTGACGGTTGTGGACGAGAATGGCCTGGCGGTTTCGGGCGCCACGGTTGCCGTGCTTGAGCCGGAACTTACGGGCGTCCGGCTGTGGACCGACTACGCCGGCCACTGCACATTCACCCTTCAGCAGGACTCGCCTTACCAGATTCGCGCCAGCAAGGCCGGGTTTTACCAAGCCGTGGAGAGCGGGATCGACGCACGCGCGAGCAGGGTCCGCGTGGTGCTGACGCACGAACAGATCGTCGTGGAACAGGTGAACGTAACCGCGTCGGTCCCCGGAATCGATACCGAACAGACCTCCGACACCAGCACCATGAACACTCCGGAGATTGTGAGCGTTCCCTATCCGACCTCGCGCGACATCCGCAACCTGCTGCCCTTCAATCCCGGCGTGGTGCAGGATGGCTCTGGGCAGGTTCATGTGGCCGGATCCGAGACCTGGGCAACGCTCGACCTGATGGATGGATTCGACATACGTTCTCCGGTAAACGGCACGCTGGATCTCCGCGTAAGTACCGACGCGGTCCGGTCCATCGATGTGGAGTCGACCCGATATCCGGTGGAGTTCGGCAGGACCACCGGAGGAGTGCTGGCACTTAATACCGGAATGGGCGACAACAAGTTCCGCTTCAATGCGACCGATTTTGTCCCCTCTTTGCGCAACCTCAATGGCATTCGTTTCGACAAGCTTGTTCCCAGGGTCACCTTTTCCGGGCCTTTGGCGCGCAACTGGGCATGGTTCTTCGACGGCCTGGAGACCGAATACGACAATATCTATGTTGCGGAACTTCCGGCCAACGCAGATACAGACGAACTGGTGCGCGGCAGCAATCTGAGCAAGATTCAAGCCAACCTGACTCCTGCCAACATCCTGACGGGCGGCCTGCTCTTCAACGATTATCATTCGCCCTACGACGGCATCTCGCCTCTGACACCGCAGCAGAGCACCCTTAAGACCAACACCAGCGCATGGCTCCCGTATCTGCGCGATCAGTGGAATGTCGGCGGCGCGCTGCTCGACGTTGGAGCCGCGGCCGCGCGCTTCCGCGACAGCTACGAACCGCACGGAGACCTTCCCTACCAGATCACTCCGGAGGTCTCCGAGGGCAGCTACTTCGAGAACCTGACCGGACACTCGCAACGTATTGAGGGAACGGCCGCGCTGTATCTTCCTCCGCGACACTGGGCCGGAGTCCATGATCTGAAGGCCGGCATCGACGTGGACCATATCGGCTTTGGCGAAGACGTCACGCGCGCGCCGGTGAGCTATCTGCGCGAGGACGGGTCCCTGACGCGCCAAAGCGTCTTTCCGCAGCCTGCCCCGGTTGCACTGCACAACGCGGAGCTGGGCGCCTACGCCGAGGACCGCTGGCGGACAAAGATGGGACTGCTGGTCGAGCCGGGCCTGCGCCTGGACTGGGACGAGATCGTCCGGCGGCCGCTGCTGTCGCCGCGGATTGCCGCGACTTACTCGCCGCCGGGCAGTGAAGGCACAACCAAGCTCGCGGCCGGCATTGGGCTTTACTACGACCACACGCAACTGGAATACCTGACACGCGCGCTCGCCGGGGTCCGTTACGACACCTACTACGCATCCGACGGGGTCACTCCCACCGGCGCGGCGCAGCAGACGCAGTTCAGCGCCAGCGACGCCACGCTCCACGAGGCCCGCGCCATCAACTGGAGCGTAAGCCTCGAGCAGAAGCTTCCCGGCTCGATTCTGGCCGGAGCTAACTTCCTGCAGAAGCGCACGTCCGATGCGTTCACGTACGTGAATCAGAGCGGGGCAGCGTCGCTCTCAGGCAACTATGTCCTCACCAATGCGCGGCAGGACAGCTACCGCTCCGTGGAACTCGACGCGCGGCGCGTCTTTGCCAACGGATACACGATCTTCGCCTCCTACACGCGCTCCTCGGCGCGCACCAATGCCGCGCTCGACTACCTGCCCACCCCATCGCCGCTCGGCGCGCAGCAGAGCGGGCCTCTGGCCTGGGACACGCCCAACCGCGTGCTCTCCTGGGGATGGATGCCCCTGATGCTGCCCAAACTGAAAAAGAGCTGGGACTTTGTCTACACGCTCGACTGGCATACCGGGTTTCCCTACACCTCAGTCAATGCAAGCCAGCAGGTGGTGGGAGCGGCGGGATCGCAACGTTTTCCCGACTATCTCAGCTTCAGTCCGGGGCTGGAGTGGCGATTTCACTTTCGCGGCGCAACCTTCGGGTTGCGCGGCGTGCTGGAGAATGCGACCAACCGTGCCAATCCGGCGGTCGTCGACAATGTGGTGGATTCCCCGGAGTACGGGACCTTCAGTGGACTCCTGGGCCGGGCCTTCACCACGCGCATCCGTCTGATCGGGGCGAAGTAGAGCGTGGACTAATGCCACTGGATGAAGTTCACACCAGCCTGGACCGCTTCCGTTCCGGCAGGCCGGGGTTTCGAAGGGAGTATATATGCACTCTTGGTGGACCTGACCGGGATCGAACCGGTGACCTCTTCCATGCCATGGAAGCGCGCTCCCAGCTGCGCCACAGGCCCACTCTCAGGAAGGACATTTTCTATTCTCAGGGTTGCGGCCCGTTGAGTCAAACTTCATTGGATTCTCCGCGTCACGACTCCCGCGATCTGGCCTCTACTCTTGGCCGAAACCCGGCCCAAACCTGTTCTTCCCGGCGCAACTTCGCCCCTCGATCTGCGCACCAATGGGAACTATTTCCCTGCCCTCCGGTGTCTAAGTCAGTAGAGTGAGCGAGCACTCGGCCGCCGGCGGCGCACTTTCTCTCGCCGCTCCAGTTTTTTGCGACAGACAGCGCCGCGGTTCCCAAGGCACCCCGGCGCACGCCACGGAGGTTTACAGCCGTTTCACCGAAGTCGTAGGGTAGAGGTACCCGGAGATGCAGGCGGGCGCAACAATGGATGATCTGGCGATCTCGATTGCCCTTCCGAGCGAAGAAGCCGCCCTGGTGGCCGAGCTGCAGAGTGGCTCCGAGCAGGCCTTCGCCCAGTTGATCGACCGCTACCATCAGCCTCTCTACTCGCTGATCGCGCGCAGCGTGCAGGACCCGGCCGACGCCGCCGACATCACCCAGGAGGTCTTCCTCAAGGTCTTCCGCAACATCCGCGGCTTTCACGGCGAGTCCAGCCTGCGCACGTGGCTCTACCGCATCGCGCTGCGCGAGGCCTCCAACCGGCGCCGCTGGTGGTCGCGCCACAAGCGCCGGGAGATCGACCTCGACGCTCCCAGTTCCTCGCGCTGCGCCTCCGAATCCGCCGCCGGCGCGCACTCACTCGGCTCCACGCTGGCCGACGGCGGCTCGTCGCCCTTCGACCAGGCCGCCCAGCACGAGGTCCGCGAGCGCGTCGAAGCCGCACTCCGCCAGGTTCCGCAGGCATTCCGCGCCGTCGTCGTGCTGCGCGAGATCGAAGGCCTCTCCTACGACGAAATCGCCGACCTGCTGCACGTCAACCTCGGCACGGTCAAGTCGCGGCTGATGCGTGGCCGCGCCGCCTTGCGCGCCGCGCTCCTCCCCGCCACAGGCACTGCGCAGAACGCCATCTCTCACAATGCCTCGCATCCCCATCCGCCGGCGAAGCGGCTAAGTTCCCTTCCCGATTCCGCTTTGGACTCCGAACCATGCAGCCTGGACTCCGAACTGGAGGTATCGCAATGAAGTCTCTTCCGTGCAGAGCAATTCGAGCTTCTTTCTCCGACTATCTCGACGGCGCCGTTAGCGGCCTGCGGATGCAGCAGATCGCGCGCCACATCGAGGGCTTTGAAGACGTCAACGGCGTCCGAACCACCGGCTGCGACTCCTGCGCGCGCGAGCTTGCCGCATGGCGCGCCACGCAGGAAGCCATCTCCGCGCTGGGCCCGGCGCGCGCCCCCGCCGACCTCGGCCTGCGCCTGCGCGTGGCGATCTCGCGCGAACGCGCGCGCCACAACTCCCGCCTGCTGGACCGGCTTTCGCTGGCCTGGGAGAACGCCGTCCGTCCCATGCTGCTGCAGGTCACCGGCGGGCTGGTCGGCTCGGTGGCGCTGATGGGCGGCACCGCGCTTCTGCTTGGCGTGGCCGCCGCGCCGCAACAGGTGCTGGCCAACGACGAACCGCTAGGCGCCATCACCGCGCCGCACTATCTCTACTCCACCGCATCGCCCGGGGCCATCGTCAGCGGCCACGACACCACCATCATCGTGGAGGCCTCGGTCGACAGCCGTGGCCGCGTCTACGACTACACCATCGTCAGCGGGCCGCAGGACGAAGCCGTGCGCACCCAGGTCGCCAATCAGTTGCTGGGCAGCGTCTACCAGCCCGCCAGCGCCTTCGGCGTCCCGGTGCGCGGCCGCGTGGTGGTCACCTTCGCCGGAATCTCCGTCCACGGCTAGACGGCAATCGCAGGATCCCTTTGATGCTGTGTCCCCCCCCCCCGGGGGGGTAGCGTAAAGTATTCAATAAATGTTAGTTAAGCTCGCGCTAAGCGCGCGAGACGTAGTAAAGGCGAAGACGCGGCTGGTTTCGGTTGCTTCGTTCATGCGGAATGTCCCTTGTGTGCGAAAAAGTATCAAAGTCTTCAAAAAAGGCATGTTAAGTCTGGACTTGTCTGGATTGAGTCTGGACTCAGTCTGGACTTCCGGGCCAATGTCTTGATTCCAGGTTGTTTATTTTGTAAAGTCTCTGGAATCAGTGCGTTGCTTGATGACCCAAGTTGCACCTGTTGCTCCCCCATACTTTAATTGTACGCGCTGGAGCATAACTACTATGCCAACTATTTTTCTGGGTAAGTGATTGATGCGGCGTTGTTTATTGGATTATCCGGCATCGAGGGCCTTGACACGCGGATTTGCTGGGGTTTTTGAGGATAAATCCCGCCCATCGCTTCACGCCAGCCGTTGCGCAATCGTCTCGTCCAGAATCTCGCGCACGGTCAGAGGAATGATCGTGATATGCTCGCGCTGGAAGAAGCGGCCAATCTCCAGCATCGCGTCGCTGCTGAAGTCGAAGCCCACAAAGAACCCCTTCTTCCGCTTCGCCCGCATCATCGCCGCCTCGAACTTGTCGATGTCGGGCCGCCCGACCTTGTCCATCTGCTTCACCTGCACCGGGTACCAGTCGTCCATAAAGTCGAGCTGCGCGTCCTTCTTCGCGCTCGGCTCGGAACCCACCGGGAAGATGCGCCCATCGATCCCCATATCGCCCACCTGCGTCTTGTTGGGCACGCCGCCCAGCGCAATCACCGCCCAGTTCTCGAACTCGAAGGGCGGAATCGTCCGCAACTGCTTCTCCGTCCACGGCAGGTCGCGCACCACAAACCCGCGCCCAATCTGCCACAGTTTTTCACTCTCCGGCAGCTTGCAAACTGTGCGCAGCCGCTTCGCCATCACCGTGCAGGCCGTCGGAGAGATGTCGATCCCAATCCACTGCCGATGCAGGTTCTGCGCCGCCACCAGCGCCGTCCCGCAGCCGCAAAACGCATCCAGCACAATGTCGTTCTCGTTCGACGATGAGTTGATAATCCGTTCTAGTAATGGCAGCGGCTTCTGCGTCGGATAACCCAGAGACTCCTTTGCCTGAGAATTCACCGGAGGCAAATCGTCCCATACACTCTGAAGCGGAACCCCAAGCGACTTATCCAAGTAACGCTTCTGTGCAGGCACTTTGCCTTTGGGCGGAATCGCGACCCGACCGTCTGCAATCATTTCAGCCATTTTGTCGGGAGAGTAGCGCCAGTATTTCTTCACTCCGAGGACTTCGTAAAAAGCATTACCCTTCGCCGCCCCTCCGGGTCCCGTGAGATTGTCCCAACGGAAGCGCCGACCGTCCGGTTCGACGTTTGAATAATGAGATTCCACGTACTCGTCTGAAAGTGGAATGTATAGCTGATTCCATGTGTAATCGTCCGAACCGCCCGAATAAAGGAATAGAACGTCGTGAATCCGACCAAAATGCCTGCTTCCTTGTCGGGCGTCGCTGTGTGCGCTGCTTCGTTTCCACACGATCTCATTCTGAAAATTGTTCTCACCAAAAAGCTGATCGAGCATCACCTTCACGTAATGGCTGGCGTGCCAGTCGCAGTGGTAGTAGAAGCTGCCCGTCTTCTTCAGCACCCGCGCCAGCTCCACGCAGCGCGGCCGCATGAACTCGATATACGCCTGCGTCGATTCGTGCCGGTCCTCGAACGAGCGCTTCTCCTTGGTCTCGCCCCAGAAGACCTCATAGTTCCGGTTCGAGTTGAACGGCGGATCGATGTAGATCAGGTCGATGCACGCATCGGGGAGCTTCTTCAACTGCTCCAGATTGTCGCCGCAATAGATGACCCGCGTGTCCAGCAACGAGGAAGGCTTAGCCATGGTTATGCACCAGCATACAACCACCACCCTAAAGGTTCGTCATCCTGAGCGAAGCGCGTAGCGCGGAGTCGAAGGACCTGCGGTTGCTCTTGCCCTTGCTCATGTTCTCCGGAGGGAGCGTGGGGCTTCAGCCCCATGAATAAGGCCAATAGATTCAGAGGGCTTTAGCCCCGGGCCTGGCGCAACAGAAGGTGCCGCAGCCTGGATTCGGCAAGGTCTTGTAGTTGCATCTTCGCCGGATCGCTCATTCTGCGTACGGATTTTCCTCCTCATCCCCTATAAATCCGACTAGCACTTCCAAAGGTAGGAGAAGAGAAAATGCGCCTGCTGCCCGAAAACTTGCTAGAAACGCTGGCCGCATTGAGCACGATACTCTCTTGCCTGTTCACCGCTGCCCGAACCGTCTGGAAGGCAAACCGGCCTAAGGCACAATCCCGGAAGGGCCCGCGTTCACGCGGGCCATAAAGCGCCCTCCCCTTCTGTCTTCGCGTCCTCGATCGCTCCAGCGATCGAGGACGCAGGTCATTAAAAATGATCGCGCTATTCGGCACGGCTAAAGCCGTGCCCTTCCGATTCCCTTGCTCGGCATGGGTGAAAAGGCTGCAAGAAAATCAGTTTTGGCGCGCGTAGATTCCCTCGGGGGCTAAAGCCCAGTTGATTTTGCGGCGCTTACGGCGGGACTAAAGTCCCGCCCTTTCAAAACAGGGCTTGTGCTGTAATTTCAATATAGACGCCCTCCTTGCTATCGCGGGGTGGCTCTCTTAAACTCGGTGGGAGCGTCGAAACCTTATTGTGATTCGCCTGAAGCTGCCCTCCCGATCCCGAACCATCCCAATCGCCCCGCGACGGCCTTTGATCGCGCCGCTACGTCTGCTGCCTAGGGAAGCTCTGAACAAGTCCCTGGACTTCCCCTCGACACGGGCAACGACGGAGATTCTGACCCAAAGTCGGGTCAGAATGACGCTTCCAGGGAGGGCCAACAGACTTAATCAGAGCTTCCTTAGCTCGCTACGCCTTCGGCTCGCTCAAAGACGATTGCTGTTCGCCGCGGCTGCGTTCGCGTTCCTCGTCGCCAGCCTTGTGGTTGCGCCGGCGCTGGTGGCGCAGGGGCCCGGCAGCTCAAGCTCGTCGTCCAGCACACCGGAGTCGCAGGCCGTGGACACGACGCCGGTGCCGCGCATTGCGCAGCCGGAGGCGGGCGGCTCGGCCTTCACGCTGGAGACCAGCGAGCCGCTGTTTACGCTGGCCGCCGCGCTGAACGCCTGCGGCTACGACGCGGGGCTGGCCGACTCCGACCCGGTGCGGCTGAAGGTGCGCGAGCAGATGAACCAGGAGCTGGCCGCATCCGCCCCGGCGCGCGACGCACGCGACGCGGTGTGCTTCTTCCTCCGCCAGCACGCGCTCAGCGACACAGGCCACGACATCGCCCAGTACGTCTCGCTCTCGCTGTACCTGACGCCCGCGCCGGAGCTTGCGCCCTCGGTGGATCTGACAGACCTGCCGCCGGAGGCCGCGCCGGTGGTGGAGGTCCTTCCCCTGCTGCGCGCCTTCGCCGATGCGGTGCATCTGAACGCCATCTGGTTCGAGGACCGGCCGGAGTACGAGGCGCTGATCGAGGGCATCCACGATCCGCTGACCAAGGTGGTGCTGGACACCAACATCTTCCTGCGCCTGCCGGTGAGCAGCTACGACGGACGCCGCTTCCTGGTGCTGCTGGAGCCGATGCTTGCGCCGGAGGAGACCAACGCACGCTACAACGGCGTGGACTCGGTGGTGGTGGTGTCGCCGCGCGCGGGCACGCCGGAGACCGTGCCGGTGGACCTGATCCGCCACACCTACCTGCACTTCCTGATCGAGCCGCTGGTGTACACGCGCGCCAGCTCCATCAACCGGCTGCTTCCGCTGCTGAAGCCGGTGCAGAAGGCGCCGCTGGAGTTCACCTACAAGAGCGACATCGTGGCGCTGGTGACCGAGTGCCTGATCAAGGCGGTGGAGGCGCAGACCATGGACGTTGGCATTCCCGTGCCGGCGAAGCCCGGATCGCTGCGGGAGCGCGCCGATCAGGAGCGTTACGACGCCCAGATGTCCGCCTACGACCGGCAGGCCGAGGAGGTCCGCCGGCGCAGGGTCGATCTGGACATGCGCCAGGGCTGGGTGCTGGTGGATTACTTCTACAACCAGCTCGGCGCGATGCAGAAGGCAGGCACCAGCATCAAGGACAACATGGGCCCCATGGTCTACGGCATGGACGTGGAGCGCGAACGCAGCCGCGACGAGAAGATCGCGTTCCTGCCCACAGGCTCCGGCGGAGACGTCATTCGCCGCGCGCCACGGCCGCTGACCGGCCTGGACCTGGCCGAAAGCAAGCTGATGAAGGGTGATCTGGACGGCGCCGGCGAGATCGCCGATGCCGCGCTGAAGGCCAATCCCGCCAACGCGCAGGCGCTCTACCTGCTGGGGCGCATCGCGCTGATGCAGGGCGACCCCGACGGCGCGCTCGACCGCCTGACGCAGACCGTCAAGCTGTCGCATGACCCGCGCACCGTCGCCTGGGCGCACATCTACCTGGGGCGGATGTACGACATCGCGCAGACCCCCCAGCGCGACAAGGCGCTGGCCGAGTATCGCGCCGCGCTGGCCAGCCGCGACAGCCAGCCAGACACCAAGGCCGCCGCCGAGGCAGGCATCAAACAGCCCTTCGCGCTGCCCAAACGCACGGCGACCTCATCCGACCAGGAAGACGACAACGCGCCGCTGGACCCCACCGGCAAAGCCGAGAAGGAAGCCTATCGCCCCGCGCCATCCAAGTAGGCCCGGCGGTAGCATCCCATCCGGCAGACAACTCCGGTAAACTGAAGTTCGAAAGACCGCTGAACTGAAGATTGATAGCCCAGATGCACCGTCAGGGGGGGCCATTGACGACGCGCCAATCCAACGCTGCTGCCCCGCGCAAATCGCCGCGGCGGCAACCCATGCCGCCCGCAGCCCGCTCCGACAGCCCCGTGGAAAAATCCGCGGCTGAGACTTCGACGCCATCCACTTCCATCGTCACGCCGGACGAACGCTTCTTCGGCTACACGTTCAAGGACCGCGGGCTGCTGACGCTCGCGCTGACGCACAGTTCGCTGGCCTACGAGAGCAATCCCGAGGGCACACCCGACCCGGGAAGCGACAACGAGCGGCTGGAGTTCCTGGGCGACGCGGTGCTGGGCCTGGTTGTAGCCGAGGCGCTCTACCGGCGCGTGCCCGCGCTGCGCGAGGGCGACCTGACGCGCCTGCGCGCCTCGCTGGTCAGCAGCCGCCACCTGGCGCAGGTGGCGCAACGCATCCAGCTCGGCCCCATGCTTCTGCTGGGCCGCGGAGAGGCGCACAGCGGCGGCCAGCGAAAGCCCGCCCTGCTGGCCAACGCGCTGGAGGCCGTCATCGCCGCGTTGTATCTCGACGGAGGGCTCGATGCCGCGCGCGAGTTCATCCATCGCCACATCATCGAACCGGCGGAAGACAGCCTCGTCGGCGTGCTGCGCTCCAGCGAACCATTTTCGGGAGCGGTGGGCGACTACAAGTCCGCCTTGCAGGAACGGCTGCAGGCCGCGGGCCACGGCCAGCCGCAGTACGTGCTGGCCGCGCAGTCCGGCCCCGACCACCAGAAGCGCTTCCGCATCGAGGTGCGCGTCGCGGGCGCCGACGGCGCACCGCTCACCCTGGCCAGCGCCGACGGCAGCACCAAGAAACAGGCCCAACAGGAGGCCGCGCGCCTCGCATTTGCCAAGCTGATCTCCGCCGCGCAATCGGACGAGAGACCGAAGGCGCAATCCAGCGAGAGATCGAAGGCGAAAGCGATTCCCGCGCCCGCCGCCGTCACTCCGCAAGCGAAGGCCGCGCGATGAATCTCGCGGTCGGGCACGGCGAAGCCACAATTCATCCCCATCACAGCCTGCTTCAGGCCTTCCAATCGCTGCTCACCCTTGTCGTCGTCGCGCTGTTTATTATGGCGTTCACCGCGCAGCCCTTTCGCATTCCCTCCGCGTCGATGGAGCCAACGCTGCAGGTCGGCGACTTTCTGCTGGTCAACAAAGACATCTCGACCGGCCGCTTCCCTGCTCTCGCGCCGGCGAATCTCATCCGCCGCGGCGATCTCATCGTCTTCCACTACCCGGTCGATCCCGCGCTGCATCTGGTCAAGCGCGTCATCGGTCTGCCGGGCGACCGGCTGCGCCTGCTCGACGGGCGCGTGCTGATCGACGGCAACGCGCTCAGCGAGCCGTATGCCTTCTTTCTCCCCTCGGCCCCGGACAGCTACCGCGACGACTTCCCGCGCATGGAACGCGCCGACCCCGGAGTCGATTCGCGCTGGTGGATCCAGATGCATTCGCTGGTGGCCAACGGCGAGCTGACCGTCCCGCCGGACAGCTACTTCGTGCTGGGCGACAACCGCAACGACAGCGAGGACAGCCGCTACTGGGGACTCGTTCCGCGCGCGGCGATTGTGGGCAAACCGTTTCTGATCTATCTCTCGCTGAGCGAACCGGGCGGTTCCGTATTCCACTTCGCGCGCTGGGAGCGGACGCTGCGCATCATTCGATGAGCGGAATCACGCTTCGCTAAGCGCGGATGACAAAAGGTGGAGGAAAGAGTGTCTGAGTAATCGACAAGGAAGGCTACTGATTACGCGGTCGAGTCCAGGTCGGCACGGGATCGCTCTATTTTTCGATCGGAATTGCAGCTTTGCCCTTGCCATACTGCTGAAGAGCGGTATAATTTGTGCGAATCAGGACTGAAAAAAGTTGATTCCGCTGAGCAGCATATTTGATCTGAGCTACCTTGAGAACATGACGCGTCTCTTGCGAAATACTGCTCCAAGCCGCTAATTAGGAAGAGGTTTGATAATGACTCGCGTACATTTGACAATGACTCGCGTACAAAGGAGATATTTAGCGTTCTTTTCTGGGGTTATAGGAGTACTCCTAATTTTATTTGTTGTCGTATCTACTTCGAGCTACTCACTTCCAAGCAGTGTCATTGAACATGAAGACGCTAAAGTGGATGGGGGAACAGCTCGTTATAGATTGAAACTACTGGGAGTTACCAATTCAATAGCTTTATTTGATATATCGTCAGATATTGAACATATAGCGAAACATGAAGTTAAGAACAATAACAACGAAGGAACGATTTTGTTCACTATTGTCGGCGACGGCCAAGATATATACGGCAACAGCAGTCAAGTGTACGCTTTTGATCTACAATATACTATGGATGATTTAAAGAAAATAAACTGGGACAATGTTGATTGTATGCAATTATTGAATCTGGGAATCATTGTTAACAAATCTCCCGCAGGTACAAAGTTAATTTCAGATTATTGTGAAGAAAACCGCGTATCATCGGAAGTCTTTTGCGCAGAAGGATCATAGTTGTACTAACTCTTATAGCTTATGTGTGCAGGATTCCCTATTTGTGCGCATCGCAAAGTGAGAGGGAATAAAGATTGTGGAGGCTAAACAATGAAGAAGCAGCGCGAAAAACTAGAAGGATGGACGACTGTTGGAAAACTCGTTCACTTTAAGGTAAAAGGCGGCTCAGTGCGAGCCAAAACAGGAACTGTTGTGGATGAAGTGTATATCATCGTTGGTGACTATAAACATCTCATTCAGAAGATTAAGTCCGATAAGCCATTCTGGGACGGCTCAAGGATTGCTTATAGAACGTGCTACTACACTTTTGACGCTGCGGGAAAGCATATCAAGTTCGGCCAGTATGCACAGTTTCTTACGGAGAAGGAATACAAGGAATTGCTCTCTAAGGCCAAGGCTAAAGGTTGGCCTATATTCTCCTAAGTTGTCTGTCTGACTTCAAACCGTCAGTGTCCCCGTTTTGCCGCCCTCGTCATCTACGACTCAAACTCGTTATCTGATGCGTGTTCTTTTGCGACTAATCAGGATAACGGTTAAGCTCCAACCGCTTCTGTCACCGGGACGCGCACCGGAGTGAGCCAGCCGTAGCGGTCGGGCTTGATGCCGTTGACGATGGCGAAGAACTCGTCGTGGATGGCTTTGGTCACCGGGCCCATGGTTCCATCGCCCACCATGATCTTGTCCACCGAGCGCAGGTGCGTCACCTCGGCGGCCGTGCCGCTGAAGAAGGCCTCGTCGCTGATGTAGACCATCTCGCGCGGCAGCGGCTGCTCGACGATGGGAATGCCCAGCGCCTTGGCAATGGTGAGCACCGACATGCGGGTCACTCCGCTGAGCACCGAGTTGGCCAGCGGCGTGGTATAGAGCACGCCATCGCGCACCAGGAAGAGGTTCTCGCCCGAACCCTCGGACAGAACCCCGTTCACATCCAGCGCGATGCCCTCGGAGTAGCCGTTGATCTCGGCCTCCATGCGGATGAGCTGCGAGTTCATGTAGTTCGCGCCTGCTTTGGCCAGCGAAGGCATGGTATTCGGCGCCAGCCGCGCCCAGCTCGAGACGCACACATCCGCGCCGCCGCTGCCGGAGACGTACTTGCCCCAGGGATAGTTGATGATATACACCTCGACCGGCGAGTTCAGCGGGTTGACGCCAACCTCGCCGTAGCCGCGAAACGCGATGGGCCGGATGTAGCACGGCGCCACGCCATTGGCCTCCACCAGGTCCACCGTCGCCGAGCACAATTCCTCCAGCGTGTAGCCCAGCGGCATGCGATAGATCTTGGCCGAGTCCAGCATCCGCCGCATGTGGTCCTGCAGCCGGAAGATTGCCGCGCCCTTGGGCTGCGCATAACAGCGCATCCCCTCGAAGACCGAAGACCCATAGTGGATGACATGCGACATCACATGGATCTGCGCCTTCTCCCATGCAATCATCTGCCCGTTGCGCCAGATATTCTTCGTCGTCTCAAACGCCATATCGACTCCTCCGCCTGCAAATCCAGGATTCCAGCCGGTTCTGATCTGTGAATATCCCATTATACCGGCGTGCATTCCGGCCCCGGCAAAAAAGCATCGGTGCGACAATAAGCCTGTGACGTTCGGTCCCCATCTCGTCAGCCTCTACGGCCTGCAGCACTCGGCGTATGTGCGCTTCAGTGTGCTGGCGCTCAGCTCCATCTTTTTTCTGGTGGACCCCTTCGCCGCGCTGCCCACCTTTCTGGCCATCACCGAGGGCTCGGACGCCGCACGCCGCCGCCGCATTGCGCGCAAGGGCGCGCTGACCACGCTGATCGTGCTGGCTGCCTTCGCCTTCGCCGGCGAAGCCATCTTCCGCGTCCTGGGCATCACGCTGCCTGCGTTCGAGATCGCGGGCGGAGTCATCCTGCTGCTGATCGGCCTGGACATGCTGCAGGCCCGGCGCTCGGCAACCCAGGAGGTCGCGGGAGACACCGCCGCCGCCGCGCAGAAGGAGGACGCCGGAATTGTTCCACTGGGCGTGCCCATGCTGGCCGGCCCCGGCGCCATCACCTCCGTGATGGTGCTGGTGGGCCAGGCGCAGACGATCTGGCAGATGGCCGCAATCCTGATCTCCATCGCCATCACTGCGGCCGCCTGCTACCTCATTCTGGGACACTCCAACAAGGTGGTGCGCCTGCTGGGCGAGACGGGAATCCGCATCCTGGTCCGCATCATGGGCCTGCTTCTGGTCGCCCTGGCCGCACAGTACTTCGTCAACGGCCTGGCCGACCTCGGCGTCATCGCCCACCCCCTCGAGTAGCCCACGCCTCAAATTCCAGGAGACTAATCAATCATTTCGTGCAACTGCGTCCAGTGGTAGATTGGAATCGCGACGCGCACTCGCTTCCTCGCAGGAACGGTCCCGTCGCAAAACCGTTCGCTGCCTGCCAGTGCGGCAACGGCCCTCTGCCTATACAGGCATCAGAGGCCTCCCAGGGCCACCGCAGAGTAACCCTTGGAAGTCGCTTATCCTCATCTGGACCGGCAGGGATCCCACAACCTCCTCTGCATTGATTTATCCGGCTTTTGCTGGCTGCATCCAGGCAGGATGCGGCCAGGTCCAGGGCTTATGCCATGCGCGTACGCGGTCCAGTAGAGATTTGCCGAGGGACGCAGATGCTGCGAGCGAAGAGCTGGGCTGTGTGGTGCTGGCTGGGAATCTGCCTGGCAATACTGTGGGAGCCCCGACCCATCGGCGCATTCGCGCAGCAGACTGGCGCGGGCGGCAACGAGGCAGCGTCAGTGCCGCGCGCCAGTCCGGTGGCCATTGCACATTCCCAGAGTTCCCTGAACGCCCCGTGGCAGGCCGTGGGGCCGGTCCAGATTGCCAGCCAGAGCTACGGCAATGTCACCGGACGCGTGACGTCGGTGGCAATCGACCCGGCGGATGCGAGCGGCAACACGGTCTATCTGGGAACGACCGGCGGCGGCGTGTGGAAGTCAATCAACGCGGCGGGGCCGGCGGCCAGCGTCACCTTCTCTCCACTCACCGACACGCTTCCGGTCTTCAGCGCCAACGCGGGAACGGCGGCGATTCCGTCGTTGAGCATCGGCGCGGTGAGCGTGAGCAACGCGAGCGGGACCGACATTCTGCTGGCCGGAACGGGCGACCCCAACGACGCCTTGGACTCGTACTACGGCGAAGGGATTCTGCGCTCGGCGGACGGCGGCAATACATGGACGCTGGTCCAGCAGTCAAACGACAGCCCGGCTGCAAATCATTCCTTCGTTGGCCTCGGCGTGGCCGGATTTGCGTGGAGCAGCTCGACGCCCGGTCTGGTGGTGGCGGCGCTCTCGCAGTCGGCGGAGGGCACGCTGGTGAACGCTCCAGACACGACCTACAGCGTCATGGGCCTCTACTACTCGCAGGACGCGGGCGTCACCTGGCAGATGGCGATCATCGAGGACGGCACCGGCCAGTACGTGCAGCGAGCCGCGACGGCAATCTATCCGGGCAACGCCGCGACCGCCGTGGTTTGGAATTCGGTGCGACAGATGTTCTATGCAGCGGTGCGCTATCACGGCTACTACCAGTCCTCCGACGGCATCGTCTGGACACGCCTGACCAACCAGCCGGGCGCGGGGTTGACGATGACGGCGTGCCCCACCAACCCGAATGGCACTGGCAGCCCAGCGTGTCCCATTTTTCGCGGCGCGCTTGCGGTACAGCCGGCAACCGGCGACACCTTCGCGCTGACCGTGGACGCGAACAATCTCGACCAGGGTTTGTATCAGGATGTGTGCAGGCTGACAGGCGGCAACTGCGCGACCGGTTCGATTGTGTGGGGCACGAAGCTTAAGTCGACACCGCTGGAGACAGTCAGCGGATCGACGGCAATCGCGCAGGCAGACTACAACCTCTCGCTGGCAGCCGTGGCGACAGGCGCGGGCGCGAGCCTTGACACGCTGCTCTTTGCCGGCACGGTGGACCTCTATCGCTGCTCGATTGCCGCCGGGTGCGTACTGCGCAACACCACCAACGCAACCAATGGATGCAATCATCCGGCGATGGTCTCCCCGGCGCAACACGCGATTGCAACGCTGGCCGGCGCTGGAACGGGTGGCACGGTGCCGCTGATTTATGTAGGCAACGACGGCGGCCTGTGGCGCTCGCTCGATGGCGTGAACCAGCAGCAGACTCCCTGCTCGACGGACGACGCAACCCACTTTCAGAATTTAAACTCCGGCCTCGGCTCGCTGGCCGAAGTCGTCAGCTTCGCAGAAAACCCGACCGACCCGGCAACTCTTCTGGCGGGCCTCGGCACAAACGGAACAGCCGCCACGAGCGCTGCAACCACCACGTCAGCCTGGCCGCAGCTCTCCGCCGGCGAGGGCGGAACGGTTGCCAACGACCCATCCAATCCGCAGAACTGGACCGTCTCCACCGGGGCGGGCGTCAGCATTCGCACCTGCAACAATGGCAACGCCTGCGCGGCGGCGAACTTCACCGGCCCGCCCACCATCGGCACCGCGCAGGTCTCGAACGACGCGTCGCTGATCGACCCGCCGTTCCTGCTCGATCCCGCGCAACCCGCCGATGTTCTGATCGGCACATGCAGGGTCTGGCGCGGGCTGGCCGACAGCGCCGCTGCGTGGCCCGGCTCGAACAACATCAGCACTGCGTTCGACGGCTCGCATAATGCCACGTGCAGCGCAACCGACGCGATGGTGCGCTCGCTCGCCGCGGGCGGCCCGGCGAGCGGTGCGTCCGCTGCACAGAACGCCGGTTCGACCGTGCTCTACGCGGGCCTCGCGGGCTCGCTCGATGGCGGAGCGAACTTCGGCGGTCACATCTTCGCCAACTACGCGGCCGGGACCGCGAACGGCAGCACAGCCTGGACGGACATTGCTAAGTCGCCGGTCACCAATGCTTCGGGCACAGCCTTCAATCCCGGCGGCTTCGACATCTCCTCCGTCGTCGCCGACCCGCACGACTCCACCGGCAAGACGGTCTACGCGACCGTGATGGGCTTCGCCGGAAACGGCGTCAACGCGGCGCACGTCTACAGGTCGCTCGACGGAGGCGCGCACTGGGCCAACATCAGCAGCAACCTGCCAAACGCTCCGGCAAACAGCCTGCTGGTCGATCCCAACGACGCCAACACAATCTACGTTGCCATGGACACCGGCATCTACGCGACCTCACAGGTAGCAACCTGCGCAACCGCGACGGTGAGCTGCTGGAGTGTCTACGGCACTGGCCTGCCCAACGCGCCGGTTGTCGCGTTGCAGGCCTCCGCAGGCCTTGCCACCGGCGATGGACGCAACGGGGAGCTGCGCGCCGCCACCTACGGGCGCGGAATCTGGCAGATTCCGCTGCTGACCGCGGCGAGTCCGGCCGTACCCGCGATGACGCTAAGCCCCACCAGCCTGACCTTCGCGGCGCAGGCGGTATCGACTGCAAGCGCGGCGCAGAGCATCACAGTGACGAACTCCGGCAACGCATCGCTCACCATCACGCAGATCGCGCCATCCGGAGACTTCAATGAGACCGACACATGCATCGGATTGGCAATCGCCGTCGGCGCAACCTGCACCGTCCAGGTCGAGTTCCTGCCCACGCAGACCGGCACGCGCGCGGGCGTGCTGACAATCTACGGCAACGTCGCCGGCGGACAGGCGACGGCCGCGCTCACCGGCGTGGGCACAACCGCGGCGACGGTCCTTCTGGCCCCAATCACGCTGAGCTTCGCTTCCACCAATGTCGGCTCAACCAGCGCCGCGCAGAACATTACGATCTCCAACACCGGCGGCAGTTCAGCCACGCTGCAATCGCCAGTGGTGACGGGCGACTTCATACTCTCGGCGAACACATGCAGCTCATCGCTGGCGTCCAACGTCGGATGCACCGTCGGCATCGAGTTCCAGCCGACGGCCTCGGGCACGCGCGCAGGCACTCTGAGCATCACCGACAGCGTGGGCACGCAGACCGCATCGCTTACCGGCGTGGGCGTTCTTCCTGCCACCGACACGCTCTCGCCGCTCATCCTCGCCTTCGCCGCGCAGCAGTTGAACACGACGAGCGCGACCCAGCAGGTGACGCTCACCAACTCCGGCGATGCCGCGCTGCTGCTGATCGCAGCGCAGATCACCAGCGGCGACTTTACCGTCGTGAACAGTTGCGGCAACTCGCTCGCCGGCCACTCGACCTGCGCGCTGCTGGTCGCCTATGTGCCCAAGAGCGTCGGCGCGGGAACCGGCGTACTGACCGTCTCGGACCAGTTCCGCAGCCAGACCGTGGCGTTGAGCGGGACTGGCGTCGCGCCTCCCGGCGTATCGCTCTCGCCCTACTCTACGATCGCCTTCGCACCCACCGGCGTAGGGCTTACCGCGCCGCCGCAGACGGTGACTCTGACCAACAACGGCGGACTTCCGCTCACAATCTTCAACATTGCGGTGACCGGCGACTTCGCCATCGTTGCAGGCAGCAATACCTGCGGCGCAAGCCTGGCCGCGGGTTCGGCGTGCACGGTGCAGATTGTCTTTGCGCCCAACGGGGCCGCCGCGCGCACGGGCACCTTCACCGTCACCGACAACGCAGCGACGTCGCCGCAGAGCCTTCAGTTGACTGGCACCGGCGTCGACTTCGCGCTGAACGCGAATGGAAGCACCACGGCGACAATCTCCGCCGGCGGCGAAGCGGTTTATTCGCTTCTGCTCTCCTCCGCGGCGGGCGTGCCGGGAACGGTCGCGTTTGCCTGCACCTCGATCCCGGCCCATGCAACCTGCGTGGTGAGCCCGGCGACGGCAGCGCTGGGAGCGACAACGACCGTCACCGTCACGGTTGCAACCAGCGTGGCCGGCGCGGAGCTGCGTTGGCCGCAGCTTCCCGGCAAGCAGCATCCGATCTGGCTCGCTACGCTGCTGCCTCTGGGGCTGCTTGGGTTGGGCCGTCGCAGCGCACGGCGGCTGCGCGCGCTCGCCATGCTGTGCTGCGTCTTGCTGGTCGCAGGATGCGGCGTTACGCGGCTGATTCCGTCAACGGGTGGCTCGTCGTCCACCGGTCCAGCCACGCCAACTCCAAGCGGGACCTATAACATCGTTGTCTCCGCGACCAGCGTAGGACTTACGCGCAACATCAATCTGACGCTCATCGTGCAATAGCGGCGCACATCTGCACGCGGCGTTTGCGTTACGCAGTGGTCTTCGTCTTCGGGGACGCGACGTCCGCGGCCTTGGCAACGGGCGCATTCTTGCGGATGCGCTTCATCACCTGCGCCAGCGTGGTCTCGTTCATGGCCATCACGCCGTCCTGGCGCGCGCGGCGCAACAGCCCCGCAATCGCCGGTTCGTCGAGCGCAAGCCAGTTGTCTTCGCTGGCGGCGTAGATGTCGCCGAGCCCGATCTGCTTGGGTGGCAGCTTGAGTTTCGCGCCGCCGTTCGGTCCCTTGCGCTGATCGATCAGGCCCCTCTTGTGCAACCGCAAAAAACAGCGGCGCACCATCACCGCGCTCTCGGCAAGTTTTTCCGCAATCACAGCCGAGGGCTGCATTGTGTCCGGTTGCGCGGCCAACACCATCAGAATTCTCAGACTCAGCCCGAAACGACCGCTCTTTGCCATGCACAGCAAGCTAACACACGAGGGCTCAACCCGACTACCGCATAAAGCCGCGCCGCGCGGAATCGCACAGCTCCCATCGCAATCGAGCTGCTTTCCGCTTCTGCGCCCACCCACGCGGTCCCGCTGCGAATCGCAGCCCCAACGTGCTAGCCTTCTCAAGTGAATATTCTTTTTGTAGGGGACGTGGTTGGCCCGGCCGGCCGCCGCATCGTCCGCGAACATCTGTCGCACGTGATGGAGACCAACGCGGTCGATCTGCTGATCGTCAACGGCGAGAACGCCGCCGGCGGCTTTGGCATCACGCCGCCCATCGCCGAGGAGATCTTCGACATGGGCGCGCATGTCATCACCACCGGCAACCACATCTGGGACAAGAAAGAGATCTTCGAGTACATGGCCGTCCCCGCCGACTCGCACGCGCGCGGCCGCCGCATCCTCCGCCCTGCCAACTACGCCGTGGGCACGCCGGGCTTCGGCGTCTATGAGGGCGAGCTGCCCACCGGCCAGCCCTACGCCGTCGTCAACCTGCAAGGCCGCGTCTTCATGTCCACGTGCGACGACCCCTTCCGCATGGCCGACGCGCTGCTGGCGAAACTCACCGCCAAGGTCATTCTGGTCGACTTCCACGGCGAGGCCACGTCGGAGAAAGTCGCGCTGGGCTGGTATCTCGATGGCCGCGTCACCGCCGTTCTGGGCACGCACACCCACGTGCCGACCGCCGACGAGCGCCTGCTGCACAACGGCACCGCCTACCAGACCGACGTCGGCATGTGCGGGTCGTTCGATTCTGTGATTGGCGTGGAGACGGAGCTGGTGCTGCACCGCTTCCTGACCGGGATGCCGGGCAAGTTCGAGCCCGCCAAGGGCAATCCGAAGATGTGCGCCACGCTCGTAGAGTGCGACGGCAGCAGCGGGCGCGCCAACGGAATTCGGCGCATACTGCTGGGCGAATAAGAATCGACCTAAAAAAAGGCTTAACACCGATTGACACCGATCTGACGGATAAACGCAGATCAAGTACGAGGACGGATAGGACCAAGGCTACGGCTTATGAAAAAAACGAAGCTAAGCAGACGGGCGTTTCTAGAAACAGCGGCAGCCGCGACGATTGCGGCACAAGTGAAGTTTGGCGGCGCGCAGGGTGCGACGAAGACGCACGCAGACGCATGGCCGGAGAACGGCACGCTGATTCCCGACGAGGGATGGCGTTTGTGGATCGACGAAAAAGCCGAGTGGAAGCAGGACGCGATCTTTCTGCCGGAGGATGTGACGCAAGGTTCGGATGGAGTAGTGCGAGGCAAGGGCGAGCCGCTGCCGGTGAACGCGCCAACGGGTGGGTGGGACGTGCTGAATGATGCGGCGGGAATCGCTGTCACGCTGCCCGGAACCGTCGAGCAGCACTTCTGGGGAAAGTACGGAGCGGGGGACGATGGCAAGCCCCGCTCGTATACGCCGGACGAGTACCGCTACGCCACGGACGATCCCGTACCGCAGAACGGCGCGTACTTCGGGGTGTCGTGGTGGTGGCGGGAGATTGAGATTCCCGCGGCGATGCAGGGCAAGCGGATATTTTTGCATGTGCGCGGAGCGCGTCTGCGGGCTGAGGTTTATTTGAACGAGAAGCTGGTGGGCTACTCGATTATGGAGGAGCTGCCGTTTGAGGCTGAGTTGACGGCGGCCGCAAATCCCGGCGGGAAGAATGTGCTGGCGATTCGGATTACGAATCCGTTTGGGAGGTTCGACTGGGTGGATGGGCTCAACGCGCAGTGGGGCGCGGTCAAGCTCTACCGGTCGCACGGATTCGGCGGGCTGGACCGCGGGATGACGATTTCTGCGAATTCGCCTGACGCGCGAATTCGCGACATGTGGGTTCTCAATCAGGTTGAACCCAATACCATCGAAGTGTTCGCGGATGTCGAGCGTGCGCGGGGCGACATTTCGAATGTGTTGATCACGTTTGAAGTATTCGATCCGCGAACAGGTAAGGTCATAGCATCGGCCAATGGGAACGCTCAGCCGCTATCTACCAGAGGCCCGGTCTTCGTTCGGTTCACTGCGAAGATCAACTGTCCATCTGCCACAGCGTGGGATTTAGAGCGCCCGGTGCTCTACCAGCTCAGAGCAAAGCCCGTCGTGGTGATGGGCAGGACCGAAATCCGCACCATCCCCTTCGGCTTTCGCTGGTTTGCGCCGGAGGGGTTGGGGACGAATGCGCTGTTCCGGTTGAATGGGCGGCGGATGAAGATCTATACCGCGATCTCGTGGGGATATTGGGGGCTGAACGGGATGTGGCCCACGCCGGAGCTTGCGGAAAAAGAAGTGACGCAGGCGAAGAAGCTCGGCCTGAACTGCCTTAACTTCCATCGCAACCTGGCCAAGGAAGAGGTGCTGCGCGCACACGACCGGCTCGGCCTGCTGCGATACATGGAGCCGGGCGCGGGCAAGATGGCCATCGGGCGGCTGCCGGCGGGCGCGCAGGCCAACGCGGCCAGCATCGTGATGGAGAAGCCCACCGATCCGGCGGACAAATTCGCCCAGCGATATATGTTCACCAAGTGCGTGGAGATGGTGAAGGCCTTCCGCTCGCACCCGTCGGTGATCGAGTACTGCGTGCAGAACGAGATTGGCGCGGACCTGACGAACCCCGACACCATCGCCATCCTGGAGGCCATGCGCAAAGAGGACCCCAGCCGATGCATCGTGCTGAACGATGGATTTGTTGCGGCCCCGACACGTGCCGCGCAGGCCTGGTTCGCACCGTGGGACGCCAAGCTGCATCGCAGCGACGAGGAGCAGTGGGGCGGCTGGTGGAACCAGCACCAGGGCGCGGGCGACCAGTGGGTCGACGAGTTTTATAAATCTCCCACCGAGTTCACCTACAAGTCGCCGGAGCGCAAGGCGATCAGTGAGTTCGGCGAGATGGAGGGCTGCGCCACGCCGGACAACCACTCGCTGATGCTGCACCAGTACGCCGACCCGCGCGCGACGGGCATCGGCAACCAGCCCGCAAACACCAGCTACGACCTGGCCGACCACCGCGAGATTCTCGCGGCGTACGACAAGTTCATCGACCGTTGGGGATTCCGCAAGGCGTTTCCGGCGACCGAGAAGCTGTGGCTCTCGCTGGGCAAGAAGTGCTACGACACCTGGCAGAACTACATGGAGAACGCGCGCATCTCGGACGAGCTGGACTTTGCGGCGATCTCGGGCTGGGAGACGACGGCGATCGAGAACCATTCGGGGATTGTGGACAACCTGCGGAACTTCAAATCCGACCCCACGAACATCGCCGCGACGCTGCTGCCGGTGCGGCCCGTCGCCAAGCAGCGGGCGATGTGCATCGCGCTGGGCGAGGCCGCGACGTTCGACCTCTTTCTGCTCAACGACACATCCAGGCCTGCCAACGGCACGTTGAGTTTCACCGCCGTTACGCCCTCGGACAAGCTGCTAAAGCTCGGCGAGTTCCCTGCCCCGGCGCAGACGCCGGATGTCTTCTCGTATCTCGTCAAAGAGGCATTCACCACGCCGCCGCTCACCGAGGTCGGCCTGTATCGCTTTAAGTTCGCGATCAGTTCCGCGCCGCTGGCCACGCAGACGAAGGAAATCTGGGTTGTAGAGAACGCGATGTACGCTTTAGCAGGAATAGCATACATGTATAAAATTGCCGTCTCTGGTATCACAAATTCATTGCGCACACAGATCAACCAGACCGGTGCCGTTGGTGCAGAGTATGATATACACGACTTCAAACCCGGCGAGAAGTACGACGCGATCATCTCTTCGGGCATAATTGCGGGCGTCTCGACCAAGCAGAACGCGGGCGACGCCACGGGTCTGGAGGCACAGCCGAGCGGCGCGGCGCGCAGACGGCCGCAGCAGGCGAGCGCGCTGGCCGAAGGCATCCTCGAAGCTGTACGCGCGGGCACGCCGCTGCTGGCGATCCCGCAGACCGACGCGCTGTCTGATGGAGTTGCAAAACAGCTCGCCGCCGCCGGAGCCTTTACCTATAACGGCGCGGTCGGCGATCTGCGCGCTCCGTGGATGGGCAACTGGTATTTTGTGCGCCGGCACGCGCTCTACGAAGGGCTGCCCGTCGATCAGGCCATGGGCATTCACTATCAGGCGCGTGGCCGCGAGTCGAACGGCCTTCTCGTCGAGCGCGCGCCGGGCGGGGCGGAGGTGGAGATCGTCGCCGCCTACTCGCGCGACCACAGCCGCCAGATCGGCGCCGGGACATTCACCACGCGGCTCGGCGCGGGCAAGATCGTCTACCACCGCGTGCCGGAGATGCAGCCGGTCCTGCAGCAGCGTTTTCTGGCCAACGCTCTGCGCTGGCTGACCAGCTAGGCTGTGGTTCTACAAGACGTATCGATCGATCGATGGCTATAGCACGGGCCTTCACAGGCTGCGGAAAAAGGGATATTTGGCGCTACGTGCAAAAGGCCCGGGGCTAAAGCCCCTTTAATCCATTGGCCTTTATTCAGGGGGCTGAAGCCCCCTGCTCCCTCCGAAAGACAAAAAGAGGAGTTTTTCCGCAGCCTGTTCAGCACCGCCGTTTCAAAGCCATGACTTGCGCGGAGGCTTCCTGAGCTCTCCATCGCCGACACGCGAAACGCAGAAGAGGCAGCCCGGAGGCTGCCTCTTCGTTTGCTGCGTGTTTCGTCTCAGACTATCTGTGCGCGGGGTGCGCGGCGGTGTGGTGCACCGGAGCCGCGGCCGGCTTGGTCGCCTTGGGCAGGATCACAACGCCATCCTTCATGATGATCTGAATTGGGTTGGGGGTGAAGGAGTCGTAGGTCCCGGTGAGGGTGACGGTCTGGCCGACGGCGGTGGCCGCGGCGATTGCATCCGCCTTGGTCTTGGCCGCATCGACTGCCTTGTTATAGGCGGCCAGCTTGGTCTTGTAGGCGGCCTTCTGGGCGGGGGTTGCTCTGGCTGATGGCGCCTCCGGCTCCTCGATCGTCTCCGGCGGCGTCATGTTGAAGGTAAAGTCTGCGGTCTTGGACTGGACGGCATCGTCGGTCACGGCGGCCTTCACCACAGTCGGCGTGCTTGCGATGACGAGTGCGCCCGGTATCTGCACCGACTTGCCCTGGATGGTGGCCCAGACCTTGGCGGCCTGTTCGGGTGTGCCTTTCTGCAGGACGTACTCCTTGTCGGAGACGGCGAGAGTGGCCAGGTCGGGAGTGGACTGGAAGATGCCGTTGATGATGTCCACCGGTGTGGGCGCAGGCTTGATCAAGGCGAAGAGGCCCGCGGGCGGGTTCAGATTGGCTGTGGCGGCGGCCACGACTGCATCGTAGCCATCTGTGCCACCGTGGTACTTCTTGTAGCAATACGTCGCGGTGGGAGACATCTGCGCCTTGAAGTTGTCCGGCGCGTAGGCCACGGCGCGGCTGGCGTAAAAGGTGCAGTCCAGATAGTCCGGCGGATTGGACTGGTAGTAAGCCGAGCCCAGGTAGAAGATGTCCTGAAGAACCGAGCCGGGCGTCTTGGTGGCTGCCGGCGGAACCAACGCAAGCTCTTTCTTGTAGGCGTCGATGGCGGTCGCGTTGTCGTTCTTACTGAAGGCCGCGAAGCCGATGATGCTGTAGAAGACGGGGAAAGCCGCGGACTGCAGCGCCTTGAAGTCGGCATCGGAGATGGATGCGGGCTTGGGCGCGGTCAGCCCCTTCTGCGCGAACCCGGCGGCGGAGTCCAGCGCGGCCTGCTTGGCTGCCGGATCGGTCAGCGAGTCGGCGTTCTGCTTGCGAAGATACGCCTCGAAGGTCAGAGCGCGCAGGTTCGTGGGATCGAGCTGCAGTACCCGGTCGGCGGCGTCCAGCGTCTTGGCCGGGTCGAACTGGCTGTATGCCGTCATCAGCGTCACCAGTGTGTCCTGCTTCACGCTGGAGTTCGGGTACTTGGTCAGGTAGTCCTCGATCGCCGCCGCCTTGGCCTGCAGGTTGGTCTGCGTCATTGCGTTGTTGTAGACCGTGTATTCGGTGTCGGGCATCTGCACCGGGGCCGCTTGCGATCCAAGTTGTACGGGGGTCTGGGCGTACGCCGTAGTCAGACCCAATGTTAATATGGCACACGCCAGGAGAGAGGCTAAGACGACCTTCTTCATTCAAGACTCCTCAATCAATTAAAGTTGCCTGCCGCCCGGTGCTCGCGGGGGTCAAGATGGTTCTCAGCTTCGTGCGTGAAACCTATCTGCCCCTTCACCGCAGGAACAGATGCGACACACTCGTTGCTGATTATAGGAATCCCGCTCTCCCGTGGCAAGTACCAGAGAAAATAGGTTGTGGGCCATTTTGGCGCCGCTGAACCGGCCCGCTCTGCCCTGTGGTAACTTTGCCATCGGAGACGTACCCATGCATCCGCGCCGCCTCAAGGTCCACCCCACGATCTACACCCTGGCCCTCCTCCTTTTCGCCGCCGCAGCCTCCGCGCAGAAGCCGCCCCAGGCGCGTCCCGTGCAGATCGAAAACGGCAAGCTCCTCGGCGTTCTCACCGCCGACCAGAAAGTCATCGCCTACAAGGGCATTCCCTATGCCGCGCCGCCGGTGGGCGATCTGCGCTGGCGTCCGCCGCAGCCGGTGGGCCGCTGGAAGCACATCCTCTTGGCGCGCGACTTCGGCCCCCACTGCATCCAGTCCAGCGGCTATCCGGACATGGTCTTCCACGACCCCGGGCCCAGCGAGGACTGCCTGACGCTCAACGTCTGGGCGCCTGTCCCCGCCGGCAAGCACCCCACTCCGCTCCCCGTCATGGTGTGGATCTACGGCGGCGGCTTCCTCAGCGGAAGCACTTCGGAGAGTCGTCAGGACGGGCAATATCTGGCCCATCGCGGCGTGATTGTCGTCTCCATGAACTACCGCCTGGGGGTCTTCGGCTTCTTGGCGCTGCCGGAGTTGACCGCCGAATCCGCCAACCACGCCTCCGGCAACTACGGCCTGATGGACCAGACGGCGGCCATCGCCTGGGTGCGGCGCAACATTGCGGCCTTCGGCGGCGACGCAGCCAACATCACAATCTTCGGCGAATCGGCCGGATCGCAGTCCGTCAGCGCGCAGATGGCCTCGCCCATTGCCAAAGGGCTCTTCAGTAAAGCCATCGGCGAGAGCGGCGCGATCTTCTCCAGCTTCAGCATGACACTGCCGACGCGCCAGCAGGCCGAACAGACAGACGCAGCCTGGGCCGAGCGCGCCTTCGGCTCCAGCCGGCTCTTCTACCTGCGCACCCTCACCGCCGACGAGCTGATCGAAAAAGCCATGGCACGCACCACCCAGCCCCCGCGCTTCCAGCCCGACATCGACGGCCTCTTCCTGCCGGACTCCGTCGCCAACATCTACGCCGCCGGCCAGCAGGCGCACATCCCCGTGCTCGGCGGATGGAACGCCAACGAGAGCCGCGCCAACGGGAAGCCCACAGCCGCCAGCTTCACCGCGCAGGCGCAGCAGGAGTTCGGTGCGGACGCGGACGCCTTCCTCGCCGTCTATCCCGCCGCCAGCGACGCCGAGGCCCAGCAGTCCGCCAACGACTACGCGGGCGACCGCTTCATCGCCTTCTCCACATGGGCCTGGCTGGAGGCGCAGGTCAGGACAGGCGGCGCGCCGGTCTACCGCTACTTCTTCGCACTCGGCTCTCCTGGCGACCGCAACCACACCGTCGCGCAGGGGGCCTTCCACTCCGACGAGATCGAGTACGTCTTCGGCACGCTCGACTCGCGCCCCGAGATGGCGCTCCGCCCCGAAGACCGCGCCCTCTCCAATCAGATGATGCAGTACTGGACCAACTTCGCCCGCACCGGCGACCCCAACGGAGCCGGCCTTCCCCGCTGGCCCCTCTACAACGCCACCGGTGGCTGGCAGGTACTGCGCCTCGACGCCGCCCCCGCCTCGATGCCCGACTCGTTCCGCCCCCGCGACCTCTTCCTCGACTCCCAGTGGGGCCGCGCCGCCGCCAAGTGAATCCGGGTTTCTCCGTGATAAACGGATTCAGCGCCTCTGGACTTTTTCTCCCTCAGGAATATACTTAACCCCATGGAACAGTTGATCTCGTCCGTCAGGCTCTCCGCCTGTTGTCGCTGTTGCGTCTAGCAACCCCCTCTCCGCGCGACGGAAGATCAACCCCCTTGCAGCACATCCATTGAGATCGCTCCCTGTGCATTCCGCTCAGGCAGGCCCATCTTCGTTTCTCCGTGGTTCCCGTTGAATCGGGATCGTTCTGTCGCATTGTCCCTTCCCGCAACTCTCTTCCAAACTGATAAGGAGAAATACTGTATGCGCGTCTACGTACGTTTTTTCGGGCCTCGGGCCATCAACACGCTTTTTCTCGCACTGGTTCTTTCGCTGGCTTCCCACCTCGCGCAGGCGCAGAGCCTGGGCTATGAGGGCCCCACGGGGGTCTTTGTTACGCCGCTGGCCTCCACTGCAGCCTCTCCTGCACACGGCCTCGGCGCACCCGTTATCTCCTACCATGTGCTGGCGGGCGGGCCGGTGATCGGCGACTTCAACACGGTTTCGATCACCGAAGGCCTGGCCAAGCGCATCGAGTTCGGCTACACGCGCGAGGACCACTCGGCGGGCAGTTCGGCCAGCCTGAGTCCGCTATGGACCAACGGATTCAACATCTTCCACGGCAAGGCCAACATCATCCCCGAAAACGCAGGCAAGACCAAGTGGGTCCCAGCGGTCTCCATCGGCGGCATCGCGCGCACCAACGACAGCAATGTCGGCGACGGAACCAACAAGCAGACCAAGACCAATGGAGACATCTACGCGGTGGCGACCAAGATCGTCACCCAGACCAAGAAAGTCCCGCTGGTGCTCAACGTCGGCGTGCGCGGCACCAACTCCTCGCTGTGGGGCCTGGGCGGCAACGCTCCCAACTTCGAGGCGCGGGCCTTTGGCGCGCTCGGCTTCGTCTTCACCGGCCCCGGCAAGAGCACCATCATCCTGGCCTCCGAGGTTGCCCAGCAGCCAAAGACCATCCTGATCACGGCGGCCAACGGCAGCACCTCGGCGAACTTCGACATTCCCACCTCGGTCGATTACGCCGTGCGCATCGTCCCCTCGCCCAAGCACAAGCTCAACCTGGACTTCGGCGTCCTTCAGGCCGCAGGAAGAATCGCACCGGGAGTCGATCTGCAGGCACGCGCCCGCTTCGCCTTCGGCATCTCCTACGGCCTATAACCCATTCCTCTATCCGGAAGCCCACTCATCGCGCCGCCACTCACTACATGAGTGGAAGGACAAAAGTCGGGTGCCCCATCCATCGCAGCTCCATCGCGATGGGTGGGTCTTCCGAATCACGCCCGCGCCGTCACCCACAGATCGTGCAGATGCACCACGCCCAGGGCCTCGCCGCTCGCCGCGACCACGATTAGCGAGGTAATCTTGCGCGCCTCCATCAGCGCCAGCGCCTCACCCGCGAAGGCCTCCGGCGCAATCGTCACCGGCCGCGCATTCATGATCTCGCCCGCCGTGTGCGCCAGCGAATTCGGGCCATCGCGTTCCAGCAGACGCCGCAGATCGCCGTCGGAGATCACGCCCAGCAGCGCGTTCCCTTCGCCCAGGACCGTCGTCATTCCCAGCCGCTTGTGGCTCATCTCGTGGATCACCTGCGCCATCGGCGTGTCCCGCGAGACCCGCGGCAACGCCTCGCCCGAGTGCATCAGTTCACCCACCCGCGCCAGCCGCCGCCCCAGCCGTCCTCCAGGGTGCAGCTCGGCGAAGTCCTCCACTGCGAATCCCCTGCGCCGGCTGACCTCCAGCGCCAGCGCATCGCCCAGCGCCAGCATCACGGTGGTGGAAGCCGTCGGCGCCAGGTTCAGTACGCACGCCTCCGCCGCAACGCTCGCGTCGAGCCAAACCTCGCTGGCCTGCGCCAGCGTCGATCCGCCCTCGCCGCACAGGCTGATGAGCGAACAGCCCAACCGCGCCAGCGCGGGCAGCAGCGCCAGCACCTCCTCGGTCTCCCCGCTGGCGGAGAGCGCCACCACCACATCTCCCGCCACAACCACTCCCAGATCGCCGTGCATCGCCTCCGCCGGATGCAGAAAGTACGCCGGCGTCCCGGTGGAGCAGAACGTCGCCGCAATCTTGCGCGCGATCAGCCCGCTCTTGCCCATCCCCAGCAGGACCACGCGCTCGCCGCGCCCCGCCGCCTCCGCCAGCAGCTCGACCGCGCGCGCAAACGGCGCCGCCATCGGCCCGTCCAGCCGCATCGCCAGCTCCAGCAGAGCGCGCGCCTCGGTGCGGACCACCTCCGACGACTGCGTGCGTTCTGTTTGATGGTTGATCGCCATTCGTTTCCCGGACCTCTCCGATGCTAGCAGAGGTTCGTCTTCGCATCGAGTCCGCCCGCAGGCAGAATCCGGTTGACGCGCCCAAAGCCATCGGTGTTCTACTGCTATACATGAGCAAAACACGGAGCGGGCCAACTCAACTCTTATTCGCAATCTTACTTCTCTTCTTCGCCGCCTGGGGCACGTGCGAAGCCCAGCAATGGCTCCTCCGCTGGCGCGCCGAGCGCCTGCTTGACGACGTTCGCGGGCTCACCGTCGATCGCAGCCAGTGGGCCGACGTGCAGCCCATGATGCGGCGATGGGACAAGTGGAGCGCACTCGCGGGGTCATGCACGCCGGACTCCTGCAACTATCGCATCAACATCGTTCAGACGCTTCCGCCGTTTCTGGCCGGCGATCCCGGCGCGGAAGCTAAAAACTGGTTGCCAAAGATCGCGCAGGACCTCGGCCTGCGCAGTACCGCGGCCCATGCCGGGTTCACCGTGGAGCGCGGCGTCGTCTCCACCAAGTGGTTTGGCGAGCAGGTGACCCTGCCCGTGCAGGACTGGAGCCTCTCCAGCAACTACATCCCCTACCTCTCGGTCCTCTCCGGCGAGAGCTACAAGTTCCGCGCGCCGGGCAAAGACACCCCGCTCTCGCATCCCAACCGCACGGTCATGCACACAAACAGCTACATGGTCGTCAGTTTCACCCCGCAGGAGGACCCCGCCGAGCGGGCCGCGCTGATGGACTTCCAGTTCTCCTGCATCACCCAGCTCACGCCCTGCGCCAGCGAGCGCGACATCCTCTATGAGGCCTGGAGAATGTCGCAGGAGCAGGAGGACTCCTCGCACAACCCTCAAACTCCGCGCACACGCTAAACTTGTAGAACGGCGGCGAGCGAACCGCCCGCCCGCGGAAGGACCTCCTCGAAGTGATGCGAAGAGCGATCTTGCTGTTGATGATGGCCGCCGGGATCGCGCTCGTCGTCTGGTCCGGTTGGAAAAACTGGAGCCAGCGACGCAGCGCGATGCAGGCGCAGCAGCAGGACCGCGTCGATCTCATGCCCGACAACGCCGGCTCGGCCGCGAGCTATGCGTATACAGACCAGTCGCCGCTCCGCGGCAAGCCCGCGCCGGCCTTCACCCTGCTCGATCTCAACGGCAAAAAAGTCTCGCTCAGCGACTTCAAGGGGCGACCGCTAGTGGTCAACTTCTGGGGGACCTACTGCGCGCCGTGCAAGATCGAGATGCCCTGGCTCGAGGAGTTCAGCAAAAAGTACGCGGCCGACGGCCTTCAGGTGGTCGGCGTAACCTACGACTCTGAGGTCGGGCGCGACACCATCGCCCGCGACGCGCAACAGCTCGGCGTCACCTACCCCATCCTGCTTTCCACCCCCAAGGCGGAGAAAGATTACCTCAGCGGCACCGATGCCCTGCCCATGTCGTTCTACGTCGATAAAACAGGAAAAGTTATCGAAGTGACAGCGGGGCTCGGCTCCAAAGACGAGCTGGAGTCCATGGTGAAAGAGACCATCGCATCGGGTGGCAAATGAAAGCGACTTGTCTGAATCGGACTCGACTCACGTTCGCGCCCATCGTGTCTCTCGTCTTCATCCTTGCAACCACCGCGCACCTCGGCCACGCCCAGCTCGGCATGGACGCACCCGCCAAGCCCAAATCCACCGTCCTCTACGCCGCCGAGCCGCAGTCCGTCCCCGCCGCCCGCAGCAGTCTGCTGGAGCTTCGCTTCCAGATTGTTCCGGGCTTCCATATCAACTCGCACACGCCCAACTCCCAGTTCCTCATCCCCACCGCGCTCACCCTCCAACCCGCGGACGGCGTCAAGCTCGGCGCGCCGCAGTACCCCGCCGGCGTGCCCTTCAGCTTCCCCTTCGATCCCGGCGTCAAGGTGGATGTCTACTCTGGCAGCTTCACCGTCAAGTTGCCCGTCGTGGCCACGGCGGGAGACCATGCAATCGACGGAACATTGAAGTATCAGGCCTGCGACAATGCCTCCTGCTACCCGCCGAAGACGCTTCCGGTCAGGATCGTCTTCACCGCGAAATAACGCGACGGAAACGGTGTTGCCGTAGCATGTACCGTGTGTGCGCATTGTTTTTGCGAACGCAGGCCGTTGCTGTTTCAATGAACTTGTAGCTTTGCAATAGAACTGGCGGAAGACGAATGGAAGAGTTCAGACGGCTTACGCGGCTGCCCGCGTATGTATTCAACATCACCGGCGAGTTGAAGGCCTCGGCGCGCCATCGCGGCGAAGACATCATCGACTTCGGCATGGGCAACCCCGACGGCGCGACGCCGAAGCACATCGTCGACAAGCTGATCGAGGCCGCGCAGAAGACCGCGACCCACCGCTACTCGCTCTCACGCGGGGTGCCCCGGCTGCGCAAGGCCATCTGCGACTGGTACCAGCGCCGCTACGCGGTCAGCCTCGACCCCGAGACCGAGGCCATCGTCACCATCGGCTCCAAGGAGGGCATCGCCCACCTCTGCCTGGCCATGCTCGACGGCGAAGACACCGTCGCCGTGCCCAACCCCAGCTATCCCATCCACATCTACGGCCCGGTCATCGCTGGCGCCAAAATCCAGAGCATCGCGCTTGACGACACCAACGAGGCCACGCTGCTCGAGACGCTGGAGCGCGAGTTGCCGCGCATGGACCCGCGCCCCAAGCTGCTGATCCTCAACTTCCCCGCCAACCCCACCACGCAGTGCGTCGAGCTCAGCTTCTTCCAGCGCCTGGTGCCGCTGTGCCGCGACCTCGGCATCTACATCATCCACGACCTGGCCTACGCCGACCTGGTCTTCGACGGCTACCGCGCGCCCTCCATCCTCGAAGTCCCCGGCGCAAAGGAGATCGCCGTGGAGTTCTTCACGCTGTCGAAGAGCTATAACATGCCGGGCTGGCGGGTCGGCTTCATGGTCGGCTGCCCCAAGCTGGTCGGCGCGCTGGGCCGCATCAAGAGCTACTTCGACTATGGGACGTTTACGCCGATCCAGGTTGCATCCATCGCCGCGCTCGACGGCCCGCAGCAGTGCGTGCTCGACATCGTGGCCAACTACAAGTCCCGCCGCGACGTTCTCGTCTCCGGCCTCAACAAACTGGGCTGGCCAGTGGAGATGCCCAAGGCAACGATGTTCGTGTGGGCAAAGATCCCCGAGCAGTTCCGCGCCCTGGGCTCGCTCGATTTCTCAAAGAAGTTGCTGATTGATGCAAAGACAGCCGTCAGCCCCGGCATCGGCTTCGGCGATCACGGCGACAACTTCGTCCGCTTCGCGCTGATCGAAAACGAAGAGCGCACCCGCCAGGCCCTGCGCGGGATGAAGCAGATGTTCAAAGCGGGGTAACCACCCCTGCTCCCACCGACATTCTGGACTGCGCCGTTTGTAGTCCAGAATCTCCGTAGTTGTTCTCCCTCTATGTACGCGTGCGCTAGGGTTCTACGATTCGCGCCGCAAGGTCGGGCGCCACTAACCGGAAATGCCTCGGGTTGAGGGTATAAATCCGCGTCGCCTTGGCCTTGCGCGCACAGGCCAGAATCAGGGCGTCGTAGATCATGCCGCCGCTATGTCCTAAGCTCGCGAGTCCCTCGACAGCCTCAACATACTCGTGCGCGGTCAAACTGATCGTCTCAAAACGCTGTGCACTATGAGCTACAACCTTTGCTGCGTCCAAAGGCGACAGGCGCAACGGTAACGGGCGACCGCTCAATACGTTGAAAAGCTCAGCCAGAGAATGCAACGAGCAGCACCCTCCGCGTTTATCCGCCACCGCTAGGAGGTCCACACAGGCACCATGCCGCTTGTCCAACACCGTGGACGCAGCCACCAACACGCTTGTGTCTATAAAGATCACTTGGCGATATCGCTCAGGATCGCTTCCATCCGCGCGTTACGCGCCCTTGCGACCTCATCCACCGCGTCCGAGGCAGGGCCCGGGCCCGCGTCGTACACCAGCGTTCCCTTCTTCATGTAAAGACCGCGAGGCTGGCTCTCCGTCTGAATCACAATGGTCTCCCCCTCCTGTCGGAGGTGAAGGCGCGTGCCCGGACGCAGATGCAGCACGTCCCGAAACTTCTTCGGCACCACCACGCGACCTGCTTTGTCGATTTCGGTAATGGCATTCATGAATACCATTTTACCATAGATCAATGCCATTTTCTACAGCACCGGCGAATCGTTGCCCAGCATTGCCTTGCGGACCACCTTGATGGGCGCGAAGCCCTGGCGCATGAAGCCGTCGTGGAATTGCTGCAGGCTGAAGGCCGCGCCCTGCTTGGCCTTTACGTCTTCGCGCAGCTTCATGATCTCCAGCTTGCCCAGCGTGTAGTAGAGGTAGGTCGGATCGCCGGTGCCGCGCTTGGTCTCCACCTCGGCCACCGCGCGCGACTGGTAGCCCTCACGAACGAAGAAATCCTCCGCCTGCTCGATGCTCCACTTGCCGCCCGGCTCGCCCTCGCCGGTGTGCAGCTTGATGGAGTTGACGAAGCGCGCGTCCCGCAGCAGCGCATCCTGAATCTGCCCCAGGCGGATGAGCCGCGCCTGCCGCACCTCGTCGGCGTTCGCTCCCACTGGAGCCGCCGCGTAGCCTTCATCCAGCATCATCTGCTCGCAGTAGTGGGCCCATCCCTCGATGTTGGTGTTCGCGCCCAGCAGCTTGCGGATGGTGCTGCCGAAGCGCGGCGTCCACAGGAACTGGATGTAATGCCCCGGATACGCCTCATGCACGCTGGTCGAGACGATCGTCCCCACGTTGAAGCTCGCCATGTGCTCGGCCACATGCTCCGCAGTCCAGTCCTTCTCCGGCAGGGTGACGTTGAAGTACGCCTTGGTGGAGTGCGTCTCGAACGGCCCCGGCGAATCCATCGACGCAAAGGTGGTCGCGCGCTCGAACGGCGGAGTCTCCTCCAGCGTCGGCTGCACATCGCTGGGAATCGTGACGATCTGGTGCGCGCGGATGAACGCAATCAGCGAATCGAATGTCCCATGGAACGCATTCAGCAGATCGCCCGGCGCGGGATGGATCGCCGCCAGCTCGGCCAGCACCTCCTGCGGCGTCTTGGTTGGGTCCACCAGCTTGGCCACGCGCGCAAACTCCGCCTGATTCCGGTGCAGGTCGTCGAAGGCAATCTGCAGCAGCCGGGCGAGCGGGATGTCCACCATCTCGTCGTAGGCCAGCTTCTTTTGGAATGTCTCCGCGCCCAGGCGGAAATCGCCGTTGGAGCGCGGCAGCAGGTCCGTCTTCATCCACGCGCCATAGCTCTTCAACGCCGCAACCACCGCAGCATTCGTTTTGGCAAACTCCGCCTTGGTCGCCGCATCGGTCGCCGCGTCCGGCCCGCTCAGAAACGCGCCCGGCACATCGTTCTGGAAGAAGCTCACGTCGCCGTCGATCTGTTCCAGCGCAATCTCGGTGGAGATCCTCGCCGGGGCCTTCAGGTTCTTGCGCGCCTCCAGCAATGCCTGCGGCATCTTCTTCTCGCGCTCCACCAGCGCGCGCAGCCGCGTGTCCGTTGGCGCGTAGGGCCGCTCCATAATCACGAACGCCGAGCTGGTAATCCCCGAGGAGTAGCTGTCCGGGTTCTTCTCCCACCCGCGAATCACCTCCAGCGACAGCAGCTCCGAGCGGATGTTGTTCAACAGAATCTCGCGGTCCGCCGCCGCTGGAGCGTCCAGCGCGCTGGGGTCGATCGCCGCCACCTTCTTCTCAAACCCGCGCAGCGCGGCGACCTCCCGCTCCACCCCGGCGGCCGAGTAGTCCTCCAACTGCGCGTCGTACTGGTGCAACCCCGCCGCCGTCCCGCCGGTGGGCGAGAACTTGAAGTAAACCTGCGAGAAGAATTGCTCCGAGAGCGCGCCGAAGGTCTGCTGCGCTCCGTCGGCGGAGAGACGTTGTGCGGGCGTGGCGGGTGCAACCATAAGAGATCCGAGGAGCAGCGCGGTCGCTGGAAGTTTGTTGGTCATATTTGTGAGCAGCAGCATGGGGCCTAAACAAAAGTCTACGGCAAAACCCTCCGCGCAACCCATAGCCAGCGCCCCCGCCCGCGCGACGAAGTCTCCCCAGCGCGCCGGGACACTCCCATTTTGGTATATTTTTCCACCATTTGCCGCTTGACTCCAATCCAATTCCGCACTACGCTAAGTGTGTGGCCAGACTCCCTTCGGGTTGAGTCAGTCACAACGAAGTCCACCCACTTCGTTGCTTTACCGGAATACCCACGCAACAGCCCCCACCGCGCTGCGTGGGTTTCCTCTTTAAGCCCTCTGTTTTCACGGACCTGGCTGCTTTTGCAAGCCGGCCTGACTGCATTGGCATGCAGTCTTCGCATTCCAGACGTTTCGCGTCCAACTTTGATGCCCGGCACGGAAACCCGTACTCTCAACTTCATGGGGTTGGGCTGCGCCGCACGCAGGGCGCCGCCGCCACGCGCAGAAAGACCCACATCTCAGTTGAGATGCGGGTCTTTTTGTCCCTCCGCAAAATCCTATTGCCGTTGCCGAACCATGAGCGCCGTAGACGAACGACAAATCGATTCACGTCCGCGCGGTTTTTCCCCCTCCCAAAAATCCGCGCTGCGCCCTCTTCCCAATGCGGTCAAACCCCGCGAAATCCACCCTACTCAGGGGTCTGCATTGACAGGAAGAAGGGAAACATCGCGATCACCATGAACAGCAGGGTCAACATCGCGTCATGCATTGTCGTCGTCTCAACTTTCGTCCGTGTAGAGATACACCGGCACTTCCACTATCGCGTCTCCTTCACGCGCAGCCCATCCCACCAAAGTCCCCGGGCATACCACCTTAGTTGTAGAGAGCGCCGACCCAATCGGTTCCTGATTGTGTGAGCACGGAACTCAGCCCACCGCGAGCGGAGGCTGCCCCGGCGAAACCTTCTTCCCTGAAGACCGCCTAAGCCCCGTCTTGAACAGCACATACAGCACAGGGATAAAGAAGAGGTTCAAGATGGTCGAGAGCAGCATCCCGCCCACCACCGCCGTGCCCACCGAGTGCCGTCCAGTCGCTCCCGCTCCGTTGGCAAAGCACAGGGGAAGCATGCCCAGGATGAACGCGAAGCTGGTCATCAGGATCGGCCGCAGCCGCAGCTCCGCCGCAACGATCGCCGCGTCGACAATCGACCGCCCGTGATGAAGCTGCTGCTCGGCGAACTCCACAATCAGGATCGAGTTCTTGGCCGAGAGGCCGATCAGCATCACCAGCCCGATCTGCACATACACGTCGTCGCTGATGCCGCGCGCCGCGACCAGCGCGAGCGCGCCCAGCACCGCCATCGGCACCGCCAGCAGAATAATGAACGGCAGAAAGAAGCTCTCATACTGGGCGGAGAGAGTGAGGTACACCACCAGCAGCCCCAGCCCGAAGATCAGGATTGTCTTGCCCGCCGACTCCTGCTCCTCCAGCGCGAGGCCCGTCCACGAGAACATCATCCCCGGCAGCTTGTTCTTCTGGAAGAGCCGCTCCATGTTCTGCAAGCCCTGCCCGGAGCTCAGCCCCTCGGCCGGCGAGCCGTCGATCTCCGCCGAGCGGAACATGTTGTAGTGGCTGATGACCTGCGGTCCCGCCGTCTCCGATAGCTCCACCAGGTTGTCCAGCGGAACCATCTGCCCCGCGTTGGAGCGGACATAATACTGCCGCAGATCGCCCGCATTGCGCCGGAACTGCTCGTCCGCCTGCACGTACACGCGGTACGAGCGGTTGTTGAAGTTGAAGTCGTTCACATAGCTCGACCCCATGAACGTCCCCATCGCCGAGGTGATCTGCGACATGGGCACGCCCATCGCCTCCGCCTTCTGCCGGTCGATGGTCACCGCGAGCTGCGGATCGTTCGCTGTAAACGTGGTATTGAGGTTCAACAGTCCCGACGCGGGATCGCGCGCCGCCCCAACCAGCGTATGCGCCACGCGGTCGATGTCCGCGAACGAATTGCGCCCGCCGTCCTGCAGGATGAACTGGAAGCCGCCGACCCTGCCGATCCCCTCGATGGCCGGAGGCTCCGCCGCAAAGAGAATCCCGCCCGGGACCGCGAGGAGCTTCTGCGAGAGCCGCACCACAACGTCGTGCTGTGAGTGCCCCGGCCCCAGCTTCGTTCGGTCGGCCACCGGCTTCAACGGAGCGAAGATAATGCCCGAGTTGGGCGAGCTTCCCCCGGAGAGCGAGAATCCCATCACCGCGAACGTGCCATACACATCGGGGTCCTGCTGCACAATCTCCGCTCCGCGGTCCGCAAAGTCCGTCGTATAGCTCAGCGATGCGCCCGGCGGCGTCTGAATCAGGACCATGAAGTAGCCCTGGTCCTCCGCCGGAACGAACGCCGTGGGCACATGGTTGTACATGTATACCGTCGCGGTCATGCCCGCGATAAACAGCAGCAAAAACGCGTAGCGCCACTTCACCACCCAGGTCACTGCGATGGCGTAGCCGCGGATCGTCTTGCGGATGAGCGCTTCCACCGGGTCGAGAAAGACTGCCAGCAGCCCGGTGGGCCGCGTCTCCGGACGAAGGAAGGCCGAGGCCAGCGCGGGCGAGAGCGTCAGCGCATTGAACGCCGAAATGGCAATCGAAAACGCAATCGTCAACGAAAACTGTTTGTACAGTATCCCCGTCGTTCCGGGGAACAAACTGACCGGAACGAAGACCGAGATCAGCACCAGCGAGGTCGCGATCACCGCGCTGGTGACCTCGGCCATCGCAATGATGGTCGCCTTGTGCGGGTCGTGCACGCACTCGTCCGTACCAGCGACGGTCTGCCCCTCCAGGTGGCGCTGCACGTTCTCGATCACAACGATCGCGTCGTCCACCACCAGCCCGGTGGCCAGCGTAATCCCGAAGAGCGTCAGCGAATTGATGGAGAAGTCGAAGAGCCGGATGAAGGCAAGGGTCCCGATCAGCGAGACCGGAATCGTGATGGCGGGAATGATGGTGGCGCGCCAGTCCTGCAAAAACAGGAAGATCACCAGGATCACGATGACGATGGCCGCGGCCAGCGTCTTCTCCACCTCGACGATGGAGTCGTGCACCACGGTGGTCGTGTCCACCGCGACAAACCCCTTCAGCCCCGGCGGGAACGACTTCTGCAGCTCCGCCAGCACTGCCTTGCAGCGTGTGTCCACATCGATGGCGTTGGCGTTGGAGAGCTGCTGCACGCCCAGTCCGACCGCATCGCCGCCGGAGTATTTCAGCCTCGATCCATAGCTCTCCGCACCCAGCTCGGCGCGACCAACGTCTTTCAGCAGGACCACCCCGGCGCCATTGCCCTGCGTACCCGGTCCGCTGCTTGAACTGGCTGCGTTCGATTTAATAATGATGTTCTCAAACTGCTGCGGATCGCTCAGCCGCCCCGCCACGCGCACCGCCATCTGGTACGACTGCCTGGGGTCGGCCGGCGGAACGCCAAGCTGTCCGGCGGGGACCTCGACGTTCTGCTCCGCCAGCGCGTTGGTCACATCCAGCGGCGTCAGCCCGCGCGCAGCCAGCTTCGCGGGATCGAGCCAGATGCGCATCGCGTAATTGGCCCCGCCGAAGCTCATCACCGCACCCACGCCGGGAACGCGCTTCAGCGCATCCGAGACGTAAACGTCCAGATAGTTCTGGATGAAGTCCGGCGAGAGCGAGTGGTCGGGCGAGATGAACCCGGCCAGAAGCACAAAGTTCGAATTGGCCTTGGTGATCGTGATGCCCGTGCTGTTGACCGTCGCCGGCAGCCGTCCCTGCGCGGCGGCCACGCGGTTCTGCACGTCCACCGCTGCGATGTCGAGGTTGTATCCGGTCTGGAACGTAATCGTAATCGTCGAGCTGCCGTCGTTCGACGAGGACGACGACATATAGCGCATCCCCTCGACGCCATTGATCGCCTGCTCCAGAATGATGGTGACGGCCGACTCGACGTCCTGCGCGTTCGCGCCGATGTAATTGCAGCTCACCACCACCTGCGGCGGCGCAAGCTGCGGGTAGAGCGAGATGGGAATGCCCGGCAGCGACACCGCCCCGGCCAGCACGATCAACAGCGCGCACACCGTGGCGAAGATGGGACGGCGAATAAAAAACTCAACCAAGAGTCTCTACCTTTCCTGTCCTGCGCAAGGGCAAGACCTCAACCCATCAATGCCCTGCGTGGGCCGCCGGTCCCGGCGCCTCCATCGGCCGTACCGGCATGCCCTCCTGCAGAAACTGAATGCCCGACAGGACCACGCGGTCGCCCACATTCAGCCCGCCCAGCACGGGATATAGATTGCCCACCGGCTCTCCCAGCTTCACCGGGACCTGGTGGGCCGCGTATCCCGCGCCCTGCGCCGCCGCCACATAGACGAAGCTCTCATCGCCGATGCGCGTCACCGCAAGCACCGGCACGGTCGGCGTCTGCGCCGTGCTCCATGTAATGCGCGCATTCAATATCTGCCCATTGCGCAGTTGCTGCGACGACTTGGGAATCGGCGCCTTCACCAGAATTCCCTGCAGGTTGTTGTCCACCTCGGGCGAAACAAAGTCGAGGCTGGTATGCGCCAGCACCGCTCCGCTTGCGTCGAGCAGGTCCACCGCAAGCCCGGTCCGCGCCTCAGCCGCGCGCTCGGTCGGAACGTAAATGTACGCCTCCAGGTCCTTCGCCTCGTCCACCGTGGTCAGCGTCGTAGTGGACGATACATAGTCGCCCATGTGTACCGGAATGTCGCCCACGATGCCGTCGAACGGCGCGTGAATCTGGTAGTACGCAAGCTGCTCGCGTTGCGTCTTGGTCTGCGCCACTGCCGAATCCAGCGCAGCCTTCGAGTTCTGGAACGCCTGCATCGCCTGGTCGTACGCCTGCTTGGAAATAATTCCGTCCTTGTACAGTTGCGACTGGCGGAGCAGGTCGGTCTCGTTGTACTGGTATACGGCCCTCTGTTGCTGCTCGGCGGCTTGCTGCGCCGCCACCGTCGCCTCCTGCTTCAGCGGGTCGATCTGCATCAGCACCGCACCGGCCTTCACCGCGTCGCCCGACTTCACCAGGATCTTCGTCAGGTTGCCGTCCACCTGCGGCTGCATGGTCGCCGAACGCCGGCCCTTGATGGTTGCCACATAGCTGTCCGTATTGGGCACGCCGATCAGCGTCACCGGCTGCACCAGCACCGGCGTCACCTGCATGGCGGGAGCGGCCGCCGGAGCAGCCTTCTTATTGCATCCTGCCGAGAGCGCAGCAAGCGCGACGGCAAGCGCGACGGCCAGGACCTTGCACGGCACTCGCCGGACATTGCATACGCTATTAGACAAACGCAAAGCGACTCTCCTCAAATAAACCACAGACCTAACGGAAACTATTTAATGATACGTGTTTGCACCCGGATGCAGAAATCCTCTCGAAAATACTTAGCCCCATTGGCAATGTTTTTGATCAGTGCTTGCCGGTGCAGATCGGTGTCAAGCATTTTTTTTCGGCGTAGGCGGCGTAAGCCCAAGCTCTCGCATCACCATCTGCAGGTCCTTCCACGCCTCCACCTTCTGCCTCGGATCGCGCAGCAGAAACGCCGGGTGATAGGTCACCGCCAGCTTTGCGCCGCGGCATCGGTGCCACCTCCCGCGCAGCGAGCCGAGCGACTGCTTGACTCCCAGCAGATAGGTCGCCGCGGTCGCACCCAGTGCCACGATCGCCTCCGGCCGCAGCACATCGATCTGGCGCAGCAGGAACTGCGCGCAGGTATTCGCCTCCGTAGGCTCCGGCACGCGGTTGCCCGGCGGCCTGCACTTCACGATGTTCGCGATGTAGACCTCCGCCCGCGCCAGGCCCATCGCGCCAATCATATTGTTCAGCAACTGCCCCGCCTTGCCCACGAACGGAAGCCCCTGCGCGTCCTCGTCCGCGCCCGGCCCTTCGCCCACAAACATCAGCCGCGCCGTGGCCGGTCCATCGCCGAAGACGATCTTGTGCCGCCCCGCATAGGCCAGCGGACAGCGCGTGCAGTCGCCAATCTCCTGCTGAATCGCGCGCAGCGCGGCCTCGCGCTCAGCAGCCGGAATCACGTCCTGTGGGACCGGCGCAAGTTCGTTGAACGAAATCAGTCTGTCTGGCGGTGACATAAAAAGGGTCCCGGCAATCTGCGGCGTTGGGGCCGCCTCGTCAGCCAATGGCCCACCGCGCTCCACTGCGACAGCCGCATCGCCTTCGGTCGAAATTGTGGCCGCGCTCATCGTTGCGGAGGCTGCGTTCGCCTCGCTCGCGGCCTGCGGCGCCGGTTCGCCGCGCCGATAAAAATCGTGAACGCCGATGTCGCGGAAGTACTCGACCCACGCGCGCACCTGCGCCTCGCCCTGCATCGCGCCGGCTACTCCTGCTCGATCGGATCGGGCTCGGGCGGTTCGATCGCCGGCTTGTGGGTGACGACGTAGGTCACGCAACCCTGGTTGATCTCGTCCTGCGCCACGCGGCAGGCCTTCATGCTCTTGGTGGCCATCAGCGGCAGCGCGCCCGACTGCAACTGGCGTGCCCTGCGTGCCGCGCCCTTCACAAGGCTGTACTTGTTGTGGAGAGGGTCCTCATTCGCCATCGTTCGCACCTCGCGTGGGATGCTTTCAATCTACCGCAACCGCGCCAATTTGTCCTGTCAAGCCGCCTTCACGGAGAATCCCACGGTCCTTCAATCACATCGCCCAACCTGGAAGCTCTGCAGCACCGCACGCAGCCGCGGCGAGCTTGCGTCCGTCCGGCAACTCTCCGCCATCGCAGATACGCCATCGCGCACCCCCCGCTCGCAGAGCACAATCGCCCGCATCTCCGCCGTGGCCTGGTCCAGCACGTCGTTCACCAGCGCGTACTTGTACTCCCACACCTGCTGCAGCTCGCTGCGCGCCTGCTGCAGCCGCCGCTCGATCTCCTCTTCCGAGGTCATGTGCTCGGCCTCGCTGCGGTGGCGCAGCCGCATCTCCAGCACCTCCGGGCTGGGCGGCAGGATGAAGATCGACACCGCCTCCGGCATCCGCTGCATCACCTGCTTCGCGCCCTGCACGTCGATGTCCAGCAGCAGGTCCTTGCCCGCCGCGCGCGCGTGGTCGAGCGCCGTGCGCGCCGTCCCGTAGTAATCCTTGCCGAAGACCTCGGCCCACTCCAGGAACTCGTCCGCCGCAATCATTCGCTCGAAGGTCGCGCGGTCGATGAAGTGGTACTCGCGCCCGTCCGTCTCCGAGCCCCTAGGCGCGCGCGTCGTGTACGAGATGGAAAACTCCAGCCCCTCCACCAGCGTGCGCACCTGCGCCACCAGCGTCGATTTGCCCGAACCCGAAGGCGCCGAAATGATGAACAGTATCCCCGCCATGCTTACCAAGCAGTGTAAACCCGCTCGCGGCATGAGAACTATATGAAGCCCCGTTGACTTGTCCTTGACCCGATGAGTACTGTGGGAGCATCGAAAGGCAAGGTTACGCATGTTTACATTCGATCGCCGCAGGTTTTTCGCCAGTTCCGTCGGTCTCGCAGCCATGGCTTCCATTCCTGCATCGGCCTTTGCAGGGACGGAGACCATCCGTCGCGAAGCGGGTGTCAAACTTAAACTGGGCCTCAACGCCTACTCGTTTAACAAGCAGCTTCGCGAAGGCTCCATGAGTCTCGCGGATGTCGTCCATTTCTGCGCGAAGCAGGGAGTGGATGCGCTGGACGCGACTGGATATTACTTCCCGGGTTATCCCAACGTGCCAACCGACGAATATATCTACGCCTTGAAGCGCGTCGCGTTTGTGAACGGAGTCGCCATCAGCGGCACGGGCGTCCACAACGACTTCGCCGTGGCGGACCCGGCGGCGCGAAAGAAAGATGTCCAGCTCATCAAGGACTGGATTGTGGTCGCAAGCAAGCTCGGCGCGCCGGTGATTCGCGTCTTTTCCGGCTCATCGCGTCCCGCCGCGGAGTTCGAGAAGACCTTCGCATGGATGGTCCCCGACCTTCAGGAATGCGCGGCATTTGGCAAAGAGCATGGCGTGATCGTTGGGATCCAGCAGCACAACGACTTTATCAAGACAGCCGCGGAGGAGATTCGTCTGATTGACGCCGTCGGCTCGGATTGGTTCGCCTGCATCCTGGATATTGGCAGCCTGCGCTCCGCGGACCCGTACGCCGAGATCGAGAAGATGGTTCCCTACGCGGTCTCGTGGCAGATCAAGGAGGAGGTGGGTCGCGAAGGAAAGAGTGAGCCCACCGACCTGACAAAGATCAAGGCAATCATCGACCGCTCCGGCTACCGCGGGTATCTTCCGTTTGAGGCTTTGGACTCCGGCGATCCTCAAGCGAAGATCGTCACATTCCTGGACAAGATTCGCCGGACATTCGCATCATAGATAGACTGTCTGCCCGTATCCGGCCCCGACGACGCCGAGATGATAAACAGTATCCCTGCCATGCTTACCAAGCAGTGTAACGCGAGAATGTGAGAATAATTCTGCCTACTTGAATGCAGATGTGGCACACTTGGAGCCATGAAGAGGCTTAGGTACATTGAGCTCAAGAGTGGCCATTCAGATAACGGACCAGCTTGGATAGGTTACGTCACATCGTCCAAGACAGGACGGACGCTGTACTTCAATGGCCGAGGTCTAATGAAACTCAAGGGTCAACGGCGCGGTGACGGCGGCGGAAATCACATTGATATGGAAACTGGCGAATCGTTTTGGGTCTCCGGGGTCAAGAAGAACGGCGAAGATCGGCATTGGGCCGGATCGGGAAAGGTCCTGATCGAGGCCTCGGCTCTGCCCGAATACCTAATGTCGATCGGTGCCAAAACTCTAGACACGACTAGATGTGAGGTAACCACCTCCATCGTCCAGACAGATATCGCGAGACTTTCTAAACTCGCGAATATGGAATTCAAAGGTTGGGGAGAGGCCCCGGATCCCTATTCATTCGTCCGTAACGTGGCATTGACAGCGTCCAAGCAGCGATAACCCGCAGCCGTTATCCGTCTACTCCAAATTCTGCACCTGCTCGCGGGCGCGTTCGATCTCGGACTTCATCTCGAGGCCAAGCGTGGTAAGGCGAAGGCCCAGGCCGGGATCGCCGCCGGTGGTCTTCGACAGCATGGTATTGGCCTCGCGGTTCAGCTCCTGCAACAGGAAGTCCAGCCGCTTGCCCAGTTCGCCGCCCGCGTCCAGCATCTCCACGAAGCTCTCGATGTGCGCCCTCAGCCGCACCAGCTCCTCCTCGATGTCGGATCGCTCGACCAGCAGCGCGGCCTCAGCCAGCAGGCGCGATTCCGTCGCCTGAGCAGCCGCAGCCTCATCGGCCTTCAGCAGCTCCCCAATCCTCGTGCGCAGCCGTTCGTAGTGCGCCTCGCGCGCGCCCGTGCGCAGCTCCGCGGCCTCCTCGGCCAGCGCGCGCAGACGCATCATCTCCGCGCGCAGCTCGCCGGCCAGCGCCGCACCCTCCGCCGCGCGCACCTGGTTCAACTGGTCGAGCAGCGAAGGCGCCAGCGCCATCACCGCGGCCTCCAGCGCAGCCGCATGCGCCGCATCCGGCGCCGCCGCGCCCTCGGACGAGAGCACGCCCGGCATCTTCAGAATCTCGTTCAGGTTCGGCTCCACATTGAAGTGGTGCAGCTTGGCCGCCTCGTGAAAGACGTGCATGTGCGCGGCCAGCAGCTCGCGGTTGAGCTGGATCGACACCGCAGCCTCGCGCGCGCGGCGGTCCGGATGCAGCGTCACATCCACATGCCCGCGCCGGACCCGCTCCTTGATCAGCCGCCGCAGCGCAACCTCCAGCGCGTCGCAGTCGCCGGGAAGGCGCAGGCTGAGATCGAGGAAGCGATGATTCACGCTCTTCAGCGTCAGCGTGAATGCGAGGTCGTCCTCGGTCGCCGACTGCGCGCTGGCGTAGCCGGTCATGGAATAAATGGGGCGCGTCTGCTTGGTTGTCTCTTGCTTTTTGCTCATGGAATTCCTTACAAAGCCTCCGATTCGGCAAACTCGGACTCGCCCGCCACAGGGCCCTCGAACTGCGCTGCATCGAACTGCAGATCGTAGAGCCGCCGGTAGGTCCCCGACTGCTGCATCAGCTCCTCGTGCGTGCCGGTCTCGGTGATGCGCCCGTCCTCCAGCACCACGATGCGCGTGGCCCGGCGCACGGTGGACATGCGATGCGCAATCACGAAGACGGTGCGGTCCTGCATCAGGTTGGCCAGCGCGGCCTGCACAAACGCCTCGCTCTCGGTGTCCAACGCAGAGGTCGCCTCGTCCAGAATCAGGATCGGCGCGTCCTTCAGGATGGCGCGCGCAATGGCCAGCCGCTGCCGCTCGCCGCCCGACAGACGCACGCCCTTCTCTCCGATCATGGTGTCGTAGCCCTCGGGCATGCGCAGGATGAAGTCGTGCGCCAGCGCCATGCGCGCCACCTCCTCGACGCGGCCCAGCGGAACGTCGGGCTGGCCGTACGCGATGTTGTTGCGCACCGTGTCGTTGAACAGGATGGTCTCCTGCGTCACCTTGCCGATCTGCCTGCGCAGGCTGGCAATGGT
>JBEKRR010000009.1:0-54924 GCA_049518555.1 Acidobacteriaceae bacterium
GGGGACCTCGATGAGCGGGCCGACGACTCCGACGAAGGCCTCGCCGGAGTTGAGACCGAAGACAGCGACCGAGACGGCGATGGCCAGCTCGAAGTTGTTGCCCGCGGCGGTGAACGAGAGCGCGGCGGACTGCGCGTAGTCCGCGCCCAGCCGCTTGCCCATCCAGAAGCTGACCAGAAACATGATGAGGAAGTAGAGCACCAGCGGAAGCGCGATGCGTGCCACGTCCAGCGGCAGGCGCACGATGAGATCACCCTTCAGCGAGAACATCACCACGATGGTGAAGAGCAGCGCGACCAGGCTGAGCGGACCGATGCGCGGCAGGAAGCGCGCGCGATACCAGTCTTCGCCTTTGCGGCGGATGAGGAGGGTGCGGGTGAGGAATCCGGCCACAAACGGGACTCCGAGATAGAGGCCCACGCTGCGCGCGATCTGCCCGATGCCGATGGCGACGACGCTCGCCGCCAGGCCGAACCAGCGCGGCAGCACGGTGAGAAACGCCCAGGCGTAGAGGCTGTAGAAGAGGACCTGGAAGATGCTGTTGAGAGCGACCAGACCGGCGACGTAGTCCGTGTCGCCCTCGGCCAGCTCGTTCCACACCAACACCATGGCGATGCAGCGGGCTATACCGATCAAAATGAGGCCGCGCATGTAGGCGGGCTCGCCGCGCAGGAAGACGAGAGCCAGAAGGAACATCAGGATGGGGCCGATGATCCAGTTCTGCGCGAGCGAGAGAGCGAGGACGCGGCGGTTGCGGAAGACTTCGCCGAGTTTTTCGTAGCGCACCTTGGCCAGCGGGGGAAACATCATGACGATGAGGCCGATGGCAATGGGGATGTTGGTGGTCCCGCTCTGGAAGCGGTTGACGAAGACCGAGACGTGTGGCACGAAGTGTCCGAGGGAGACACCGATGGCCATGGCGAGAAATATCCAGAGCGTGAGGAAGCGATCCAGGAAGGAAAGGTGCTTGCGCTGGAGCGGAGCGCAGCTTTGGCCCTGGGTGTGCGGCGTAGGAGGCATGACTAACGGGCCTTCCGCCTACGGGTGCGGGCGGCGGCGGACGGCGCGGGTGCTGCCTGCAGGGCTGTGAACTTCGCCGGAGTGCAACAGGCCTTGCCGAGGCGGGCGCGGTCTGCCTGCATGGCGCGGTCCTGCTTGAGCCAGGCCAGCGTCTGGCGCAGAAGCTGCGCGGCGCCGGCGTCCGCGGGCGGCGTGATGCGGTAGTGCATCCACTTGCCCTCGCGCCGCGCCTCGACGATGCCCGCGCGGCGCAGGTAGGCCAGGTGGCGGCTGATCTTGGGTTGCGCCTGCTTGAGTATCTCCACGAAATAACAGACACAGAGCTCCTGGTCGCCCATCAGGTTGAGCAGGCGCAGGCGGGTGGCGTCTCCCAGGGCCTGGAAGAAGCGTTGCAAATTGCAGCACGGCGGATTGGGGCCTGGCGATTTTTTTGCCATGGTTTACTTATACGCCTTGACGAATATGTTGGCAAGTAATATAGTCGCTTTAGCAGATATGTTTTCCGGAGGGGTCGGATGGCGCAGCAGGTCCTGGAGTCGGTACGAGCGAAGTATGGGGCGGTGGCGGAGAGCGGGCTATCGAGCAAGGACGCGGGAGTGAAGGCGGTTGCGCAGGCCTTCGGGTATTCGGCCGAGGAGTTGCGGTCGATTCCGGCGGAGGCCAATATGGGGCTCTCCTGCGGCAATCCCACGGCGACGGCCCACATTCAACCGGGCGAGGTGGTGGTGGATCTGGGCTCGGGCGGCGGGCTGGATGTGTTTCTGGCGTCGAAGATGGTGGGGCCGCATGGCCGCGCCATCGGTATCGATATGACGCCTGCGATGATCGAGCGGGCGCAGACAAATGCGCGGGAGGGAGGCTACACCAACGTCGAGTTTTATCTCTCCACCATCGACCGGATTCCGCTGCCGGATGCGTCGGTGGATTGCGTGATCTCGAACTGCGTGCTGAATCTGGCGCCCGACAAGCCGGCCGTCTTCCGCGAGATTGCCCGCGTGCTGAAGCCCGGCGGTCGGGTTGCGGTGAGCGATATTGCGCTGAAGCATGAGCTGCCGGAGGCCGTTGCCGAGAGCATGGCGGCGTACGTGGGGTGCATCGCGGGGGCGTTGCGGATGGAGGAGTATCGCGACGGCTTGCTGGCGGCCGGGTTCGAGCACGTAGAGATTGTGGACAGCGGCGCGGACCTGAACGCGTATGCCAAGATGGAGAACCAGTCGGGCTGCTGCTCGCCGGCGATGGACTGCGGAGATTCGCTGAAGGTGATTGCGGAGCCTTGTTGTACGTCTACAGCGAGACCGGCGGATTCGTTGCATGAGGAACTGAAGGCCCTGCTGGCGAAGTACGACATCAACGCAGCAGCGGCCAGCGTGAAGGTGTACGCGATCAAGGGTGGCGCGGGCGCGTAGGTCTAACAGTATTTTTACAGAGAGGCGTAGTGTGTTGCGCTACAAACAAAATACCGAGATTCCGGCCTTCGACTACGCTCAGGCCAGAATGACGACTTCATGCTTTGAGGAGATTTGATGCCGCACTATAACGTCTTGTTTCTATGCACGGGGAACTCGGCGCGGTCGATTATGGCCGAGGCAATCATGAACCGCAAGGGCGCGCCGGACTTCACCGCGTACAGCGCGGGGAGCCATCCGGCGGGCGCGGTGCGTCCGGAGGCGCTGCGCCAGTTGCAGATGGCCGGGATCAGCACGGAAGGGCTGCGCAGTAAGTCCTGGGACGAGTTTGCGGCTGCTGGCGCTCCGCGGATGCACTTCGTCTTCACGGTCTGCGACAACGCGGCGCGGGAGAGCTGTCCGCTGTGGCCGGGCCAGCCCATGACGGCGCATTGGGGCGTGCCCGATCCGGCGGCCGTGGTGGGCACGCCTGCGGAGATCGAGCGGGCCTATCGCGAGGCGTTCACGGTTCTGGAGAGGCGCATCTCGCTGATGCTGGCGCTGCCGTTGGCGTCGCTGGATTCGCTGGCGATCAAGCGGGAGCTGGGGAAGATTGGGATGGATGGCCGTGGGTCAGTTTGATGGCGTGTATTTGCGGCTCCTTGATTGCGATGCAATCAAGGAGCCGCAGTCTTAAAAAAGTGCGCTCTTCGGCACGGCTGAAGCCGTGCCCTACCGATCAAACGATTCTGGCTGAGTTGTTGTTCAGACTGACCCATTAGCGGTTGCGACTTGCGTTTCGATTCCCTGCCCCCTAGCCTGTAGGCATGAGTTCAACTTCCCTCTCCGCGCCTCCGTTTGCTTCGCTCTCTTTCGATGAAAAGCTGGATCGGCTGGCCGAGGTCGCGGTGCGCGTGGGGCTGAACCTGCGCGTGGGGCAGGAGCTGGTGCTGACCGCGCCGACGGAGGCGCTGCCGCTGGTGCGGCGAATTACGGAACATGCGTACCGCGCGGGCGCGCTGCTGGTGACAACCTTCTACAGCGACGATCCCTGCGTGCTGGCGCGTTACGAAAATGCACTCGACGCCAGCTTCGACTACGCGCCCGCGTGGTTGCAGGATGGGATTCTGACGGCTTTCAAGAGCGGCGCCGCGCGCATGGCGATTGCGGGTTCGAACCCGGCGCTGCTGGCCGGGCAGGACCCGGCGAAGGTGGGGCGCGCCAACGTTGCGGCATCGAAGGCGGCCAAGCCGGCGATGGAGATGATCACGCGCCACGAGATCAACTGGACGATTGTGGCCGCGGCCACGCCGGAGTGGGCCAAGCTGGTCTTCCCCGGCGAGCCGGTGGAGCAAGCGGTGGCGAAGCTGTGGGAGGCGATCTTCGTTGCGTCGCGGATTACGGGGGACGATCCCTTGGCCGACTGGCTGGCCCACGGAGCGCACCTAAAAGAGCGCGTGGACACGCTGAATGCGAAGCGATTCGCGGCGCTGCACTTCAAGTCGCCGGACGGCGAGACCGATCTGCGGGTCGGGTTGGCGGACCAGCATCTGTGGGCGGGAGGAGGAACGACGGCGGGCAACGGCGTCTATTGCCAGCCGAATATTCCCACCGAGGAGTGCTTCACCACGCCGCACAAGGAGCACGTGGTCGGCGTGGTGCGGGCGTCGAAGCCGCTCTCGCACCAGGGCACGCTGATCGAAAATATCCGCTGCCGCTTCGAGGGCGGAAGGATTGTGGAGGCCACGGCGACGGCGGGCGAGGAGGCGCTGAACCGGCTCATCTCCACCGACGACGGCGCGCGGCGGCTGGGCGAGGTGGCGCTGGTTCCCGCCTCGTCGCCGATTGCGGCGGCGGGGATTCTGTTCTGGAGCACGCTCTTCGACGAGAACGCGGCCAGCCACATTGCGCTGGGGCAGGCCTACTCGACGTGCCTGATCGGCGGCGAAAAGATGAACCAGGAGGAGCTGGCCAAGCTGGGCGCGAACTCGAGCCTCATCCACGTGGACTGGATGATCGGATCGGCGCAGATGGACGTGGACGGCATCGCCCCCAATGGCGCGGCCGAACCGCTGATGCGCGCGGGCGAGTGGGTGTAGCCGCAGGCGACGACTGCAATTTCGCGGAGTAATCCACGAATTCCACTGCGTGAAAGAGGTAAACTGACACTCATTATGGAACTCTCCGGTTGTGGCACAGCTCTGGTAACACCCTTCCGTGCGGACGGCAGCCTGGACGAGGCTGCGCTGGTCCGCCTGGTGAACTGGCAGATTGAATCGGGCGTCCACTTTCTGGTGGCGTGCGGGACGACGGGCGAGGCCTCGACGATGACGGAGGCCGAGAACATGCGCGTCATCGAGATCGCGGTGAGCACTGCGGCAGGGCGCGTGCCGGTCTTCGGCGGCTGCACCCACAACGCCACCAGCGAGGCAGTGGCGCGCGCGTGGAAGCTGGCCAAGATTCCAGGACTGGACGGCATTCTGACGGCAAACCCGTACTACAACCGGCCCGGCCAGGAGGGCCAGTTCCAGCACTTCCGCGCCATCGCCGAGGCCGCGCCGCTGCCGATATTGCTCTACAACATTCCATCGCGCACGGGCACCAACATGGAGCCGGCGACGACGCTGCGGCTGGCTGAGATAAAGAACGTGGTGGGGGTGAAGGAGTCCAGCGGCAACGTGGCGCAGATTGCGGAGATCATCCACAACGCGCCCACGGGCTTCAAGGTCTTCAGTGGCGACGACGCGATGACGCTGCCCGTGATCGCACTGGGCGGAGCGGGCGTGGTGTCGGTGGCGTCGAACGCGATCCCCGCGCAGATGGCGCAGATGGTGCAGGCCGCGCTGGCCGACGATTGGGCCAGGGCGCGAGAGATCAACCGCCATTTCTTCCGCCTGATGCAGGCGCACTTCACGGAGCCGAGTCCCGCGCCGGTCAAGGCTGTGCTGGCGCTGATGGGCCACGGCGAAGACCACCTGCGCCTGCCCATGGTCCCGGTGACGGCAGCCACGCGGCAGAAGCTGGAGAAGCTGCTGGGTGAGCTTGGCCTGCTGGCGCACGCGGCGTCTAATTCGTAAAGCCCGCATATGCCGTAGCCGCTCGCAGCTCCATGCAACCGCTGCACAGTGATGCGCTGCAATGCGTTCCCGCTACAATCGGAGCAGACCATGACGACCGCAAGCCTCGAATCCAGAATCGAAGAATCGTTTGCCGCGGGTGCTGATACCGTCAGCGATGTGGACGCGCTCGACACGTTCCTTGAACTGCGCAACGCGCTTGAAGCTGGCACGCTGCGCGCGGCGGAGCCGGACGCGGCTGCGCCCACCGGATGGCGGGTGAATGCGTGGGTGAAGCGCGGCATCCTGCTCGGCTTTCGCATCGGCGCGCTGACGGAGATGAGCGGCGGCGGCGCGCTCAGCTTCCTCGACAAGGCGACCTACCCGGCGCGGCGGTTTGTGCCGGAGAACGGGGTGCGCATCGTTCCCGGCGGCAGCTCGGTGCGCTCGGGCGCGTATGTGGCGCGCGGCGTGGTGATGATGCCGCCGGCGTACATCAACGTGGGCGCATACGTGGACGAGGGCAGCATGGTGGACTCGCATGCGCTGGTGGGCTCGTGCGCGCAGATCGGCCGCCGGGTGCATCTGTCGGCCGGGGCGCAGATCGGCGGCGTGCTGGAGCCGGTGAACGCCAGCCCGGTCATTATCGAGGACGATGTGCTGGTGGGCGGCAACACCGGCGTGTACGAGGGGACGATTGTGCGGCGCGGCGCGGTGCTGGCGGCGGGAACGATCCTGACGCGAGGCACGCCGGTCTACGACCTGGTGAACGCCGCCACGCTGAAAGCGACTCCAGAGACGCCGCTGATCATTCCCGAGCGCGCGGTGGTGGTTCCCGGCTCGCGCACCGTGCCCGCAGGCTACGGCAGGCAGATGAACCTGAGCGTCTACACGCCGGTGATTGTGAAGTATCGCGACGAGAAGACCGACCTGTCGACCACTCTGGAAGAGCTGCTGCGATAGCTCCACACGGCACACCTGATAAACTTGAAGATCAATGGCACAAGATAAATTACGCATTATCCCCCTGGGCGGCCTGGGCGAGTTCGGCATGAACTGCACCGCCCTGCGCTGGCAGGACGAGATCATCGTCATCGATGCCGGCCTGATGTTTCCCGAAGAAGAGCTGCTGGGCGTCGACATTGTGGTGCCCGACATCAGCTACCTGACCGAGAACCGCGAGAAGGTCCGCGCCATTGTGCTGACCCACGGGCACGAGGACCACATCGGCGGGCTGCCCTGGATCCTCTCCGAGCTGAACGTGCCGGTCTACGGCACCGAGTTCACGCTGGCCCTGGTGGAGGGCAAGCTGGATGAGCACCACCTGCTGGACAACGCCGAGCTGATCGAGATCCTGCCCGGGCGCCGCTTCACGCTGGGGCCGTTCTCCATCATGCCCATCCGCGTGACGCACAGCCTGGTGGACTGCGTGGCGCTGGCGATCCATACGCCGGTGGGCGTGGTGGTGCACAGCGGCGACTTCAAGATCGACCTCTCGTCGCCGGACGGCAAGCCCTTCGACCTGCATGCGTTTGCCGAACTGGGCAAGCAGGGCGTGCTGTGCCTGCTGCAGGACTCGACCAACGTGGACCGGCCCGGCTACACGCCGAGCGAACGCGCGGTGCGTCCGCGGCTGGACGAGATCTTCGCGCAGACTAGGAAGAAGCTGTTCTTCAGTTGCTTCTCCTCATCGATCCACCGCATCCGCATTGCCATGGAGCTGGCCGATGCGCATGGGCGCAAGGTCGCGGTCATCGGGCGCTCGCTCGATAACTCCACCGAGATTGCGCAGGACCTGGGCTATCTGGACCCGCCGCCGGGGCTGGTCATCAATCCCGGCCAGTTGCGCGACATGCCCGCCAACAAGGTGCTGGTGATGATCACCGGCACGCAGGGCGAGCCCATGTCGGCGCTCTCGCGCGCGGCGGTGAACAACCACAAGTACGCGCACATCGAAGCGGGCGACACCGTGGTGCTCAGTTCGCGCATCATCCCCGGCAACGAGAAGTCGATCTACCGCATGATCGACCACCTCGAGCGCCGCGAGGCAAAGGTCATCTACGACGACGGCACACAGGGCCTCATCCACGTCAGCGGGCATGGATCGCAGGAGGAGATGCGCCTGATGATCAACCTCATGCGGCCCAGGTTCTTCATTCCCATCCACGGCGACTATCGCCACCTGAAGCGCCACGCGGAGCTGGCCGGCGCCATGGACGTCGTCGAGAAGGTGATTCTGCTGGAGGACGGCGAGATTCTGGAGCTGGACAAAAACTCCGCGCAGAAGAACGGCAAGATCACCGTGGGACGCGTCTGCATCGATGCCGGAGGCTCGATCGATGTGGTGGAGGACATCATCCTGCGCGACCGCCAGCACATCGGCGAGGGCGGCATTGTGCTGCCCATTCTGACCATCAACAAGCGCACCGGCAAGGTCGAGGTGGCGCCGGAGATCGTCATGCGCGGATTCACCGTCGAAGACCCGGCCATGATCGCCGAGGCGCGCCAGGTCGTGCAGCGCACGCTGGAAGCCTCCAGCGACGAGGAGAAAGCCGACTACGGCGTCATCAAGGAGAAGATCCGCGGCGACCTGAAGCGCTACATCCAGAAGAACATGAGCCGCCGCCCGTTGATCATGCCCGTCATCATGGAGATCTGACGGCAAAGATATTTCCTGCCGATTCCTGCCCGTCCCAGCGAGCACTACACGTTTCCTGCATCCAACCAAAGCAGGAGAACCGGAATGCCCACCCCAGGAATCATTGGCATCATCGTTACGCTTGTCGTCGTCGGTCTGGCGCTGTATCTGATTGACCTCATTCCCATGGACAACACGATCAAGCAGATCATTCGCGGGATCGTTATCGTTCTGGTCATCGTCTGGCTGCTGCAGGCCTTCGGGTTCATGGGGTCGGTTCGCGGCCTCTTCCACCCGGCTCATCCTGTTCGATGACAAGGCCGCACTCCGGTCGCAGCTCGAGCCTTGGACCTCGTGCCTCGCGTTACTGCTTGCCGTGTCTCACGTACCGCCGTCCCACGAGGCAATATTCGCCGCTGAGGACGCGCGCAATGGCCTCCGGGTACGCGATGTGCTCCTGCTCCAGAATGCGCGCCGAGAGGCTCTCCGCGGTGTCATCGTCCAGCACTGGCACCACGCGCTGCAGGATGATGGCGCCGTGATCGACGGCCTCATCCACAAAGTGCACGGTGCATCCGGCCACCTTGGCGCCGAATTCCAGCGCCTGGGTCTGTGCGTCGAGGCCGGGAAAGGCGGGCAGCAGCGCGGGATGGATGTTCAGGATGCGGTTGGGGAAGGCGCGCACAAACTCCGGTGAGATGATGCGCATGTATCCAGCCAGGCAGACCAGATCCACGCGATGCGCGCGCAGCGTTGCGATCATTTCGGCGTCGTGCTCGGCGCGCTTGCGGCCCGCCGAAGGAATGGCGATGGCGGGCAGCCCCAACTGGCGCGCGGCCTCGAGGCCGGCGGCGTCGGTCAGGTTCGACAGGACGACGGCGATCTCCGCGCCGGGCAGGCGGCCCTCGTGGATCGCCTCGGCGATGGCCAGAAAGTTCGAACCGCGTCCAGAGAGCAGAATCCCAAGTCGCTGCAAGCCGTGCCTCCTCCTTCAACCAGCGCTTCGCGTGCCGCAAGAGGGCACCTATAAATCGTACTGCATTCGGAGTCGCTGATTGGAGGTTGCGAGGGCAGAGAGCGACGAATCTTCTTCTTTTGCCGCTGCGGATACGGCGATATTTTCCGCCGCCGCAGAAGACACCGCACTCCCCGTTGCGATACCGTCGAGAGATGCCGCGTCCCCGCCAAAGCCCGCGCCCTCCCCGCTACGACTCCGCGCTCGCCTGCCGCGAGCTCTCTGCCGCCGACCCCAGGCTCGCCCGACTGATCGCCCGCGCCGGCCCCTTCACCCTGCGCCTGGCCAGCGCGCAGTCGCCCTTCGAGGCGCTGGTGGAGAGCATCGTCTACCAGCAACTGCACGGCAAGGCCGCGGCAACAATTCACCGCCGTCTGCTGGAAGGCTTCGCGCCGGTCTGCGGGGTGGGCGCGAAGGGCGATCCGATCCACTTCTCCGCCGAGCACCTGATCGACTGCCCCAATGAGCAGTTGCGCGCCGCGGGCCTCTCGCATAACAAATCCCTCGCGTTGCGCGACCTGGCCACAAAGACCCTCGACGGCACCGTCCCAACCCTGGCGCGCATCCGGCGAATGACGGACGAGTCAATCATTGAGCACCTCACCCAGGTGCGCGGCATCGGGCGCTGGACGGTCGAGATGCTGTTGATCTTCCGCCTAGGCCGACCCGACGTCCTGCCGGTGAGTGACTACGGCGTGCGCAAGGGCTTCGCGCTGACCTTTGGCAAGCTCAAGCCAGCGGACAAAGTCACGCCAGCCGATCTCCCCTCGCCCGCCGCGATGGAGGCCCGCGCAGCACGCTGGCGACCCTGGCGCTCGGTGGCAAGCTGGTATCTGTGGCGCGCCTGCGACCTCGCTCAAAATAAACTGAAGCCTCAGCCTTGAGTCTTCATCGAAAGCCCTCCTGGCAGACCATCGCGCAGCCAGAGAGCGTCCGGCGCGGGAGCCCCATATAATTCCATGGTGAAGTCTCGAAGCTCCCCGAAGGACGCGAAACCAATCTCCTCCTCCGCCGCGCCAACCCAGCGCTACGTCTGCGTGCATGGCCACTTCTACCAGCCGCCGCGCGAGAATCCCTGGCTGGAGACGGTGGAGGTGGAGGAGTCTGCCGCGCCCTACCACGACTGGAACGAGCGCATCAGCGCGGAGTGCTACGCGCCCAACGGCGCCTCGCGCATCACCAACCGCAAGGGCGAAATCGTGCGCATCGTCAACAACTACGAGCACATGAGCTACAACTTCGGCCCCACGCTGCTGAAGTGGATGGCGGAAAAGACGCCGCGCACCTACCGCACCGTCCTCGACGCCGACCGCACCAGCGCGCAGCGCTACGGCGGCCACGGCTCGGCCATCGCGCAGGTCTACAACCACATCATCCTGCCGCTGGCCAACTGGCGCGACGCCGTCACGCAGGTCCGCTGGGGCATCGCCGACTTCGAGCACCGCTTCGGCCGCCGCCCCGAGGGCATGTGGCTGGCCGAGACCGCCGTCAACCGCAGCATTCTGGACCTGATGGCCGCCGAGGGGATCAAGTTCACCATTCTCGCTCCCCATCAGTGCGCGCGCGTTTGCCAGCTCGCAACGGACAACTGGCTTCCCACGCCGGACGCCACGGTCGATACGACCCATCCTTACCTGGTCCAGCTCGACGAGGGACGCAGCATCGCGGTCTTCTTTTTCGACGGCCCAGCCTCGCGCGCCCTCGCCTTCGAGGGCCTGCTGAACAGCGGCGAGGCCTTCGGCAGCCGCCTGCTGGACGGCTTCCGCGCGCCCACGCCTAACTCGCCCGCCAGGGTCGAACTGTCGCACGTCGCCACCGACGGCGAAAGCTACGGCCACCACCACAAGTACGGCGAGATGGCGCTCTCCTATGCCATGCACTGGATTGAGTCGAACGGCCACGCAACGCTGACCAACTACGGCGAGTTCCTGGAAAAGTTTCCGCCCGAATGGGAGGCCGAGGTGGTCGAGAACACCTCGTGGAGCTGCGTGCATGGCGTGGAACGCTGGCGCGCCAACTGCGGCTGCTACAACGGCAAGCCCGGCTTCAACCAGCAGTGGCGTGCTCCCCTGCGCGAGGCGCTCGACTTCCTGCGCGACGCCACCGCGCCGCTGGCCGAAGCGCTCGCCGCTCCTCTGCTGCTCGACCTGTGGAGAGCACGCGACGACTACATCCACATCGTCCTCGACCGCTCGCCGGCCTCCATCGACCGCTTCTTCGCACTCCACGCCAGGCGGCGCATCACGCCCGAAGAGCGCATCACTCTGCTTGAGCTGCTCGAGCTGGAACGCCACGCCCAGCTCATGTACACCAGTTGCGGCTGGTTCTTCGACGATATCGCGGGCATCGAGTCCATCCAGATCATCGCCTACGCCGGACGCGTGCTGCAGCTTGCCGCCAAGCTCTTCGGCCCCGCCGGCGCCGCGCTGGAAGACCGCTTCCTGGAGATTCTCGCCCGCGCCAAATCCAACGTCACGGAGATGGGCGACGGCGCCAAGCTGTATCGCCGCTACGTCACCGGACTGCGCATCGGCCTGGAGCAGGTGGGCGCGCACTATGCCATCAGCTCCATCTTCCGCAGCTACCCTGAGGACGGCCATCTCTTCTGCTTCGACCTGCACCGTGACTCGTACGAGAGCTTCACCTCCGGGCGCGGCAAGGTCGCCATCGGCCGCGCCCATCTGCGCTCGCGCATCACCGAGGAGAACGAGGAGATATGCTTCGCCGTCCTGCACCTGGGCGACCAGAACCTCTCGGCCGCCGTGCGCCGCTACTCCACCGACGGCCCGGATAACGGCGCAGCCTTTGCCGCCTTCGCCAACGACATCCGCAGAGCAATCCGGCGCGCCAATCTTCCCGAGGTGATCCGCCTCATCGACAGCTTCTTCGGCACCATCGCCTACTCGCTCACCTCGCTCTTCGCCGATGAGCAGCAGCGCATTCTGCGCACGATTCTCAACCAGACCCTCTCCGAGATGGAAGATTCGCTGCGCAAGATATACGAGGACCACGCCTCGCTTCTCCATTTCCTGACCGAGTCGGGCGTGGCCGCGCCGCCCGTGCTTGCCATCGCCGCCGACTTCGCCATCAACGCCAGCCTTCGCCGCGCCATCGAGGCGGACCACTTCGACGCCGCCGCCATCGAGGCGCTCTTCCTGCGCGCCGCCACAGACCACGTCGCCATCGATAGCGCCGCGCTCAGCTTCGCCGCCGCCGAGCGCATCAAGCGCGCCATGGTCCAGATCGAGGCCGCCGTCAACGCAGGCCGGTCCCCCGAGGCGTCCCTGCGCACCGCACTCTCCATCGCGCTGGCTCTGCGCACCATGCCCTTCGACGTCAACCTCTGGCAGGCGCAGAACATCTGGAACGAGCTCTTCCGCCGCGACGACAGAAGCAACTGCTCTCCAGAGTGCAAGCTCGCCTTCAAGAAACTCGGCGAAGCCCTCTACATCTGCGTCGACCAGCTCGCCATCGACGAAGACATCTCCGTCCTCTAACCCATGCCGCCCTCAACCGCGCCACAGATTCGCATTCCGAAGCGGCCGCTGGCCAACACTCTCCTCCTGCTCGCGCTCTGGATCATCTTTTACGCCAGCTTTACCCTCTTCACTCCGGAGCTGCTCGATGACGCCGACTCGGTACATGCCGAAGTCGCTCGCGAGATGCTTTTGCGCCACGACTGGGTCACGCTCTACGCCAACGGCATTCGCTACCTGGAGAAGGCGCCGCTGCTCTACTGGTCGATGGCCGCCAGCTTCAAGCTCTTCGGAGTCGGCGCAGCCGCGGCCCGCATTCCACTCGCGCTGACTGTCCTGGCGCTCGCCTTCGCGGTGGAGACCTTCGCCCGGCGGGCCTTTCGCAGCGCCCGCGCCGGCCTCTACGCCGCGCTCATTCTGCTCTCCAGCTTCGGCTTTTTCCTCTTCACCCGCATCACCATTCCCGACGCGATGCTCTGCCTCTGGCTCACCCTTGCCCTGCTCTGCTTCTGGCTGACGGAACAATCCTCACTTCAACCCATCACTGAATCTGTCATCCTGAGCGGAGCGCGCAGCGCGCAGTCGAAGGACCTGCGGTTCTCGTTCGGAGCGCCAAAGAATCTCAGGTGGTTCTGCACCGCCTTCGCCGCCTGCTGCGCCCTCGGCGTCCTCACCAAGGGACTCATCGGCGCCGTCTTCCCCGTCGCAATCGTCCTGATCTATCTGCTGCTGACGCGCGGCCCGCGCGCCGCAATCGCCCGCATCTGCCAGCTCCATCCGCTCTCGTCGCTAGCCGTCTTTTTTGCAATCGCCGCGCCGTGGCACATTCTCATCGCGCTGGCAAACCCCACGCAGGGCCATCCCGGCGGTCTCACCTTCGCGCATGGTGCCCTCTCTGTGCCGCTCCCTACCGACGGCAACGTCCACGGCTGGCTCTGGTTCTACTTCGTCAACGAGCAGCTTCTGCGCTATCTCAACCTACGCGTCCCGCGCGACTACGACACCGTCCCGCTTTGGCTCTTCTGGGGCCTCTGCCTCGTCTGGCTGATGCCTTGGTCGGCGTTTGTCTTCAAAGCGCTCGGCTCTGCGGTTGCCATTCGGATAGTTCACTGGCGGCAGCGTCTATGCACCTTTGCCCTCGACAGCCGCGAACGGGACTTGCTGCTCTTGGTGGTCTGGGCAGCCGTCCCCATGCTCTTCTTCTCCCTTTCCACGCGGCAGGAGTACTACATCCTTCCCGCTTTGCCCGCCCTTGCGGTCCTCATCGCTGGCTGGCTTGCGCAAGAATGCGATTGGAAGCCCATCACGCAATCGGCAAGAAAAATCCGTCGCGCCAACCTCCGCGCGACCACCGTCCTCGTCGTCCTCGGCGCAATCTTCGCCGCCGCTGCATTCGTCTTCCTGCTGCGCACCCGCGCACCCGCGCCCTCGACCGATCTTGCAACCCTCCTGCAACAAAACCCAGCAAACTACGCGCTCAGCATGGGCCACTTCCTCGACCTCAACGCCCGCGCGCTCGGACTCTTCCGCCTGCCGCTCGCGCTGGCCGCCGCCGCGCTCTTCCTCGGCCCGTTCGCCTCGTTCATCCTGCGCACGCGAGCGAAGCCACACGCCGCAACCCTCGCGCTCGCCGCCGGGGCCTTCGGCTTTCTGCTCGCCGCGCACCTCGGCCTGCAAACCTTCGCCCCGGTGCTCAGCTCGCAACAACTCGCCGCCGCAATTGCTCCGCAGCTCCACTCCGGCGACCTTATCGTCATCCACCAGGAGTACGAGTTCGCCAGCACGCTCGGCTTCTATCTGCGCCGGCCCGGCTACATGCAACAGAACGGCCAGCCCGTCGCGATCGACCCCATCCACATCCTCGAAGGCCGCAGCTCGAACCTCTGGTACGGCAGCTTCTTCCGCGACGCCCCGCCGATCTTCGAGACGCCACATTTGCTCGCCGCAAAGTGGCCCGGCCCGCAGCGCATCTTCCTCTGGCAAGACCTCGCCAACCAGCCCAGCCTGCTGCCCGCGCTGCCCGGTCCCATCTATCTCATCGCCCGCTCCGGCGGCAAAGAGATCGTCAGCAACCAGCGGAACACGCCGCCCGAAATACTTAACACCGATCTACACCGATGAAACCGATTAACAACAATGTAGATGGAGTTCTGTGATATTTACTTCATTTGAATCGGTGCCTGTCGGTGTAGATCGGTGTTAAGCCTTTTCTTCGTTCGCTGGAGAAAGTCGTCCATTGCGCAGCCGGAAGCGCTCGCCGCGCCAGACCACCGTATCGGAGGCGTAGCTCCACGCCCAGAAGCCCAGCCCGAAAAAGTCTCTTAGCGGCAGCAGCCAGATGTCGCGCAGCACCTGCGCATCGCCCAGCACGCCGACGCCGACTGACAGCGCCACGGTAACGCGCGCCAGCATGACGAGGCTCAGCAGCGTGAAGCTCCACAGAGCAAATCCGCTGGCCACGCAGTTCAGCGCGGCCCACGGAATGCAGTAGGTGGTCCCCATCCCCAGATAACCCCATCGACGCGCGTTGCGCAGGGTCCGCGCCCAGCGCAGTTGGTGCTCGCAGAATCCGCGCAGCCCGTACGCCGGCACGGCGGTCTCCACCACCTCGCCGCATAGCTCGACCTTGTAGCCCGCCTGCGCGATGCGCGCGCCCATCTCGTAGTCGTCGGCCAGCGAGTCGACCAACGGCCCCAGCCCTCCCGCGCGGGTGAGCGCCACACGCGACATCGCCAGCGTCGAGCCAAGTCCGAAATGAATTCCACCTTCGAGCCTCCGCGCCGCCAGCACTCCCGCCATAAAGTCCGTCGCGATGCCCAGCGCCTCCAGCCGCGCCCACAGCGTCAGCGCCGCGCCCTCGATGGCGGCTCGGCCGCGATACAGCGCCGTCACCATCCCCACCTTCGCATCTTCGATACCGGCCGCGGCGCCGAAGCGCTCCATCACACGCGTCAGATACTTCGGCGAGACGCGTATATCGCTGTCGTTGATGAGGACAAATTCGTACTGCGCCTCGCCGAGCATCTGCACCAGGTTGCTCACCTTGCCCGAGGTCCCCAGCCGCTGGGGGCACACGATCAGCCGGATCGCGCACTGGGGAAACTCCCGCCGCAGCCTCTCGATCTCGCCCACGGCGGGATCGTCCGCGCTGCTCACCCCAAAGAGAATCTCAAAGTGTCCGGCATACTGCTGCCTGCAGTGGCTCGCCAGCCCCTCATACATCCGCGCGTCCACACCCTTCACCGGCTTCAGGATGCTCACATCCGGCGCGAACCCCGGCGCATTGGCTTCGGCGGCGGCAACCCGGCGGCAATCCCGCCCAAACTGCCGCGCGCCCGCCAGCGCCAGCAGCATGTAGACCAGCCCGCCCACCGTCACGAGCGTTGTCGCAATCTCAACCGCCGTCGCCATCATGCAACCAGTCTACCCAACCGGCGCGACGCGAGGCTCGACTCACCGCTGTTTACTCGTAGCGCAGCGCCTCGATGGGGTCCAGGTTGGCTGCCTTCCACGCCGGATAGATGCCGAAGATCAGTCCGATCGCGCACGAGCTGGCAAACGCCGTCGCCACCCACAGCGGAGAGAGCAGGGCCGGAAACCAATGATTCACTGCAAGCGCAATCCCGCTTCCGAGCACCACGCCGATCACGCCGCCCACAGCGCACAGCGTGATCGCCTCCAGCGTGAACTGGGTCAGAATTGTTTTCTTCGTCGCGCCAATCGCCTTCCTCACTCCGATCTCGCGGGTGCGCTCGGTCACGCTCACCAGCATGATGTTCATCACGCCCACGCCGCCCACAATCAGCGCCACGCACGACAGCGAAAACATCAGCAGGAACAGCCCTCCCGTAATCTCGTCCCATAGCCGCGTGATGACGTCCGTGCCGAAGATGGCGAAGTTGTCCGGCTTTTCGTTGAGCACCTTGCGCCGCCGCCGCAGCAGCTCGGTCAGCTCATCCACCACGGTCAGCCGGTTCTTCGGGTCGTCGTACTTCAGCGTGATCCAGTAGTCCAGCTCTTCGGGGTGCATGTAGTGAAACGTCGTAACCGGGAAGTAGGCCTGGTTGTCCTGCGGATTCTTGCCTCCGCCGAAGGCCTGCTTCTGTTTGTCCAGCACCCCCACCACGGTGAACATCATCCCGGCGGCCTCCACCTCGCGGCCGATCGCGCTCTGTCCGGGGAACAACTGGTCCGCCGTGTCGTAGCCCAGCACGACCACTCGCGCCGCCCGCTCCTGGTCGTTTTCGTCGATGAACCGCCCGTCCAGCATGTCCAGATCGGAGACATCCTTCTCTTCATCGGAGACCCCGGTCAGGATCGTGCTCTGCATGTTCTTTCCGCCGCCCTTGATCGCGGTCACTCCGCTGCGCCCCGGAGCGGTATTGTCCGTATACTGCAGCGCCGGCGACACAGCCACCACATGCGGCAACAGGCGCATCGCCAGCGCATCGTCGTAGGTCAACTGCTTGCGCGTCAGCATTTCGGTGGTCGGCCGTCCGGTAAACGCAGGAAAGCGGTAGATAAACAGAACGTTCGAGCCCAGCGACTGCACCAGCCCCTCCACGCCGGAGTTCAACCCATTCACCACCGACGAGATGGTAATCACCGTCATCACGCCGATCACGATGCCCAGGATGGTCAACCCGCTGCGCATCTTGTTGGCGCGCAGCGTGCCCAGGGCCATCGTCACCGTCTCTTTGAAGTCGCCCATCCGCATAAACGTTTCCCTGCTCCCAGTTCCCTGCCTTTACAGCTCCGCCCGTAACGCCACAATCGGGTCCAAGTTGGCCGCCTTGCGCGCCGGATATACCCCGAAGAAGATCCCCGTCGAGGCCGCCATCACCAGTCCCAAGTTCACGCTCCACAGAGCCACCGTCGACGGGAACCCAAGCCGCCACGTCACCAGCAGCGCCACCGCGATCCCGAGTAGCACGCCGAAGAAACCGCCCAGCAGCGTCAGAGCGCACGATTCCACCAGAAACTGCAGCATGATGTCGTGTCCGCGCGCGCCCAGCGCCTTGCGAATCCCAATCTCCCGCGTCCGCTCGGTCACGCTGGCCAGCATCATGTTCATAATCACGATTCCACCCACCACCAGCGAGATCAGCGCAACCCCTCCCATCACCGCGCCGAACATCCCCGTCACCTTGGAGAAGAACCCCACCAGCGTATTGTTCACGTCCAGCTCAAACGAGTCCTCCGCGCCCGGCGCGTCGTGCCGCTTGGAGCGCATCAGCACCCGCACCTCGTCGCCCGCCGCCTCCAGCACCGGGCCCGCCGATCCCGCCTTCACATAGATCGTCCCCGACTTCATGGTCCCGTAGGTCTTCATGTAGGCGGTCAGCGGCACCGCGACCCAGTTGTCCTGGCTCTGCCCGAAGGTGCTGCCCTGCTTTTCCGCCACGCCCACCACGGTGTACGGCATCCCGTCCGCGCGCAGCTCCAGGCCCAGCGGATCGACCCCAGGAAATAAATTGTCGCGAATGTCCGTCCCGATGATCGCCACCCGCGACGCATGTTCCTCATCGACCGACGTAAATCCCCGCCCCTGGGCGATGTCCAGGTTCTGCAGCATGGGCATCTGCCAGGTGAACCCGCGGATGGTGCAGTCGGTCACCGAGTTGGTCCCGCGCACCACCTTGGCAACGGTCCCCTGCGACTGCCCGATCGCCACGCAGCGCGTGCAGTTGTCGCGCACATAGGTGTAGTCGTCGTAAAGGATGGCCTTGCGCCGCTGCATCTTCTCGTACTGCTCCGAACTGAAGATGATCGACGGCATCCGCGACACCGTGAACACATCCGCGCCATAGCGCGTGAACTTGGTCGTCACATAGGTCTCCGCGCCGTTGACCAGCGTCGCCACCGCAATGATGCTGGCCACGCTGATCATCATGCCCAGCAGGGTCAGCACCGTGCGCAGCTTGTTCTGCCACAGGGACTGCAATGCCAGCTTGATCGCCTCTCGGAATTCCATCGCTCTTGCTTGATTGTACGCAGTCCAGTCCCTGTCCGTTCCGCGCACCCACTCTTGGTCTGCGATACACTCAAGAGGCAGGCGGCTGGATGATCGCCGCCTCCCGCGCCCGGTCGAACCAGGCCAGCGCGCCGGGAGGGGGAGGAAAGTCCGGACTCCGCAGGGCAGTGTGCCGGATAACGTCCGGGATTTGCGCTTCAAGGCGCAAAGACGGCCAGTGCAACAGAAAATATACCGCCCACGAACGGACGGCGTGGCGCAAGCCAAGCCGGGCAAACCGCCGGGGGTAAGGGTGAAATGGTGCGGTAAGAGCGCACCGGACGGCCAGCAATGGACGCCGCACGGTAAACCCCACACGGAGCAAGACCAAATAGGCAGGGATCGCGCCCGCACTCTCCAGCGGGCACGAGCGTATCGGCCCGATGCGCCAAGGCAGGAGAGCTCAGAGGAGTCCGGGTGCCCCGTCCTAGCTCCGCTAGGGCGGGATGACTCGAACGAATCGGCCGAAACCCGCGGGTAGGTTGCTGGAGCGGCGCGGCAACGCGTCGCCTAGAGGAATGATCGTCTAAAACAGAATCCGGCTTACGGGCCGCCTGCATGGGACGTGGCCCCGCTCTCCGAAAGGTCTGCGGGGCCACCAATTTTTTAACCAGTTCGAGAGATGCTTTCGTCTGGAGCCTAGGAGTAATGTTATTTACAGCCATTTCTCTAGTTGAAGCCTTGTTTCCACCGCGAAAGGAAGTAAATTGAGCAAACTGGAAGGAATCTTCACTCCGCTTCTGGTTCCGTTGGACGATAACAGCCAGATCAACGAGGCCGAACTGCGCCGCTTCGTCTCCTGGCTGATCGAGAAGGGTGTGCATGGCCTTTACCCCAACGGGTCCACCGGCGAGTTCACGCGCTTCACTCCGGCCGAGCGCCGCCGCATCGTACACATCGTCTCCGAGGAGTGTGCCGGCCGCGTTCCCATCCTGGCCGGCGCCGCCGAGGCCAACGTCAAGGAGACGCTCTTTGCCTGCCAGGCCTACGCAGACATGGGCGTGCGCGCCGTCGCCATTGTGGCGCCGTACTACTACAAGCTCGCGCCGGAGTCGGTGTACGCCTACTTCGCGGAGATCGGGCGCAACTCGCCCATCGACCTGACGCTCTACAACATTCCGGCCTTCGCCAGCCCCATCGACGTCACCACCATCCGCCGCCTGGCCGACGGATTCCCCCGCGTCATCGGCATCAAGGACTCCTCCGGCGATCTGGCCTTCATGATGCGCATGATCGCGGGGATCCGCCCCAACCGGCCCGACTTCACCTTCCTCACCGGATGGGAGGCAGTGCTGATCCCCATGCTGATGATCGGCTGCGACGGCGGCACGCACGCCAGCTCCAACGTCGTCCCGGAGATTACGCGCAAGATGTACGATATGTACCGCGCGGGCGACACCGCCGGGGCCATGCAATGGCAGTACCGCATCCTCGAACTCTTCGACGTGATGCTCAATCTCCCGTTCGAATTTCCCGACGGCTTCCGCGCCGCGGCCGCGCTGCGCGGCTTCCACTTCGGCCACACCCGGCTGCCCCAGACCAGCGTGCAGCACTCCCAGCACAAGGTCCTCAGCAACGTGATGCAGTGCATCCTCGCCGACTTCGAGCTGGTGAACCCGCCGGCCTCAGGATGCCCGGTGCGCACCGGAGATCTCGCGCACGACAAACTGGAGCAGATCGTCTACAAGGTGGTGCATGAGATCAAGAATCGGGGCCTCTTCTGATTGAAGCGCTGGCCATCCTCGAGATTGGCGGCTGGTCGCCGGCCATGGTCGTGCTCGACGCCATGGAGAAGACCGCCAACGTCCGCGTGCTGCAGACCGAGCTGAACGACGCGCCCGGAGTATGCATCAAGCTCGCGGGGCGCATCGGCGACATCCAGTCCGCCGCGCACGCCGCCGAAGCTGCCGCCCAGGCCATGCAGGTCCCCATCCTCGCGCACGTCATCCCCCAGCCGGCGGAGGGCTCCCGCGCCGCCTGGGAGGCCGCGCCCGACTTCAACCCACTCATCGAACAGCCGTCCGTCCAAAGACCGGAGAACACCATGAACGATCAAGCCAGCTTTGCCGTGGGACTCATCGAGACCCAGGGATTCACCGCCGCCTTCGAGGCCATCGACACCGCCCTGAAGACCGCCAACGTCGAGGTGCTCGCCCGCGAGAAGCTGGGCGGCGGCTATATCACCATCATCATCAAGGGCGACGTCGCCGCGGTGCGTGCCGCGGTCGACGCGGGCAAGGCCCATGTGGAGGGCCTGGGCAAGCTCATCGCCGCCCACGTCATCCCCAGCCCCAGCCAGGGCGTCCTCTCCCTGCTGCCCAAGTAGCGCACTTAGATTCCGGAACACCCCAAGCGATCGAAGGGTAGCGATCTCCGCGCGGCGTCACCGGATGGATTGCGTGGCCTGCTGGCTGGCGACGGGCGTCGACGCAGCCGAAGAGAACAGTTGCGGGCCGCATTCGCTCAGCACGGTCATCCCGACCACAAACACAAGCGGCCAGAAGAACAGCCACAGCTTCCTCGCAAATTCATCTTTCTCACTTCGCGCATGGTTCATCGCACTCACCCTGGCCCTGGCGCCGGTTCCAGCCAGCGCCAGGTTCAAGGAGATGCTTTTCTGCGTTAAAAATGGGTAGGGATTCTGCTAAGAGTTCGTAAGTTTATGGCTCCCGCGAATCTCTGGCGAACAGCGCCCGCGCGCCCAACGAACAACGGACAGCAGAGAACGAACAACCGCCGTCAGTTGGTCACCACATGCATGGCGAAGCCCGCGCAGAGCAGCGCGATCAGGTCCTCAACCACCCCAACCTTCCAGTCCGGGCAGCCGGTCCGCTCCACAATGTCGCGCCGGATCATGAACCCCGCGAAGGCCCCCAGCGCCGCGCCCACCACGCCCAGCAGCACGCCCTCCAGCCCCGGCCCGGCCATCGCCGTCGCGGCGATGGAGCCGATCAGCCCGCCCAAGACCAGCCGCGCCGTCAGCGGGCCGAGCGAGATCCGGTCCGGCGTCTGCGGCAGTTTGTCGGCGACAACCTCCGCCAGCGCCAGCACGGTGAACGTCGCAACCGCCGCAACGCTGGCCATCCACGCCGCCCAGGTGCCCTCCAGGGGAAGGTAGCCCAGGTAGGCGAACCAGCACAGAACGGCCATCGGCGTCATCGCGCGCAGCCCCGTGGTCACGCCGAGCAGAGGGATCGCCAGCAGCCAGGACAAAATTGCGATCAGCATGGAACCACCTCTGGAGCATCGCGCGGGCGACTGCGCTTGGACCCCCGCTCGATGTTTGATGCGCCTTCTGCCAGCCAAATCGCCGGCACGGAAAGTGTCTCACGCACAGGGGGCCCTTGGGTACAACTTCGTGGACCAGGCCGCAGCCGAGCCGAAGAGTTACGCCCGCAGCCAGCCATACAGCGGGAACCGCTGGGCCATCTCCAGCACCTCGCCGCGAATCCGCGCCAGCCTGGCCGGGTCCGCGCGCTGCTCCAGCGCCGAGACGATCCACTTGGCAATCACGCGCATCTCCGGCTCCTTCATTCCGCGCGTGGTCATCGCCGGCGTGCCGATGCGGATCCCGCTGGGCTTCATGGGCGGATTGGCATCGAACGGAATCGCGTTCTTGTTCACCGTGATGCCCGCCTGGCCCAGCGCGTGCTCGGCCACGCTGCCCAGAATTCCCTTCTGGAAGACATCCACCAGGATGAGGTGCGTGTCCGTTCCGCCGGAGATGATGCGATAGCCGGCCTGGGCCAGCTCCTCGGCCAGCACCTTGGCGTTGGCGATGATCTGCCGCGCATACTCGGCAAACTCCGGCTGGAGCGCCTCGCCCAGCGCCACCGCCTTGGCCGCAACGATGTGCATCAGCGGCCCTCCCTGCTGCCCGGGAAAGACGCTGCGGTCGATCGACGCCGCCAGCTCTTGCCGGCACAGAATCATCCCCGAGCGCGGCCCGCGCAGGGTCTTGTGCGTGGTCGTGGTCACCACATGCGCGTGCGGCACCGGCGAGGGATGCACCCCGCCCGCCACCAGTCCGGCGAAGTGCGCCATATCGATCATCAGCGACGCGCCCACCTTGTCCGCAATCGCCCGCATGCGCGGAAAGTCGAACTGCCGCGGATAGGCGCTCCCTCCACCCACGATCACCTTCGGCTGCTCGCGCACGGCGGTCGCCTCCAGCTGGTCGTAGTCGATGGTCTCGGTGTCGCGCCGCACCTGATAGCCAACCACGCGATACAGCTTTCCGGAAAAATTCAGCTTGTGCCCGTGCGTCAAATGCCCGCCGTGGGCCAGATCGAGCCCCAGAATCGTATCGCCGGGAGAACACAGCGTCATATAGGCCGCCGCGTTGGCCTGCGAGCCGGAGTGCGGCTGCACGTTCACATGCTCCGCGCCGAAGAGCCGCTTGGCGCGGTCGCGCGCCAGGTCCTCCACCACATCGGCGAACTCGCACCCGCCGTAGTAGCGCTTGCCGGGATAGCCCTCGGCGTACTTGTTGGTGAAGACCGTGCCAGCGGCCTCCAGCACCGCGCGGCTGACAAAGTTCTCCGAGGCGATCATCTCCAGCCCCTCGTGCTGGCGCAGGACCTCCTGCTGAATCTGGCTGGCAATCTCCGGGTCCGCAGCGGCGAGGGGGGCGCTCATATCGATTGGCATTCCTCTATCTTATGACATCCCGCAACGCCCCAGTCTGCCGCCGAAAATGACTGCTCCAGAACACACCCTCCCAGCTAACACAGAAGTGCAATAGCGGGACTACTGAAGTGGAATGGGGAAAATGGCCCAATGGGCCGATTCTGGAAGGGTCGGCAGCGCCACCGCGCTCCGGCAGAGCAGAGGAGCTTCCGATGCACAGCCTTCTGATTGCCACGCTCTTTGTCGGTATGTTGCTCTCACCATGCGTGGTCGCAATGTTCACCGGCATCGAGTAGCTGGCAATACCCTCCGCTGCCAGCCCTAATTCCCCCCCACCCCCATCCCATCATCCTGAGCGGAGCGCGCCTGCCGTGTACTGCCGTGTGCCGAAGAGCGCGGTGCCGATGCGGATGCAGGTGCTGCCCTCCTCGATGGCCACCCTGAAGTCGTTGGACATGCCCATCGAGAGCTGGGTGAGCGTAGGGCACGCGGCCAGCGAACGATCGCGCAGGCGGCGCAGTTCGCGGAAGCAGGGGCGCGCGCGCTCGGGATCGTCGGCCCACGGAGGCACGGTCATCAGGCCCGAGGGGATGAGGCATTCCAGCGGCGAAAGGGCTGCCAGCAAAGCCGGGAGTCCGGCGGGCGAGACGCCGTGCTTGGACTCCTCGTCACTGAGCTTGACTTCGATCAGAATGGGCAGGCACTTACCCAGCGCGCGCGCGGCGGCGTCCAGCCGAGTGGCGATCTTCAGCGAGTCGACCGCGTCGATGGCGTCGAAGAGTTCCGCTGCCCGCGTTGTCTTGTTGGACTGCAGCGGCCCGATGAGGTGGAACTCGGCGTCAGGGAGGTGGGTGAGGGCAAGTGATTTTTCCTGCCACTCCTGCACACGGTTTTCGCCGAAGAGGCGCACCCCGGCGGCGTAGGCCTCAAGAACGGCCTCGGCGGAGTGCGTCTTGGTGACCGCCATCAGCGCGACCTCCGCCTCCGAACGGTTGGCGCGGCGGCAGGCCTCGGCGATCTGATCGCGGATACGGGCGAGGTTTGCGGCCAGAGACATGCTAGAAGCCATCTTACGGCTTCCCGGCGCAATCGAGATTGCAGGGCCCATGCAGCGGACCGGTTCCACAAATTATAGGCGGGCCAATGCGCGTTTGGTCGCATGGCCCGCCTTTGTTCTTGAAGCTGCGGTTCGTGGCGTGAAGCGGCTAGTGGAAGGTTGCACTCACCGTCACATCGTTCGACACAATAACGCTGCATGAAGTCGGCGACGTGACCGTGCAGTTGCCAGACCACGCTCCAAACGTCGATGGAGCATTTGGAGCCTCGGTCAGGGTGATTGGCGTCCCCTGCGTGACCTCAGCGCTACAGACCGTACCTCCGCCGCCGCAGTTGATTACCTGCGTCGTGCCGCTCATCCCCGTCACCGAGCCATTCTGGGTCCCCAGTAAGGTGACCGTCAGCACTTCATTGGGGGTCGCAGTGAGGTATTGGGAGGTCACCGTCACGCTGATCGAGGATGTAATCACCGAGTTGTTGCCGGTGGTCGTCGGTGCGATTGCAGTAACGACCGTCCCGGCGGTGAGACCGAATGCAGGGTCGGCATGCGATGTAAGCAGTCCCGTCGCGGAGACAGACGCGACACCTGGAGAACTTGAGATCCAGGTCACAGTGTTGGTCAGGTTCTGGACCTGCCCATTGCCGGAGAGATTGCCGATCGCGAGAAGCTGCGCTGTGCCTCCGGGCCCCATGAATGTTTGCGCGCCTGGAATGATGATTAGCGTTGGTGTTTGCGGAGTCGTCTGATTATTGGACACAGTCAGTAACGCGACCGCGGAAACCGAGCCGGACTGTGCCGTAATCAACGTCGAACCGAATCCAGTTGCCGTCGCCAGCCCGGCCGACGCTCCGCTCGCGATGATGGTGGCGACCTGTGCATTGCTGGAACTCCACGTCACTTGACCGGTCAGGTCCTGCGTGCCGCCGACGCCGGTCAGGTTGCCGGTGGCGAAGAACTGCGTCGTCTCGCCGGTAAACGTCTCCGTCTCCGAGTTTGGGGTGATGATGAGCGTCGGAGTTCCTGTTCCCGACGCCGAGATCGTCACGGTCAGGCTGGCGGTTGCACTGAGTCCTCCTGATGGGGCGAGGGCCACGATGGTTGTCGTCCCCGCGCCCACGGCCGTTGCCAGCCCGGCGGCGTTGATGGTGGCGACCTGCGCATTGCTGGAGAACCACGTCACCTGGCTGGTCAGGTTCTGCGAGGCGCCTACGCCGGTCAGGTTGCCGGTGGCGAGAAACTGCGTCGTCTCGCCGGCAAACGTCTCTGAAGCCGAGCTCGGGGTCACGGTGAGCGTTGGGGTTCCCGACCCAGTGCCCGATGCCGGGAGCGTGACGGTAACGGTCGAACTTGCATTGAGCCCGCCCGACTCGGCGATGATCGTCGTCGTTCCGGCGGCCACGGTCGTCACCAAACCACTCGCGCTGACCGTGGCGACCTGCACGTTGCTGGAGAGCCAGGTCACCTGGTTGGTCAGGTTCTGCGGGCCGCCGGCACCGGTAAGGTTGCCGCTCGCGGTGAGCTGCGTCGTCTCCCCGGCGAACGTCTCCGCCACCGTGTTGGGGATCACCGATAGGAACGGTGCGCCCGAAGCGGAGATCGACACGCCCAGTGTCGCGCTTGCAGTGAGTCCACCGGACTCGGCGATGATCGTCGTCGTTCCGGAACCGACTGCCGTGGCCAATCCGGCCGCATTGACGGTGGCCACCTGCACATTGCTCGACACCCAGGTCACCTGGTTGGTCAGGTCCTGTATGGCGCCGATGCCGGTCAGGTTTCCGGTCGCGGTAAACTGCGTCGTCTCGCCGGCAAAGGTCTCCGCCACCGAACTCGGAACCACGGTGAGCGTCGGGGTCCCCGACCCCGTTCCAGACGCAGGAACCGTCACGGTCAGGGTCGCGGTTGCGTTGAGTCCGCCGGACTCCGCGGTAATCGTTGTCGTTCCTGCGCCAACGGACGTCGCCAGACCAGCGGAGTTGATGGTGGCGACCTGCGCATTGCTGGAGACCCACGTCACCTGGTTGGTGAGGTTCTGCGGGCTGCCTACGCCCGTCAGGTTGCCGCTGGCGATAAACTGCGTCGTTTCCCCGGCAAATGTGTCTGAAGCCGAGCTCGGGGTCACTGTGAGCGACGGGGTCCCTGACCCTGTCGCGGAGATCGTCACGTTCACGATCGCGCTTGCACTCAGTCCACCGGACTGGGCGATAATCATCGTTGTTCCGTCGCCTGTGGCCGTCGCCAGTCCGCTGGAATTGATGGTGGCGACCTGCGCATTGCTGGAGAGCCACGTCACCTGCGTGGTCAGGTTCTGCGAGTTGCCGATGCCGGTCAGGTTTCCGGTGGCGGTAAACTGCGTCGTCTCCCCGATAAATGTCTCCGCCGCCGAGCCGGGCAGGACCGTGATCGATGGGGTAGACTGTGTCGTCGTTGAATTCGATATCACCGTGAGGTCAGAGGCTGCAACCGCTCCATCGGACGCCACTGCCGTAATCTCGACATATCCAGCTCCCACCGCCGTCGCCAGTCCGGAGGAGTTGATGGTCGCAATAGTCGGGTTGCTGGTCGACCAGGTCACCGAGTTGGTAACGTTGGCTGTCGTGATGGGCCCCGATCCCATCTCCTCCTGTGCAAACGCCGTGTACTGCGCCGTCTGGCCAGCGGCGGTCAAAACCTCAATCCCCGGGCCGGGAACGATCGAGAGGGCTTGGATCTTGTTGCAAGCCGTAAGCGACAGGGCAAGCGGCAAGCCAAATAGAACCAGCAGCAGGGACGCACGAGCACAAGGGCGCAGGGTCATCGGGAAATCTCCTGACCCAAAGCTACTAAGTCCCAGCCGCAGAACACCATGCCACTTTCGCTATGCTTATGCAACTTTTGTGCCAAACGCGGCCGGACGAGAGTATTTCTCGAACTGGCGCAGCGGAAGACCCGGCACAGGACCTTCGCTTCTGGAATCCCCTGCGATGAAACCGCCCGATCGACTCAACGCGCGCGTTGCGGCGTCCCAAACCCTCTGCCGCTCGGAGGATCGACCGGGTTGAACCTGCGCGCCAGCTCTGGCGTCGACTGCACGTCCCCGGCGGGCGGATTGTCCGCCTTCGCCACCTCTGCGCCAAAGACGTAGCTCGGCCCGAACATGTTGCTGGTGAAGAGAACCAGCGACTTGTCCGGCGAGAAGCGCACATTCGGCTCCTGGCGATAGTTGTGGTGAGACATGTTGACCAGGTGTTCGGAGCGGAAGATTCCGGGCTGGAAGAAGTCGGGATCGTTGAGGCCATCGACGCGCAACAACTGGGGATGGAAGAGCTCAATCCACTCGCCGTCGGGCGCCTTGGCGACCTGGCCGGGATCGCCGCCATCGCCGCAGAACAGGTCGAGGTCCCTGGTCAGGTTGAAGTGAATGGACCAGTCGTTGCGCTCCATGTGATACGCGGTGCGCTTGCCGGTGGAGAGGTTGTAGCCGCCGAGATAGAAGTCCTGGCCCTTGATGGGCTGCCAGTCGTACCAGATGGTCTGGCCGTCAAGTCCCCAGAACTCGTGGCCGGCGATCTCATCGGCGATGCGTCGATGGTGGATGAGGGTGTTATGGGTGCCGTCGGTGTGGATCATCCAGATGCGATCGACCTTCTCCCACGCGCCTTCATGGCAGTACATCAGGAGCTCAGGGTCGGAGGGCGAGAAGAGCAGATGGTTGATCCAGTCCGTCGAGTGGAGAAGCGGCTTTAAATCGCCGGGCTTCTCGCCCTTCGGTCCGGGTTCCAGGCGAAGGGTGAACAGCACCAGGGGTAGCTGCGCCGCGAGCCGGATTGCCATCATCTGGCCTTTGTTCGCCGGCTGGTAGTGCGGCCCCTGCGCCGCGCTGGCGATGCGGTTGTCGGCAGCGCCGGCAGGCTGCGCCGGGGCAGGCACAGCGGGCGCGCCATACTCCTTGCCGGTGGGCGGGCCTTCGATGTAGGTCCCGGCGACGAGTGTCTCATCCGCGTTGACGCTGACCACGCTCATGCTTGAGGTGTTGGGCAGCTTGGGCACGTCGACCAGCTTGCGAATAGCGCCGCTGTTGGTATCGGCTTTGTACACCGATGTGACGCCGGCCGCATTCGTGCTGGTGTAGAAGACGCTGTTCGTCTTGTGCCCCACCACCAACGCGTGGACTGTCCCAGCGCCGGGTGCGCCCGCGCCACCCTCCACGCGTGGCGGGTTGGCCACCAGCAGCTTCGTCGTGCGCGTCGCCATCTCCAGCACATGAATCCCATCCGGCGCGGTGTAGATCATCTGCTTGCCGTCCGGCGTATAGGCGTTGATGTTGAAGTAGAAGCCGCCAGAGTTCGGCTCGTCGCTCAGCCGCCACACCCGATGGCCGGTGTCCTTGTCCACCCAACTGCGCGGCGGTGTCGGACCGCCCGGTGTGGCCTGCGCTAGGCAGGCAAGTGGGAGCAGGACGAGGGCGAATGCGGTGAGCGTGGAAAGGCGCATAGAGAACATCTCCTTAAGACGGCTGCGCCGGGAAAAAAGACGCGCCCGGACGGACCGGCGGATGAGAGATGCAGGGCGGAATTGTGGGCCGCTCCGCGGAGGGGCTTGGCGTTGCCGCCCCAATGCGCGTAGAAGGGACAGATGGAGATTTTGACCTCAACCGAGATGGGCGCGGCGGACCGGCGGACAGCGGAGCAGTTTGGCGTGCCGCTGGCGGAGTTGATGGAGAACGCAGGCACGGCGGTCGCGCGCTTCTGCCTGTGCCGCTATCCGGCGGCGGAGCGCGTCCTCGTGCTGTGCGGCAAGGGCAACAACGGAGGCGACGGGTTTGTGGCCGCGCGCGTGCTTGCAGAGGCAGGCGTGGACGTCGCCGTGCTGCTGCTGGCGCGCGAGGATGAGGTGAAGGGAGAGGCAGACCACCCCAGCAAGCAAACTCGCCGGGGACCCCGGGCGGCAGCGCTCGCGCGGCTCCGCGCCCAGGCCCCGTCGGTCGCGATCTGGCCGGTGACCGGCGAAGCTGCGCTCGCGGCTGCAAGCGGCGCAATCGCTTCGGCGGAGTTGCTCATCGACGCGGTGGTGGGCACCGGCTTCAAGCCGCCATTGCGAGGGCTGCCCGCTGCTCTGCGCGAGCTGGTCGTAAACTCCGCCGCGCCGGTGGTTGCGGTCGATCTGCCGTCGGGATGGGACGCGGACTCGCTTGAGCAGGCCGCGCAGGATGCGTTTCGAGCCGACGCAGTGGTCACGTTCACCGCACCGAAGCTGGCGCACGTCTTTGGTCACTTGACGCGATCTGCATTCGGCCCGGTCGCCGTCGCCCAGATCGGCTCGCCCGCCGAGGCCATTGTCTCAACCGGAAACTTGAGTTGGGCAGGCGCGTCCAAGGCGATCGCCAGGCAGCCGCGCGAGGTGAATGCCAACAAAGGGAAGTACGGCCATGTGCTGGTTGTCGGCGGGAGCTATGGGACCGCCGGCGCGCCGTCGATGGCCTCGCTTGCCGCGCTGCGCGCGGGTGCGGGACTGGTCACCGCCGCGGTGCCAAAGAGCATTCTGGAGCTGGTCGCCGGTGTTGCGCCGGAGCTGATGCTTGCGCCGTTGCGGGAGGGCCCGGAGGGCGCGCTATCGCTGGAGAATCTTGCCGCCGATGGCCTGAAGGCGCTGCTGAAGGCGAAGAAAATCTCAGTAGTGGCCCTTGGGCCGGGTCTTTCCACCAAGGCAGAGGCCCCCGAGTTTGTTCGCAGCTTTGTTGCGGATTGCAGCTTGCCGATGGTGATCGACGCCGATGCTTTGAATGCGTTTGAAGGCAAGGCGGAACTGCTGAACGGCAGTGGTCGCACGCTGGTGCTGACGCCGCATCCCGGCGAGATGGCGCGCCTCACCGGCCTCACAGTCGCCGCAGTCGAGGCAGACCGCATCCATCTTGCGCGCAGCTTCGCCACCGGGCACAAGCTGACCCTGGTGCTCAAGGGATGGCGCACGCTCATCGCGCATCCTGACGGGCGGGTCGCGGTGAATACCAGCGGCAATCCGGCGATGGCCAAGGGCGGCAGCGGAGACATCCTCACCGGAATCATCGCCGCAATGCTTGCCCAGTTCCCCAACGATGTTGCGCGCGCGGTGGAGGCTGCGGTCGCGCTGCACGGGCTTGCCGCGGACTTTGCCGCCCGCGCAATGGACGAGCACACGGTCCTCGCCACCGACACCCTGGCCCATCTCTCGGATGCCTTTCGCTATCGCGCGAAGGACGCCGATGGCCTGACCTGGATCTGCGGGCTGAATGAGATAAATACTTAACACCGATTGACACCGACAGGCATCGATACATTGAGAAAAGGGAAGGCAATGAAAGAGCGGAGATTCAAGACGCGCTCGGTGGAGGAGACGCTGGCTCTGGGCGGGCGCATCGCCGCGATGCTTCATCCGCCGCTCATCGTAATCCTGCGCGGCGAGGTCGGCGCGGGCAAGACCACGCTGGTGAAGGGAATCGCCGCAGCCCTCGGCGCGGCTGCCGAGGATGAGGTGACCAGCCCCACCTTCACCATCGTCCACGAATACATCGGCACATCCGTCCGGCTCTTTCATCTCGACCTCTATCGCCTGGAGACCGAGGAGCAGATCGCCGTCCTCGGCATCGACGAGATGGCCGGCTACCCGGATTCTCTTCTGCTGGTGGAGTGGGGCGAGCGATTCGAGAGCATCGTGAAGCGCTCCGCCGGCGAGATCTACATGGAGCACGGCGACGGCGACGAGCGCGGCCTCATCGTTCGCCTGAAGGAGTAGCCCTACGCCGGGGGGTCGAAGATCGGCCCCTTCGCCCGGCCCGTGTAGCGATAGATGGCGCACTCTTCATCGCCCGTCGAGCCGTACTCCTTCTGCCGCGCGATGGCTTCCAGGTCGGCTGCGTGGTCCTCCGGCGACATCGGCACGTTCTCCCGGAAGAGCTGCGTGAAGCCGGGGTTGCGATCGATCACGTCCGCGCATTCGGCGTTGACGTAGAGCAGGTCCAGCGTGCCCGGCCGCCTGGCGAACTGCGTCTCGATGCGGCGCAGCAACTGCTTCAGCACCGGCGCCTCGAAGGGGTGAAACAGAAAGAGGAGCGTGGGCGTCTGCGGCAGATCGAAGTCCAGCGCGTCCTGCTCGAAGAGCTCGATCGGGGCCAGCCGCGCGGCGGTCGGGTCCTCGCTGTGGGCGCGCGTCCAGCGCTCCACATTCTGCCGCGCGATGGCTGCCATCTCCGCGTTCAGCTCGATGCCGATCACCTTGCGGAAGCTGTATTCGCTGGCAACCAGCAGGCCGCGCCCCTTGCCCGCACCCACGTCGATAAAGATGTAGTCCTCGATGGGATGCGGCGGCCCGCTCTCGCGCCAGGCGCCGATCAGCGCGCGCAGAATGCTGGGCGCAACGCCGTAGTACGCCGTGATGTGCTCGTCGTTGGCGTGGCCCGTGACAAGGTGCGTGGCGGGAACCAGGCCGCTGGTGTCCACGCCGTGCATCTGGTCGAAGGGATGGACGGGAAACGGCGTCCGTTGCAACAGATCGCGGGCACGCCTCGGCGCGGGCGCAAGCGCGAGACCGTGCGCGGATCGGGCTGCTTCGGCTTTGAATTTCGAGATACTCATCGCGCGGTCGTTGCGGTCGCTGAATGCATGGGGTCCTGCCTTCGATCATAGCGTGTGGCTGCTTCGCGGCAGCAGATTCGCGGTTCGAGTTAGGATGGTGCCATGAATATTTTGACCAGTGAGATGCGTAGATGCCGTCGAGGGCCGGAGGAATGGTTCACCGGCACGGTGTGGCTGGATGAAATTGTGATTGCCGCGCCGGCGCGGATGAAGGCCTTCCGCGTCTCCTTCGAGCCGGGGGCGCACACGGCGTGGCACACCCATCCGCTGGGCCAGGCGCTGCATGTGCTCAGCGGGGTGGGGCTGGTGCAGTTGCAGGGCCAGCCCGCGCAGACCATCCATCCGGGAGACACGGTGTGGATCGAGCCGGGCGAGGTGCACTGGCACGGCGCTGCGCCGGGGCACACCATGGTGCATCTGGCCATGCAGGTGGCCGACGCAGCAGGCGTGGACGTCTCATGGCTCGCCCACGTCAGCGACCAGGAGTACGCGGCTGCCACGCAGCCATAGCTGCCGCCGGATTTGTCGGAGGGAGATCCTGACAGCTTCACACGCCGATTTCGTTGCGGATGGCGTCGGCGATGGCGTTGGCGTGGTGGTGCATCAGCACCTCGGATTCGGCCTCGATCATGACCCGTGCCAGCGCCTCGGTGCCGGAGTAGCGGATGACGACGCGGCCCGTGTCGGCCAGCGCTGCCTCGGCGACGGCGATGGCTGCGGCGACCGCGGGGATCGAGTCCAGTGGGCGCTTCTCGCGCACATGTACGTTGACGATGATCTGGGGGAAGGTCTTGAGGTCGGCGGTGAGCTGGGCCAGTGTCTTGCCCGCGCGGTGAAGAATGTCCAGCAGCAGAAGCGCGGTCAGAAGGCCGTCGCCGGTGGTGGAGCGGCCGGTGAAGAGGATGTGGCCCGACTGTTCTCCGCCCAGTGCCGCACCGGTGGCCAGCATCTCTTCCAGGACGTACTTGTCGCCGACGGGTGCGCGCAGCATTCGGATCCCCGAGCGGCGGAGCGCGGCCTCCAGGCCCATGTTGGACATCGTCGTCGCAACCACGGTGGAGTGGGCGAGCAGGCCGTGCGCGGCCAGGTCGCGTGCCGCCAGCAGCAGAACGGCGTCGCCGTTGACGACGTTTCCCTGCGCATCGGCAAACATCGCGCGGTCGGCGTCGCCGTCAAATGTAATTCCCATCGCCGCATGGTGCGCGACAACCTCTTCGGCAACTGTCTTGGGATAGAGCGCGCCGCATTGCTCGTTGATGTTGCGGCCATTGGGCGAGGCGTGGGTGAGAATTACTTCGCCACCGCCGTTGCCGTTGAGCTCGGCGAAGAGTTGGGGCGCGATGGCGCAGGCGGCGCCGTTGGCGCAGTCGATGACGATGCGCTGTCCGTCGAGCGAAAGATTCGGGACGGCGCTCAACAGGGAGCGAATGTATTCGGCGCGGTCGGCATCGTTGATTGCAAGACCGTTTTCCGTTGTCCGTTGCCCGTTGCCCGTTGAAGACTCGAGGCGACGGAAGATCTCGGCCTCGATGGCCAGTTCGGTCTTGTCGGGCAGCTTGTAGCCGTCGGGGCCGAAGAGCTTGATGCCGTTGTCAACCCAGGGATTGTGCGAGGCGGAGATGACGACGCCGGCGGACAATTTGTGCGCGCGTGCAAGGTACGCGACGGCCGGCGTGGGAATGACGCCCGCGCTGTCAACCGTCGCGCCGCCGGCAACCAGGCCCGCGGTCAGCGCGGCGGCGATCCAGCAGGAGGACTCTCGCGTGTCTTGTCCGATCAAGACGCGCGGCGAATCGCCCAGGTGGTGCGCCAGCGCGAGGCCGACGGCGTGGATGGTGGTGGGGTCGAGGGGGAACTGGCCGGCGACGCCGCGAATGCCGTCGGTGCCAAAGAGCTTCTTCATCAAATCTTTCTCCGCATCCATTATCAGGCCTGCTGGACGATCTGGCGCATTGCAGGCGCGGCAGTGCGCCTTTGGGTCAACCCGGCTCTTGAACGATAAGTTGCAGGTTTAAATCGCTTCAGCCGATCCGCGAACCGCGGTCAGCGCGTCTATCCGCCGGTGAGCCGGCGATACTCGAAGTACATGCGCACGCGCCAGCGCAGGATCATTCCAAAGGCCAGCACAAAGAAGAGCGCGGCGGTTTGCTTCACGTCCACGAACCGGTCGATGGTGCTGTGGGCCAGAATCCGAATGGCTGCCAGCGCGATCACAACCACAAAAAAAACATTGGAACGCTGCATCATGATGACTTCGCCGTCGCGCACCAGGCGAGAGGTGCGCAGCAGCGGATAGGCGAACACAACGGCCCCAAGCAGGAAAGCACAGGCCGCCCACAACAAAGGGAAGCGAAAGTCCCGCACCAGAAACATACAAAATCCCGTTGCCATGCCAATGGGCGGGATGAGGATTTTTTTGGCCGTGACGGCGGTGCGGCCCTCCTGCACGCGCCAGACGAGGACCCCCGACGCACCCACAAGCGAAGCGAGCAGCGACAACTCGCGAAGTGGCAAGCGCTGCGACAATTCGCGAAGTGGCAACATAAAATCTCTCGTTGGAAGGAATGCGAGCCGGGGGAGTTGGTTTCGAAACTCTGTGTCCATTATGCCGGTTTGCGAAGCTCGGCGCTGGCCTCGGCCTGGCAGTTATGCGGAGCCGGTGGACTTGACCTCGGCGGTAACGGAGCCGTGGGCGAGGCGGGCGCGGATGGTCTGGCCGGGATGGGCTTCGGCGGCGGCGCGCAGGAGCCGGCCGTCGGCTGTGTAAACCAGCGCGTAGCCGCGGTTGAGAACGGCCAGCGGCGAGAGCGCATCGAGGCGGGCTGTGGCGCGGTCGAGCCGCGCGGCGCGGGCGGCGATGGTAGTGCGGGCGAGGCGGTTGAGCGACTGGCTGGCGGCTTCCAGACGGCGATGCGCAAGGGCGAGCCGGACGGCTGGGTTCTGCCGCTCGGTGCGCGCTGTGAGGGCAGCAAGCTGGCTGGCGCGCGCGCGCAGGCGGCGGTTGGCGGCGGACTCGATGCGGTGGCGGAGGTCGTCGAGGCGCTGACTGCGGCGGCCGATGAGGGCCTGCAGCCGGTTTTGGTTCTGGGCAACGGAGAGCGCCGTGAGGCGCTGCCGCGCCAGCATGAGCTGGTAGCGGATGGCGCGGCGGACGCGTGCGTCGAGGGCCTCGACGCGCTCCTCGATGCGGTGCTGGGCTGCGGTGATGAGTTCGGCAGCGGCTGACGGCGTGGCGGCGCGCAGGTCGGCGACGAAGTCCGCGATGGTGAAGTCGGTCTCGTGGCCGATGGCGGAGACGACCGGCAGCGCGGAGGCGGCAATGGCGCGGGCGAGCGCCTCGTCGTTGAATCCGGCGAGGTCTTCCAGCGGGCCTCCGCCGCGCGCGATCAGGATGAGATCGACCTGAGTGGAGAGCTGGCCGGGCTGAATAATTTTGCGCAGTCTCTGTTTGCGCCGGATTTGGTTGAACCAGCGGATTCCCGCGGCCACCGAGGCGGCGCATTCGGGGCCTTGCACCGTCGCCGGATAGATGAGCAGGTTCAGGCGCGCGTGGCGGCGGCGAATGACCCTGACGATGTCGTGGAGCACTGCTCCGCTGGTAGAGGTGATGACGCCGACCGAGCGCGGGAAGGCGGGCAACGGGCGCTTGCGGCCGGCGTCGAAGAGTCCCTCGGCAAGCAGGCGCGCCTTGAGCTGTTCGTACGCAAGCTGCAAGGCCCCCGCGCCGCGCGGCTCCAGCGTCTCGGCGATGAGCTGAAGCTGGCCGCGCGACTCGTAGACGGAGACGCGGCCGCGCACCAGAACGGCCAGTCCGTCCTGCGGCTGGAAGCGCAGCAGTTGCGCCTGGCGGCGGAAGAGCACCACCGGAAGCTGCGCCTCGCCGTCTTTTAACGTGAAGTAGACGTGGCCGGAGGGCGCGGCGCGGCAGTTCGAGATCTCGCCCTCGACCCAGAGATCGGCGTATGCGGCCTCGACGTGCTGGCGGAGGTCGTTGACCAGGTCGCGCACGCTCCACGGCGCGCTGGCGCTGCCGGGGCGGGGTTCGAGGTCCGCGGTTCGAGGTTCGAGGGACGTGGCGAGGGCTTCCGGTTTGGCGGGTCGCCGGGGCGCGCGCCTGCGCGTGGGTTCCAGCCAGAGACCGGCCAGAGTTCCCTGCTTGCCATCGCCATCAGAGTGGATCGCCATACCGCATGAGTCTAGAGCATCGACGGGTTCAGCGGTAGAGGCCGTGGCTCTGGATGTAGTCGGCGACGGCGGGCGGGAGCAGGCCGGGGCACGGGTCTCCGGCTTGCAGGCGGCGGCGGAGGGAGGTGGCGGAGACCTCCTCGTGGACTGTAGCGAGCAGATGGACGCGGGCGCGCTGGGCGGGTGTAAGGGCGAGCGGCGCGAGCTGGGCTTCGCTGAGGGGGAACTCGGGCCGGCTGACCACGATCCACTCGGCGAGCTCGAGCAGGCGATCGGGAGAGCGCCAGCGGCGCAGGTCAAGGAAGCTGTCGGCCCCGGTGAGGACGAAGAGGGATGCGCTGGGCAGCTCGCGGGCCAGCGCGGCCAGCGAGTCGACGGTGTAGTTCGGGCTGCCGTCGGGGCGCGGCGCGTCCAGGGTGGAGACGGCGAAGCGGGGGTCGGTTGCCGGTTGCTGGTTGTTGGTTGTTGGTTGGAGGAGGGCTGGATTGCAGGCGAGGCGGGCCATCTGGAGGCGGTCTGCGTAGCTGGCGACGGTGGGCCCGGGTTTGAGGGGCTGGTTGCCGACCGGGACGAAGAGGACGCGGTCCAGCGCGAAGGCGTCTGCCGTGGCGGAGGCAAGGCGCAGGTGGCCGCGATGGATGGGGTCGAACGTACCGCCGAAGAAGGCTACGCGCATTCTGTCATGTTAGAGCAGATTGACGATGGAGAGTTGCCGAGAGGGAGGCGGCCATGGCGGCCAGAGACACAACACCCTTTCAGAGCGGAACTCTGAAAGGGTGGGGCGAACCAAACCCGCGCCGGATTAGCGCAAGCGGAAGACGAGGCCCGTGCCGAAGGTGAGCAGGTAGTTGCTCTGGTTCGGGCCGGCGCCGCCGTTGAAGGAATAATAGCCGGTGGGATATTTGGCCAGAGCGCCTGCGCTGATCTCGAACAAGCGCCAGTCAAGCCTGCCACGGAGCTTGCGATCGGCGCCGAGGCTGACCTGATAGATGAAGTTGTTGTTGTACGTGGTGCGGAGCGGGATCCGGGTATGGCCGATGCCGAAGCCGCCCTGGAGATACGGAGTGGTCTTCAGCAGGAGCGGCTTCTTGGTAGCGACGCGGATGCTGAAGATTCCGTCCTGACGGTCGAACTGGGAGCCGTACTCGGTGAGGCGGAAGGTGTCGCCGCGGCCGTCGATGCCTAGAACAATGCGGCCGGTCTTGAGCTTGCCGACGTGAGGCAGGCGGGACACGTCATAGTAAACGCCGTACGCGGTCCCAATGAGCAACGGACGGTCCGTCTGTCCGCCCGGAGGTGCATGGCCGTCGACTCCCATCTGGTTGAACTGCTGGGTGTCGGCGGTGACATAGACTCCAGTTTGGGCGTGGGCAACGGCAAATGCGAAAACGACGGTGAGAACAAGAGCTATGGTTCGCAGTTTCATTGGTGTTCCTTTTGCGAGGAGTTGTTAGCGCACCGATGAGCATATAGAAATGGAACGCCAATGTCAGCAAATTTTTATAGCGGAGAGATTTCTGGGCCGGAAGGGGGGCCTCCGGCGGGGCGGCCGGGGGCCTCCGGAGGCGAAGGACGGGCGTACCTAGAAGCGAAAAACCAAGCCGGAACTGAAGCTGACCTGGTTGGCCGCGGGGACGTAGAGGTTGGCTCCGCCGCCCACGTCGGCGCTGCTGACCGTGGTCAGGGAGCCGTAGCCGATCTCCAGCACACGGAAGTCGACGTGCTTCTGGAGGGTGGTATCGACGCCTCCGTAGAGGGCGTAATCGAACTTGCTGACACGGATGGTGCTGGCCGGGGCCTTGGTGGTGCCGACGCCGGCCGAGAACTGGGCGTAGGGCTTGAAGGGGCGCCTGAAGGGTTTGGCGGAGACGCGCGCTCCCACCAGGAAGCTCCGCAGCATGGCGTTGTTGGCGTGCAGGTCGGACTCGCGCACATCGAACCCGGCAGAGAGCGGGCCGGCGTGGAGGAAGTCGTAGTAGCCGCCGAAGTCGTAGCCGTAAAAGACCTGCGAGGTGGAGTTCTGGCCGAGGAAGGCGTAGGGGCCGGCGTCGGCCGACGAGTTGCCGACGCGGATGGCGACGGGGTTGAGATAGAGGCCAACCTGGGCGCGGGCCGCAAGGGCCGTCAGGGCGAGCACGGCGACTGCGGCAATGCTGCGAAGCTTCATGGGGAATCCTCAAAAAAAAATGACGCTGATGCCGCCCCCAGTGAGGAGCGCACTTTCAAGTCTATAGAAAGATTTGCAAGCGGAGGAGCGGCGTTGCCGGCAAGGGCGATTTATCGGGCGCGTCCCCGGGCGCGCGGAGCGGGCGGCGGGTAGGCGGGCTTGCGCTTGGCGGGCTTGCCGGAGCCAGGGGTTGCCGAGTTTGGTTCGCCCATCTCGATGGGCGCCAGGCGATGCGCGGCGACCAGTTCGCTGATGGCGTACTTGAGCGGCTCGATGCCCTCGCCCGTCACCGCGGAGATGGCATAAAACGGCAGCCTGCGGCGCTTGGCATAGGCGGCCAGCTTCTTGAGTTTGGCCGGATTGGCCACGTCGATCTTGGTGGCGACCAGGATCGTCGGCTTGGCGGCCAGCGCGGGATCGAAGGTGGCAAGCTCCGCCGTGATGACCTTGAAGTCGGCAACCGGGTCGGGGCGGTCTGTACCGATCGCCGCGGCGCTTCCTCCGGCTGCGGCGCTGGAGTCGGAGACATCAACCAGGTGGACGATGACCGAGGTGCGCTCGATGTGTTTCAGAAACTGAATGCCGAGCCCCGCGCCCAGGTGCGCCCCTTCGATCAGGCCGGGCAGGTCGGCCACGGTGAAGGACTGGGTGTGGGGAAACTCGCCGACCTGCACCACGCCGAGGTTGGGCTGCAACGTGGTGAAGGGGTAGTTGGCGATCTTTGGCCGCGCCGACGACAGCCGCGAGATCAGCGTGGACTTGCCCACGTTGGGATAGCCGACCAGCCCGGCGTCGGCCAGCAGGCGGAGTTCGAGCCGGTAGCTGCGCTCTTCTCCGGCGCGGCCCAGCTCGTGCTCGCGCGGGGCCTGGTGGGTGCTGGTGGCAAAGTGCTGGTTGCCGCGTCCGCCGCGCCCTCCTCGCGCCACCACGATGGTCTCGTTGGGCCGGGCGAAGTCATGCACCAGCTCACCGGTGGCGTCGTCGTACAGCAGGGTCCCCACCGGCACCTTGAGCGTGAGGTGCTCGCCCGCCGCGCCGGACATGTTGGAGCCCAGCCCGTGGCCTCCGCGCTGTGCCTTGTGCTCCGGGTTGAAGCGGAAGTGCACCAGCGTGTTGTGCGAGAGCGAGGACGACATGAGGACGTCGCCGCCGTGCCCTCCGTCGCCGCCCGAGGGCCCGCCCCGGGGAACGAACTTCTCGCGCCGGAAGGCCATGCAGCCGTTGCCGCCGTCCCCGGCATGGACGCGAATTTTGGCTTCATCGATGAACATCGTCCACCTCCCAGTGTAGCGGAAGCGGAAGAAGGCCTGAACTACAGCGCAGGCGGGACGGTGCGGGCGGGCGAAGCGCGGGTGCGACGAATGGAATGTGAGAGATGAGTTGGATGCGGCAGGCGATCAGCTTGCGATTGCGATCGGCTGGATGCGGTCCAGCGCCGTGATCGCGTTGGCCATGGCCTGTGTCGCCTTCCGGAAGCTGCTGTTTGGAGCCAGGGCGCGCTTTGCCTCGGTGAAGTTCCCGTTGTTGATCATGGCGGCGATCCGGGCCAACTCGCGATGGAACTCCTCGTGCCGGACGACCAGGTCGCGGTACTCCGGTGTGTTGCGCAGGCCCGAGGTGTGTTGCGAAACGATCCATCTGCCTCCGGGACACTCCTCCGAATGCTCGATGGCGCGGATGGCGCTGGGGCTGAGCGGCTCATGCATGGCGATGGCCAACTGCAGCGTGATCTTCCACTGCATGAGGCGGGAGATGGCGTCTTTGGCGGTCACGATCGGCGCGTCCGAGAGATGGTTGGGGTCCATTGCAAGCCTTGCAACTCAGAATTTGCTTCAGGCTATCTCCCAGGGTTATCGGAGCCCGGCGCGGAAAGATGAGTTGTCCGGGAGACGCTGAACGCACGCGTGCCGGGCGCCGGGAATGGCTGGGACAGGCAATCAGCTCGCGATTGCGATCGGCTGGATGCGGTCCAGCGCCGTGATCGCGTTGGCCATGGCCTGCGATGCCCTGCGGAAGCTGCTGTTCGGATCGATCGCGCGCCTCGCGGCTCCGTACTTCCCATGGTTGATCATGGCGGCGATCTGGGCCAACTCGCGATGGAACTCCTCGTGCCCGGCGACCAGGTCGCGGTACTCCGGTGTGTTGCGCAGGCCCGCAGTGTGTTGCGAAACGAGCCATCTGCCGATGGGACACTGCTCCGAATGCTGGATGGCGTGGATGGCGCTGGGGCTGAGCGGCTCGTGCAGCGCGATGGCCAACTGCAGCGTGATCTTCCACTGCATATGGCGCGAGATGGCGTCTTTGGCGGTCACGATGGTTGCGTCCGCAAGATGGTTGGTGTTCATTGCAAGCCTCGGAACTCTGGATTTGCTTCAGCGTTCCAGATTGCGTTATCGGAGTTTGGCGCGGAAAGATGAGCCTGCGGGAGGGAAATCGAAGCAGTTTCGCCGACACTATAGGAAACCCTTCCGCGCACTCATTGTTGCGCATTTCCCCGGTTTATATACGAAGAAGGCGATCTGCTCGCGTCGCATTTTCCCAAGAAAAACGGCCCTTCGGGAACTCTTCTGGGGAATAGGAACAGGCGAAATGCTCTAAGATGGAGTGCATGAAATATCTGATTGCATTGCTGGCACTGGCGGGCATCGTGGTCAGCTCGATCGCGCTGCACGTCCACCTGATGGACCGCAACGCCGCGCCTCCCTGCGCCGTCTCCGAGCACTGGGACTGCGGCACCGTGGGCCACAGCCGGTTCTCGTGGTTCCCGCCCAAGACGACCGACGAGACCGACGGCACTGTGCCGCCCAGCAAGCTGCACGTTCCGGTGGCGGCGCTCGGCATCGCGGCCTACTCGGTCCTCTTGGTCCTGGCGCTGATGGGACGAATGGGTCTGGTCTTCGAGCTGGCCCAGGCGGGCTTCTTCTTCGCCGCGTTCCTCAGCTACATCGAGGCCTACATCCTCGAGCTGTGGTGCATCTACTGCGTCTGGTCGCAGGCCATCATCACGGCGATCTTTCTGCTCTCCGCGCTGGCCCTGCTGCTGGAGTGGCGCAAGCGCCGCGCTGCCTCGACCGGCGCGGCGGCATCTGCGCCCGTAAAATAGAGCCATGGGAATCAGCCGCAAAGAGGCCCTGGACTGCCTGCGCAGCGACGACCTGATCGGCATTGGCATGGAGGCCGACGCCGTGCGCCGCCGGCTGCATCCCGAGGGCGTGGTCAGCTACGCCATCGAGTGCGCAATCGACTATGCAACGGCAATGGACGGCGGCACAGACGATGCGAATCACCCCAACATCGGCTGCGCGCACCGTCTGTTCGACGAGATTGGCGAGACCATCGACCTGGGCTCGACCGGCGTGCGCCTGGTCAGCGGAGTTGGCGGGCCCGGCTCCCAGTGGAAGGACTGCGGCATGGCGTGGTTCGAGGGAATGCTGCGCGGCGTCCGCCAGCGCTTTCCTTCGCTGTGGATCGAGGGCTTGTCAGCGTCGGAGATTGTCGCGCTGGCCGCAGGCAGCGGGCTGGATCTGCGCCAGACCATCGCGCGCCTCGGCGACGCCGGGCTGGATTCGATTGCCGGCGACGACGCGGCCAGCCTCGGCGCAGCCGTCAGCCTCGGGAATCGCGTCGCGCAGCCACAGTGCAGCCTCGACGAGTGGCTTGCGGTGCATCGCGCAGCGCATGGGCTTGGCATGCCCACCGTGGCGACGATGCACTTCGGCGCTGGCAACGCGCAAGAGCAGCGCGTCGCTTTTCTTGAAGCGGTGCGCCTGCTCCAGGAGGAGACGGGCGGCTTCACCGCCTTCATTCCACGCAGCCTTCCATCGCGCAACGCGGATAGCGGCTGGGATGGGCCTACCGCGGTCGAGCAACTGAAGACGCTGGCCGTCGCGCGCGTCTTCCTCGACAACATCCAGAACATCCAGTTGAGCGCAGCGGCGCAGGAGCTGAAAGTCCTGCAGATGGGCCTGCGCTTCGGCGCCAACGACGCAGGCTCGGTCGCGCCGTCGGCCAACGCCACAAGCCAACCCACCGAAGAAGACCTCCGCCGCATCATCCGCGATGCCGGCTTCCAGCCCGTCCAGCGCGACACCCCCTACCGCATATTGTTCCTGAATTAGAACTGCGGCGGGTGCTTAATCATGCTCACAAAAGCAATCGCCGTACTCAGTAGATTTGCCAGCGCAATCGCCCAGAATCGACGCTTCGTGATCTGAAAATGGAATCCATACCGCACAACGCACGTCTCGATTCCGGTCGAAATTAATATCGCCATTGCGCATGTTGCGGCCCATGTAACGGGGCTGAAGGTGCCAGTGTGTAGCATTTTGTAAATAAGGGCACCTGGGAAAAACTCCCACAGTAAGCCGGCCAGCGGGATTGCTACCGCACCCACAATCGAAGAAGCAAGATTCATGCAGAGGTCAACCACAATGGCCTTCTTCCAACCCATGGGGAAGACATACCGCAGCACAAGAAGCTCAGCGAGAAGTCCCGTAACGATTGCTGCCACTCCGCGTTCATAGGAAGCAAACACAAGCGCTGGCCAAACAACGTCGGCGAGGGCGTAAATGCTGGGTCTATACATGCTATGCCGTCTTCAACCCGGCATCGGCGATGGCGGCGGAGATGAGTTCGTCGGCGACGCCTTGTTTGCGCAGGCTTTCGGTGATCGCCTGCACCTGCGAGCCTTCGAGTTGCTCCAGGTCCTTGCGCAGGCCCTTGCTGATGTAGGCCTTGATCAGCGACTGGTAGCCAGAGAAGCCCAGACTTGGCGCAATCTCTTTCAAGTCTTCAATGACATTCTCGGGGATACGGAGACTGATTGAAGTCATCACGCGTTCCTTGCCCAATCGTTCTCGCATTCGTTCAGCAGCCGTCCTCATAGAGTCTCCTTTCTCGCCTTGTCGCCTCTCTGGCTGAGATCAGTCTGATCTGCGACTCTTCCCGCTCAAGGTGAACGACTTAAAGCAAGTCTTCCTGAATGTTTGTTCCAATCAATGCCATGCGGGATTCTTCTTCGACGCTCGCGTCCTCGGTGAGAAACGCGGGATCGAAGAAAGCCTCGCAGGCCGCCTCGAATGCGACACCATGCTTCGCCCGATTCTCAATCGCCTTCCGCCCTTCCCAGACGTATGTTTGGCCGCGATAGAGGAAGAGAACGTCCACAGTTCATGTATATACTTTGCATATGCGAAATGTAAGCAGGAATGCCACATCTGTTTGATTAGCCGCTTCGCGTAGAATCGTCTCGGACGAAAACCTGCCCACGGGGTCTCATTCTGCTCTCCTTTCTCAACAACCTGCACGCTCCAGTGGCCCTCTTTCTGGCCTCGAAGGGCTTTGGCCACTACCTGCACACGCACTATGGCGACCACACCTTTCGCGGACTCTACCGCTGGAACGCCTTCGATCTGGCGATCCTGGTTCCCTACTTCATCGTCATGGTGATCCTGGCCTTCTATGGCATCCATCGCTACCAACTGGTGTGGCTCTACTACCACAACAAGAAGAAGAAGGCGTTGTGGGACCAGCCGGGCGGGCACTTTGTCGCGGGCGAGCTGCCGTTTGTCACCGTGCAGCTTCCCATCTTCAACGAGCAGTTCGTCATCGACCGGCTGATCGACGCGGTCTGCCGGCTGGACTATCCGCGCGACCGCTTCGAGATTCAACTGCTCGACGACTCCACCGACGAGACGGTGCAGGTGGCCGCCGAGATCGTCGAGCACTACGCGCGCGGCACCGCGGGCCTGGCGCCGCAACCCATCGTGCATCTGCATCGCACCAACCGCCATGGATACAAGGCGGGCGCTCTGGACGAGGGGCTGAAAGTCGCGCGCGGCGAGCTGATCGCCATCTTCGACGCCGATTTTGTGCCTCCGCCCGACTGGCTGATGAAGGTCGTCGACCACTTCGCCGAGCCGGGCATCGGCATGGTGCAGACCCGTTGGACGCACCTCAACCGCAACTACAGCTTCATGACCCAGGTGGAGGCGATCCTGCTGGACGGCCACTTCGTGCTGGAGCACGGCGGCCGTTCCCGCTCCGGCGTCTTTTTCAACTTCAACGGCACCGCGGGCGTCTGGCGGCGCGTGGCCATCAGCGACGGCGGCGGATGGCAGCACGACACCCTCACCGAGGACACCGACCTCAGCTATCGCGTGCAGATGGCCGGGTGGAAGTTCAAGTACCTGCAGGACGTGGAATGCCCGGCCGAGCTGCCCATCGAGATGACCGCCTTCAAAACGCAGCAGGCGCGCTGGGCCAAGGGCCTCATCCAGACCGGCAAGAAGATCCTGCCCCGCGTGCTGAAGAGCGACGTGCCATTTGAGACCAAGGTCCAGGCGTGGTGTCATCTGACGGCCAATATCAGCTACCCGCTGATGATTGTGCTCTCTGTACTGCTGATGCCGGCCATGATCATCCGCAGTTGGCAGGGCTACATCCAGATGCTGCTGATCGATTTTCCGTTGTTTATCGCCAGCACCATGTCGGTCTCCACCTTCTATCTGGTCAGCCAGAAGGAGCTGTTTCCCAAGAACTGGCACAAGACGTTTCTCTATCTGCCCTTCCTGATGGCGCTCGGTGTCGGCCTGACCATCACCAACACCAAGGCGGTGATGGAGGCGCTCTTCGGCTATAAGACGCCGTTTGCGCGCACGCCGAAGTATCGCGTGAAGAAGAAGGGCGAGGCCAGCCAGGCCAAGGTCTACCGCAAGCGGCTGGGCATTGTCCCATGGATCGAACTGTTCATCGGGACCTACTTCGCCTGGACCGTGTGGTACGCCATGACCACGGAGAACTACTTCACCGTGCCATTCCTTCTGCTCTTCGTGCTGGGGTACTGGTACACCGGGCTGCTGAGCCTGTTTCAGGGGCTCTTCGAGCGCGCCGGCGAGGAGACGAGCGGCTCACAGGAGATGCACGAGAAGCCTTACCCTATGGGGATCTGAATCCGGCTGCTGTTGCATCCAGATGCAAGCAATGCTATCATTGATTGCATGGCGACATTGCACATCCGCGACCTCAAAGACTCGGTGAAGGAGAGCATTCGCATCCGCGCCGCCGTGCATGGGCGCTCGATGGAGGCCGAGGCGCGAGCCATTCTGGAGCAGGCAGCGGACAAGCAGGAGCCCGAGGAGCATCTGTATCTCCGCGTGCGCAGGCTGGTGAAGAAGTATGGACCGATGGATCTCGACATCCCGCCGCGGGATGGACTAACTGGTACACAGTTTGTCCAGCTCATGCGTGCGGCTGTCGACAACTATGGTCCACTGGACATTGAGATTCCCCCGCGAGGGCCGTCTCATCGCGAGATTCCGGACTTCACCTAGTGGCAGAGACAATCATCCTGGACACAAATGTGATCTCGGCCCTGATGGGGCCGCTTCTAGTCGAACCCGTCCTGAATTGGTTCAACGGATTGCCACTCTCATCCTTTCGCACAACTGCGATCAACGAGGCCGAGATCCGGTATGGTATTGCACGCTTGCCTGAGGGCAGGAGGCGGCGCGAGATCGCGTTGCTTGCGGAGGGGTTTCTCTTCTCCATCTTGGATCCGCTCCCGTTCGATCATCTGGCCGCCATGCGCTACGCCGAGATAGCGTCTGGAACGGAGAAGGCTGGCTTTCAGATAGACGTGCCGGATATACAGATTGCAGCCATTGCTGCGAGCAGGGGCTTTTCGATTGCAACACGCAACGAGAAGCACTTTCTGCTCTGCGGCGTCACGGTCGTCAATCCGTGGCTCGCGTAGAGTAGAACGGCGGCAGACGCAGCGAAGCCCGGCTGGTTGGCCGGGCCTCGTCGAATTTGCAGCAAGCTGTGCGCGCCCTAGAAGCGGATGCCGAACTTTACCGGAATGTAGGTGGTGCGGTTGCTGTTTTGAGGATAGTAGTTGTAGCCGGTGTAGTTCTCGATGGTGGTTGTGGAATCGGCGGCCGTGACGCCGTAGCGCTGCTGGTTGGCCAGGTAGACGTAGCGCGCTTCCATGTAGAGCCGCTCGTTGGAGAACTTGGAGAACTTGTAGGTGAGGCCAAAGCCGCCATTCACACCGATTGCATTGCTGGTGTAGTGGTCGATGTTCGCATTTGCCTCGTACTCTTCGCAGTAGTAATAGCAATACTCTTCCACCGTGGGCTCGGTGAAGTTGGTGACCTTGTGATAGAAGCCGCCGCCGACCACGGCGTAGGCGCCAAACGAACCTTTGGTGGGAAGAGTGAAGGTGGGGTTCAGGGTAAACGACCAGACGTGATTGTTGCCGTCGAGCCCGGATACACCGCACACACCATTTTGAATCTGTAATGTCGTGCAGCCGGTGTCGTAGAGATAGGTCTGGTTGGCGATGGTGGCGCCCTGCAGGCCGAAGTGGTCGTAGTCGAACTGCAGCAGCAGGCCGGTGTACTTGTTGAAGTTGCGTCCGCCGCCGAACTGGAACCCGTAGCTGGGCGTCTCGTACTTATGGGTGTTGCCCGCGGGCAGGGTGAGGCCAATGCCGGCCATGAAGGTGTACTTCTCCGAGCCGTCTTTGTTGGTGTTGCCGCTGGAGTAGTTGGGACGGCCGTAGCGGCGGCGCGGCGGCGGCTGCGAGCTGGCGAGCGCGGTCGAGTCCAGGTTGAAGCGGGCGCCGGAATCGGCAGTTGCAGCGGAATCCGCATCGGACGAAGACAAACTGCTGCTGTACGACGCCGAGGCGAGGCCAGACGAAGCGGATTCACCACCCCCGCGAGCAAGCTCGCCGGGGACCCCGGATTCTGATGCCAGCAGAACTGGCGCCTTCACAGTCGATGCGGCGGAGGGGGACTGCTGGGCCTGCACAAGCAAGGCCGTTCCCGCCATCAGGAAGCTGAATGCCGCCCCGCGGCACGCAATACCGAAAAAACTGCGCTGAATGTTCATTGTTTTGATGACTCCCTTTTGAGTGCAAAGTCCTTCGAGTTTTTGAACCCGAATCGCTTGAGTTTGTTGTGCCGGTCTCTCGCCGGCCTAACCCAATCTTCTCATTGCTTGATAAGACGCGCTATTGCGTCATTTGGATCGCTTTAAATCGTCGATTCCTTAGTGGATGTCGAACTGCTCCGGGTGCAGGGCAGGGTCGCTCTTCACCAGGATCGTCTTGCCGGCCATCTCCTCCATCTCCAGCAGCCACTTCGCGCCCGACGCCTTAAGCTGCTTGACCACCTCCGGGTGGACGCGCAGCATGATGTCGCCGCGTTCCAGCGTCTTGTGCATCTTGCGCATCTCGATGAAGATTTCGTTGCAGACGGTGATGGGCGACTTGACCATTCCCGTGCCCTCGCAGATGGCGCAGGTGGTCGAAAGCGTCCTCTCCAGCGACTGCTTCACCCGCTTGCGCGTGATAGCAACCAGGCCGAAGTCGTTGAACTGCAGCACTTTGGACGGCGCGCGGTCGAGCTTCAACTCATCCTCCAGCGCGGCCATCACGCGGTTGCGGTTCTTGCGCTCGTCCATGTCGATGAAGTCGATGATGATGATGCCGCCCAGGTCGCGCAGACGGATCTGGCGCACAATCTCCGGGATGGCATCCAGGTTGGTCTTGACGATGGTGTCTTCCAGCCGCGCCGTCTTGCCCACGTACTTGCCGGTGTTGATGTCGATGGCCACCAGTGCCTCGGTCTGGTTGATGACGATCGACCCGCCCGACTTCAGCCACACCTTGGAGCGCAGCGCCTTGTTGATCTCCTCCGTGATGCCGAACTGCTCGAACAGCGGCGTGTCCTTCAGGTAGAGCTTGACGCGGCGGATCAGCGACGGCTGGAAGCGTTGCAGGAAGCGCAGCACGCGCTCGTACTCGTTCTCGCTGTCCACCCAGATGGCGGAGAAGCTGTCCGTCACCTGGTCGCGCAGGATGCGCTCGATCAGGTTCAGGTCGTGGTAGATCAGCGCGGGCGACTTGGACGACTCCGACCGCGCCTTGATGTCCGCCCACAGGTTCAGCAGGAAGCGCAGGTCGCTGCGCAGTTCCTCCTCGCTGGCCCCCTCGGCTGCCGTGCGCACAATGAATCCGCCGCTGGCGTCTCCCTTCTCGCTCAGCAGAATCTCCTTCAGCCTGCGCCGTTCCGCGTCCGACTCGATCTTGCGCGAGACGCCGATGTGGTTGACCGTCGGCATGAAGACCAGGAACCGGCCGGGAAGCGCAATGTGGCTGGTGATGCGCGCGCCCTTCTTGGCGATGGGCTCCTTGGCGATCTGCACCAGAATCTCCTGCCCTGGCTTCAACAGATCGCTGATGGCGGGCAGGTTGGTGCTTTGCATGGAGGCGCGTCCTCGGCCTCCGCCGTGTCCGAAGCGGGTGCGTTCGCCACCGGTGCTGCGCGGGCGGTCGCCGCGGTCGCCGCGCCCACGCCGTCCATCGCGCCGTCCGTCGCGTCGTCCTGGGCGGCGATCGAAATCGCGTCCGCGGTCCGGGCGGGGTGCGGCGGCGCCTGTCTGCTCAGCCGTGCGGTTCGCCTCTTCCGGCTGGCCGGACTGGGCCTCGTAGAACTCTGCATCGGCGGCGTTGCCGCTGCGGGCCGTCTGCTCGTCGAGATCGTCCGCCTGCGCTGAGTCGCCGTGCTCTTCCTGCTCCTGGCCTTCCTCGTCGTCTTCCTCTTCCTCGTCTTCTTCGTCGAGATCTTCCTCGTCGAGGTCGTCTTCCTCAAAGTCTTCGTCTTCGTCCAGGTCGTCCTCGTCTTCCACCTCGGGCGTGGCGCGGGTGATCTGGTCGATGGACATCTCGCGCAGCATGGTGCCGAGATCGGCCGCGCCCTCCACCGTCTCTTCTTCGTCCAGGTCTTCGATCTCCTCGATGGAACTGGCGTGGATGCTCGGGACCGGCGCATCGTCCGCGTCCAGGACCTCTTCGGCCAGCAAGCCGTGGCCCGGTGCGAAGCCTGCGGCGGTTCCGCTTAAGGGCACGGCTTCAGCCGTGCCATCAGCCCGCTGCTCATGATGGGGCTTCAGCCCCTGAGGTACGCTTTCCTGCGCCTCGACCGGCAGAACTTCCGCCGACTCGGAGAGCATCTGCCCCACGGGAGTGATTGAGGTGATCTCATGTGCTTCGGGTGCGGGCGCAACTGGCTCGGCGGCAACTTCGGCTGGCGGTTTGGCCTGCGCCTCCGGCTCTGGTTCTACAATCGGCGCGCTCTGGCGGAACTCGCTGGGCGGCACGGGATCGACGCGGTAGGAGGCCGAGGCATCCTCCGGCTCATACTCGACCTCAACCTGCGGGGCTGCTTCCGGCGCAACAGCCACAGCAGACTCCGGCGCGGCAACTGCCTCCGGCTCAGGCCCCGGCGTACCCGGCGTAGCGGCTTCGGGTGATTCGTGAAGCTCGACGACGTGGGCTCCTGCGACGTTGGGCCGCTCGGACTCCTGAACAATCTCTGCGGCGGGCGTGGAGGGTTGGAAGCCTTGCTGAAAGATGGCGGCAGCGGCAGCGGCGTCGCCAATGGGAGCGTCGTTGCGATGGTCGTGTCGGCCCTCGCTGCGATCATTGCGGTCGCGGTCGCTGCGGTCTGGGCGGGAATCGCGTCTCGGCCCCCGCTCAAAGTCGCGCGAACTCCGGTTGCGGTCCTCTCGCGATCCGGAACGCGAGTCGTGGCGCGCGTCGGAACGCGAGTCGTGGCGCGCGTCTGGGCGCGATTCGGACGGGCTGCGCCGCGAGAGCGTCTCGCCGGGCAGGGTTGCGCCGCCGTCCCAGCCGGCTGCAAGGGTGTAGAGATTGGCGGGGGGAGCGAGCGTACCCGAGTTCGATTCTGTGGACTTGGGCGCGGCCTGCTCTTCGCCGCCCTTGCGGTACTTGGAGAGCGATTCACCGGGCAGAATGATCGGCTCGGCGCCAGCCTCGGAGTCCTCGCCATAGGCGTTGGCGATGGGGCCGGTGCCGCTGGTCTCGCCGCTGTCCACGCCGTACAGGTTGCGCGAGGGCTCGAATCCCCGGGGAAAGCGCTGCGGACGCTGGTCTTGCCGCTGTCCGTCGCGTCGCTGGCCGTCGCGAGTGCGTCCACCGTCGCGTCGTCCACGGTCGCCGGACCGGGCGCTGCGCGGGCTATTGTCTCGCGCACTGTCGCTGCTGCGCGGGCTCTCCGGGCCGCGGTCGGCAGAGGGAGCGGGTGGCTGCAAGCCGGCCTCGCCGTCTATCTCATGCGTGGACTCGCGCTCGAACGTCGAGTCGTCGTCGCCGTCACCCGGTACCTCGGAGTAGCCGTGGGCCGCGGGGTAGCCCGCTGCGGAGTTCTCCTGCGTCGCATCGCCTGCCTGGTCCGCCGTATCGCCTGCCTGGCCGGATGCGCCGCGCCCGCGACGCCGTCCGCGACGTCCCCGCCAGCGGCGGCTTCCATCGGCGCCGGCAGCGCCCTCGCCAGTCTCGGGGCCTTCGTTGAACTCCCTGGGGGCCGTACCGTCGGCGTCGTTGTTTCCTGCCTCGCCGCGCCCGCCGTCCTGCTGGATCGGAGCTGCGTCGGGGCCTCCCTGACGCTCGGCATTTCGGTCCTGGTTGCGATCGCGGTCGCGTCCGCCGCGCCGTCCTCTGCCGCCACGCTCGCCTCCGCGTCCGCCGGCGTCGCCTCGTCCGCCCGCGTCGCCTGCCTGCTCGCCATTGCCGAGCCGTGGCGCGCGTGCTGCGCGGTCTCCGGCCGGGGTGGTGTCAAACTCCTCCGAGTCCGGAGCTTCTTCCATGAAATCAGTAATGTAGAGAAATGCGTCGCGTTCCAGGCCGATCTCCACAAAGCTCGACTGCATGCCCGGAAGCACGCGCGTGACGCGCCCGTTGTAGATCGATCCGGCAAGCGTGTACTCGTTCTCGCGCTCGTAGTAGATTTCGGTGAGGGCTTCGTCTTCGACGATGGCCAGACGCGTCTCGTGGGGCGTGCTGGAGATAAAGATTTCTTTCGACATCTTCCTGCTCTTTCTGCCCGCTCCGGCTTTGATGGGCCGGTTCAGCGAGCGGCAGGCGCAGGCGAGAGGATCGGAGGGGCGATTATGCGCCGCTCACCGAGGGTGCGGACAGGATCTGGGGGGAGCGGGAAGCTGTGGCGACCGATAAGTGCAGCCGGGGGTCATGACCCACCCCAGACTGCGCCCGAATTGCACCGTCGATGGGTGCGATCTGGTTGAACCAAAAAGCGATCGGAGACACTTGGGACGCTTCGAGCGAACACTGGCATGCGGAGTTTGTGACCGAATCAACCTCTGATCCAACTTGAGGCGGGGCCGTTGGAGCAAACTCGGGGTAGCTCCACCCGGGGCTGCGGAAGCTAAGTGGCTTTTTCGTCAAGAAAAAGACACCTTGTACGTCCTTGCCTAAGGTAAGGTAACCCTGAGATTGCTCTCGCCGTCCGGATGCAATCATTTCCCTTCAAACCTGTCCGGCCAACGGACTTGATCCCTGCCTGGCCGGCTTCTTCTAAAATAAAAAATCTAAAATCAAAAAGTCTAAAATCAAAAACCGAACGCCGCGTGCCCGGCGCCATGAGTGTTTCCACAGTTACTGTGCCCTGGTGAACTTCTTGCTATGCGGTTTTCTTTGATAGAAAACCGCGCGAAGGTCATCTGCTTCGGCGTAAACCTGCTGTGGAACCACTCGCGCGCCAACGGGAGCGGAGGTTGCGCCGGCCTGGGTGAAACAGCCGGGTAGATACAGTATGCACCAAAATCACTGCGAACGTATTCCCCGCCCCGCATTCGACCCCAGTGCTGTTCCGGGTTCATCCCCTAAACCTCAGATAACACAACATCCTATCGGCAGCTTTAGGGACTGTCTTGTCTGCTATTGAGGATTCAGATCGAGTACGGATGAAAAGAGTGCCCATTAAATATAAATAGATGTATATTTGTATAATGGATGAAGAGTTGAAGGTCGTCCGTTGGGTCGGATCGTCGCAGAGGGATTTGCAGTCCTTTCCCCCGGAGGTAAGGCGCGATGTCGGCCACGCCCTGTATGCGGCGCAAAAGGGCGAAACCGATCCCGCAGCCAAACCGTTGAAGGGGTTTGGCGGGCATTCTGTGATGGAGATCGTCGCTCCATTCGATGGCAACACTTGGCGGGCGGTCTACACTGTTCGTTTTCGAGACAGTGTCTATGTTTTGCACGCTTTCCAGAAGAAATCGAAGTCGGGGATTGCAACCCCGAAGGCTGAGATCGACCTGATTCGCCAGCGGCTGGCCGCAGCCGTTCGCCACTACAAGGAAAGGTTGAGTTGACTATGAAGACCACTCGCAAGGCCCCCAGGACTGACGACGTCATCGAAGGCAGTGGCAACGTCTTTGCCGATCTTGGCCTGCCGAATGCAGATCAGGAGCTGATGAAGGCGCGGCTGACGCTGCAGATTGCACTCATCATCAAGAACCGAGGCCTGACCCAAGCGGAGGCCGCGAAGATTCTTGGGATTCAGCAGCCCCACGTCTCGGCCCTGACCCGCAATCGAGCCGGCAACTTCTCCATCGGCCGGCTGATTGATTTTCTGACGGCGCTCGGCCAGGACGTTGAAATCACCGTGACGCCGACCCCCAAAGTACATGGCTCCATGTCCATCGTCTTTGCTTGAAAGAGAGTGCATTGCCGAGTTCGTCCGCCCTTCAGTTCACAAACCGCCTCATGCGGATGTTCATCACAATCCCCAGCGCCAGAAATGTGAACAGGATCGACGACCCGCCGTAGCTCATCAGCGGCAGCGGGATGCCTGTGACCGGCATCAGGCCCACCACCATCCCGATGTTCACCACAATCTGGAAGAGCAGCACGGCCACCACCCCCATCACGATGAAGGTGCCGGGCGCGTCGGAGGCCTGTTGCGCGTTCTCGATCAGGCGCATCAGAACCAGGAAGTAGAGCAGCAGGATGCCCATGCCGCCCACAAAGCCATGCTCCTCGCAGAAGGCGGCGAAGATAAAGTCGGTGTACGGAATGGGCAGGAAGTCGCCCTGGGTCTGCGTGCCCTGGTTGGTTCCCTTGCCCCACAACCCGCCCGCGCCCACCGCGATCTTCGATTGCAGGATCTGGTAACCGGCGCCGCGCGGGTCGCTGCCGGGATCGATGAAGCTGGTCAACCGCGCCATCTGGTACGGCTTCAGGCGTTTTCCGCTCATCCATGCGCCGCCGATCAGAATGAAGAATCCCAGCAGCAGAACCAGCACCTGCCGGACGCGGATTCCGCCCAGAAACAGTCCTGCCACCAGGATTGGGAAGTAGGTGAGCGCCGTCCCCAGGTCCGGCTGGATCAACACCAGCCCCATCGGCACGCCAATCAGCGCGAACGCCTTGGCGATGTCGGTCCATCTCAGTTCCCGCCCGGCCAGCCCCCAGAAGAACCGCGCCATGGCGAGGACCAGCACCAGCTTCACCCACTCCGACGGCTGAAAATGGACTCCGCCGCCCAGGTTGATCCAGCGCCGCGCACCCAGCACCTTTGTCCCCACCAGCCTCACCGCCACCAGCGACAGCAGCCCAATCCCGTACGCCCAGGGCGCAATGTCCAGCAGCCAGTGGTAGTCGATCTGCGTCATCAGAAACATCAGCCCCATGCCGGCCAGCAGAAAGCCGATCTGCTTGTGGTCGAAGCCGCGGAACTTGGTATGCAGCGTCGCCGACTTGATCTCCAGCACGCTGATGATCGACATCAGAGATACCAGGCTCAGCAGCATCCAGTCGAAGTCGCGGAATGAGGAGAGGCGGCGCATGGGGATTGAGCTCTATTCTAGGGGCTGAATCGTCTTTAGTGGCTGGATCGTCAAGGCCGGTTGCCTCCTGGCGCGTTCGCTTGGCCGGGGCGCGCCGCCGGAGTGACCGAAGCGGTCGGCACGCCGTTCGGATTCGCAGCAGGACTGGCTGCCGGTTTGGGCGCATCGGTCAGCCGCAGAAGATTTCCCTCTTTCTTACGCTGTTTGGTCACGAATGCGTCGATCACCTGCGCGGCAAGGGGAGCGGCGGCTTCGGCTCCCCAGCCTCCATGCTCACACAGCACAGCGACAACGATGTCCGGGTTGCGCCGCGGGGCCATGCCGACGAACCACGCGTTGGCGCGTTCGTTTCCGGTCCCCAGACTCTTCGCGCCGGCACTGTGGCTCACCAACTCGGCGGTGCCGGTCTTGCCCGCGAAGTCGTCGCAGCCATGGCGTCGGTGATCGTCTCCCAGTTCTCCGGCGTAATCGGCACAACGCGGTCGCCGCTGCCGGGATAGGTCTCCTCGATCGCCGAGGCCATCTCCGGCGGCAGCTCGCCGGGAAAGACCACGTGCGGCCGCTTCAGCACTCCGCCCGAGGCGATGCCGCCCAGCGCACGCGCCAGTTGCAACGGCGTCACCTGCACCGCGCCCTGCCCGATGCCGACGGAAATGGTCTCGCCGGCGTACCACTTATCGTGCTGCGTCTTCAGCTTCCATGCGGTCGAAGGCATGGTGCCCGTGGCCTCGTCCGGCAGGTCGACGCCGGTCTTCTGCGCTAGACCGACCTCGGTGGCGTACCTGGCAATCGTGTCGATGCCCAGCTTGTTTGCCAGTGTGTAGTAGAACGTGTCGCACGACCATGGGATCGCATGGTCGATGTCCACCATGCCGTGGTGCTGGTCGCACGCGAAGAAATGACCGTAGAAAGTGGCGCCGCCGTTGCACATCACGCGCATCGTCTGCGCCACGCCCTCTTCCAGCCCGGCCAGCGACATGATGATCTTGAAGGTCGAGCCCGGCGCAAGCTGCGCCTGGATG
>JBEKRR010000010.1:0-49243 GCA_049518555.1 Acidobacteriaceae bacterium
CAGGGCGGAGTGCTGGAGGCCCTCGGCGCGGGATGCGTGCTCACCGGCGGCGGAGCGCTGCTGGCCGGGCTGCTGGACAACGCGGAGAGCCTGCTGCGCGTGCCCACGCGGGTGGGATCTCCGGTGCCGCTCTCTCGGATGCCGCCGGAGCTGGCGCGGCCGGAGTTTGCCGTCGCCATCGGAATGCTGCTCTACACCCATCGCACCCAGGTGCGCCGCGCCAGCGAGGAGCAGGGCCTGCGCGCCAAGCTCAAGGCCATCTTCGCCGGCAGCTATTAGAACTCCCGTAATGGAGAAGGAAGTTCGCGCCTTCAGTGGGCGAAGTCCTTGCCGCGGACCAGCGCGACGACGGCGGCCAGCGCGGCGGCCCACTCCTTCCACGCAGCGAGCTGGCTGGGGCCGAGCGCTTTGACGTAAAGGCTGACGGCGAAGCCCTCGCGTGGGCCGTCCAGGTCAAGCAGCGCGGGCCGCAGCACGCAGTCGAGCATGGCGGCGGGACGGTGGACCGGAGCAGCCAGCCGTGTGAGCCGGCGCAGCATCTGCTCCTGCCGATGGAACGAGTGGAAGAGCGAGCGCTCGCGCCAGATGAGGTCGATGTAGCTGGCGAATCCGAAGGACGGGCCAGCGGGATGCGCGTTGAGATTCAGTTGCAGATGCTGCAACTCCTCGCTGTTGAGCGGCCATGCGTCGCACTTTGCGGTGAAGACGGGCGAGCGCGTCGCATTCAGCGCGCGCAGCGCCTGCATCAGCGGCGGGTGCTGTTCCGCCTCGGCAACAGCGTCGAAGTCGCGCGGGTTGGCGCGCAGATCGATGAAGGCCGACCCCCCGTCAGGGTCCTTCCACGGGACGACGAGGACGGGGTCCTCGGCGGCGCATTCGGCGGACCACTCGGCAAGCATTGCTTCTTATTCTATGCCGCGCGGCGTGGTCATCCCTGAATCTGCGTGACGTTGCCCGGACCGACCTTCCAGTCGGAGAAGGCGATGACGTAAATCACGATCAGTTTGACACCGGGAATCACCATTAGAAGGCTGAGCGCGGGCGCGAAGCCTGCCTTCTTGAAGATCACCCAGTACGGGATGATATACACAACAAGAAATACGGGAAGGAAGAATAAGATTATCAGGTGCCACGGCTGGAACAGATCTCCCATATGAACCTCGGAGGTTTTGAATTTCGTCCAATGCTAGGCGCGCGCAGATTGGCGGTCAATCAAAATGCCGTTCGAGGGAGGAGATTCGATTGTGGCGCGTGTCTCAGACGTGGGAGAGGATGAAGCGGAGCAGCGTGGTCTCTGCCCAGTAGCCGTCGTCACCGCCGGCGTGGTTGGGCCTGGCGAGGAAGGCGCAGTGGCCGCCGCGCTCGGATTCGAGGAGGCTGATGAACGGGTTGGCGATGAGCGCGGCCAGCGTCTCCGGCGTGATGGGGACGAAGGGATCGTCGAGCGCGTGGATGACGAGCGCAGGCACGCGGATGCGGTCCACGACGCGAACGGCGGAGGCGCGGTTGTAGTAGTCGTCGGCCGACGCAAAGCCGGAGTAGAGCGCCGTGATGCGCTCGTCGTACTCGCGCAGCGAGCGGATGCCGGCGGCGAGCCTGGGATCGTACGCGCGCGGGAAGAGACTCGCCTTGAGCAGGAAGCGCTTGATCAGGCTGCGCAGGAAGCGCCGCTCGTAGAGCCGGTTTATGCCACGGTGCAGGGCGTCGGCGGTTGGCCCGAGGTCGATGGCCGGCGAGACGGCGACGACCGAACGCAACTGGCTGGGTGCGTCCGCGCCGAGTTCTCCGGCCAGCTTGAGCACCAGGTTCCCGCCCATCGAGTAGCCGACCAGCGCAACGCTCTCCAGGCGCTCGCGCGCGATGAAGTGGCGCATGACGGCCTCGACATCGCTGGACATGCCGGAGTGGTAGAGCGTGGGCGAGAGCCTCTCCGTGTCGCCGCAGTTGCGCATGTTCATGCGAATGACGTTGGCCCCGGCGCGCCACATCTTGTTGGCGTTGCCGACCACATACTGCGACTCCGACGAACCCTCCAGGCCATGCACCAGGACCACCGTCGGGCGCTTGGCCCGCACCCCCGCCGGATGCCAGTGGCACTCGCACAGCACGCCGCTTGCGATCTGCGATTCGCTGGCGGGCGACACCTCCACCAGCTCAGGCACCGGCGGAGGCAGAGTGTTTGTACGCGACAGGAAGATGCCTGCGACCGTCTGCAGGTGGCCGTTGCTCAGAAAGAGCCGCGGCACGAAGGGAAGCGTCTCAAACCGGACCGGTGCGTTTGCGCGGGCCGCGCTGAGAGGGGCGCCGGCGGCAGAGACGGCTTCGTCCTTGACTGCGGCCTGTCCTGCGCCGTTCGACGGACCGAAAGTGTTCGCGCCGCTCATGGCTTCCCTGCTTTGGCCGCATAGGCGCCGACCACGGTGGGTCCACCGTCGCATGCCGCACTCAATGCAATAACGGGGACGACCGCAAGCGGCCGTGAGGCCTTGGAGGAGTTGAACGAGGTGAAGTGGACCAGGGAGAAGTGGTTCAAGGCTGACTCGGAATCCGAAGACGTACGCCGTCGTGCGGTATCGATCGAGAGAAGATTGGGGCGGCTACTGGGATTTGAACCCAGGACATCCGCTGCCACAGAGCGGCGTTCTGCCACTGAACTATAACCGCCACATACTTGGGATTATAGCATCGGCGAACGGAGAGTAAATGACCATCTTTGTTCGAGCACCTCACAGAACTCACACTGCAATCCGCGAATCGAACGCGAGCGGGATCGTCATTCGCCGTCCCACTGGAAGACGTCCTCGGTCTTGACGCCGAAGGCACTGGCCAGCCGGAACGCGAGCAGCAGCGAGGGTGCGTACTTGCCCGCCTCCAGCGCAATGATCGTCTGCCGCGCCGCGCCCACGCGGCCGGCCAGCTCTAAAGAGTATGTTGAATAATGCTTGATTGCCATTCCTACAGAAAGCCCGGGGCTAAAGCCCTTTGAATGCATTGGCGTTATTCAGGGGGAGACTCGGGGCTAAAGCCCCGAGCTACCAGCCCCCCTGCTCCCTCCGAAGGGCTAAAGCGATAGTTATTGTTGAGACGAAGCGGTATGCGGTTGGCATACAATTCGAGCGACTCGGAAAGAGCTCATTTGTCTGCGGGATAAGTGCGTTCCCGGATGCGGCGCGGCGAGCGGTTGCCAGCGTGAGCTCCAATTTCCAGAGAGAACCACCGGAGGAAGAAGCCATGAACTTTACCCGTCGCCAGGCGATGAAGATGATTGCGGGAGCTGTGCCCGCAGTCGCAGGGGCGCGCGCGATTGCCGCTGCGCCGCAAGTTGGTGCTGCGTCGCAAGCTACAGGAGCGGCGCAGGCTGCTGCGACGCCGTCCGCATCGAGCACGGTGAGGAAGTTTGTCTTCGATGGCGTCTCGTCGGAGATGCAGCTGACGATGGCGGAGCTGGGGCAGACTGCGCCGGCGGACCTCGCGGGCTTTACGCACCTGGTGATGGAGATGCGGATGAGCTCGCCGCAGCGGCTGTTTCTGTGGGCGTACACGACGCATGGGCCGCGCGGGGTGTCGATCATCGGGTTTGGGCAGAATGCGTGGCTGCGGGCGTCGGTACCGCTGCAGTACTTCATTGGGCGCGACTCCAAAGGCAACGACCTGGCGTCGGCGCAGAACCGGCGGACGAATTCGTCGTGGTACTCGGTGTGGGGGCCGTTCGGCGACCTGCATACGGTGGAGTCGATTGGCATTGCGATGGAGTATCCGCTGAACCGGCCGACGATCGAGCTGCGCAACGTGCATCTTTCCACGAAGGACGAGGGGTCGGAGTTCCTGGAGACGGGCCCGGTGCTGGACAGCTTCGGGCAATGCGCGCTGGCGGACTGGCCGCGCAAGATCAAGAGCAAGGAGCAGTTGGCGCGCGAGCTGGCGGACGAGGAGAAGGCCTTCGGCAGCGCGGCGGATTTTGGTTACGGGAAGTACGGCGGCTACAAGAACACGCAGGCGCGGGCGACGGGGTTCTTCCGCGTGGAGAAGATCGACGGGCGGTGGTGGTTCGTCGATCCGGAGGGACACCTGTTTCTGTCCACCGGAACCAACGGCTCGCCGGGTGGAGGCGCGGGGTTCGGCGGCAACGACGCGGGCGCGGCGGCGGACCGGACGGTGCGGCGGCTGGACTCGTGGGGGATGACCACGGGCGGACGGGGGCGACCGTCGACGGTGATGCTGCGCTGGCCGCAGAGCACCAGCTTCCTGGGAATGCCGGATGTCTGCTCGCCGCAGTTTGCGGCGGCGATCGACGCGGCGGCCAACACACAGTGCACGCCGCGCAAGAACGATCCGCTGGTGCTGGGGTACTTCATCGGCAATGAGCCGCCATGGAATGCGCGAGAGAGCGAGCTGTGCGGGTTATTTCTGAATGGGCCGGAGACGGCGACCAAGGCGAAGCTGAAGGAGTTTCTGGCGGCGGGCGACACGGCGGCGCGCAGGAGGGAGTTTGTGCTGGCCAGCTTCCAGAAATATCTGGAGACGGTGTGCGGCGCGGTGCGCAAGTACGATCCCAACCACCTGCTGCTGGGAACGCGCTACGGCGGGACGATGGCGGACGAGTACTTCGTGGCGGCGCGCATCTTCGACGTATGTAGCATCAATGTGTATGAGTACGAGCCGACGCGGCAGATCATCCACGCCGGACGGCTGACGGACCGGCCGATCCTGATCGGGGAGTACCACATCGGCGTGCCGGCGGACGGGCTGGCCGCGGGGCTGGTGCAGGCCGCGAGCCAGACGGAGCGCGGCGTGGCGTACCGATACTATGTGGAGCAGGCCGCGTCGCTGGAGTGGTTCCTGGGCGCGTACTGGTTTGCGTGGAAGGACGAGCCGGTGCTGGGCCGCATGGACGGAGAGAACTACAACATCGGCTTTGTGGATGTGACGGACCGGCCGTACAAGGAGCTGGTGGAGGCGGCGAAGGCCACGCACAAGCGGCTGCAGGATGTGCACTCCGGCAAGCTGCTGCCGTTTGCGCAGCACCCCATGGCTTCGGACGCGGGCGCGCCCTCAACGCCGTGGCCGTTGGGCGGATTGGTTTAGATTCGTTGGCAGTGAGTTCAGGTTGATTGGGAGAGAATTTCAGATTCGTTTGGGAGAATGACCATGCAAAGAGGAATGTACCGTTCTGCTGCTGTGTTGGTGTCTTGTCTCGCGATGGGTTCCCTGCTGTTTGTTGTCGCAGAGCAGATGAAGCCGGGCGCGGCGGCAAAGCCCGCAGCGGTAAATTCCGCGGCTTCGACGGCTGCGGCGACGGCGACGAAGTCCGGAGCGGTGCGGGTGTGGGAGGAGAAGGTCGTCATTCCGACCTACCTGCTCGGCGAGCCCGACCCCAATCCGCAGTTCTACTTCGGCGGAACGTCGCAGGGGGCGCAGCACCGCATCTATCCCTATCCCGCGTACGACAATCTGACCACCGAGAAAAAAGACAAGACCTACACCATGGTCTATCTGGAGAACGAGTATGTGAAGATCGGCATCCTGCCGGAGATTGGCGGAAAGATCTTCGAGGCGGTGGACAAGACCAACGGCTACGACTTCATCTATAACCAGCACGTGATCAAGCCGGCGCTGATCAGCCTGCTGGGCGCGTGGATCTCAGGCGGGATCGAGTGGGACCTGCCGCACCACCACCGCGCCACCAGCTTCCTGCCCATGCAGTACAAGGTGGAGGAGAACGCCGACGGGTCGAAGACGGTGTGGGTGGGCGAGTCGGAGCTGCGCGACCGCATGGAGTGGACCGTGGGCGTGACGCTGCGTCCCGGGAAGTCGTATATGCAGGCGTCGTTCCGCATGAGCAACCGGACGCCGGTGCCCACCTCGATGCTGAGCTTCAGCAATGTTGCGGTGCACGTGAACGACGACTACCAGGTGATCTATCCGCCGAGTACGCAGTTTGTGACGTACCACGGCAAGCGCGACTTTACGACATGGCCGATTGCGACGACGAAGTTCATGGGCGCGGACTACACGGCGGGCGTGGACGTGAGCTGGTACAAGAACCATCCGACCGCCAGCAGCATGTTTGCGTGGAACTACCAGGACGACTTCATGGCCGGGTACGACCATGGGAAGAACGCGGGCATCATGAGCATTGCCGACCACAATGTTGTTCCGGGCAAGAAGTTCTGGACGTGGGGCGACAGTCCGCAGGGACACGTGCAGGACCATCTGCTGACGGACACGGATGGGCCGTACATCGAGCTGATGGTGGGCGCGTACAGCGACAATCAGCCCGATTACAGCTGGCTGCAGCCGTACGAGACGCGCCAGTGGAACCAGTACTGGTATCCCTTCCGCGACATCGACGGAGTGAAAAACGCGAACCTGGATGCGGCGGTCAATCTCGAAGTGAAGGACGGCACGGCCACCGTGGGCTTTACCTCGACCCAGGCGCGGCCCGCGGCCACGGTAACGCTGAAGTTGAAGGACCAAGTGCTGCTGAAGCAGACGATTGCGATCAGCCCGGCGCACGCGTTTGTGAAGCAGGTCAAACTGCCCGACGGCGCGGACGAGCACGATCTGCGCGCGGCGATCAGTGCGGATGGGCGCGAGCTGGTTGCCTACTCACCGATACGGCTGGAGAAGGAGACCATGCCATCGCCGGTGGTGGACCCGCCGCCGCCAGCAGAGGTCAAGACAACGGAAGAGCTGTACCTCGACGGCCTGCGCATGGAGCAGTTCCGCTCGCCGACGGGCGATCCCAATTTGTACTGGCAGGAGGCGCTGCGGCGCGATCCCGGCGACATCCGGGTGAATACTGTTTTGGGCATCGACGCGATCAAGGGCGGACGATTTGCCGATGCGGAGGCGTACCTGCGCAAGGCGCTGGAGCGCGACACGGCCAGCTACACATCGCCCAAGGACGGCGAGCCGATCTACTACCTGGGGCTGGCGCTGAAGTCGCAGGGCAAGCTGGATGAGGCCTACGCGGAGTTCTATAAATCGACGTGGAGCGCGGCATGGCGGTCGCCGGGCTACTTTGCTCTGGCGGAGATTGATGCGGCCAAGGGCAACTACAACGCGGCGCTGACCGCGGATGAAGACTCGCTGGAGGCGAACGCAAATAACATTCGCGCACTGGCGCTGAAGGCCGCGCTGCTGCGCCATACCGGGCGCAACGCCGAGGCTCTGGTCGCGGTGGCAGCGATCAGCAAGATCGATCCGCTGGATGTGCATGGGATGGCGGAGCAGTGGCTGGCGACGAAATCGGCCGCAAGCGCCGCGACGCTGGCAAAGACGGTGAGTGAGTTTCCGGCGACCGCGCTGGAGGTTGCCGCGGACGATATGGATGCAGGACTGTGGCAGGACGGCACGACGCTTCTGACGCAACTCGCCGGCACAGCGCAGGACAAGGCCAAAGTTTCGCCGCTGGTCTACTACTATCTGGCTTACTTTGCCGGGCAGATGAAGCAGCCCGACAAGGCGCGCGAGTACGACTTGCTGGCGAAAAAGGCTTCTCCGGAGTACGTCTTCCCCTTCCAGATGGAGATGATCGCGGTGCTGAACGATGCGATGCGCGTGGACCCGAACGATTCGCGCGCGCCGTACTATCTGGGCAACCTGTTGTACGACTGGCAGCCGCAGCAGGCGCAGGCGCTGTGGGAGAAGTCTGCTGCGCTGGGCGCGGACTTCCCAGTGGTCTATCGCAACCTGGCAATGGTGTATACGCGACAGGGCAACCAGCGCGAGAAGGCGCAGGCCGCGCTGGAGAAAGCAGTGCAGTTTGGCGGCAACGCGACGGTGTTTAGCGATCTTGACAAGCTGTACGAGGAGAACGGCGTCTCGCCGGCCAAGCGGCTGGCGCTGATGGAAGCGCATCAGGGGGTAGTGAACCGCGATGAGGCGATCGCGCGCGAGGTCAACCTGAAGATCTTTGCGGGCAAGCCCGACGCGGCAATCCAACTGCTGCGCACGCGCTTCTTCCGCGCATGGGAGGGCGGCGGAGCGTTCTCGCTGGGCGACTCGTGGATCAACGCCAACCTGGAGCGCGGGCACCAGCAGATGGCTGCCAAGCAGTACGCGCTGGCGCTAACGGACTACCAGGCGGCGCTGCAGGCGCCGGACAATCTCGCGGAGGCGACCGGCAACGTGAGCGGGCGGCGCGGCGAGATTGAGTATTGGATCGGCAATGCGTATCAGGCGTTGGGCGACGCCGTGAAGGCACGCAGCGCGTGGAACGAGGCTGCGGGCATGGGTTCGGCTGGCGCAGGCGGGCCGGGCGCGAATGGGCCGATGCGCAGCCGGGCGAACATCGGCGGGCTGGCTGCGGGCGTGCGCGTGGAGCAGGCAGCGCCGTTCTATCAGGCGCTGGCGCTGGAGAAGCTGGGCCAGGACGATCGCGCCAAGGCATTCTTTGCGCAGCTCATCGCAACCGGCTCCAAGTCGCTGGGTAGTGCGCCCGAAATAAAGGGACCGGCTGTCGCGACGCCGGCGCAACGCGCGCAGGCGGCGGACGCGCATTATCTGATTGGCCTCGGCCAACTCGGGCTGAACCACCAGGAGCAGGCGCGGCAGGAGTTTGCCCTCGCGCTCGAGGCCAGTCCCGATCACTACGCCGCCATGCGCGCGCTCAACGACAGGACGCCCTGATACGGGAGATCCGGGAGACACGGTCCAAGTCGTGGACAGTAGCTCTCTCAACCTCGATTCGCGAGGGTCCTATAACGACAGATAAGTCCGCTTGTGCGTGGCTGAAATAACGGATCAAAAATGGTCGGGACGACTGGATTCGAACCAGCGGCCTCATCCACCCCAAGGATGCGCGCTACCAGGCTGCGCCACGTCCCGACTTGTTTCCCGCGTCGCCCGGGCGGGCAACGGCAGGGGTAGTTGCAGGGTTAAGTGTACACGAGCCGCGCCGGTCTTCAGACGGCCCCAATCACCTCATGCAGCTTCACGGCAGAAGTACCCGGAACTGAGTTCGACCGCGTAATCTTGTCTCCGTGATCTTCTCTCAGGGAAACCCACTTTACACAATTTGAGAAGAACCTCGTGACCGTGAAACTGCCCTAGAGCGGAACCAGAGTAGGTATACTCCGGGGCAATCCCTCCGAGTGGCTTTTTCCTCAAGAAAAAGCCACCTTCAATGCTCTTCGCTTGGGCACTGTTACTCTGGTTCCGCTCTAATGCGTGGGCTCCACGTACTCCTTGGGCAGCGCGCCGCCGTCGCCCTCGCTGAAGAAGAAGCCGTTCATCTGCTCCACCAGAAATTCCTGCGCCTCGCGCGTCCACGGCTGCAGGCGATACTCGTTCAGCAGCATCTTCTGCCGCTCCACCCACTCTCCCCAGGCCTGCCTGGAGACGTTCTTGTAGATCTTCTGGCCGAAGTCGGAGTCGAAGGGCGGTTCGTCCAACCCTTCCATCTCAGCCTTGTACTTCGCGCAAAAAACCATGTGTGCCATGTGTGTTCTCTCCTGAGTCTCTTCCGATTGTACCGGGGATTATCTGTGCTTGCCTTTGGCCGTCCTGTCGCTGCCACGCGCTCTGGACTTCGTCTTGTCCGCCTTACCCCGCCGCTTGCCCGCGCGGTTGGGAGTTGCGTGCTTACCCTTGTCGCCGACCAACGGCGCATTTTTTTCAGCCTTGCCCTTGCGCAGACCGCCCAGCGACTTCGGTGCGGCAGTCGCGCTGGAAGGCACCAACGCGAACTGTAGCCGCCGCTGTTCGCGGTCGATGCGGTCCAGCAGCACATGCACGCGCTGGCCCATCTTGAAGGCGCGCCCCGACCGCGTGCTGACGATCTGCTTGTCCGAATCGCGGAAGACGAAGCGCTCGTCCGTGCCCCAGCCGCTCAGTGAAGTGATGGGAACCAGGCCTTCGATGAAGAGATCGTCCAGCTCGACGAAGAAGCCGTACTTGGTGCAGGAGAGGATGATGCCCTGGAAGTCGTCGCCGACGCGGTCCTCCATGAAGCGCATCTTCTTCCACTCCATCAACTCGCGTTCGGCGTCGTCGGCGCGGCGCTCGGCATGGCTGGACTCCGCCGCAATCGCCGCCAGCTCCGCCTCGGGAATCGGCTCTGACGTATATGGCTGCGGCCTGCGCAATGCGGTTTTTGTATTTGTAACCAATTTAGTGTCTTGTCGCCAGGGCTGCGGATCGCTGCTCAGAATCGCACCGCCGCGCGTGTCGGCGCCCGCGCGAATCAGGTCGCGGACCAGGCGATGGACGATCAGGTCCGGGTAGCGGCGGATGGGCGAGGTGAAGTGCGTATAGCATGGGCTGGCCAGCGCAAAGTGGCCCTCGTTCCGCTCGCTGTAGCGCGCCTGCTTCAGCGAGCGCAGCATCAGATAGCTGAGAATGCGCTCCTCCGGCTTGCCTGCGATCTTCGCGGTCAGCCGCTGGTACATCTGCGGCGTCACGGGAATCGCCTCGGCGACCTCATGCGTCCTGACCTCACGCCCGCGCCCTCCGCCGCCGGCGCCGCGCCGCGCATCGCGCCAGTCGGACTTCATCGTCATCCGCCTCACCGGCAGGCTGGAGAAGCCCAGCGAGTAGCCAAAGCCGCTGGCTGTCTCCTCGAAGTCGAGGATGCGCTTCGGGTCGGGCGTCTCGTGGATGCGATAGATGCCGGGGATCGCGTTCGACTCGATCCACCTCGCCACGCACTCGTTGGCGCTCAACATGAACTCCTCGATCAGCCGGTGCGCCCAGCCGCGCTCGGAGCGCACGATCGACTGCATGTTGCCCTCGGGGTCGAACTCGATCACCGGCTCCGGCAGATCGAAGTCGATGGAGCCGCGGCGATGGCGCTTGGCATTCAACTTCAGAGCCAGCTGGTACATCGCTTCAAAATGAGAACCAAGTTCGGTAAACTCCGCGCGCACGGCCCGATCTGCGTCCGTTGCCGTGTCGGCTGAACTGTCCAGAATGGCCTGCACCTGGGTGTAGGTCATGCGCCGCGCGCTGCGAATGATTCCCTCGCAGACCTCATACCCAAGCACCTCGCCGCGCGCATCGATCTCCATCAGGCAGCTCAGCACCAGGCGGTCCTCATCCGGGCGCAGGCTGCACATGCCGCTGGAAAGCTGTGGCGGAAGCATTGGCACCGCGCGGTCCGGAAAGTAAACGCTTGTCCCGCGCAGGCGCGCTTCGAGATCGAGGGCTGTGCCTGGCCGGACGTAATGACTGACATCGGCAATGTGGACCTGAAGCTGCCAGTTGCCATTCGCCAGCGGAGTGACCAGCACCGCGTCGTCGAAGTCGCGCGCCGTCTCGCCGTCGATGGTGACGATCGGCAGCCCGCGAAAATCCCGCCGCTGCGCAAGCTGGTTCGCCGTCAGCGAATCGACCGTCTGCGCCGCCGACGCACCTGCCTCCGCCAGCACGTTCGATGGAAATACATGCGGCAGGTGATGCTTGCGAATCACAATCTCCACATCCACGCCAAACGCATCCGGCGGCCCCAGCACCTCGATCACGCGCCCGCGCGCGGGGCGGCCGGGAGCAGGGAAGTCCGTAATCTCCACATCCACCGCAAGCCCCTCCAGCGGAGTGTGGCTCGCCGCTTCTTCCGCATCACTCCACTTGCGTTGCTGCGTCTGCGCCTCCTCGCCCAGAACGCGATGCGGCGTCTCGACGGGCGTCGCCGGAACCTCCGCGCCGTCGGGAATCAGGACCGCGCCGCCTCCCGGCGCGCCCGTCATTCGCTCATCCAGCGGCGTGACGTAGTTGCCATGCAGCAGCGGCGCATCGTCCCACGCGCCCCGGCTGCGCCGCGCCCGCGCGTAATGAAAGATGCCGACCACGGTCGGATTGCGCCGCGTCAACACGCGCGCTATGCGGCCGGAGCGTCTGCCATCTCTTCCCGGCGGCGCCTCATCCACCAGCACCTCGTCGCCCTGCATTGCGCCGTTCAGCTCGTTCGGCGGAATGAACAGATCGTCGTCGCGGTTCGTGCTGCCATTGGGCCGCACAAAGCCATATCCATCGCGATGCAGGTCGAGCCTGCCTGCCACCAGCCGGTCGCGCGTCGCCCTTCCACCACTCTGGGTGCCCCATTCACGCGCAGTATCTTCGCGCGTGAGTGGGTTCACTCGCGCCGTCTTCTCCAACGCCGCTGCCGGCAGCGCCCACTGCTCCAGCTCGGTCTTCACTAGCTCGCCACGCGCGGTGATTCGCGCAAGCTGTTCCAGCAGCAGACGACGCTCGCGCCCACCGCCCAGGCCCAGCTCGCGGACCAGTTGCTTGTATCCCGCGCGACGGCCCGCCGAACGCTCAATGCGCCGGACCAGTTCGCAGTCCGTCTGTGGGTACGGAGTCTTCGCCATAAGGCTTAGAATACAGTGCCGGAGGCGCCGTGCCGCGCCGCAGCTCGACCGCGCGCAGCCCGATTACTTCGCCGCGGCCTCAAGCAGTCCCACCGCCTGATCCAGCGTCGTTCCCAGCGGCACCAGCGTGAACTCCGTCTTCACCTCGTCCTCCTGCTGCCCGATGGTCTTGAAGAAGAGCGCGTGGCCGCTGATGTGCACATGCGTCTCGGTGATCTCCCAATAGCCCGGCGCCACCTGCCTGCGCTCCACGTCGAAGGTGCTGCCCTGCTTGATGCGCGCCAGCAGGCCGAAGCCGATCGTCACATCGCTCTCCAGCCGGCCCTTCATCGTGCGTATGCGATGCTGCTCCCGGTCGACGATCAGCGTTCCGCTCATCGCGCCCATCACGCGCGCCTCCATGTCCGGCGGATGGAAGTTCGGGTCGGGCCTGAAGCTGAGCGTCGTGCTCTCCGGCGTCTCGCTCACCACGCTCCACAGAAACGCCTGCGGCAGCAGGTTCATCAGTTCCACCGCGCTCTTGTCGTCGTGCTCCCCGTTCTGCCTCTGCTTCTGCTGCATCGCGGGATCGTGGATGAACTTCTGGATGTGCGCGTCGTCCTCCGCCAGCGTCTTTGCCGAGGCGGGCCTGCCGTTCTCCTGCACATGGCGGCTGATCGCTCCATGCTCGGTCTCGACGATGATCCACGAGTTGCCGCCCGCCTCGCTCCTCAGGTAGCGCCAGTGCGACTGGTCGTCGCGGTTGGCCGCCAGCTCGGCCGTCACCGCCTGCCGAACAATCGGCTTCGCGTCCTGCGCCTGCGCCTGCGCGCCCAGCGCCGGAGTACAGAGCATCGCGCACAGCATTCCACCCCAAAGTTTTGTACTCAACCTCATTAATCTCCTTAGACGCGAATTGTTCGCAATGAGTTGATGCCGCAACGCTCGGCCGTTCAGACTACCTCATCGGACCCATTCCACGCGCACGCTCTTCTTGCCCAGCCGCAACGCAACCGAGTCGCCTGCCTTCACGCCCTTCAACAATTTTTCGCTGAACTTTTCGCCGTCCACGCTCACCGCATTCTCGCCCAGCTTGCGTGTCGCCTCGCCGGTGGAACTCGCCAAGCCCGCAAGCTGCAACAGCTTCGGCACGCGAACCACCGCACCCTCTTTCAGCCCCAGCTCGACAACCAACCCCTCCGCCGCCAGCGAAATCTTCACCACCGGCGCGTCTTCGGCCATGGCCCGCTGCTGGAACTGCTTTGCCCAGTTCTCCGCCGCCGCGTCCGCTGCCGCGGCCGAATGGAAGTCGCGCACAATTCCCCACGCCAGGTTCTTCTTCGCCTGCATCGGATGCAGCCTGCCCGCCGCAACCTCGGCCTGCATCGCGGCGATCTCGCTCCCGCGCAGGTCGGTCAGCAGCGTCCAGTACTTCCACATCAGCTCGTCGGAGATGGACATCAGCTTGCCGTATATCTCGCCCGGCACCTCGTCGATCCCAATCGCGTTGCCCAGCGACTTGGACATCTTCTGCACGCCGTCCAGCCCCTCCAGAATCGGCGTCATCAGCACGATCTGCGGAGGCTGCCCGTCCTTGCGTTGCAGCTCGCGGCCCATCAGCAGGTTGAACTTCTGGTCCGTCCCGCCAAGCTCCACGTCGCACCGCAGCATCACCGAGTCGTAGCCCTGCGCCAGCGGATACAGCAGCTCGTGCACGCTGATCGGCTGCTCCTCCTTGAACCGCTGATGAAACTCATCCCGCTCCAGCATCTGTGAGACCGTCGCCTTGGCCGCCAGGTTAATCAGCCCCGCATAGCCCAGCTTGTCCAGCCACTCCGAGTTGTATCGCACCTCGGTTTTGTCGCGGTCGAGAATCTTGAAGACCTGCGCCTTGTAGGTCTCGGCGTTGCGGTCGATCTCCTCCCGGCTGAGCGGCTTGCGCGTGGCGTTGCGGCCCGTGGGATCGCCGATCAGCGCGGTCGAGTCGCCGATCAGGAAGATCACCGTGTGGCCGAGCTGCTGAAAGTGGTGCAGCTTGCGGATGAGCACGGTGTGGCCCAGGTGCAGGTCCGGCGCGGTTGGATCGAACCCGGCTTTGATCCGCATGGGCACGCCCGACGCCCGCGACTGCGCGATGCGCTCGCGCAACGCGTCGAGCGGAATGATCTCCGCCGCCCCCTTGGTAATCAGGTCCAACTGCTCCTCAACCGCCGCAAACGTAGCCATATCTTCCAAGTATAAAGACCGGATGCGTTTCTTCACGGCAAAAAGCTGGGCGCCACATCCTTCGAGTAAACGTGCTCCTTGTCCCTCGCACCGCGCACCTTGTACCTTCTACCCATGGATGCTGAACGCCTGCGCGCGTATCTGCTCACCCTGCCGCACGTCGCCGAGACGATGCAGTGGGGCGCGAACCTCGTCTTCTGGGTGGGTGACAAGGCCATCGGCGGCAAGATGTTCGCGCTCATCAACCTGGACGAGCCGCCCGGCCCCGCTGCCGGCATGCCCCACCTGCTCCTCTCCTACGCCGTCGGCCCCGAGCGTTACGCCGAGCTGCTGGAGCGCGACGGCCTGGTCCCCGCGCCCTACATGGCGCGCATCCACTGGGTCGCCGCCGAGCGCTGGGATGTCTTCAGCGACGCCGAATGGCAGCGCGAGCTGCGCGCCGCGTATGAGATCACCCTGGCCAAGCTGCCCAAGAAAGTCCGCGCCACCCTCGCCCTGCCCGCCGTCCAGCAGCGCCGCCTGATCGCCGAGGCCCGCCGCAAGCTGGCAAAAAAAACCTGATCGCCTCGTATACTGAACGCAGCGAGCGGTCTGCGCGACCGAAAAATGAAGACCTGCATGAATCGCATCGCCCTGCCAGCCACGTTTCTCCTCCTCGCCGCAACCCTCCTAATTGCGCCTCAGCGCCTCCACGCGCAAGCCTCTGACATTCCCAGCGCCGCGCCCACCTCCGTCGCGCCCGGCCAGACCGACATTGAGCGCGGACGCCAGCTCATCGACCAGATGGTCACGGCCCTGGGCGGCGAGATGTGGCTCGACCGCGCCACCATCCAGATCGATGGGCGCGGCTCCGCCTTCTTCCACGGCCAGCCCAACCCCTACATCACGGAGTACCACGAGCTTCGCCGCCTGGCTGTCAACGGGCAAACCGAAGCGGACCGGGTCGGCTTCCTCACCGAGCGCGGCATGATCCTGCCCGGAAAGAAGATCGATGTGGTGCAGATCTGGACCGCGGGCAACGGCTACGAGATCACCTACAAGGGCCAGACGCCCCTGCCCAAGGAGCAGGTGGAGGACTACTACCGCCGCCGCGCGCACTCCATTGAGGAGGTGGTGCACAACTGGCTCAAAGCGCCCGGCGTGATGGTGGTCGCCGAGGGAACCGTGATGGTGGAGCGGCGGCTGGCCGACCGGATCACTGTGCTCACAGCCACGAACGACGCGGTCACGCTGGACCTGGACGCGGCCACCCACCTTCCGCTGCGCCGCAGCTTCCGCTGGCGCAACCCGCAGTTCAACGACTACGACGAGGAAGCCGAGACCTACGACGACTACCACACCATCCAGGGCCTGCCCACGCCGCTCACCATCACCCGCTACCACAACGGAGAGATGTCCAACCAGCGCTTTCTGACCAAGGTCGTCTACAACCTGCCGCTCGACCCATCCCTCTTCGACCCCGCCGTCGCGCTCAAGAAAAAGTGAAGGGCATTTATACTCAAGCGTGAGATGAGCGACCAGACAAACCAGCCCACCGCAGCCGCCAAGACGATGGACATCCAAGAGATCATGTCCCTGCTTCCCCACCGTTATCCCTTCCTGCTGATCGACCGGCTGATCGAGATTGAGCGCAAGAAGCGCGTGGTGGCGCTGAAGAACGTCACCGTCAATGAGCCGCACTTCGCCGGCCACTTCCCGGATTTCCCCATCATGCCCGGCGTGCTCATCGTCGAGGCCATCGCGCAGGCCGGCGCGGCACTGCTGCTCACCGAGTATCCCGCAGCCGACCGCGCCAGCAAGCTGATGGTCTTCCGAAGCATCGACGCAGCCAAGTTCCGCAGCCCGGTGGTTCCCGGCGACCAGTTGCGCATCGAGGTCACCGTGCTGAACTGGCGCAGCAACGCGGTCAAGATGCGCGGCGTCGCCACGGTCGACGGCAAGATCGCCTGCGAGGCCACCGTGATGTGCGCCATGACCAACCGCAAGCCAGCCGAACCAGCAGCCGCGCCAGCCGGAGCCTCAGCCGAGTGAGCCGCATCCATCCCACCGCGATCGTCGCACCGGGCGCGCAGATTCCCGCATCCTGCACCGTCGGCCCGTACTGCACCATTGGGCCCAATGTTGTGCTGGGCGAAGAGTGCGAGCTCATCTCCCATGTTGTGCTCGACGGGCATCTCACGCTGGGCCGCGGCAACCGCATCTTCCCCTTCGCCTCGGTCGGCGTTGCTCCGCAGGACCTGAAGTACGCGGGCGAGCCCACACGCTGCGAGCTGGGCGACAACAACACCATCCGCGAGTCAGTCACCATCTCGCGCGGGACCGCGGGCGGCGGCGGCGTCACCCGCCTGGGGAATGGCTGCCTCATCATGGCCTACGTGCACATCGGCCACGACTGCCAGATCGCAGACGGCTGCATCCTGGCCAACGCGGCCACGCTGGCCGGCCACGTCACGATCGAGGAGTACGCCGTCGTCGGCGCGCTCTGCCCGGTGCATCAGTACTGCCGCATCGGCCGCTACTCCTACATCGGCGGCGGGACCACAATTACGCAGGACGTGCTGCCTTACTCGCTCACCTGCGTCGAGCGCAACAACCACGCCTACGGGCTGAACAAGGTCGGCCTGGAGCGGCGCGGCTTCACCCCGGCACAGATCAAGCAGCTCCGCCAAGCCTACCACCTGCTACAGGCCTCCAAGCTGAACACCACGGACGCGCTGGCCGCCATCCGCGCCACGCTGCTGGCCGACGGCGCAGCCCCAACGACCGAGCTATCCGCCGCCGAGCACGTCCGCTACCTCGCCGACTTCATCGCGGCCAGCCCCCGCGGGGTGATCAAGTAGGATCAACAGCTATGCGGAAACTGACATTTCTCCTATTTGCAGCCGTCTTCATCTTTCCCACTGGCTGCCACAGGTCCGCCACGCCAATTAACGTGTATGACGGCTTTGAAGGAACGAAGCTCAGCCCTCTGTGGGAGACCACGCGCGTAGTTCAAGGCGCTGTCCAAATGCAGTCCGAAGTCGTGCGCGCGGGCCATGGCGCAGTCCGCATCACGCTGCGTCCCCGCGACGTCTTTGAGCCCGGTGCCGATGGCGACAAGGACAGCGAACGCGACGAATTGCTGGAAGCGAGCAGGCTCACCTCCAGAGAGAACATTGGGTATGAGTATTCCTGGAGCATGTATCTCCCGGTCGACTTTCCCATCGTCCCGGTGCGGCTCGTCGTGGCTCAGTGGAAGCAGGACTGTAGCGGGAGCGCGCCCTGTTCCAACGACAGTCCCCTGCTTGCCGTTCGCTATATCGACGGCGTTCTCTCTATCACGCAGACCTTTGGCCGCAGCGAAAAAACTGTCCTCTACGAGGAGAAGCGGGACCTGCGCGGGCGCTGGCTCGACCTCCGCTTCCAGGCGCGCTTCACGCCGCAGGCGACCGGTCGCGTCAAGGCATGGCTCGACGGCAAGCAGGTCGTCGATTACACCGGCGTCACCGCCAACGCTGAGAACTCAGCCACCGGCTACCCCGCTCCCGGCTTCTTCTACTTCAAAATGGGCCTCTACCGCGACGTCATGCCCCAGCCCATGACCCTCTACCTCGATGAGTTCCGCAAACGCCAGCTCCCCCCGAACGCGTTCTAAACACTTCTCTGATTTACGTAACGCGCCACCGCAGACTAAACTGGGCAGAGGAAGAGTGGCCGAGTGGTTGATGGCTCCAGTCTTGAAAACTGGCGTACCTGAAAGGGTATCGGGGGTTCGAATCCCTCCTCTTCCGCCACCTAGTCTTAGATTTTTTTTGTTCAGCTTATATCGAAGAAACCGCACGTTTTCGGGCGAAATCTACGAGTTTGTGGCACCAGAGAATTTCACCTGCCTTAGGAATGCCGCGCGGGAAGAGACCTTTTCTCTGGGCGCCGACCACCAGAATGGCAGCGAGGACGTTGCGGGGAGTTTGCGGACGATTCATTGGATCGGCCGAAGCAGCCTACATAGCTTCCTCATAAAATGCGCGTAGCGCACAGCATCAATATGGTGAAGAGCAGCGGCAGATAGAGCACGCTCACCTTGAGCAGATCGCGGGCCACCATGCGGCTTTCTGCCTCGGGGACAGGGCGCAGGATACGCATGAAGCGAAGGGTATATGCCAGATAGATCAAGCCGAGAAGGACAGCCAGAACCGCATAGGTTCCGCTCGCCATGCCCAGCCGCCACGGCGCGAGGCTTACAGGAATCATCAGGACGGCAAAGACCAGGGCCAGAACCGCGGTGGACCATCCATCCGGATGCACAACCGGAAGCATACGAATGCCCGCGCGCGCATAGTCTTCGCGATAGAGCCAGGCGATGGACATGAAGTGGGGAAATTGCCAGACCCAGAGAATGGCGAAGAGCGCAACGCCGGGCCACTCGATGCGTCCACGCGCCGCTGTCCATCCCAGCATCGGCCCCATGGCGCCGGGAAATGCGCCGATGAAAGTGGCCAGAGCGGTAACGCGCTTGAGCGGCGTGTACACCGCAACGTAGGCAAACGCGGTCAGCAGCGCCAGCAGCGTGGTGAGTGGATTGGCGAAGAGATGCAGGTCCAATGCGCCCAGGGACAGCGCGCCCATGCCGGCCATCACACCCTGCGCAAGCGAGAAGCGTCCAGCGGCGAGGGGGCGATCGGCGGTGCGTTTCATCCGCGCGTCGGTCTTGCGTTCCAGAGCTTCATTGAGTGCTCCGGCGCCGGCGGAGACCAGCCCGATGCCCAGCAATGCACCGAGCAAGCCGCGTTGCACGCTGGATACGCCGGAGTGCATCGCGCCCAGATAGTAGCCGCCCCAGCCGGTGACCAGCACAAGCGTCACAACCCGCACTTTGAAGAGTACAAAGCAGTCGTGCAGCAGCGCTGCCGTGGCCCCGGGACTGGGCGCATGAGTGTGAACCGGATGCGGGACCGGCTGGTCCCGCGCGGGGAACGACGGCGGCAGGCTGGCGATGGAAACGAGCGGCTCTTCGGCTATTTGCAATAAGGAAGAATTCATGCGAGACGCTCCTTGGGTTGATCGAGCAGCCGAATAGTAATCCACATGGCCGGGCCCAGAAAGGCGATCGAACCGAAGACCCACATCACCATCGCGCCCAGCACCTGATCGTCGAGCAGCGAAACGCCAAACGGGTTTGGGTTTTTGGCGTAGTAGAGATACACCGGACGTCCGCAGAAGGCCAGCGAAGCCGAGAGCATGGTGTTGACCAGGTCCGCACCCACCAGATAGGGCAACAGCATCCATCCGAAGTGCCGCTGGCGCGATGGCCAGGGACGAACCAGGCAATTCCAGAAGAGCAGCGACGTGAGCAGAAAGCACAGGTGCTCGATGTCGTGCCAAGTCTCATTCTCCAGGGCAAAGTCGTAAGCCGCCGGCACATGCCAGACGAGGAAGGTCAGGTTCATCATCAGCCATGCCGGAAGGGGCTTCAACAAAAAACCGAATGCGCGCCGCAACCATGCCGCCCTGAGCAGCGGACGCAGCAGAAACAAAGCCCACCGCGGGAGCCCGCGCAGCATGGGGACTACCGGCGCCGCCAACAGGACCAGCGGAGGGACAGCCGACATCAGCAGCAGATGCTCGACCATGTGCGCGCTGAGCAGAGCGTCGGCCAACTCGTCCATGGGCGAAGCAATTGCGCCCCACAAGACTGCCATGCCCAGTTCAAAGGAGCAGAGCCGCCACACGGGAAACTGCTTGGGCCGCGTGCGCCGGATGCGCATCCATCCTACGAAATAGACAACGGCCGAGAGCGCGATGCTGCACGTCAAAGGCAGCGGCAGGGTCCAATCGCGCATGAGGTCCTGCAAGGCATTGGCTTCATTCATGGCGCACCCGATGCACCCTTGGTTGAGTCAACCCGGTGCGAGGCGTTCTGTGGCTGCAAGCCCTGTGAAGCATCGGCCGCCGGACGCAATCCCGGTCCGCGCAGCGTTCGCAGGTACTGCGTGATGGCGGTGGTTTCTTCCGGGCTGAGCGCCTTGCCGTAGGCCGGCATATTGCCGCCGCCTTGCAGGATCTGGCGAACGATCTGGTCCTCAGTCATCTCGGTTGCAACCGCATCCAGAGCGGGGCCGCGCCTTCCGCCCACGCCTCCAATGGAATGGCAGTTGCGGCACTGCTTCTGTTGCAGCAGCAAGGCGCCGCGCCGTTCCAGCGGGGTTCTATGCTCTACGAAAGATGCCGGCACGGGATCGCTGGACCACGAATCCATCGCCGGACTCCACGGCGTATGAAGGCCAAGGTGAGTGAATGTGCCCAGCGTGATAGCGATCAGCGTGACCATGAGGACCGCAACCGGCCGGCGCGACCAATGCTTCTCGCCCTCGCCTGCAATCAGCGGCAACAAGAGCAGTCCGCCGATGATCAACACGGGAGCAATCAGCAGGGCAGGAGTCTCCATCTCCGGCGGCAGGAAGGCCAGCACGGCATAGAGCCAGAGGAAGAAGAAGTCGGGATGCGGCGCGGTTTGAATGAGGGTCGGATCAGGCTCGCCGCCCGGGCCAAAGGGACCGAAGAAGAAAGCGCAGGCCATCACGGCAAGCAAAATGACTGCCGCAAAGACAGCGTCTTTCCACGCGGCATCCGGCACGAAGGGAACGCCGGTGGATTTGGTCAAAGCCGCGTAATTGCGGTCATAATCCGACTTGCGCACCAGACGCCCCGGCATCGGCCATTCATTGATTCCCAGGCGCAGAACCATCAGCAGGTGCAGGCCCACGAAGGCCAGCAGCAGAGCGGGAATCAGGAAGACGTGCAGCGCAAAGAAGCGCGAAAGCGTGGCGCCGCCGATGATCGGTCCGCCCAGCAAGAGATGCACCATCGGAGCGCCGACGACCGGAATGCGGCTGGTGACGGAAGCGCCGATGCCCAGGCCCCAGTAGGCGTCCTGATCGAAGCGCAACACCTGTCCGGTGAAGGCCATGCCCAGGGTGAGCAAGAGCAGAAAGACGCCCGCGATCCAGGTCAGCTCGCGCGGATATTTGTATGCGCCAAAGAGAAAAACCTGCATCATGTGAATGAGCACGATGGCGATCATGAAGTCCGATCCCCATCCGTGCATGGCGCGCAAAAACCAGCCCAGCCGCAGGTTGTGATTGATGAATTGCAGGCTGGCGTAGGCATTGCTCGCGCTGGGCGAATAGACCAGGGCCAGCAGAACGCCGGTCATCACCTGTAGGATCAACAGCACCATGGCCGCGCTGCCAAAGACGTACCACCAACTGGCGGCAGAAGAGGGCGTAGGATGCCGGGCCATCTCTTCCATCGGCTTCAGCAGGCCGGTGCGTTTCTCGAACCACTGGAAGATGCGCAGCCCGCGCTGCTTCAGGTCTTTCATCTAGGACCTCTCTTGCGGCGCAGCGGCCGACGCCTGAATGGCAAGCAAGCCCGGTGTGGACGGCTGCGGTGCAGTCGTGACCCGCGGAGCTTTGCCCGCGCAGGCTTGGGTGGTTAGCGTGGGCAATTGCCCGGCGCGAATCATCAATTTGCCGCCTTCGATGCGATGCAGGTACTCGAAGAGTCCACGCTCTGGAGGTCCCGATGCGCGCGAACCATCGGCATAATACGCGCCGCCGTGGCAGGGGCAGAGGAAGAGCTTGGATTGCTCGAACCAGCGCACCGGGCAACCCAGATGCGCGCAATTGATGGCGAATACCTGAAAGCTTCCATCGTCGGCGTGACGAACCCACGCGACCGTCTTCGCGGTATCGCCATCGCTGGGGCTGGTGATGGGATTCATGTACTCGGCCAGCCGCGTCTCGCCAATCGGAAAGGAATCGACCGTGCCGAGCGCAATCCATTTGTCCTCCGCGCCTTCTTTCTTCATCGCTGGACCCAGCAGAAAGCCGACAATCGGCACAGCCAGAATCGCGCCCACCACAGCGTTCAGACCAATCGCCATCCTGAAGAGAAAGCTGCGCCGCGAGGTTGCGCTGGTGTGCGCGTCCTCGATCTCTCTGGCCGTGCCGAGCCACTCCGAGGGTGCAGGCAACGGAGTTTCTTCCGTCGGTTTACTCATGGCTCTTCTCCTTGCTTGAGGCGGGGCTTGAGGCGGGGCCCGTAGCGGGGCTGGCAGCGGAACTCGTGCTTGTCTGTTGCATGGTTGCGGAACGCGGCGTTGCAATGGCGGTGTTCGGTGAAGCTGGCGTCTTGCGCAACGAGGCCAGCCACGCAACGATGTCGGTGACCTGCCGATCGGTCAAGGGCTTGGGTGCAATGCCGCGCCAGTCCGGCATGCCTTCTTCGGGACTGCCGGAAAGAATTGCGGTGCGCAGCCCCTGATCGCTGATCAGCGCCAGATAATTCGCGTCGGCAATGGGGCCTGCAATGTGCGTCTTGTCGATTGCCTCCGCGGCGTGGCAGCGCGTGCAATAGGCCGTGTAAGCCGCCTTGCCTGCCGAGGCATCGCCCGCCAGCATGGCCGCATATGAAGGCGGGTTTTTTCCGGCCAGCAGTTGGGGTTGTCCCCAGTGCCGCACTATGCCTTCGGCCAGCACTTCAATTTGCGCATCGGTCAGCGTCCCACCATAACTTTTGGCGAAAGCCGGCATCAGCTTGCCGGGTCCGCCTTTCGCCGTTGCATTGAGGATCGCCTCTTTACCGGCGATGGCGATGTAGACGGGGTTGGAAAGCGATACAGCCAGGCCGCGCTTGCCCTCCTCTCCGTGACAGGCGGCGCAATTCTGTTTGTAGAGTTTGGCAAACTCCATCACCTGATCGGGCCTCGGTTCGGCAGGGCCGGGCTTGCCTGGAGCGCGGCAGCCGGCGAGGACGAGCATTATGCAGCCCGCTAGAACGAGAGCGATGCGAGGAGTTGTTGCCGTGGTTCTGCTCATCGCCGGCCCTCGTCTTTGCCGATCGTTGCATCGGTATGCAAGCCCGCGCGCGTGGCGAAAGGAAGCGCCTGAAACTCGGCTGAGCGCACCTTGACGCGAAGATTGATCACTGCTCCCGCAACCAGTCCATAGGCGACCTGGGAGAGCACAAACCACCACCAATTCATGCGTCCACTGAGGATGGGGCTGACGATCTTCATCATTGAGCAGGCCAGGGCAGACCACAGCAGCGGAGCAATCAATCCGGCAGTCAGCAGCGACTTGCGCGGGAAGATCGGCAGCATCGCGCCATAGAGCAGGCCCACCAGCACGGAGACCATGGCGTGAATGGCCAGCGCGGCCAAAAGTCCCTGCGGATGGAACTGGCTGAGGAAGCTGTCGGACGCATCTGTCCATCCGGTGAAGCTGCCCGCGGCCAGCAGATTGATGCCGTACCAGAGGCTGTGAAACTTGATCCAACTGAAGACAGTTGCGATTGTGGCCATGGCCGCGCCGCCCGCCAGTCCGGCTTCGATGCCGGAGACGAAGCTGTAGGCGGGGCGCACGAGGACGGGCGTGTGCGGCGAACGCAATGGTTGCGCGGACGCCTGGGCCGCGGTCCCGGCGGAGACCGGCACCGTGATCTGCTCGTGCTTCTCGCGCGGCAGCACGTTGCGGAACCAACCGACCGCGGCCATCCAAGAGAGGATCAGGCCCAGCACGGCGATGGTCTCGTTTGTGATGAGGCCGGCTGCAATCAGCGTGATGCCCAGGCCCAGCACCATGGGCCATACCGTGGGCGCGGGCAGAAGCAGCGTTGCGGTGTGTTCTGTGTGCATTCCTTTTCCCTGTCCTTGCACTGCGTTCACCTTACCTTCCCAGCACATAGACGACGATGAAGACCACCACCCACACCGCGTCCACGAAATGCCAATAATACGAGAGGACGTGCAGTCGATGCGCGTGGCTGCTGTTTAGCTTGCCCGCCACTGCGAAGAGCAGCACCAGGCTCAACATGCCCAGGCCCACGATAACGTGCGAAGCATGCAGACCAACCAGCGAATAGAAGGTCGTGCCAAAGAGATTGGTGCGAATGGTCAAGCCGTGTTCGTAGATCAGCTCATGCCACTCCACTGCGGTGTCGGCGAGAAAGATGCCGCCCAGCAACACCGTCAGCGCCAGCCACAGGGAACTCAGCGGCGCCTCGTTCCTCTCTAAAGCAGCCACCGCGAAGTGCACGGTGAGACTGCTCGACAACAAACACACCGTTCCCAGGACCGGCAGCTTGAGCACTTCGGCGGGCGTGGGCCCGCTGAGGCTTTTGCCGAGGTAAAAGATGTAGGCAAGGACAAAGATGATGAAGATCGCCGCCTCGGCCACGATGAGGCAGATCATGCCCACCTTGCCTTTGTCCGGCAACTGCCATTCGTCCGTGGATTGCGTCAGTACCGCGGTATATGCGCTCATAAGCCTGTCTACTCGTAGTCGGAGTCGGGTGCTTGGGGATGTTTGAGGTCCCACAGGGGACGGCGGCTATGCACCACCGGCTCCTCGGCAAAGTTGTAGTGCGGCGGAGGCGATGCCGTGGACCACTCCAGCGTCCACGCGTCCCACGGATCGGGGCCGGCTTCTTCGCCGTGACGATAGGAGCGAACCACATTCCATACGAAGATGAGGATGGCCGCCGCCTGGAAGATCATGCCGATGCTCTCGATCATGTTCCACACGGCCCAGCCGCGGTCGGCCTCGTAGGTGTAGATTCTGCGCGGCATTCCCATCAAGCCGGGGACATGCATGAAGTCGAAGGTGAGATGGAAGCCGATGGTGAAGAGCCAGAAGTGCCACTTGCCCAGCGTCTCGCTCAGCATCCTGCCAGACATCTTGGGGAACCAGTAGTAGAAGGCGGCGAAGATCATGTAGAGAATCGCGCCCACCAATACGAAGTGGAAGTGCGCCACCACGAAGTAGGAGTTGCCGAGTTGCCAGTCGAAGGGTGCGGCGGAGAGCATGATGCCGGTCAGGCCCGCGATCAGAAATTGAAAGAGGAAGGCGATGGAGAAGATCATCGGCGTGGCGAAGCGAATCTTGCCGCCCCACAATGTGGCCAGCCAGTTGAAGATCTTGATGCCGGTGGGCACGGAGATAATCATGGTGGCCAGCGTGAAGAAGGTGTTGCCCGCCGGTCCCAGGCCCACGGTGAACATGTGATGCGCCCAGACGCCCAGGCTGATGAAGCCGATCAGCACAGTCGCGCCGACCATCGCCGAGTAGCCGAAGATGGGCTTGCGCGAGAAGACCGGGATGATCTCGTTGGCGAAGGCAAAGGCGGGGAGCACCAGGATGTAGACCTCGGGATGGCCGAAGATCCAGAAGAAGTGCATCCACAAGACAGCCGACCCGCCGGCCTGCACATCGAAGAAGTGCGCGCCCAGAAAACGGTCGATGCCCAGCATCATCTGCGCCGCGGTGAGCGGGCCGATGGCGATGAAGACCATCGCCGAGGTGACCAGATAGAGCCACGGCAGCAGCGGCATTCTGGCCATGGTCATGCCCTTGCAGCGCATGCAGACAATGGTGGTCACGATATTCAGCGCCGTGCCCACGCTGCCGATGCCGCTCAAGAAGACGGCGAGAATCCAGTAGTCGGTGCTGTGACCGGGCGAGAAGAGCTTGGCTGTGAGCGGCGCATAAGCAAACCAGCCCACATCCGGCGCTGTGCCCGCGCCATACAAGCCATAGCCGCCAATAAAGCTGAAGTAAAGCAGCAGTCCACCGAAGGCGGAGATCCAGAAGCTGAAGGCGTTGAGGCGGGGAAAGGCCATATCGCGCGCGCCGATCATCAGCGGGACAAGGTAGTTGCCAAAGCCGAAGAGAATCGGCATGCCCACGAAGAAGACCATCGTCGTGCCGTGCATGGTAAACATGCGATTGAAGACCTGGGGCGAGACGAAGTGATTGTTGGGCACGGCCAACTGGATGCGCATCACGGCGGCTTCCAGCCCGGCGATGAGCAGGAAGACCAGCGCGTAGCCGATATACAGCATCCCGATGCGTTTGTGGTCTACCGTGGTGAACCATTCATTCACCGCGTCGAGCCACAGCTTTGGATGAGAGGGCGGGGAATCAAAGGTCATCGCACCGGCCGTCTGCATGGCATCATCCGTTTCTCCTTCTTGCATTCAAGGCGTGCTTTAGTGCAACGAGGCCAGGTAGGCCGTGATCGCGTCCAGTTCAAGGCTGCTCAGATTCATCTTCGGCATCAGCGATCCGGGCTTCATCGAGTCGGGATCGTCGATCCATTGGCGCAGGTTTTGCGGCGTGTTCTTGATCGTGCCGGAAGCGATGGTGTCGCGGCTGGCCAGGTGCGTCAGATCGGGACCGAATTTGCCTTTGGCCGAAGTGCCGGTCACGGTGTGGCAGTTGACGCAGGCGGTGTGTTCAAAGGCCAGCTTGCCCTCGGCTGCCGCCGGATCGTTTTCCGCCGCCATTTTTTGATGGGCAATCCACTTGGCGAAATCCGCCGGCGAGTCCACATAAACGCGAATCAGCATCTTGGCGTGTGCCGTGCCGCAATACTGCGCGCACTGGCCCAGATAGAGGCCCGGTTTGTGCGGATCGATCCACATGACATTGATCTTGTTGGGAATCAAATCCATCTTGCCGGCCAGATTCGGCACCCAGAAGCTGTGATCGACGTCGGCCGAGGACATGGTCATGTAGGTGGGCGTGGGGGCCTTCGGGTCGCTGGCGGGAAGATGCAGTTCGTTGGCCGTAACCACGCCCAAGGCCGGATAGCGATATTCCCACCAATACTGATGGCCAATCACCACCACGTCCAGCGCATTGGCAGGCTTGCGCGCTTGCTCGGTTACGGAGATGACGCGAGCGGTGGACAGAAAAAGCACCACCAGAATCAGAATCGGAATCACCGTCCACAGCACTTCGATCTGATTGCTGCCGTAGACCTGCGTTGGATCGGCATTGGAGTCGCCGGCGCGATGGCGGAAGCGGATGATGGCGTAGAGCAACATCCCTGCCACGGCCAGAAAGATGGCCAGCGTAATGGCCAGAACCAGCATGGACAGGCTGAAGATCGTATGTGCAGGCGTAGCTTGCGGAGAGAAGATGCTGGTGGGAGTGCTGAACAGGTCCGTAACCCATTGCATGGCGCGACGCCACCAGGGCTCGTGCATTTGCATTACAGTCATTGCGTGTCCGGCAGGCATGTCGTCCATGTCGTGCAAAGCCAGAAACAAGGCCAAACTCATCCTACTCTCCAATCACCTGCCGTGGGCCGCCGCACCTGCCGTTTTGTCCTTTGCGCGTCTGGACAACAATAAGGGGCTTGTATTGTTTGTGATGCGCGGCAATTGGCGGTGGATTCTCTGATTTACACTGATGGGGGGTCTGGAAGCTTCCATGACGATCTCGGCTGCTTCAAAGAATGCGCATAAGGCGCCTTCTCCTGCCTTGCGGCGCTTTGCCTGGGCACTTTTGGCGTACTTTGTTGCAGTAATCCTGTGGGGAACACTGGTGCGCGCCACCGGGGCTGGGGCCGGCTGCGGGAACCACTGGCCGCTGTGCAACGGGACCGTCTTGCAGCACTCCGCCAGCGTGAATACCCTCATCGAGTTCACCCACCGCATCACCAGCGGGCTCTCGCTGGTTGCGGTCCTGGGGCTGCTGCTGTGGACCTTCCGCTCCACCAGACGGGGAGATATGGCCAGGGGCGCCGCCGTGGCCGCGGTGGCGCTGACGGTGATGGAGGCGATTCTGGGAGCTTTGCTGGTTGCCCTGGGGCTGACCGCGCAGAGCCATTCGCCGCTGCGTCCCCTCTTTCTGGCGCTGCATCTGACCAATACGCTGCTGCTGCTGGCGGCGCTGACCGTGACCGCGCACTTGCTGAGCCGCCGCACAGGGTATCGCTGGGAGAGTATTCGCCTGGTAAATCCGCTGGCCGCAGTGGCTGGTATTTTCGTGGTCCTGGCGGTGGGTGTAACCGGTTCACTGGCGGCGCTGGGCGACACGCTTTTTCCTGTGACTTCGCTGGCCGGGGCCCTGCATCATGATTTTTCCACGACCAGCGGCTGGCTGGTGCGCTGGCGCTGGATCCATCCGATGGCCGCCCTTGCCGCCGGCGTTTTTCTGATCTGGGTCCTGATGCGGGCGGCGCAGAACGGCCAGCGCGGCCTCTCCGCTTTGGTGCTGACGCTGCTCGCTGCCGTCTATATACTCGGCGTGCTGGATGTAATCCTGCTGGCCCCGGTGTGGGCCCAGGTAGCGCATCTGCTGGCCGCCGACTCGCTCTGGGTTGCGCTGGTGGTCCTGACTGCACGGCTGACGCTGGTCCCTGTAGAAGCAGAATAGAGATCGCGCGTTCTCGGCACTCCTGCCTATGCGGTACGTTCCGATGGGGCGCTCCACCGGCCAGAGCTGTTTCACCGCAACTGTTATCACGCGAGAATTATTAAAGTGTTTTTTCTAGAGGAACAACCACGCAAACGGTCTTCGCTCCTGTAAAGACCTGCGGTGAACCCGCACTATCGTCCGATAGAATACTCAGGGAAGATCGGCAAAGCCTGATAATCAGGCAGGCAATCAGTTCATCCTGCCAGGAAAGGTTCCAATGAAGAGACTTGTACTTCGCGCCAGCTCCGCTTTAGCGTTGCTCGTTCTTGCACTTGCTGCCTCCGCCGCCCGGGCGCAAGCACCCATGGTTACCGATGACGGCGCGGCCGCGCGCATTGCCTGGTGGCGCGATGCCAAGTTTGGCCTCTTTATCCATTGGGGACTCTATGCCATTCCCGGCCGCGGCGAATGGGTGCAATGGAACGAGCAGATTCCGGTGGACGAGTATGCCAAGCTGGCCAGCCAGTTCACCGCGGAGAAGTTCGACGCCGATGCATGGGCTGCCACCGCCAAGGCGGCCGGCATGAAGTACACCGTGATGGTGACGCGACACCACGATGGCTTCGCCATGTTCGACGATCCGGGCAACGATTACACGGCCATGAAGTCGGCGGCCCACCGCGACTTCGTGGCCGCATACGTCACGGCCGCGCGCAAGGCGGGACTGCGCATTGGGCTGTATTATTCCCCGCTCGACTGGAGGTTCCCGGGCTACTACTTTCCGGACCTGTATCGGCCCAGCGCCATCCAGATGCGCGATCAGTATCATCGCCAGCTCAACGAATTGGCATCGAACTACGGCAAGATCGATATTCTCTGGTTCGACGGCGGCGGCGAGAGCTGGCTGGGCTTCGGCGGAGTCCAGTTCAAGGGCGGACAATGGTCTGGCAGGGCCAGGGGGCAGAGCTACTCCGGGTCCTTCTCCTGGCAGGACGACCAGGCGATAGCCAACCTCAAAAAGCTTCAGCCGTCGGTCATTATCAACAACCGCACCAATGCCCCGGCCGATTTTAGCGACCGCGAGGGAGACAAGGCGCTGGGCGACTTCGACAACCAGCACCCATGGGAACTTTGCACCACACTGGCCGGCGGTGTGTGGGGCTACAAGCCGAATGCCAAGGTGAAGACGCGGGACGAGACGATCCGCCTGCTGGTCTCCGTGGTGGGACGCGACGGGAACCTTCTGCTCAATGTCGGTCCACGCCCCGATGGCCAAATCGATCCGGAGCAGGTCCAGGTTTTGCGCGATGTTGGCGACTGGCTGAAGCTGTATGGCCAGAGCATCTACGCCACGCGTGGCGGTCCTTACCTGCCGGGCGACTACGGCGTCTCAACCTTCCACGATAAGACGGTCTATCTGCACATCCTGCACGCCAGCGGCAAGACCCTCACGCTTCCCGCTCTTCCGGCAAAGATTCTTTCGTGTTCCAGCCTCACCGGCGGTGACGCCAATTGCACGCAGACAGGCACCAGTGTCGAAGTCACACTGAGCGGCAATCCGGAGACAGTGGACACGATCGTCGCTCTGACTCTCGCATCTCCTGCAACGGGGATCAACCCGATCGCGACGCCCCTGGCCACCAAGCCAGTCTCCGCCGAGGGCGCCGGCGGACTGTAAGGCAAGGACGGCGCACGGGATCGGGTATCTCAGTTTATGGATTGTTCTCCTCTTTGACTTAGCGATAGTGATAGAACGTAACGCGCATCACGGCCGGCGGCGAGGGTGTGGTGTCGCCCGCTCCGGCGCCACGGCCGCCTCTGCCCCCGGCGCCCAGCGGTATCTGGGAGCCGGACAGGTTGTTGTTGGATGCGGCGGAGACGTCGTAGCCGCGGCCCATGATATCGTCGCCGTTGGCGCGGCGTTGCATGACCCAGGCGCCGTTCTTGAATGCGCCGCGCTCCATGATGGCGGGCGAAGCGACCCTGGCGTTGGGGATGTTGTTCGGCGATACAACGAACGGGAACGATGCGTTGGTCGCGAAGTAATACTCATCCGGGGCGGTGTTGATGATAAGCACGAAAGGCTTGTCGAGGAAGGACAGCCCAACAATGGCGCCGCGTCCTTCACCCTGAGGCGCAGCCTGGGCAACAGGCTTCGTCGCCGGCGCAGCGGCGCCAGCACGTTCACCGGCTGCTCCGCCGCCACGAGTCCCTGCCACGGGGGTGAAATCGAAGATATATCGGCCCATCACGACCTTCCCGGGATTCTGCCCCGGTTCAAGCTCGATCAGTTTGATCGCATCCGGCTTGCCTTGCGCCTCGGCAATTGCGCCCGAGATCGAGTTGATGAACCCATACGACCGCACGAACGGGTCTTCAGAGGCCGCGTTCAGGCGACCGTCAACGCCCATCGGGGAGAAGCACAGGAGATTGAGTTGCGTGAACCCCATCCACGCGTTGTTGGCGTTCTGTCCGGTTTCGGGATTCCAGGCGGGGTTGCCGTTGCGCGAGTAGGTCTTGATGATTCCGGCGAAATCCGGCAGGTAGATGTCCGGCGCCAGGATGTCGATCGCCGGCCCGCCGGCCCGCCAGATGTCATGCACCAGCGGCTCGGGCCCGCCGCTGGGGTAGTCCCCCGCGCCGATGTCGTTGGGCTGCACCAGCCAGGTGTTCACATACATCGGGATCGGATATTCCTTCTTGCCCTGCGCCGCCACGGTGCCGATGTAGCGGGAGTAGTTCCACGCCATGAAAATCTCATCCGTGTGGTTGAAAAGCTCGGCGCCGGCCGCACGCTTAGAACGATTGGGGCTGTTGGGCACCGGTGGATCGTCCGCCGGACGCTGAACATTCTTGCCGAAAACTTGCTCCCAGGTGCCGCTGGTCCTGTCGCCCGCTGCGTCCCAAATCTTCTTCAGTTCCGGCCGCAGGCGGTCCTTGTTCTTCTGAAGATAGTCGGTCAGTTCCTTCGGGACCGGGCCGGCAAAGGCGGTATTGGCGGCGGGGCCGAAGTCCCGGGTGGTGCCCATGGTGCCGACTTCATTTTCCACCTGGATTGCGATGACAGTGTGGGTCTTGTCCACCTCGCGGATGTGTCGCATGACGGCGGCGAAGGCCGTGGCGTCGGCGTTGCGATTGTTTTCGCTCAGCGTGGAGAGGATCTCCAGCGTCTTGCCCTGGGCGTTGACTACGCGCGGGAAGCGCTCCTGGTTGGCCTTGACCCATAGAGGCGGGAAGTGCGACAAGCCGTTCTTCCAACTGGCCATCCAGAGGAAGATGAGCCGCACGTTGTTGGCGCGGGCGGCTTCAATCTGATAGTCGATCATCGAATAGTCGAACTTGCCTTCTTCGGGTTCCACCAGGTCCCAGGAAACGACCGTAAGGACGGTGTTGAAATTGGCCTGCGCCAGGCGCGCGATGGTGGCCTTGGTGGCTTCGCGGTCGGACGAGGCGGTATTGGACAGTTCGCCCGCAAGGCAGATGAAGGGGCGTCCATCCACAATCAGCTTGGTCATCCCATCGCGCTTCTCCAGGTGGGGGATGTCCTTGACGCTGACCCTGACCGGCGGCTTGTTTTCAACCGGCGCCGCTTGCAGATTCGCCGTCATGAACGCGGCGCACAGGGCCGGAACCAGAAAAGATGCTAAACGATATTTGGCTGACATGTTTGATTCTCCGTTTCGTTTCGAACCTTCACTTCGCCGAAATACAAGATGGCAAAGTTGACACAGCTTAGCACGATCCCTAATGCAAAAAAAATCACACGGTCGAACATCTGCGAAATCCTATGTAACGCAATAGGGGGACAGCGACAGATCGGTGATCTGAGTGGACTGGGCAAGAAGGTTATCAAGAAGTCGATCCGAATCCCTGTATCAGGGAATTGATTCCCTGATATGTGGGTGTTAATTCCCTGTTCGGGATGGTGCATGAAAAACGCGAGTAATGCAGGAACTCGCTTAGATTCAGCGCTATAGAGAGAAAGAGTGGCAGAATCATAGGCCAAAAGCGGAACTGCGCCTCCAGCGTTCGGATTCTCCTTGCGGCTGCCGGTCGAGCCTGTGCCGGCAATCACGTCTGACTGGAGAACGCGGGTTGCGATGGAACTTGCAGGAAATCTTTCAATAACCTGACTGAGAGGGATCCAAGTGCACCCTTGGCGGCGAGTGTGTCAGAATCGCCGTGTGAGCTTGTGCAGTTCTAGGAGAGGCAAAAACCGGGTTATAGTAACGACTAACGCAGTTTTCTTGATTGAACGTTGGCCGCACGCGCCACACAGCGTCCCCTCTGTTTCGTTACCGAGCTAGCGATATCTTTCATGACACGTTGGCGTGATTTGCATTCTGGTTATTTCGCGGCAGCATCCATCGCACTCCTCGTCATCGCGATACTCCTTGCATGGCGGCTGGGAGCGTATCCGGGAATAGTGGTCGAACCCTCTCGCGTTACGCTTCCTGCGGATGGCCGTGAGCATAAAGTAGCCATATTCAAAGCGCGTCACCATCTGTCACTGGATGCAACCCAACTCCATCTCACCGGCACTCAGCCCTCTAGCTATCGTCTAGAAGACCTGCCCGACGGTCATGTCGCCCTTTATCTCCGCGCAGGTGTGATTCCTGGCCGTCTTCGCCTTGGCGTAATGGGACGCGGCAGCAATCTTGCTCTACCGATCGCATCTGTACCGGATGACCGCGACAGCTTTGGCGACGGCACGCCCGACTGGATGCGTCTGCACAGTGCCACCGATCGGCAGGCATTCCGGCTCTGGTTCACCGCACTGGCAGACCGGGCCGCCGATGTTGAACCCAGCCAGCTCCCGCCGGAGATCGTTGACTGCGCCTCGCTGCTTCGCTACGCCTATCGCGAGTCGCTCCGGCTCCACGATGACCGCTGGTATGCGCAGTTCTCCGGCGAACCGATGCCGGCGTTGACCTCCGTCCAGCAGTGGAGCTATCCCAATACCCCGCTCGGTCTTGGCCTGTTCCGCGTCCGCCCCGGTCCATTTCGCGTGACCGATCTCACAGACGGCACGTTTGCCCAGTTTGCCGACGCGAAGACGCTCATCCAGGCCAATACATTCTTCGTCAGCCGCGACATCAGCGCCGCCCGTCCAGGAGATTTAATATTTTTTCGCTTGCTTGAAACAGATTCGCAGTATCATTCGATGGTTATCACAGAACACAGCGAATGGGTCGTCTATCACACCGGACCAATCGACAATCATCCAGGCGAGATGCGCCGTGTGCTGCTCGCGGACCTGCTGCATCATCCCGACCCACGCTGGCGGCCGACGCCCTCAAATCCAAACTTTCTCGGCGTCTATCGCTGGAACATTCTGCACGAAGATTAGCGGCGTTCGTCATTCTCTTCCTGCTTTTTGTGCCATGCGCGTTCGCCGCATCACCCTACTTTACCCTCAGTACATATAAGACCTTTGCGCCTGGCGAGAATCCGAAGATCCATGTATATGCACGCAACGAGTCTGAGCTGGAGTTTCGCGTCTATCACGTCAACGACCCGGAAAAGTTCATTGGCGGTCTCTCGGAGATGCATAGCTTCGGCGAGACCATCAACAGCCCCGTCGAGCAGATCGACGAAAAGACATGGCTTGAGCGCTTTCACGACTGGAAGCACGACCTATGGATTGACGTTAAAGACTTCTTCCGCGCCCAGCTCTCCCGTGCTACGCGCGATGCGCTGAAGGAGAAGCAGTCCGGGTTAGCGAAGCGCAGCCGGATCGTCGGCGTTGCACAGTTCGCACAAGTCCCACTGCTGAACGACAAGCAATTGGTCGCGCGCTGGCGTCAGGAAGTGCCGCCAACCTATGTCTCGGACAATCAGGTCCTTCCGATCGATCCGCTTCCACCCGGCATGTATCTGGTGGAGGCCACGGACGGCCACCTGAAGGCCTATACGCTGCTCATGGTCAGTGAGACAGCGCTGATCACGCGTACGGTTGCCGGCCAGATGGTTGCCTTTGTCGTCGACCGCAAGACCGGCGCACCCGTTACCGGGGCCAAAGTTGTGCTTACTCTCGGTAAGCAGCCACCGCACCGCGTCACCACAAAGGCAGACGGACTTGCCACCTTCGACGCGCCTCCTTCGGCCAAAAAAAATGTTGCTTCTGCCAACGATGAAGATGGGGAAGGCGGAGTCGAGACCAACACGGCTGACAGCAAACTCTGGGTCTTGGCCCGCTCGGGCGGCGACGTTGATCTTGTCGCCCCGTGGTACTCCTCGTTTACTCGGTCGCAGGACACTCTCTACTCCTGCTACGGCTACACAGACCGTCCCGTCTATCGCCCCGGCCACACGGTCCACTTCAAGGCAATCATTCGCCAGCACGCAGGCGATGCGCTCATCCTCCCCAAACTGGCGCAGATTCATATCCTGATTCAGGACGACCAGCAGAAGTCCGTGTATGACAAGCAACTGCCCGTCTCCGCGATGGGCACGGTGCAGGGCGACCTGGATCTGCCGCTCACCGCTTCGCTCGGATACTACAGAATCACGAGCGATACACATCCCAATCTCTGGGGGCTTGGGGGCTTTCAAGTTGAGGACTATCGCAAGCCGGAGTACCAGGTGCATGTCACCGCCGCCCGCCAGCGCGTCATGCAGGGAGAGAGCGATTCCGTCACCATCGATGCGCGTTACTTCTTCGGTGAACCCGTCGCCAACGCCAAGGTGAAGTACACCGTCTCTGTCAACCAGCACTGGTGGTGGAACGAGGATGACAGCGATAACAACAACGATCCTGCTGGAGAGAACGCTGACGGGTCGCAGAGCAGCGACTCGCAAGAATCCATCGGCTACGGAGCGAATGAGCAAATCTCCGGCGAGGGCCGCCTCGATGCCGATGGCAAGCTCACCGTCTCCATTCCTACAACCTTCGAACAGGACCACCACCTCGATAAGGATTACGTCGTCGAAGCAGGCGTTACCGACGAGGCAGGCCGGGAGATCAGCGGACGATATCGCATTCTCGCCACATACGGCAGCTTCCGTCTGCAGGTCGAGCCGCTCAGCTACTCTGTGCAGCAGGGGCAGAATGCCAGCTTCCAGGTCACTGCAGTCGATTACGATGGCAAGCCCGTGCAGACTCCCGTGCACCTACATCTCTACCACCGCACCTCCGACACCTCCGCTGGCGATGCCGACACAACCACCGGCGCTGACGGCACCGCCGTTGTGCAGATGCCCGCCAACATGGCTGGATCGCTTAACATTGTCGCCACTGCCGCCACGCCTGAGAAGCGAACCGTGCAGGACATTGGCTGGCTTTGGGTGAATGGCCCACAGACAGAAGACTACGGGGATGAATCGAATCAACAAATCCGAATTATCACCGACAAGAAGACCTACGCTCCTGGCGATACAGCGCACCTTTCGCTCATCACCCAGGTCGATGGCTTCCATGCGTTGATTACCGCCAGCGGTTACACAGTCGAGTTCCGCAAAGTCCTGGACAGCTCCGGCAAGGTTCTGACCTTCGATCTTCCCATCACCAAGGATTCGCAGCCCAATCTAACGGTCGACGTTGTCTTTGTTAATAACGACAAAATCTATCAGGGGCAACGCAACATAGTGGTGCCGACGACCCAGCAGAAACTGCAACTGACAATTACACCGGCGTCAGAAACCTTCCAGCCGCAGCAGAGTGCTGCCTATGATGTGACTGCGCGCGACGCCACGGGCGCGCCGGTCTCCGCGGACTTCAGCTTCGGCGTCGTCGATGAGGCGGTCTACTCTGTCGAACCGGACTCGAGCGGCAATATTCTCAATGCATTTTACCCACAGCGCGAGACCTACCCCGACATAGAAAATTCGCTCGTGTACTACTTCACCGGCGAGGCGGGTTCTCGCTCACCGCTGCTGGCCCAACGCCGCTTCCACCCGCAACTGGCACAGGTCAAACCAAGCATCGACAGTGCGCCACGCATCCGAAAAGACTTCCCGGATACCGCATTCTGGCAGCCGGACGTCCACACCGACGCCACAGGCCACGCTCGCGTCACCCTGACCTTCCCCGACTCGCTCACCACATGGCGTGCCACTGTCCGCGCCATCACGGCAGATTCTAAGGCAGGCGCTACAGTCAACCGGGTCATCGTGCGCAAAAACATCATCGTCCGCATGGGCCAGCCCCGCTTCCTGCGCAAGGGCGACGTCGTTACCATCCCCGTGATTGTGCATAACTATCTTCAACAGACCAAACAGATACAGCTCTCGCTGGATGCCGCCGGTCTCGACATCGTCAGCGGCTCTACACAGCAGGTGACCGTCGCCCCTCGGGCCGATGCCACCATCCTGTATCGCCTGCGCGCCTCTGCTGTGGGCACTGCCACGCTGACCGCAAAGGCCATCTCCTCGCCCGAGAGCGACGCACTGCAGATCACGCTCCCTGTGCATCCCTCCGGAGTTGCGGAGACTATTGCATCTTCCGGCGTCATCGCCAACACCGGGGACCGCACCAGCCAGCTATCCTTCCCCGCTAATACCGACCCCGCCGCTCACTCGCTCACAATTCAAGTGAGTCCATCCATCGCAGGTTCGCTCTTCTCCGCGCTCGACTACCTCACCACCTTCCCCTACGGATGCACCGAGCAGACCATGTCCAGCCTGCTGCCGAACATTATTGTGGCGCAGGCCATGCAGAAGCTGAACCTCCCCTCGAATATCGATCAGGCATCTCTCAACGCCAAGATTCAGGCCGGTTTTGAACGTCTGCGCGACTATCAACATGAAGATGGCGGCTGGGGATGGTGGAAGGAGGACCAGAGCCAGGTCTTCATGACGGCATACGTTGTCAGCGGCCTTGCGCAGGCGAAAAAGGCGGGCTATACCAAGACACAAGAATCGCGTTTCAGGAATGGAAAGCCAGCAAGCATCGACTTCTTGCAAAACGCTCTACAGCAGCATCCGCATATGCTCCCAGAGCTGCGCGCCTATTCGGTCTATGCGTTGGCTGAATCCGATCCAGTTCACATCAATAAAGATCAGCTCGATACGCTCTACTCCCGCCGCGACGATCTCAGCTCGCAGGCCCTCGCCTACACCGGCCTCGCCATGCTCGATGCCAACGACTCGCGCGCCTCGGCCATCGCCCAGTTGCTCGAAAAGAAGGCCCGCATCGAAGGCGATCTTGCCAGTTGGCCCGAGAGCCGCAATAACCTCCTCGACATTGACTACGACGGCAGCGCCGAATCGACCGCGTTTGTGCTCAAGTTCCTTGCCCAGGCCGATCCGCAGAGTCCGCTGTTGGTGAAGGCCGCACAGTGGCTTGTCGCCAATCGCTCCGAAGGCACCTGGTGGGGCAGCACGCAGCAGACTGCGTTCGTGATATACGGATTGACGGACTACCTCCTGGTATCGCACGAACTTGCTGGCGACACAGACGTTGAAGTCTTCGTCAACGGGGCCTCGGCAGGGAAGCGCCACTTCTCGCAGGCAGATGCAGTCAAGGGCACCACGCTTTCCCTCACTCTGGACGCTGCGCATCTGCAGTCGCAGCAGAACACCATCCGCATCGTCTCTACCGGCAGCGGCCGCGCCTACTGGACCACACAGGCGACATACTTCTCAACCTCGCCACATAGCTATCAGCAGGGCTCGCTTGCATTGAGCATCGCTCGCGATTATTCCATCCTGGTTCCCACAACGAAGGACGGCAGCATCGTCTATACGCTCAAACCGCTCAACGGTCCGGTGGAGCAGGGAGATGTTCTCGCTGTTCATCTCGGCGTTGGCGGTTCGCCACAGAAGTATCTGTTGATCGAAGACCCCATCCCCGCCGGTGTTGAGTTCCTGCAGAACAGCGACAGCTACAACATCGTCAACCGACCCGCCAGTTGGGACTGGTGGTACACACGTCAGGAGTTCCATGACGATCACGCCGCAATCTTCGCAGGCACATTCGACGGCCGTCATGATTCGTTCTATCTTCTCAAGGTTGTAAACCCCGGAAGCTTTGCCATCAGCCCTGCCAGCGTCTCTCCCATGTACCAGCCGGGCGTGCAGGCCACCACGGATGAGCTTCACCTCGACGTAAAAGAGGTAGCCAAGTGAATATTCTTTTCCTCGCTGCACGCCGCCGTATCACCATTCGCATCCTGCTGTGGCAGATCTTCGGCAATCTTGGGTTGATAGGCATTGCGATTGCCGCTACAACCATTCCTGACTCGCATCTCTGGGAACTTGCGCTCTCGGCCCTAACCATTTGTTTGCTGGTTGTGGGGACGCTCTCACTTCACACCTTCATCGTGCGCCGTCTCCGTCAGTCCGCCGAAAACAAACCTATCTGGCTGGGCGGTCTTCTGCTCGCGCTCTGGATTGCAATCTTCTCACTCGCAAACTACATACTCGACCCGCTCAACGACCGCGCCTCGCAGCGCGCGTCCTACTGGAACGCCATGCTCGGCCCACACCTGCGCAGCATCTTTACGCAGGTGCGCCTGCTCAACTGGCAAAATAATATTTTCGACTTTCTGATGTGGACCGTACTGCCTGCGCTCTTTATCCCGGTAGCGATCGAGACCGTCACGCGTGGCTGGTCCGCGCGACGAAACGCCTCGCGCATTCTCCTCCGCTGGCAGTATTGGCTTACTCCAATCCTGTTTTATTGCGCAGCCAATGTCCTTACTTCATTGATTGACTGGCATCCACCAAGCAACCCGACTGTCGAAGTTATCAGCGTCGTGCTGCGGCTCACCGTGGTCTATGTTGTCTTGGTCTACCTGTTCACATACGTCGTGGCGCTCACATCCGAGCTACTCGCCCGCAACCAGGCCTTGCGGGACTCCGCTGCGTAGCCAGCCGCGCACCGCCTGCATTCCGTATTTGGCAATCAGTCCGCGCACCAACCCGCACGCCGCACGATGCGCTTGTTCCGCCTCCTGCTGATTGCCTGCTCTGAGCAAGGCTGCGTCGATTTGAACTGGAGTCATGTTCTTCGGACCTCCAGACTCGCTCGCCAGCGCCTCCACCAACCCCTCTCGTAGCCATAGCGGCGCGACATCCGTCGCTTCGCTTTCCACCATGCTGTGCAGAAACTCATGCAGCAGCAGCGCCTCTGCACCGCCATGCCGTTGTAATGGTTTCATCGGCTGCAATGCAATCGTGTCGCCGCGAGCGGTTCCCAGCATCCATCCAGGCACATTGGTAGCCTGCCGAAAGAGTTCCGTCGTCGGGTACACGGTCACCACTGGATGCACATTGCCTGCAAACAATGCATGCGCCCGAAGCAGCGCCCGGTTCCCCTGCGCCATCAAACTCGCCGTATCTCCCGTAGACCGCAGTGTCCATCCATTCCCGTCGTGCTGCATCCATCCCGCATCATTGGCCTCCACCTGCAGGCCCGTAGTGGGAAAGTAGAACGCCAGAATCTCTCGATAGTTCTTGCCTGCCTTCGCCATCTCTGCCGCACCGGCCTGGCATAGCCCAACGCCATGCCCATATCCCTTTCCATCGAACACCACACGCCCATCGTTCAAGGTCACTTCATACCAATCGCTGCGCAGACGGTTCCAGCCTAGCGACCGGTTCAACGCAAACCGCAGGCTCGCTGCCGGAATTGTCACTCGTTCAGTTCCTGCCGAAACCAGCAGCTTTCGCGCGCGACCGCTTCCGTCCCGCTGCTCAACTCGAACGCCATCGATCGCACCAACCAGCTTCCAACCCTCCGCATACAGAGCCTCGCGCAACTCTGTAACGCTCATCTCTGCATGCCATTGGGAGGGGAGTCTTACGCAGTAGCGATCTGCATGGGACGTCAGCCACGGCTTTTCCTCTCCACCCCACATAACCGCAGCATCTTCCGTCATCCCACCGCAACTCTGTGTGAAATATCCTGGCACGCGAGCTCCATGCCACCACAGTGTCTCGCCCGCGGTTGCACGCACCGCGCTCTCAATCTCTGCCGGAACATCACCCATGCGCAGGGCCTGGCAATGCGTGCTGTTGCACAGCCCTTCCGCCCCGTGCCGATGCGGATTCGTCAATGCAAAGCTGCGTGCCGTCACCGCCAGCGCCTTGAGTGATTCCGCGGATTCGTTTGCCCCTGCCTCGCTCTGAAGGACTGCCATCACGTACCGTTCACTGGGAATTGTCAGCAGTACATGCAGCCCATCCGGCGCCGCAGTAACCTTCCACTGTCCATAGCCCAACTCAACCTCCCCGCTGTCTGCAGTCACGCGAACCTGTCCGTTTAAATCCAGTTCAGGCACAGCTTTTCCGCCTACTATCAACTGCGCCTTACTAGTACTGATCTGCAACTGCGCGGGAATCAAACTGGTTTTGCACCCCTTACACAATCGCATGACCGCATCCACCGGTGTAACCGTGGCAGCATGTATGGCGTGGGTGTAGAACAGCCGTACAGTGACATCCGTTGCAGATTGCGACCTTGCAGTTGAGGTAACCAACAGGCCCAGCAGGATTCCATGCGCGAGCCTCATTGCACTGCCTTTCGCTGTAATACTCTCTTTGCCAGCAATGCCGCGTCGTTGCCAGTGCCGCGGGGCACATAGATGACGAGGACGCGCCGTGCCTGCATCTGCCCGTCAAACAGGATGCCCACAAACCACCCATGACTCCACGGTGCAGGAGCATCCTGTGCTGTCCCTGTCTTGCCGCCAAGCATCATACCGTCGACCTGCGCCCCGCGTGCCATGCCGGTCGCGACCGACTGCAGCATCCCATCGCGCACTACACCCACCGCATGTCCCGTTGCTCCATTCATCTGCTGTGCCAGCATGCGATAGGCCATGGCCTGTTCGCGCGGCGACGTCTTGATCCCCACAATTCCAACAGCAAGGAGCGCACGGTCGTCGGGTACGGCAGCAGATCCTGCCGGATGCAGACCATACGCTTGCAATCCCTTAATCAACACCTGCGGTGTCATACGCCTTGCCAGAGTAACGAAGTAGGTATTACAGGATTCCGCCAACGCCTGTCTCGCGTCCAGAACAGTGATGTCGCGGGGATGTCCGCACGCCAGATTATGTCCCTTTACCATCAGCGTACCGCGGCAGTGGATCCTCTCCTGCGCGGAAATCACATCAGCATCCAGTGCCGCCTTCAGCACAAATGGTTTTAGGGTCGAACCCGGTGCAGCCGGCATATCCAGAGCGCCATAGCTGTCAAGGATGCTTCCAGAGGGCACATCCACGACAACAGCGGTGGCGTGTGTCCCGTGGAGTGCACTTGCCAGGGGAGAGACATGCCGGACCTGGGCTTGGCCCACTAGCCCTCCCAGCCACAGCATGCATGTAAGTATTCGCCTCACGGTGCTTCCATCCTAACCTGGCCAATGAGAGGATGGCCTGGGTGAGTGCATCTTCATCCTTGCTCTGTGTCGGCTGATATCAGGGAATTGCAACGTCACAGCCGCTCGCTCAGCCCCACGCGCAAGCGTCCGTCGCCTAAAGCGGTTTTGTTCAAGTCAGCATTTCGGAAAGTTCGCTGCCACAGCTTGGGTTGGCAGGATCGCTCCGTTCACCGGACCGTAGCTGAGGTTTCACGGTCCCTGCCGCCTGCACCCATCAGGACTAGAGATCGCTGTGCAAAGGGCGAGTAGACGAGAAGCGCCGTACACGATACTGCCAATCCGATGCTGATGTGGTGCAGCAGCAGGAATGGCGAGAGCGACCAAAGCTCATCGAACAGAAACAGAAACGGCCAAATCCTGAGGAACTTCTCGCGCACTCGGGGCGCGTGCATGAGCACAGCAGTGAGCACGAAGGCACGAACAGGTATCAGAACTGCGGCAGTCACGATCAAGACAGTAAGTGCCTGCGATGCTTTCGGCAGTGGGGAGAAAAGGTCTTCAATTTCCGGCAGATTTGCCAGCGCACCGATATAGAAGCTCAGGTACATGCACTGAAACAAGACGAAGAGCGTCTGCACAACGGGATACGAGGCCTTCGGAAGTTCCTGCGGAGAGGCCAGAATCCGGCTGAGAAGGTCAGCCTCAGACTCGCTCGAAACGACCGCATGCTCGCTCGAACCCGAGGCCGTGGACTCGGAGACTGAGGGAGACGGATCTTCACCGAGGCCAATCCGTTCCACGGGAGCCACGAAGCGATATCCACGACGGGCCAAGGTCTCAACGAATCGAGGATTGCTTGCCGTATCTCCGAGGGCTTCGCGGATGCGATTGACCGCTGAGTTCACGCCATGTTCGTAATCGACAAAGGTGCCCTCGGGCCACAGCTCGCGGGAGATAGCCTCTCGAGTCAGCAGTTCGCCGGGCCGCTCCAGCAGCATGCAGAGTACCTGAAAGGGCTGGGCGTTTAATTTGGTTCGGATTCCCTGCCGCAGAAGCTCTCCCGAGGCAGCGTTTGCTTCAAATACACCAAAACGATAGCGCCGGGCTGGTCTTGTTTCCGTCATGTTATGTGCCAGTGTATCCGATCGCGCGTTCAATCTATACCTGTCGCCGAATTGATAACTATCAGAAAGTCTAATTACTGCAATCCGTTGCACCGTGAGAAACAAACTCCAACCGGTGAGGTCCCATGCATTGATCTGGCAGGCCGGGGAGGAGCATTGTGCAGTTCATGAAGCGAGGCGCACCCATGACGCGATTCCAACCCATACGCTCCCGAACCTTCTCTCTTCTCTGCGGACTATTGCTCTTCGTCACTGCTCCCCACTGCGTTGCTGCAGGGCCCCCACCGGCTGCGGTTGCAGCCTTTAACTCCTACACACATACGGTTGAGACGCGCCTCGCTCAGCAGCATCGATCGCAGAGTGCTTTCCTGGCTCCGGCGGCTTCTGATCCGCAAAGTGGGGACCGTCTGCGCCGGGGTGAGTTGATCATCGAGAAGCTGACACCGCCTGCGGGTGCGGATTTGCCCGGAGCGATGCTGCACCACTGGCGCGGCACGGCATTTGCCCCTGGAGCCAAAGCGGCGGATTTTGAACGGCTGATGAAGGACTTCAGCGCCTACCCGAAACACTTCTCTCCGCAGGTGCTACAGGCACGTGTGCTGGCACAACAGGCAGACCGGCTGCAGGCAACGATGCGCGTACGCCAGCGGCACGTCATCACGGTGGTGATGGATACGGCCTACGACATCTCGTATGGACGACTCGATGCCCAGCAAGGATTCAGCATCTCGCGGAGCACGCAGATCAACGAGATCGACTCGCCCGGCACGGCCAGCGAGCGCGCGCTGAGCCCCGGCGAGGAGCACGGCTTCCTGTGGCGACTGAACACCTACTGGAGCTACGAGGAGCGGGACGGCGGACTTTACATGCAGATCGAGTCGGTCTCGCTGACGCGCTCCATACCAACCGGCCTCGGCTGGGCGGTTCGGCCATTTGTGGAGAGCGTTCCACGCGAGTCGCTGGAGTTCACATTGCGTTCCACATGCAACGCGCTGCGCAGATAGCTCGCTCGACGAGCGACGAGACGACAACACGGAAATCAACAATTGGAATGGAGACCATGATGAACGCACAGGCAACCATAAGGATGAATGAGAGATCAACTGCTTCAAAGAATGCTGCGGGATTTCAAACCGCCCGCCGTATCAATCAGTCCCTCACCGCTTCCATCGAGAAGCGCGCATTGCTGTGGATGGCCGAGCGAGCGCCGCAGTGGCTCAGCTCTGACCAGCTCACCCTGCTCGGTCTCGGCGCTCAGGTCGCGGCAGGGATCTTTTATGCGCTCTCACGAACCAACCGCTACGCGCTGCTTCTGGTGGTTCTGTGCATCGCGCTCAACTGGCTGGGCGACAGCATGGATGGCACCCTGGCCCGAGTGCGCCGCCAGCAGAGGCCGCGCTATGGCTTCTACGTGGACCACATGGTGGACATCTTCGGCTCCATTGCGTTGATGGTCGGACTCGGCTGCTCCGGTCTGCTGCACTGGCCGACCGCGATCGCGATGCTGATCGCGTTTCTCCTCCTCTCCAGCGAGAGCTACCTGGCCACTTATACGCTGTCGTGCTTCGAGCTTTCGCAGGGCATCTTCGGCCCCACGGAGATTCGCATTCTGCTGATCGTCGGCACGCTGGCTGCGCTGCGCAGTCCGTATGCGACGCTGTTCGGCCACAGGATGCTGCTCTTCGATCTGGGAGGAACGATCGCAGCAGTCTGCATGTCCGCGTTGGCGATCGTCATTACTCTGCGTCACACGGCAGAGCTCTACCGGCAGGAGCCGCTGCCATGAACTCCCTCATCCGCTGGTGCAAATTCAATCTGGTAGGGGCCATGGGGATGGTGGTGCAGCTTGCCGCGCTCGCTCTCTTCAATCGGGTTTCGGCGGGCCACTATCTCTATGCCACGGCTGCGGCCATTGAGCTTGCGCTCGTACACAATTTTGTATGGCACCTGCACTACACTTGGCGCGACCGCCGCGACCGTGCCGCACTGCTCACGCAATTCATTCGGTTTCATCTTTCCAATGGTTTGGTCTCCATGCTGGGAAATCTGCTGCTGATGCGAATCCTGGTCCATGAAGCACACATCCCCCTGCTCGTTTCGAACAGTATCGCGATTCTGTGCTGCTCCATTGTCAACTTTTGTATGGGAAATCACTGGGCGTTCGCGGCACGGACGCAGGCAACACATAACAAGACTGCGGTGTTGAGCAGACCCTAATCCGGCATGTGGTCTATAGAAAAAATAGCCAGACGGTATCGCCTCAACGACGAGTTTGAGGCCAAGGTTGTTAATCAGCCCCGGTATTTCTGAACCAACGTGAGTGTTAGGGCGTGTCATCAAACTCTAGGCCGCCGATCGGCCTACTGCCCGGTTGGGGGCGTTCCTCGCAGGAGAGATTGGGCGGAAAGATTGGGAAGAGAGCGGCGGAAGATAGGGAAGGGCGTGGCAGGAAAATGGGTGGTGCGCCCGAGAAGATTCGAACTTCTGGCCTACAGCTTCGGAGGCTGCCGCTCTATCCAGCTGAGCTACGGGCGCATCTTTGGTATCAATAACTTATGAAAATGACCAACCCCTAAAATAGTATACAGAACTGCTATTACACACGGGGAGGTTGCGAGAGAAAGTCATGCCTTCAAGATACCAGATGGGAACGATCCATAAGGTCAAAAGACGCAACGGAATTGCTTGGGAGTGGCGCTACCGGGAAGGCCCGGACCAGAAGCAGAGACATAAGACGTTTTCGGTGCGGGAGTTTCCGACTGAGAAAGCTCTTCGCCGGCACCTGACGACCCTAATCGAGATCCTGGACCCGCCAACTTTGCGCACTTTTCAGCGTTCCACGCGTGGGAATGCATCGCAAGGAAAAAGCAGCCAACCTCTTGAAAGATCACAGGTGAGCCACAGGCCGGATAGGAAAACCAACCGTTCGATCAGCAATGCGCGGTCTGGATCATCCACCGATCTATGAATTCTCCGCAAAGCGATAGCCGACGTGCGCTTCCGTGAGCAGGTACTTGGGGTTCGCGGGATCGTCTTCCAGTTTCTTGCGCAGTTGGCGCATGAAGGTGCGCAGATACTCCAGCTCGTTGCCGTATCCTTCTCCCCACACGGTATTCAGCAGGCGGCTATGCTGGATGGGCCTGCCTGCATGGGTCATCAGGTGTTGCGTCAACTCAAACTCCTTGGGGGTGAGGTGAATGAGCCGGCCGGCCTTCTTCACCGTGTGGCGCGCGGGGTCGAGTTCAATCTCGTTGATGCGCAGCACAGCCGCTTCCTGCGTGTCGGGCATCCTAGACCAGCGCATCGCGGCCCGCATCCTGGCCGTGAGCTCGCGCAACTGAAAGGGCTTGGTGATGTAATCGTCCGCGCCCGCGTCCAGCGCCTCCACCTTGTCGTCTTCGCTGTCGCGCACGGTGAGCATCAGGATGGGAATGCGCGGAAACAGGCGGCGCATGCTCCTGCAGGCGTCGATGCCGCTCATGCCCGGCATATTGATGTCCAGCAGGACCGCGTCGAATGTAGTTGTGCGCAGCAGCGACAGGGCCTCCTCGCCGCGCGCCGCCTCCACCGTCCTGAACCCCAGATTGTTGAGGGTTGTATGCAGCGCGCGCCGGATGGACAGCTCGTCATCCACAATCAGAATCAGTCCGGATTCCATGGCTAGTACCCTCCCATCTGCATCTTCGGAATCGATAAAAAGAAGGTCGTGCCTTCCTGTTCGGCGCTGGTCACCCATACATGTCCGCGGTAGGCCTCGGCCGCCTTCTTGACGATGGACAGGCCAACCCCGGCGCCGGGTGCGCGCTCCTTGGCGTCGGAGCTGCGATAGAAGCGCTCGAAGATGCGCTCGCGGTCCTGCATCTGGATCACGGAGCCCTGGTTGTGCACCGAGAGCAGCAGCTCGGAGTTGCTCTCGCGCACTGCAATATCGATCGGAGCGTCGGGTGCGGAGTACTTGGCGGCGTTGTCCAGATACTGCGTCAGGATCATGGTGAGCAGCTCCCGGTCGCCCTGCAGCGGCGTCTCCTGCTCCTCGATGGAGAGCTCAATCGGATGTTGCTTGAGCGTTCCCGAGAGCTCCGCCACTACATCCTTCACCAACTTCGATACAACCACCGGTTCGGTGCGCATGGTCACGCTGGAAGCCTCCAGCTTCGCGGTCTGCAGCAGGCGGGTGCAGAGTTGATTGAGGTTGACGGACTCTTCATCAATCAATTCAGCCAGCTCAGACTCGGTCTTGCCCAGCGTGCCCATCTCCAGCAGCCCGGAGCTGGCCGTGCAGATCGCCGTCAACGGCGTCTTGAATGCATGCGCCAGTGCATCGAGTACGGCTACGCGCAGTTGCTCAGTCTGTTTCGCGCTCTCCGCGCTTGCCTCTTTTTCATACGAGCGGTAACGCTCAAAGGCGATTGCGGCAAGCGAAGCGATGGAGTTGGCAATCAAGGGGTCAACCTCTCCGCGAATGGCCATCGCGCCGATGGACTTGTTCCCAATGCGAATCACACGCTGCGTGGTGCGTGTGTCATGGTCGTCCTCGGTGTGATCGGTGAGGAAGGTTGTCCTGGCAATCTGCTGCTCCTCCGTCGACCAGCTCCCCTCGTGATTGAGCAGGACGGTATTTGCGTCGAAGATGGCAACATCGTCGGCCTGGAAGATGCGCCGGATCGACTGCACCAGTTGCAGCCCCGGCGGTTGGTGCAGATCGAAGAGCAGAGTGCCGCGGCTCAGCTCATACAGCTTCTTCATCTGAATTCGCTGGTAGTTGGCGTCGCGCGCAATCTTTTGCTCCCGGGAGGAGAGCCGGCTCACCACCAGCGCACAGATCTGAAACGAGACCAGCGCGATCCAGTCCCGATCGTCTGAGACGGTAAACGACCAAATAGGAGGAATAAAAAAGTAGTTCAGGCAGCAGACCGCGACCAGTGAAATAAAGGTCGCCTGCCATACCCCATAAGAAATGGATGCAATGACCACAAGAAGCAGATAGATAAAGCCCACGGTGGCGACCGGGAAATGCAATTTATACGCAACAAAGGTCACGGCCGCAACGGAGGCGCAGCCAATCGCGCACTGCTTGAGCAGTTGCATCCACGACCGCTTCTCTGTCAACGGGATTACCATTGTAAGCCGTGAGGTCATTCAATTAATCCACCGCGATGGTAATGTGTGAAGCCATAATAAAGAAATCAAGAAAGCGCAAGAAAGTCGTAAGAAAATTACGCACATGGAGCATGGCGCCGGTAAGATGCGGCACGTGTTCCATGTGCGTTTTCCTGACCGCAAAAGAACGATGCATTAATACAGATGCGCATTCCCATGCAGCGGCGCATTACAGCTTGCCCTGCGATGCAGTGGCGAACTGCTGTTCATGCTGAGTCTGGGCCGCCGCGAGCTGGTCGAAGTGCTGGGCCTGGAGTGCTGCGCTGTCGGCTTGGGAGAGATACGACTCATACAGGTACTGGGCCGAATCGACTGGACGTGGGTACTTCTGCGTCAAGCCGGCATTCACCTGAGCTCGCCGGTCCCGCTCGATCTTCTCGGCGGCGGCCTCGGCGCGGAACTTCGCCTCCTGCTGGTGGAAGTAGCCGGCAAGCTGCTGGTACTGGACGCTGTTGTGCGCGCTCAGCATCAGGCTGTGCACTTCACGCGGGGTGATTGGCGTAGACAGGCTTGCTGTCTGCGTCGTGGATTGTGCCATTCCCGCAAGCGGAAATGTAAGGGAAAGAGCCGCAACAACCAATATTCGGTTCATGACTGGACCCTCCTGTAGAAGACTCTAGGGCGGGCCGCATAAGGAGCGCATAAGGAAATAAATAGATGATTGTTAAAGATTCTGATGCCCAAAATCACCGAATGCGGTACGGCACGCGATCGGCCGGCGCATCTCCGCGCTGATTAATGCCGGAAAACTTCAACTGAATACTTTTGCGAACTTTCTATTTCTTCTTTATGCCATTTTTATGTCCCTCCCGGCACACTGGAGCATCTGCTACATGTGGAGGTGGTACTTATGGCTCTCGGTCAAACACAGTATTTCTACACCGTGGAACTAAGTGCGCTCGAAGAGAATCTGGGCCTCTCAATGGACCGGGTTGCCCGGTTGCGCGAGAAGGCAATGAGGCGGAACGACACCCATGCAGCTGATCA
>JBEKRR010000011.1:0-48716 GCA_049518555.1 Acidobacteriaceae bacterium
GGAACCACTGGTCCCAGCAGATGAGCGCGCCCACCGGGCCGTGCGAGGTGGGGATGGCGCGGAAGCCCAGGTCGCCGGGTGCGAAGTAGAACTTCTCGTAGAACAGCGGGTCGTCGGGGATGTGCATCTTGCGGTAGAGGCCGGCGATGTGGTCCGGCCCTGCCGATTCGTGGTCCAGCACGGCGACGGTGTTGTGGTAGAGGCCGGGGGCGCGCCGCTCGAACAGCGATGCAATCAGCGTGATCTTGGCTTCTCGTACGACTGCGGAAAGACGTGCAGTCGAAGGCCCGGGAATCGACTCGGCCAGCGCGAAGAGCCGATGGTCCTCCCTCTGGCAGAAGTACTGCGCGCCGAAGAGCTCGGGCAGGCAGACCAGCTCTGCGCCGGCGCGCGCGGCCTGGCGGACGAGGTCCACAGCGTGGTCGAGGTTCTCCTCGTTGGAGGGCGCGCAGGCCATCTGGATCAGGGCGACGCGGTCGGGATCGGCGGGCATGGGTTCTAGTCTAATCCACGAGTCCGAGGGCAGCTCCGGCGGCGTAGCCGATCGTGCAGAGCGGCGCCCAGACGCCGACCAGCATGCCGTCGCCGCCCATCAGCCCGCTGCCGCGATGGATGCTGAAGAAGGTGCGCCACAGCTTCTCGGTCGCCCCGCAGCCCTCGCAGAGACCGTTGCCGGTGGGCAGGCCGAGCACCCAGACGCCGGCGGCAAGAAAGAGAAAAAGGCCGGAGACCCAGATGGCACGCGCGGCCCGGGCCTGCTCGTTGCCGGGCAGAATGCGGACGACGACGAAGCCGCCGGCCATGGGAACCAGGAAGGCCAGCGCGCCGGCGAAGACCTTGGGTGCGGCGGAGCCGGGATCGGGATGGGCCAACGTCATCAGGCCGAGAACGACAGCCAGAATAACGATGGCGGCCAGCGTGTGCAGGGCAAACCAGAGTGCCTCGCGGGCCAGTTCGCCGGTCGATCTGTCGCGCCGCGCTGTGGTTGTCTTCGCCATAAGAATTGCCCGGTGAGCTAATCCTAAATGGAATCTGATGCGAATAATCTGATTAGTTGCGAAGCTGCTTCATCAGTTGCTCGAGGGCGGCGCGCTGGATGCCTGTGGGGGGAAGCAGCGGCAGGCGCGGCCGTCCGCCAAAGTAGCCGTTGAGGTCGGCTGCGTATTTGAGGGCGCCGGCCTCGAAGGTTCCGGCCAGGAGGGCGGCTGCGAGCAGGCGCTGCTGCTTTTCCTGGGCGAGAGGCTGGTCCTGATCTTTCCATGCAGCGAAGACTTCGTAACAGGCCTGTGGGGCTGCTGCGGCGATGGGGGGTGCGATTCCGACGGCGCCGGAGTTGAGCGCATCGAGCATCCTCGGAGCGTTCGTGCAGATGATCTGGAAGCCGACGGTTTTGGTGCGCGTGCGCAGCGCGGGAATCGCTGGGGGTTCGGCTACCGCTGTGGCGGAGTTACCGGCGAGGGTGTACGCGGAGATGAGAGGGGCGGTGGAGATGGCTGCTAGCTTCATGCGTGCGGTGACGGCGGCGAAGGTGGGCGTGACCGTATCCTCCCGCTTGATACTGGCCGTGTGATTGAGGAGCGACGCAATCAGCGCGCTTTGGATTTCGACCGAATAATTGGTGCCATAGAGACCAATGATGTTTGGATGCGATGACACTGTGCGCGCCACAGGAATAGTAATCGTTCGGCTAGGCATATTGAGCAGGATGACAGGGAGTGGAGAACGGTCAGCGACTGTCTGAAAGAATGTGCGCCGCTCGATAAGGCTGTTCTTCGACAATGGGATCGGCCTTTGATTTGAGTCGAGTCTGGAGTACCCGGACTCGAGTGCCAGAAAATCCGGGACTCCGACGAGGATGGCGTCGTAGAGCAGCTCTGCGGCGAGGTCGGCGAGGGCAAGCGTGGCGCGGACGCTGTCGCGGGAGACTCCAGCGATGAGGATTTTCTCTGGCGCGGCGGCCTGGGCTGCGGCGCGGAGCACTTCGTGCGTCTCTTCGTCGGTGAGCAGCGTGGGCTCGCCGCTGGGGCCGAGGACAATCAACCCGGCGGCGGGAGATTTCGAATAGCGTTCGACGTTCGCGGCCAGCTTGGGCAGGTTGAGCCGGCCATCCGGGTGGAAGGGGGTGGTCAGCGGAATGTGCAGGCCTTCGAGCAGCATAAATTCAGGGAACAGGGAACAGGCAAGAGTTGTAATTACGGAGCGACGGAGGCAGGGTAGTAGACGGGCCAGCGCTCCTGAGCGCAGCGCGCAAGCAGGGCGGGGCTGGGGTCGATGGGGAAGGCGCGGCGCGCGATGGCCAGCATCGCGGCGTCATGGATGGAGTTGCCGAAGACGGCGTCGGGCGCGTGGATGCCCACGCGGGCCAGGGACGCGACCTTGGCCTCGTCGGTGGGGACGTCGATCAGGGTGGGGGTGACGAAGCCCTCAACCACGGCAACGCGCGTGGCCAGGATGCGGCCGGGGGGAATCTCGAAGCGGCGCATGCCCTCCTCGACGACCCAGTTGCATGTGGAACTGACTGCCCAGATTTCGCTGCCGCGCGCCTGCAACTCGCGCACCAGGGTCTGCATCTCCGCGAACAGGTTCGGCTCGATCTGCGTGGCGAAGAACTCGGCGGCGGCGGAGCGCATCTCGCTCTCGCGCAGGCCCTGGTAGATCTGCACCATCTCGCCGCAGATGGCAACCTCCGAGACCTCGTCGCGCAGGTAGGCGCGGTAGCGGTCGTCCAGCCAGTCGATGGCCTCGCGCGACAGCAGGCCGTGGTCGATGGTCCAGCGCATGAAGCCCACGCCCGCGTCGCCCGACCAGAGGGTCCCGTCGCAGTCGAAGACGGCAACGGCGGGCGCCAGCGCGTGGACGGCGGCGTGGAATTCAGCGGTAGTAAGAATTTGGGGCTTTGCGGCGGTGCTCACTGGAGGGGCTGCTCTTCTGCACGAACCTTCGTGCGCGTAAAAACTGGGTTCTATTCCCCAATTTTACATCGGAACGTTACGTCTAGATGGGAGGCTGCGCTTCGACGAGGGGGATTCCAGGGGGCGGGGTGAAGATGAACTCGGCGGGCGGCAGCGGAATGTCTTCTTCGATCCCGCTGAAGGTGAACTCGGTGGTCGCGCCGTCCGTCTCTTCCAGCTTCATGCGCTCGATGGCCCCATTGGGAGCGACAATGAGCGTCAGCAGATGGACGCGCTGGGCCATGCCCTTGGGCACGCCGGTGATGCGGAAGCTGGCGCCGTCGGGTTCTGTGGCGATCTGGTCCAGTTCCTTGGCGAGCTGGGTGTGGCCCAGCAGCAGGCGCAGGGGCGATCGCAGGTCGTCCAACTGCTTGGCAGCGGCGCGCGAGACCTGCGCGTCGCCGGGCGTATAGAACCATGCGTACTTCCCGTCCAGGACGAAGAGCTTGCCGCTGGGCGCGTCGTAGCTCCAGCGCATCAGGCCGGGCTTCTTCAGGGTAAGGGTTCCGGATTCGGTCCGGTCCAGGCCCATGCCTGTGTAGTGCTCGGTATAGCGCGCGCGCAGGCTGCGCAGGTGGTTGTAGTGGCCGTCCACGCGGCGGATGAGGGCGTTGTCCTGCGCGGCTTGTGCGACGAGATTCGGCGCGCACAGCAGCGCAAGCAGCAGTGGGAGTACGAACGAAATGCGAGGATTCTTCCCCTTCGTCATGCTCAGGGCCGGAATGACAGGCTCAACAGCTACTGGAGGGACTGGGTGCAGTTGGTGGCTCCCGTGGGGTCGATTTTGACGATGTTGTTCTCGTCGGAGCAATAGCCGTTGTCGCCGGTCTTGCCCACCGACTGAGGCACACCGGTCACCTCGTATGAGTTGTACACGTCCTGGTTGTTGATGGTGACCTTGGTGCCGCAGGTGACGGTAAATGTGTAGCCGGACTTCTGTCCCGTCGCCGCAAGCACCGGATCGAGGACCTGGGCGGAGGTGGCCGAGGGCGCGCCGGACTTGGGATCGCCGCCCAGAGCGGCCAGCGGACAGGCGTATCCGTTGTACGAGGAGTTGTACATCGTCTCGGCCTGGCCGATGGTGCGGATGGTCTGCGCCGCCGAGGTCTCGTCGGCGTGCTTCTTCAGCTTCAGCATCTGCGGCACCGCCAGCGCCATCAGGATCAGCATGATGGACATGACGATGAGCAGTTCGATGAGGGTGAAGCCGAGTTCTTTGCTCAGTGAAGAAGAAGCAGATTCCTCCGCTTCGCTGCGGAATGACAAACATTGGGAGATGCGTTCGGTGATCATCATGGTTCCTCTGCGGCGAGATGTGCGTTTCGATCTCGTTTGAAACTGTATCAGGGCGCGGCTCAACATGCGAGGGTTTCGCGCGTTGCGTCGAGTGGGCCGAAGTTGCCGAGAACGGTCAGAGCGATCGCCTCGGGGCGGAAGAGCTGGCGGGCCAGCGTCTGGATCTCTGCGGTGGTGACGGCCTCCACCTCGGCAGTGATCTCGTCGACCGGGAAGAAGCGGCCAAAGTACATCTCCTGCCGCGCCAGGTTCGACATGCGGCTGGAGGAGCTTTCCAGGCCGAGCACGATGTTGCTCTTCAGTTGGTCCTTGGCGCGCCTCAACTCGGCCTCCGGCACGGGGTCTTCTTTCAGACGGCGCAGCTCTTCGATGGTGAGCCGAATCACCTCCGGGGTCTTCTCGGCCGAAGTCCCCGCGTAGATGCTCAGCGCGCCGGTGTCGCGGAAGGGGCTGGTCTCGGAGTAGATGGAGTAGGCCAGCCCGCGGTCCTCGCGGATGGTCTGGAACAGGCGCGAGCTCATGCCGCTGCCCAGAATCGAGTTCAGCAGATACACCGCGTAGCGCGTGGGCGAATCCACCGGCGGGGCCGGAACGCCCAGGCAGAGCTGCACCTGCTCCAGCGACTTCTTGCGCTTCAGCGTGATGGAGGCGTATGTCGCCGGCGCGGCTGGCCTGGCGGGCGCAGTTCCGCTGCTGGCCGCGAGGCCCGTGAAGCGCTCGGCCACCTGCGCCACGAAGCATTCGTGCTCCAGGTTCCCGGCGGCGGAGAAGACCATGTTGCGCGGCGTGAAGCAGGCGTTGTAGAAGTCGAAGACGATGGGCTGGGTGAAGCTGGGGACGCTCTTCAGCGTGCCCAGCGTGGGCCGCCCCAGCGCGTGCCCCTTCCAGAAGTTCTGCGTAAACGTCTCGTGGACCAGGTAGTCGGGGCTGTCCTCGTCCATCTTGATCTCCTCCAGAATCACGCCCTGCTCGCGGCTGATGTCCTCGGGCGTGAAGGTGGGGTGGAGAACCAAGTCGCTAAGTAGTTCAAGCGCCAGCGCAATATTATCGTCCAAAACTTTAATATTGAAGCAGATGTTCTCCTTGCCAGTGAATGCGTCCAGGTTCCCGCCGATGGAGTCCACCTCGCGCGCAAACTGCCGTGCGTTGCGCGTCGTCGTTCCCTTGAAGACCATGTGCTCCACGAAGTGCGAGATGCCGTTCAGCTCCAACGGCTCGTCGCGCGAGCCGGTGCGAATCCACACGCCCATGGAGACCGAACGCACGTTCGGCATGACTTCGGTCAGCACCAGCAGGCCATTGGGCAGCACAGTCCGGCGGATGTTGCGGGTGGGCGATTCGCTGGAAAGGGTCGCGGGCGTGGCGACTGGGACGGAAATTGGCATCGGTTCCATTGTTTCACGACTGCGGCGGCGCAACATCGTCCTCGTTGGCGGAGACGAGCGTGCCTTGGTGATAGACGACCAGCCAGTCCTGACGTGAGTGCTGCCAAATGGTGGCGCGGCGTGTGAGACGAAGCCCCTGTTGCAGATTGTAAGTAAGCAGAACCGTCTGTGGGCCAAGTCGTTGCAAGGCGTGGTCGGTGGTCTTCCAGCCAGCGGCGTGAGCGTCGATGGGAGGGGTTTGCTCGAAGTTGTGCAGGATAAAGTCTCGGCTGTAGCGCCGGCCGGAGGCGCCCACCTCCCAGTAGCCGGGGGACATTCTTCGTTGGAAGTCCGCGGGCGTGACGCCGAACTCCGTTGTGTGAAAGATGGGCTCGATACGGATAAGTTCATCGAGCACGGGAAGCAGATCGGGTTCGGTGTGTGCGAATACCGCGTGGAGGTCCATGGGGCGATTATAAGAGCGGTAAACTGCGAAGATGGAGTCACGCGCGCTATTCGGAGAGGGACTGCCGGAGTTGACTGAGCTGATGGCCGGCCTGGGTCTACCGAAGTATCGCGCCGCGCAGTTGGCCGATGCGCTCTACAAGCAGCGCGTCAACTTGCTGGAGGAGATTACGACGCTTCCCGCTGAGCTGCGCGAGCGCCTCGCAGCCGAGGGCTACGCGGTCGGCCTGCCTCAGATCGCGCAGACGGCGCGGTCGGTGGATGGGACCGAGCGCTACCTGATGCGCATGGCCGACGGCGAGACCGTCGAGACCGTGTGGATGCCCGATGGCGACGGCGGCGAGCGGGGCGACGGCAGCCAGGCCGCGCTGGAAGAGGAGGATGAGGACGAATGGGATGTCCAACCCACCCTTCGCGATGAAGCTGCGAAGGATGGGGCACCCGGTTCCGTGGGGGGCTACAAGCGCGCCACCATCTGCATCTCCAGCCAGGTGGGCTGCGCGGTCAACTGCCGGTTCTGCCTGACGGCCAGGCTTGGCATGCGCCGCAACCTCACGGCGGGCGAGATCGCCGGGCAGGTGGCCGCCGTGCTCAATCGCCAGCGCGTGCGCATCGGCAGCGGGCGCGGCGTGCAGACGCCGTCGCGCATCAACCTGGTCTTCATGGGCATGGGCGAGCCGTTCCTCAACTACGACGCCTTCATCGAGAGCGTCCACCTGCTGCGCGCCATGGGCATTCCCGAGTCGCGCATGACGGTCTCCACCAGCGGCATCGAGCCCGCAATCCGGCGCTTCGCCGCAGAACCCATCCGGCCCAAGCTCGCGCTCAGTCTCAACGCCTCCAACGACGCCGTGCGACAGCGCATCATGCCGGTGACGCGCAAGTGGAAGATCGCCGCGCTGCTGGATGCGCTGCGCTCCATCCCGCTGGGCAAGCGCGAGTACGTGACGTTTGAGTATGTGTTGCTGGGCGGAGTAAACGACCAGCCGCAGCACGCGCGCGAGGTCCTTGCTCTGCTCGCCGGAATGAAGTCCAAGGTGAACCTCATTGTCTGGAATCCCGGCCCGGGCATCGGCTTCCGCGAGCCTGCGCCGCGGGACGTTGCCGTCTTCCACCGCATGTTGATCGACGGCGGCATTCCCACCTTCACCCGCAAGCCGCGCGGACGCGACATCTACGCCGCCTGCGGACAGTTGAAGCGCACCGTCGACGCGCCCGGGCCGCTGGTGGAGATTGCGGCGAGTTAGCTCAGTTCCTCTGAATCCGACGGTGGCGCGGATGGGTTTTCATGCGATGTTGACCGTCGTATCATAGTGAAAAATGTCATTTCCAATCAAAATCTGCGTGGTGTGCGAAGAGGAGTTCGAGCTGAGGCCGGACAAACCGGGCTTTGCCAATCGCTGCCCCAAGTGCAGCACGCCCGAGGCCGATGAGCAGGCGAGCAGCAAAGAGCGCATGGACGCCGATGAGTTGAAGAGCGTGCGCGAGGCCAACGCGGCGCGGCGGCAGGCGATCAAAGACCTGCTCTATAGCAGGAAGTAACGGAGCGAACCCACATCAAAGCCGAGATGCGGGTCGCCCGATGGATGTTGCAGCACGGAGAAGATTGTGAGCGGAATGGGCCGGGTTGAACGGATCGATGCGCACCACCACCTATGGCGCTACTCGGCGGCGGAGTATGGCTGGATCGACGAAGAGATGGCCGCGCTGCGCCGCGATTTTCTGCCCGGCGATTTGATGGCCGCGATAACGTCTGCGGGAATCGACGGCACGATTGCGGTGCAGGCGCGCCAGTCGCTGGACGAGACGCGCTGGCTGCTCGACCTGGCCGACGCTACCGGCGCGATTCGGGGCGTGGTCGGCTGGGCGCCGATTGCAGGCGAGGACTTTCCCGGCTGCATGGAGGAGTTCGACGGGCGCGCCAAGCTGAAGGGGCTGCGCCACGTCATCCAGGACGAGCGCGACCCGCACTACATCCTGCGCGAGGACTTCAACTCCGGCATCCGCACCCTGGTGGACAGCGGGCTGGTCTACGAGATACTCATCTTCGAGCGGCACCTTGCGGACGTCATCCACTTTGTGGACCAGCATCCGCGCCAGCCGTTTGTGCTGGACCACATCGCCAAGCCGCTGATCGCCGCGGGCAAGCTTGAGCCGTGGGCCACGCGCATGCGCGAGCTGGGCCGCCGCCCCAACGTCTGGTGCAAGCTCTCCGGAATGGTGACGGAGGCGGATTGGCGTGCGGACCCGGCCGGCGCACGCTCGCCTGCCACGCTGAAGCCGTATCTCGATGTGGCCGTCGAGGCCTTTGGCTCATTGCGGCTGATGGCCGGCTCGGACTGGCCGGTCTGTCTCGTTGCCACCACCTATGCGCAGTGGTTCGATCTGCTGTGCAGCTACTTCGCCGACTTCAGCGAGCCGGAGCGCGCCGCCATCTTCGGCGGAACGGCAATCGAAGTCTACGGACTGTAGATTGGTTGCACGCCAAGCCCATGATTCGGACGAACACGGCTTTACATGCTGCGGAAAAACTTACGTTGTTGTCTTTCGGAGGGAGCAGGGGGCTTCAGCCCCCTGAAGAAGGCCAATCAAATCAAAGGGCTTTAGCCCCGGGCCTTCTGCGAAAAGGCCACTTGCTTGTGACCGCGACAATTCTAAAATGATGCTTATGGCGAAGAAGCTGAAGACGCTGCGCTGTCCGACCTGCCGCACGATTGTGTTGGCGGGGACGGAGGACTTTCCCTTCTGCTCGGACCGCTGCCGCATGATCGACCTGGGCAAGTGGGCCAGCGGCGGATACGTCATCAGCTCGCCGATTCATGATCCTGATCTGCTCGACGAGCTGGACGGTCTGCGCGATCGCCAGCGCTCCGGTTCCTCCGGCGGCAGCGGGGAAGTGCAGTGATGGCGCATGGGAAGGGAATCGACGGGCCGGAGCGCGCGCGGCTGGTCTGCGGGAAAAAGACGCGCTGGGCGTGGCTGCTGGGCACCTTCTTCGGCGCGGGGCGGATGAAGCCCGGTCCGGGGACGTATGGTTCGGTGGCTGCTGCGCTGCTGTGGTTCGGCGCGGCGCATCTCTTCCACCCGGGACGGCTCGCGCTGGCCCTCGCAACGGCCGTGGCCGCGCTGCTCATCACCCTGATCGGCATTCCCGCCGCCACCATTGTGGCGCGCGAATCGGGCCGTCAGGACCCTGGCTTTGTCGTGATCGACGAAGTCGCCGGCCAGTGGATCGCGCTGATCGCGGTGCGTCCCGACTGGCAGCACGCGGCGCTGGCCCTCGTCCTCTTTCGCCTCTTCGACATCTGGAAGCCGTGGCCCATCCGTCGGCTGGAGGCCCTGCCCGCAGGCACGGGAATCATGCTGGACGATGTGGCGGCAGGGTTGCTCGCGCTGGCCGTGGGCCTGCTGGTCTCCCGCTGGGTGTAGTTTGCGCTGCGGCGCAGGGCGGGCCATAGCATTTTCTCAGTAGGGTTAGAGTGGGGCGAATGAAGCCTGCGTGGTTTTCTCTTAAAGAAAACCACTTTGTAAATCTCACCGACTCCACAATAACTGAGAAAATGCTATACGCTGAGGGTGGTATGAGTCCTTTGCTGCATGGAACCAAGTCAGATGCGCCGCATCTGGTCTCGCTTTCCCCGCCGGCGGCGATGCCGGGCTGCGAGGTGGAGCTGCGCGGCTCGGGGCTGCTGGGTGCGAGCGCCGTGCTGCCGCGCGTCACGGTGGGCGATGCCGAGGCGGTGCTCTCGTTGAGCAGGCCGGACCGTGCTGTGCTGCAGGTCCCCGAGGGGACAACCTCCGGCCCGGTGGTGCTGGAGCGCAGCGGCATCGCCAGCAATGCGCTGGAGCTGAGGGTCGCCGTGCCCATGGCGGCGGAGCTGCATCCGGTGGCCAACCCCGCGGTGGACGCCGAGGGGAACGTCTATGCCACCTTCTCCGGCGCGCGCGGCCAGAGCGTTCCGGTCTCGATCTTTTCCATTGCGCGCGATTTCGAGATGCACCCGTTTGTGCGCGGCATTCTGAACGCCACCGGTCTGGCCTTCGACGCCGACGGCACTCTCTACGCCAGCTCGCGCGCCGAGGGGACGGTCTATCGCATCTCACCCGCCGGCGCGGTCACCACCTACGCCGAGGGCATGGGCATCGCCACCGGCATCGCATTCGACCGCGACGGCAACCTCTTTGTCGGCGACCGCTCGGGCACCATCTTCAAGGTCGGCCCCAGCGGAGGCGGCGCCGGAGGGGCGCTCGCCGCCGGCGAGCTGGGCGACCGCGGCATCTTCGTCTACGCCACGCTGGAGCCGAGCCTTGCGGCCTACCACCTGGCCTTCAACGACGAGGGCACGCTCTTTGTCGCCGGGCCGACCACCTCCAGCAACCAGGCCATCTACGCCATCGACCGCGACGGGCGCACCTCGGTCTTCTATCAGGGACTGGGCCGCGCGCAGGGCATGGCATTCGACGTGGACGGCAACCTCTACGTCGCCGCGTCGCTCGCTGGCCAGCGCGGAATCGTGCGCATCACGCCGCGCCGCGAGGCGTCGCTCGCCGTCTCCGGCAACAATCTCGTCGGCCTCGCGTTTCTCGACGATGGCTGCGCCGCCCTCGCCACCCGCGACGCGCTCTACCATGTTGCCTTGGATATTGAGGGACGGCGACTGGTGTAGGGCGACGCCGCCAATTGCTGATCTCAACTCCGGAAGCTCTGGCCTTGTTTGTCAGGCAAACTTAATCAAGTTCATCTTGGTAATCTCCATTTTTCCGGCTCGGCGAGAGTAATGGGCTTGATGAAATTCAAAGTCGTTTCTGCCCTCTTTTCGGCATTTTCCCTCAATAATTCTCATGATCCGAAGCTTATCGCTGGTCGGAGTATTCATACCAAAGATGATGCCCTGAAGGTCCGAAAAGTGATATTGAAGCTTCCTGTTCGATTGGTTGGAAAAGTCCGACGAACCGGTTAGGGTCAGTCTGGACTCCTTTTCATGTGCCCAGTCTGCGAGCTTTGTAGTGATTGCCGTCATCTGCTGCTGCCAGTAATGTTTGCGCCAATTGTCCGACTCCGACAAGATGTCCGCCACTGAAGTGCTGGGGTTTCCGGTAGCATCCCGGTACCAGTGCCGAAGCATGGGCATTGTGAGTCGTCCAAGAGAGCGGAAGAAATTGACCTCGACGAATTGCGAACTGTATTCGACCTGTTGAAATTCGTGCGCTACGTCACCATAGATGGGAGCACCGTTCGAGCCGCAAATCTGACGCAAATTAAGGGTGGGTTTGCCATTCGTACTCACGATGGCCTTGAACTTCAAACAGACGCCTTGATGCCTATTGCCATAAGTTCCCCATAACGATGCGTCCGTAGGATCAGCGACAAAGCTCGCGGTATACCAGTCGTTATATAGGAGTTGTTCAAGTGCGCGTATGTGCCTTCTTGGAAATTCCGAGATAAGCACCTTCCAGGCTACACCTCGCTTGAGCGATATGCCGTTGTACTCCAAAATAAGATCTTGCTGGAGGGCGGCAATCACAGAGATACTGCTCATGACTTCAGCAATGTCAGGTTTATCGGGGTGCTCTCGTTCCAATACTTTCATAGATTCCAGAACCGCTCGAACGGCAATCGGTTTTGTACTAGCCGCACGTAACGAATCGTCCACAGGGCGAGGCGGACAAAGAGCGGCTTCTTCCATGCTAGTGAGAACAGTATTCAGCGCATGCAGATGTAGTAGCCGCAGATATGTGGTGAGTTCATCGCGTCTGATCGGACTACCGCGGACGGCGAACAACTCAGGCAATGCAGCCGCGTCCTCGTGTTTAAAGAAATCTTCGCAGATACGGCAATACAACTTTCCGTATTCGTGTGTCGGCAATAATGACTCATTTGCGAAAACCAAAGCCTCCATTTCAGCGAACGTGTGATCGGGCCCGTTTATTAGCGCCGACATCACTGCATGCGTAAGGCACAACAGGTAATGACGCAGCAGATTCTCCCACAAAATTCTGTCGCCACTCCAAACAAGATCCTTGAACCCTTCCAGTGGGTCATTGAGTTCCTTGGGCGAAGCGAAGTAAATCTCTTGACGCTCTAGTTCCTCAAATTGATCGAGTAAAGCATCAGTCGGGCGAAACCGGTAGAAGGCCATGATTCATGATATCTTGCGCTTTCAGTCCCGTGAAACACCGTTCCCGTCACGAATCTCGTTGCTGGATTGGAGGAAGGGACGGAGCAAGGTAGGATTGACAGCGTAGAACTAATCTATGATCGCTGAGATTATTGCTGCCGGGTCGGAGATGTTGACGCCCTTCCGGCAGGACACCAACTCGCTCTACCTGACGGCGCGGCTCAACGAGCTGGGCGTCTCGGTCGCCTTCAAGACCATCGTCGGCGACAACCTGGAAGACCTGACCGGCGCGGCGCGCATCGCCCTCCAGCGCGCGGACATTGTGATCTTCTCCGGCGGCCTCGGCCCCACCGAGGACGACCTCACGCGTGAGGCGGCGGCCGCGGCCCTCGGCGTGGGCCTGCGCAGAAACCCGGAGATTCTGACCGCGATGTACAAGCGCTTCGCCGCGCGGCGCATGAAGATGCCGGAGAACAATGCGCGCCAGGCCGACGTGATCGACAGCGCGGAGGTGATGCCCAACGCCAATGGCAGCGCGCCCGGCCAGTACATCGACACCGTGGTGGGACGGCATCGAAAGATCGTCATTCTGCTGCCCGGCCCGCCCAGGGAGCTGGAGCCGATGTTCGAGGCCGAGTGCCGTCCGCGCCTGGCGGCCACGCTCCCCGAGCGGCACATGGCGCGACGCATGTTGCGTATGGCCCTGCTGCCGGAGTCGAAGGTGGACGCGCGCACCGCGCCCATCTACAAAAAATTCAAGGATGTTGACACGACGATCCTGGCCGGCGCGGCGGAGATTCAACTGCACTTCGTCTGCGCCAAGCCCACCGAGGCCGAGGCGCAGGCACGCGTCGACGAGTTGGCCGAGAAGATCGAGCAGCAGATGGGCGAGGACATATTCTCGTCGCACGGCGAGTCGTTGGAGGAGGTGGTGCTGCTGATGCTCGGCCTGCGCCACATGACCCTGGCCGCGGCGGAGAGCTGCACCGGTGGCCTGCTGGCCCAGCGGCTCACCGCGGTGCCCGGCAGCTCGCGCTACTTTCTGGGCGGCGCGGTGGTCTACGCCGACCGCTTGAAGACCACCTTCGCCGAGGTCCCCGAGGAACTGGTGCAGAGCGAGGGGCCGGTCAGCGAGCCGGTGGCGCGCGCCATGGCCGAGGGAATTCGCCGGCGGAGTGGCGCGTCGGTGGGAATCGGCATTACGGGCATCGCGGGGCCGGGGCCGGGCGCGCCGGGGCCGGACGCCGAAAAGCCCATCGGCCTGGTCTATGTGGCAATCTCGTTTGCCGGCCTCACCGGAGGCACCTCGGTCACCGAGCTGCATATCACCGGCGACCGCGAGCGGATTCGCTGGTGGGCCAGCCAGCACGCGCTGGAGCTGCTGCGGCGCAGCCTGCTGGAGCGGGCGTGATCGCGCGGACGTTCGCAGTACAGCATTCTTCCCTGGCTTGATAGACTCTTGTAGGAGTAAGACAAGACTCGTGCGTTGATCATGAATCCCTGGGTTCTCTCCATCTCGATTGCGTATCTGCTGGGCTCGATTCCCTTCGGCTATATTCTGGTGCGCCTCTTCCGCCGTGAGGACGTGCGCCAGCAGGGCAGCGGCAACATTGGCGCCACCAATGTGGCGCGCTCGGGCGGCACCAAGCTGGGCGTGGTGACGTTGCTGCTTGATATTGGCAAGGCCTATGCGGCGGTGGTGATTGCGCGCCATCTCGCGCCGGGAGTCTATGACGTGCAGGTGGCCGCGGCGGTTGCGGTCGTCCTGGGCCATGTCTTTCCCGTGTGGCTGGGCTTTCGCGGAGGCAAGGGCGTGGCCAGCGCGCTGGGTGTCTTTCTGGTGCTGACCTGGCCGTCGGCGGTGGGGATTCTGCTGGTCTTTGCCGTGGTCTTTGCGCTGACACGCTACGTCTCGCTGGCCTCGATTGTAGGTTTGGCGACGTTCCCGCTCTTCGGCTTCTACTTTGTTGCCCAGCACACGCCGATGGTCAAGTTCGGATTTTTCTTTATTCCTCTGTTGATTATTGTTAAGCACCATGGAAACATCCGGCGTCTGCTGAACGGGACGGAGAGCCGCTTCGGTGTTGGCTCCGGATCGGGAACCGGTACGGGAGAGGCGGAGGCATGAGCCGGATTGCGGTATTGGGCGCGGGCGCGTGGGGAACGGCTCTGGCCATCTCGTTGGCGCGTCGTGGTGGGCACTCGCTTGCGCTGTGGTCGTTCCTGCCGGAGCTGGCCGAAGAGATGCGCGATACGGGAGTCAACTCCCTCTTCCTGCCGGGCCACACGGTGCCGGCCGGCGTGCTGATAACGGCGGACCTTGCGGTTGCGGTCAAGGAGGCGGAGATCGTCCTGTGCGTCACTCCGTCGGAGCATCTGCGCGGCGTGATGAAGCAGATTGTGCCGCTGCTCTCGCGCGACCAGATCGTGGTGAGCGCCGCCAAGGGGCTGGAGGAGAAGAGCCTGCTGCGCATGTCGCAGGTGATTGCTTCCGTGGTGGAGAACCCATGCGGAGTGCTCAGCGGGCCGTCGTTTGCGGCGGAGGTGGCAGCGGGGATTCCGACAGCGATTGTGGCGGCGGGGACGCCGGTGGTGGCGCGGACGATCCAGCGGGAGTTCAGTTCGCCCACGCTGCGCATCTATACCAACGAGGATGTGACCGGCGTGGAACTGGGCGGAGCGTTGAAGAACGTGATTGCGCTGGCCGCGGGCGTGGTGCATGGACTGAATCAGGGAAATAACGCTGCGGCTGCGCTCATCACCCGCGGCATCGCGGAGATCACGCGCCTGGCCGTGGCCTGCGGCGGGCGCAGGCAGACGCTGGCCGGACTCTCCGGACTGGGCGACCTTGTGCTCACCTGCACCGGCTCGCTCTCGCGCAACCGCATGGTGGGCATCGAGCTGGGCAAGGGCCGGCAGCTTGCCGCGATTCTGGAGGGGATGAACGGCAAGGTTGCGGAAGGGGTTGTCAGCACCGCGGCGGCGCTGGGCCTGGCCGCGCGCTACGGCGTGGAGATGCCCATCACCGAGCAGATGGACGCCATCCTGCATCGCGGGAAGAGCCCCAAAGTGGCGATCCACGAGCTGATGACGCGTCCCGGCAAGGACGAGTAGAAGCGGCCCGCCGGCCCCGGTTGCTAAACTAAACCCCACATGGCTTTTTCTCTCTTTGGCAAGCGCGGCTCCGACACAGGGGCCACAGACGAGGGCAACGATTCGCAGCCGCGCGGCCTCTTCGACCGCATGAAGCAGGCGGTCGCGCGCACCCGCGACTCCTTCTCCGAGTCCATCGGCTCGGTGCTGGCGCTAGCGCGCGAGGTGGACGAAACCTCGCTGGCCGAGTTGGAGACGGTGCTGCTTGCCGCCGACATCGGCTCCGCAACCGCGCGCAAGATCATCGAGAATCTGCGCCAGCGCGGCCTGCGACAGGGCATCGAGGGCGGCGACGAGCTGAAGCGCCTGCTCAAGCTCGAACTGAAGTGCGTGCTCGACGCAGTGGCGACAAAGGATGTGGTCCCCACTTCCGCGCCCGAGGTGGTGATGATGGTCGGCGTCAACGGCACCGGCAAGACCACCTCCGCCGGCAAGCTCGCGGCGTTCTACGTTGCGCAGGGTCGCTCGGTGCTGCTCTGCGCGGCAGACACCTTTCGCGCGGCAGCCATCGAGCAGCTTGAGGTCTGGGCCGCGCGCTGTGAAGTTCCCATGATTAAGACCAAAACCGGCGGCGATCCCTCGGCCGCGCTCTTCGACGCATGCACCGCGGCCAAGTCGCGCGGCAGCGATGTTCTCATCGTCGACACGGCGGGCCGCCTGCACACCAAATCCGACCTGATGAAGGAGTTGGACAAGATGCGTCGCACCGCCGAGCGCCTGGTCCCCGGCGCGCCGCACCAGACCCTGCTTGTGATGGACGCGACCACCGGCCAGAACGGCCTGCAGCAGGCACGCCTCTTCACCGAGGCCGCGCGCGTCACCGGAATTGTGCTCACCAAGCTCGACGGAACCGCCAAGGGAGGCATCGTGCTGGCGATTGCCACCGAGCTTGGGCTTCCCGTCAAATTCGTCGGCGTGGGCGAGAAGATGGAAGACATCCTGCCCTTCGACAGCGCCGCCTTCGTGGATTCCATGGTGAAGTAAGACAGTGGTATGTGATAAGGGGTAATGAATTCATAAACTCTTGCGGCTGCCACTAGGCTGTATTGATTCGGTCAACGAAGTCGTGCAGCTTATCTGATTCCGAGAAAGGGGGATAAGATGGCAATGAGAGAACCATTAACGTCTAAGCAGAAGATAGTTTGTATCGCAACGGGGGCAGTCCTATGGATACCTTTGATGACCTTCATAATTATGGGTCGAGATAGCGTTACCCCGAGGCAGTTCGCCGCAGTGGGACTGGTTAATCTCTTAGTAATGGTTCCGTTGTTCGCGTTTATCACTGAGAAGTGGATACGCAAGATGAAATAAATGTGGTCAGTGGTAAGTGGCCGCGTGGGAGATCGAGTGGACTCGCACGAACAGATCGACGAGCGGTTTATGCAGCGCGCATTGGAGTTGGCGCGCGCGACCCTCGGCCTTGCCTCGCCCAATCCGCAGGTGGGCTGCGTCATTGTCAGCGACGGCGAGATCCTCGGCGAGGGAGCGCACATCTATGACCAACAAGACCACGCGGAGATCGTTGCGCTGCGGCACGCGCACGAACGTGGCACCGATCTCTCCGGCGCTACGGTGTACGTCACGCTGGAGCCGTGCAGCCACCACGGCCGCACCGGCCCATGCGCCGATGCGCTGATCGCGGCTGGCATTCGCCGCGTAGTCGCTGCGACCCTCGATCCCAATCCGCAGGTCAGCGGGAAGGGAATTGCGCGTCTGCGCGCCGCGGGAATTGACGTTGCCCTCGGCGTCTTGCAGCCGGAGGCGCGCGCGATCAACGACGCCTTCGCGCAGTTCATCCGCGCAGGCCGTCCGCTGGTGACGCTGAAGGCGGCGCTCTCGGCGGATGGAATGCTTGCGCCGCCGGCCAGCGCGCGGACCGGGAAGCAGCCGCACTGGCTCACCGGCGCGGAGTCGCGCGCCGAGGTGCAGCGCATGCGCCACTCCGCCGACGCGCTGTTGACCGGCATTGGCACGGTGCTGGCCGACGATCCGCTGCTCACCGACCGCAGCGGTCTGCCATGGCGACGGCCTCTGCTGCGAGTGGTCCTGGACTCGCGCCTGCGAACGCCGCTCGATTCGCAGCTTGTGCGCTCTGCGCAGGACGACCTGCTGATCTTCTGCGTTGCGCACGCTGACCCGCACCGCATCGCTGCGCTGCAATCCGTAGGCATCGAGGTCGTTCAGCTCGCGGCCCAGTCCGAGCGCGTTGCGGGCAAGCTCGAGCGCATCGCGCCGCAGCACGGTCGGCTCGATCTCGACGCCGTGCTCGCGGCCCTCGCATCGCGCCAAATAATCTCCGTCCTGCTGGAGTGCGGCTCCGAGCTGAATGGCGCCTTCCTCGCGCAGGAGCTGGTGGACAAAGTCGTGCTCTTCCATGCGCCGGCGAAGCTGGGCGAGGACGCACTTCCATTCGCCACGGGATTTGGCCCACCGACTCTGCTGGAGCAATCGCTGAAGGCGGTCACGCGCGCAAACTTCGGCGCGGACACATGCGTAGCGGGCACGCTGCGCGATCCCTGGGGTTGAAGAGATCAGCCAACCGATCCACTCACAACTCACAACTGTCTTTCGCCCTTGGAGAGCTGCATCAGGTGGTCTTGCGCGCTGAAGGCCGGGCCAATCCGCGGCCCGCGCACGTAGCTTCCGTCGGGCTGCAGCAGTCGCGCTTTGGTGTTGTCGGCCAGATACGCCGCCAGAATCTCGTTGCGCAGCCGCGCCGACAGCGCGGGATCGTCGACCGGAAATACTGCCTCCGATCGCTCCACCAGGTTGCGCGGCATCCAGTCTGCGCTGCCGCAGAAGACCTCCGGCCGGCCGCCGTTGCTGAACCAGAAGATGCGGCTGTGCTCCAGAAATCTTCCCACAATCGAGCGCACGCGGATGCGCTCGCTCAGGCCCTTCACGCCGGGGCGCAGGCTGCACATGCCGCGCACAATCAGGTCGATCTCCACGCCCGCGTTCGACGCCTCATACAGCGCCTCGATCGTCGCGCGGTCCAGCAGCGCGTTCATCTTGGCCACAATCGCGGAGGGCCTTCCCGCCCTGGCGTGCGCGGTCTCGCGCGCAATTAGTTGCAGAATGGCGGGCGCCAGCGTCAGCGGAGCCACCAGCAGCGGCGCGTAGCTCTCCACGTCGGACTCGGCCGTCAGGTAGCGGAAGACGGAGTGGATCGCGGATGTGATCTCCGGTCGCGCCGTCAGCAGGCTGATGTCGGTGTAGAGCCGCGCGGTCACCGAGTTGTAGTTGCCCGTGCCCAGGTGCGCGTAGCGACGGATCACGCCGTCGGGATCGCGCCGCACCATCAGCGCCAGCTTGCAGTGCGTCTTCAGCCCCAGAATGCCCAGGAAGACGCCCACCCCGGCGTCCTCCATCTCGCGCGCCCAGCGGATGTTCGATGCCTCGTCGAAGCGCGCCATCAGCTCCACGATGACGGTCACCTCCTTGGACTGCGCTGCCTCGGTCAGCGCGGTGAACAGCGGCGAGTCGTCGCTGGTGCGGTAGAGCGTCTGCTTCATGCTGATGACGGCGGGGTCCTTGGCCGCCGACTCGATGAACTCCTCCACCGTGGCGTAGGAGTCGAAGGGATGGTGCAGCAGGATGTCGCGGCTGCGCAGCTCGTCGAAGAGGTTCGCCGACTTCGGCGCCAGATGCGTGTGGCGACCGTGGAACTCGCGGTACTTCAAATCGGCCCGGCGCACCAGGCCGGGCAGAGTCATCAGGCGCGACAGGTTCACCGGCGCGTCGGTTTGAAAGACCTGCCAGCGGTCGAGCTCGAAGTTGGTGCGCAGCCGTTCCACAATCTCCGGCGTCGCGGTGGACTCGATCTCCATGCGCACGGCGTCGCCCTTGCGCCGGTTATATAGCTCCGCCCGGACGCTCTCCAGCATGCTGCGCGATTCCTCCTCCTGCAGGTAGAGGTTGCTGTTGCGCGTCACGCGGAAGGCCGCCCGCGCGAGCACCCGGTAGCCGCGGAACATGCGTTCCACCTGCGACTCGATCAGCTTGTGCAGCAGGATGAAGTCGAAGCATCCCTCCTCGCTGGGAAGCGGCACCATGCGCGGCAGAGCGCGCGGCACCGTCACCACGCCCAGCGCGGCGCCGGGCCGGGGCACGGCCCTCACCCTGCGCTTGGAGCGCAGCAGAAGCGCGATGCACAGCGCCTTGTTCAGCACGCGCGGAAAGGGGTGCGACGGGTCGATGGTCACCGGCGTCAGCAGCGGATCCACCTCGGTCTCGTAAAAATTGAGCGCATAGGCGCGCGCGCGTTCGTCCAGTTGTTTCCAGTCCAGGATGCGGACCTTTTCGGCGGCCAGCGCGGGCCGCAGCTTCCGGCTCCAGCACTTGTACTGCGCGTCCACATACTTGTGCAGCACCACGCTCAGCCGCTCCAGCCGCTGCTCGAGCGTCAGGCCGCCCTCGTCCGCGCGCTGCGGCTGGTCCACTCCGTCCTCAATCCGCTGCAGCAGGCTGGCCACGCGGATCTCCACAAACTCGTCCAGGTTGTTCGCTGTAATGGCCAGAAACTTCACCCGCTCCAGCAGCGGATTCGTGGCGTCCTCGGCCTCCTCCAGCACCCGCTGGTTGAAGCGCATCCAGCTCTCGTCGCGGTCGAAAAACAGGCTCTCCGGCGCAGGCGCGGCAGCCTTCTTCGCAGATGGCTTCTTTGCCAAGGGCTTCTTCACGGAGGTTTTTGCCGTCCTCTTCGCGGCCACTTTCTTTGCACCAGACTTCTTTGCGGCGGATTCACGAATGGTGGGCCTCTGCTCGGCTGGTTTGCCAGGAACCGGAGGCTTGCCGGCTCGGCTGGACTGCGCGGCGGATGGTTTCTTCTCAGGCATATACGGCTCTATGAGACTACCGCACCCGCGGCGGGAAGAAAATGACGCTCCGGTCAATTCTCCCTCGCATGAGGGAGATAGAGGTGGCTTGGAAGGTTCCCTCAGCGGCTGAAGCCGCAGCAGGAGACACAGCGCACAGGCGCACAGATGAGCTAGGCTAGAGCTATGTTTACCGGACTGGTGGAGAAGACAGGCGAGGTGATCGCCTTTACCCCGACGGCGGGCGCGGCGCGGCTCACGATTGCCGCGCCGGGGATCGTCGATCGGCTGCATCTGGGCGACAGCGTTGCCGTCTGCGGCGTCTGCCTCACGGCGCTCACCATCGAGCCCGGCGCGGTTCCTCCGCGCTTCTCGGCCGACCTGGCCGCGGAGACCATCGCGCGCACCACGCTCTCACGCCTGGTTCCCGGCTCGCTGGTGAACCTGGAGCTGCCCACCGCGGCCGGCTCGCCGCTGGGAGGGCATCTGGTGCAGGGCCATGTGGATGGCACCGGGACGCTGCTGGCGATTGAGCCTGTGACTGCCGGAAGCCGGCCAGACCTCGCGCAGAGCGGCTGGACCTCGCAGCCGGACTCATCGCAGGCGGCCGCCGGGCTGACCGATTGGGTGCTCCGCCTGCGCCTTCCGCAGGAGCTGATGCGCTATGTGGTTCTGAAGGGGTCGATCGCGGTGGAAGGGATCAGCCTGACGGTCGCGGGCATCGAGGGCGAGGAGATTTGGATTGCCATCCTGCCCCACACCTACTCGGCCACCAACCTGCACACGCTCGGGCCGGGGATGGAGGTGAACATCGAGGTGGATGTGATGGCCAAGTACGCCGAGAGTCGCGCGCTGGCCGACGCATCCAAGCGCGAGCTGACGGTGGAGTCTCTGCTGGCGAACGGGTATTGACTGCGTCTCCGCGTGAGTCTTCGGCTTCGACGCCAGCTATTCTTGTTGATGATGAGGTGCACATGGCTGCAAAACAATCCATCCAGCTCGGCACGGTGCAGGAGACACTGCTGGTTCCGCTTTACGCACGCGCCGTCGACACGCGCAAAAAGCGTCCCATTCTCAATGATCGCAAGGCCGTCGAGATGGTCGAATCCATCGATTGGGACTTCCAGAGGTTCAACCAGCGCTGGAGGATCGCGGCGGCCACCCTGCGGACCGCCATCTTCGACGTGCCGGTCAGGGATTTTCTCAGCCGCCATCCCGAAGGCACCGTGGTCGAGATCGGCGCCGGGCTCAACACCCGCTTCGAGCGGCTCGACAACGGCGCCGTGCACTGGTTCGACCTCGATCTTCCCGACTCCATCGAACTGCGGAAGAAGTTTTTCACCGACACCACGCGGCGCACGACACTAACCGCGTCGGTCCTCGATACCGGATGGATGGACGCGGTGCGTCAGAGCCCCGGCCCCTACTTCTTCGTCGCGGAGGCAGTCTTCATCTACCTCACAGAGCAGCAGGTCAGGTCGGCGCTCGCGCAGATCGCAGCCAACTTTCCGAACGCAACCATCGCCTTCGACAGCATGCCCCTCATTTCGATTCGTAACGGGAACAAAGACCACGAGCGCCAGAAGTTCGATGCCCGGTTCACATGGGCATGCGAAGACCCAATCGAGATCGAGCGCTGGAAGATCGGCTTGCGCCTGCTGGACTCCCGCTCCATGTTGGACATCCCCGGGCCCTTGCGGTCGCGCCTCTCCCTGCCGTCGCGGGCCGTCCTCCGCTTCCTTCTCAAATACCGTCCGCAGATCGCGAATATCTGCCGGCTCAATCTCTTCACCGTGCAGTCCGAAGCCTGACCGGCAGCGAAGGGAGGTACCAGCAAACTGCGCGCGCATCACCGCATCCGTCCGAAGAACCACTGCGAACGGATACAGCGAACGCTCTAGGAAGCGTTGGACTCCCAGTCGTAGCCCTGTTCTCCGTGCTGCGATAGATCGAGGCCCTGTTCCTCTTCGTCCTGGCTGACGCGCACGCCGACCAGTACGTCGACGACGAAAAGAATCGCTAGCGTGCCCACAATGGCAATGCCCCATGCAATGCCCGCGGCGGTCAACTGGTGCAGCACCTGCGCGGGGTTGCCGTCCACCCATCCCGTGGGCCTTGCGTGGCCCAGCGCGTCCTTGCCGAAGATGGGGTTGATTGCACTCGATGCGAAGATTCCGGTCATCAGCGCGCCCATCGTTCCGCCGATGCCATGCACGCCAAAGGCGTCGAGCGAGTCGTCGTAGCCGAACCAGCCCTTCACCTTCACCACCATGAAGAAGCATCCGGCCCCGGCGATCAGCCCGATCAGCACCGCCGAGATGGGTTGCACGAAGCCCGCTGCCTGGGTGACGGTGGCCAGCCCCGCCACCGCGCCGGAGACCGCGCCCAGCGCGCTTGGCTTGCCGCTGCGGATCCACTCCGCCGCGCCCCAGGCGATGGCGCCCGCCGCCGCCGCGAACTGCGTGTTGACGAAGGCAGAGGTGGCCAGCGGCCCCGCGCCCAGCGCACTGCCCGCGTTGAAGCCGAACCAGCCCACCCACAGCAGGCCGGCGCCGATGAAGCAGAGAACCATGCTGTGCGGCGAGATAGGCTCCTTGGGGTAGCCAAGCCGCCTGCCCAGATACAGCGCGGTGACCAACGCCGAGACGCCCGAGGCGATGTGGACCACGGTGCCTCCGGCAAAGTCGAGCGTGGGGAAACGCCCGCCGGCCGCGTTCAGCAGCCCGCCGACGCCCCAGATCATGTGGGCGATGGGACTGTAGACCAGCAGCGCCCACAGCACCGAGAAGAGCAGCATGGCGGAGAACTTCATGCGTTCGGCGAAGGCCCCGGCGATCAGCGCCGGCGTGATGATGGCGAACATGAGCTGATAGATCATGAAGCTCTGCTCGGGAATGGTGGGCGCGTAGGCCGGGTTCGGCGCCAGTCCCACGCCGTGCAGGAAGGCATTGTGCAGGCCGCCGATGAAGGCGTTGCCCGGCCCGAAGGCCAGCGAATAGCCGCACACGAACCACAGCACCGTGATGACGGCCATCATGGCGAAGCTCTGCATCATGGTGCCCAGCACGTTCTTCTTGCGCACCAGGCCGCTGTAGAACAGCGCCAGGCCGGGGCCGGTCATCATCAGCACCAGCAGCGCGCTGGTCAGCACCCAGGCATTGTCGCCGGCCGATTGCGCGGTCGCCGTGGCGGTCGCCGCTGCGGCTGCGGAGGCGGTTGCTTCGGCTTTGTTCGCGGCCACCTGCCGCTCCAGTTGCGCTACACGGTCGGCAGCGGCGATGCGGTCGGCTGTGACGATGTGGGGCGCAATCAGCGCACGGCTGGTGGTGGCAAAGCATGCGACGAGAAGGAGGGAGACGAAGATTGCCCGAAGGCTTTTTACGGAGAGAAGCTGCATGGCCGGAACGCTCACTGATTGATTGAATGACGACGGATGCGGGATGCAGCCGCCGATGGAATTGTAATGAATCTGCGCCCGTTTGTATGTATTCAAGATGGCGAGTCGGAAGGGCCCGGCTTCACATGCTGCGGAAAGACCCTGCTTTGCTTAAGGGCCCGGCTTTAGCCGTGCCGAATGGCGTGATTATTTCAATGAACTGCTTCCCTCGATCGCGAAGTGATCGAGGGAAGCGAGATCGGCTGGCCGCCATATTGACCTGCGATCAGGGGCTAGAGCGAAACCAGGGTTGGTGTATCTGGAAGCCGCTGCCCTCAAGTCGGCGCGACCCCAAGGAGCGGCGACCCGGCACGGAATCCCCGGGGGACACATTATCCCTGGTTGTGCTCTAACGGCTGGCGCTCGAGAGGGACTGGCTGCTGTCGGCGGAGGGCGCGGCCGGCACTGTGGTTGCGGAGGTTGCGCGCAGGCCCAAGCTGGCGGAGTTGGCCAGATGGAGAACATGGCCGGGTAGAATACCGAGCAGCAGCGTGGCCGCGGCGGTGAGGGTAAGCCCGATGCCCGCGGGAACGCTGACGGCAGGAGCAGGGGCGAGAGTTGTTGCTGACGCCGTCTCTCCGGGCTTTGCGTACACCGAGCTGAGCAGACGCAGGTAGTAGAAGCAGGCAACGCCGCTGTTGATCAGGCCGATGACGGCGAGCCATACGTGGCCGGCCTGGATGGCGGCGCTGAAGACGTAAAACTTGCCGAAGAAGCCGCAGGTGAAGGGAAGCCCAATCAGCGAGAGCAGAAACAGGGCGAGCAGCGCGGCCAGCACTGGACGGCGCAGGGCGAGGCCCTGGTAGTCCTTGAAACTGCGCAGCGACTCCCTGTATCCGCCCACCTGGGTCACTACGGCGAAGGCCCCGACGTTCATTGCGGCGTAGGCGGCGGTGTAGAAGCAGGCGGCGCTGATGCCTGCCTGCGGAAAGGCGGTGAAGGCCGCCAGCAGGTAGCCCGCGTGCGCAATGCTGGAGTAGGCCAGCATCCGCTTCACATCGGTCTGCTTCAACGCGCCGAGGTTGCCGATGGTCATCGATAGCGCGGCCAGCCCCCACAGCAACAGGGCCCAGCGTTGCTGCATCAGCGGGAATCCGCAGAAGGTGATGCGCAGCAGCACGGCAAAGGCTGCGGCCTTGGGCGCGGTGGACATCAGCCCAACCACCGGCGCGGGCGCGCCCTGATAGACGTCCGGCGTCCACAGATGGAAGGGCGCGGCGGAGACCTTGAAGCCCAGGCCGACCAGCATCATCGCCAGCGCAAGGAAGGCCATGCGCGGCGTGGCGCTCGCGCCCAACCCGGCGGCGATGGCCGCGATGCCGGTGGAACCCGTCGCGCCGTAGGCCAGCGCGATGCCGTAGAGGAAGAACGCGGTGGCGAACGAGCCGAGCAGGAAGTACTTGATCGAGGACTCCACGCTGGTGCCCTCGCCCTTGCGGAAGCCGGCCAGGATGTAGGTCGAGATCGACGAGATCTCCAGCCCGATGAAGACCATCAGCAGATCGACCGAGCAGGTCATCAGCATCATGCCGGCCGCGCCGAACAGGACGAGCGCAAAGTACTCTCCCGCATGGCTGGCGTGGCCGTCGAAGTAATCCAGCGAGCCGAGCAGCGTGGCTACCACCACCGCGCCGATCAGCAGGTGGAAGAAGATGCTGAAGGCGTCAACCTGAATGTTGCCGCTGAAGGCGGTGACCGTTCCAAGGCGAAGTTGGTAGTAGCTGATGAGGCCCGCAGTCGTCGTGCCCGCGATGGCCAGCCAGCCCAGCGGCTTGCGGCTGGCGGCGGGCTTCAGCACCGCTTCGATCAGCATGACGAGCACGCCGGTGACGATGAGAACAATCTCGGGCAGGAGCGCGATCACGGAGGCGGGAAGGTTCATCGGTGCGCGCCTCCTGAAGTTGTTTGAAGCGAAGTCGCATGAAACGCTGCGGAGTCAGCATGCGGCGTTGCCTGCGCGGATGCAAGGCGATCGGCGGCGGGAGCGCCGTAGGTGTCGATGGCGCGCATCCACAGCGGCGAGAAGAGGCCCATCGCCAGAAATAGCGCGACCACTGGCCACAGCGCGAGATGCTCTCGCGCGTCCAGGTCCCAGCCTGCGACCGTTTGCGGCTTCGGGCCGAGCGCGCAGTAGAAGATGCGCTGGACCATGCGCAGCATGTAGGCCGCGCTCAGAACCACTCCCGTGGCCGCGATAGCGGTCCACAGTTGATGATGGGCGAGGGTGGACTGCATGGAGCCGGACAGGACCAGGAACTCGCCGACAAAGCTGTTCAGCATGGGCAGGCCGATGATGGAGAGCGTGACGAGGAAGAACATCGTGGCCACCCAGGGCAGCTTTTGCGCCAGCCCGCCGTACTGACGCATGTCGTAGGTGCCGTATCGCTCGTAGAGCAGGCCCAGGAGCATGAAGAGGGCTGCGCCGGCGAGGCTCTCGTTGAGTATCTGGTAGATGCCGCCGTCCAGTCCCGCAACGGTGAAGGTGAAGACGCCGAGAACAATGAAGCTGAGCTGGCCGAGCGTGGAGTAGGCGGCGAGTTTCTTGAGGTCGTTCTGCACCAGCGCCAGCAGCCCGCCGTAGACGATGCCGACGGCCGCTAGCAGAATCATCAGCGGAGCGATGCGGTGCGTCTGCTCGGGAAAGATGGCAAACGAGAAGCGCAGCATGGAGTAGAGCGCGGTCTTGCCCGCCAGCACCATTACGGCCGCGGTGGGAGCTTCGGCGATTGCGTCCACCAGCCATCCGTGCAGCGGAAAGATGGGGACCTTCACCGAGAAGGCCAGCAGGAAGCCGAGCGAGGCAATCCACAGCGCGGCGGCGTTGGGCGAGATCGCATGCCCGGCGGCGAGTGCGGCCAGCTTCGGCAGGTCGAAGGTGCCGGTCTGCGCGTAGAGCCACAGCATCGCAACCAGCAGCAGTCCGGAGGGGATGAAGGCGTAGAGGAAGTACTTGATGGCAGCGCGGCGGCGGCGTTCGCTGCGGCCAAAGGTGGCGATCAGCACCGTCATCGGCACCAGCGACATCTCCCAGAACGCGTAGTACAGGAACATGTCGAGCGAGACGAAGATGCCCATCATGGCGACCTGCTGCAGCAGGAAGAGAACGTAAAAGAGCTTCTTGCGCCGGCCGATGGCGCGCCATGAGATCAACACGCCGAGCGGCGCCAGCAATCCGGTCAGAACCATCAGCCACATCGAGAGGCCATCCACACCGATGTGGTAGTGGATGGCGGGCGTGGCGATCCATGGAATATTCTGCTCGAACTGGAAGGCGCCGGGCTGGCCCGCGTAAGAATAGTGGAACGGCAGATGCAGCGTGAGTCCGAAGGTGATCAGCGTGACCGCGAGCGCGGCCCACGGCATGGTCTTGCCGCGGTCGGGCAGCAGCGCCAGCAGCAGCGCGCCGGCCAGCGGCGTGAAGACGATGAGGGTCAGAATGATGTGGTTGATATTCATCATAGGTGGCCCCACAGCGAGTTGCCGAACACCATCACCGCGATCACTGCGGCCGCGCCGATGGCGAGCCACCCGGCGTAGGAGCGGATGTTGCCGGATATCTGCTTGCGCGCAAGCCATGCGAAGCCGCGCGTGGTCGCGCCTGCCGCCTTGCCCGAGCCGTCAACGACTCCGCGCTCGAAGATGAGTTCAAGGACACCGCGCGTAAACATCAGCAGCGGAGTAATCAGAGATGCGTTGTAGAACTCGTCCACCCAGTACTTGTTCTTCACCAGGTTGTACGCACGCCGGTTGCGCTCTGCGAGCGCGGCGGCGGTGCCGGGCTTCTCGTAGTAGAAGACGTAGGCGATGTAGAAGCCGCCGAGCGCAACCAGAACGGAGATGGCTGCGAGCGCGAGTTCGAGGCCATGGCCGGTTGTCAATGCGACGGCTTCGCCCGTCGCGCCGTTTGCGAAGACGGGACCGAGGAAGCGTTCGATTCCGTTGTTGCCGCCCAGCGCGGCGGGGATGCCGATCCATCCGCCGGCGACGGAGAGGAGGGCGAGAATGCAAAGCGGGAGGAGCATAATCCACGGGGACTCATGAACGCCGTGGGGGAGCGCTCCCTGATCTTCGTCGTGCTCGGCCACCATCGTAAGGGTTGTGGTCGATCGCGCGTGAACTGTCGCGCCATGCTGGTCGAGCAATGCGTGTTCTTCGATGCGCTGCTCGCCGAAAAATGTCTTGAACCACAGGCGGAACATATAGAACGAAGTCATTCCGGCGGTGGCGAGGCCGATGAGCCACAGAACAATGTGCAGCGGATTCGTCGATGTGAAGGTGCGGTAGAGGATCTCGTCCTTGGAGAAGAACCCGGCGAACGGAGGAATGCCCGCGATGGCGAAGACGCCTGCGCTCATCGTCCAGAAGGTGATGGGAGTGCGCGTGCGCAGACCGCCCATGCGGCGCATGTCCTGCTCGCCGGAGAGCGCGTGAATCACGGACCCCGCGGCGAGGAAGAGCAGCGCCTTGAAGAAGGAGTGCGTCAGCAGATGGAAGATCCCCGCGGCGTAGGCCCCCACTCCGCAGGCCAGGAACATGTAGCCGAGCTGCGAGATCGTTGAGTAGGCCAGCACGCGCTTGATGTCGTGTTGCACCATGCCGATCGACGCCGCAAAGAGTGCAGTGGCCGCGCCGATGCAGGCGACCACGGAGAGCGCGGCGGGCGTGCTGTTGAACAGCACGTGACAGCGCGCGACCATGTAGACGCCCGCTGTCACCATCGTCGCCGCGTGGATCAGCGCGGAGACCGGCGTGGGGCCCTCCATCGCGTCGGGCAGCCAGATGTAGAGCGGAATCTGCGCGGACTTGCCTGCCGCGCCCAGCACCAGCAGCAACGCGATGGCGGTGATCCATTGCGCGTCCTGCCACTCCGGATGCTGCGCGATGGCGCTGAAGACTTGCGTAAAGCCCAGGCTGCCGAAGTGCGCGATCAGCAGGAACATTGCCAGCAGGAAACCGAAGTCGCCGATTCGGTTGACGATGAAGGCCTTTTTGCCGGCGTTGGCGGCGGAGGTCTTCTTGAAGTAAAAGCCGATCAGCAGGTACGAGCAGAGGCCCACGCCTTCCCAGCCGACGAAGAGCAGCAGGAAGTTGGCGGCCAGCACCAGAACCGACATGAAGAACATGAAGAGGTTGAGATAGGCGAAGAAGCGCCAGTAGCCCTCTTCGTGGCCCATGTAGCCGACCGAGTAGATGTGGATGAGGAAGCCGACGCCGGTGACCACCCCGAGCATGATCAGCGTGAGGGCATCGACGCTGAAGGCGAAGTCGGCGTGGAAGCCGGTGATGGCGATCCATTCGTATCCAGAGGGACGAATCACCGATTCGATTGAACTCGGTGCGCCCGCAGCACACATCGTCATCCACAGCCACGCGACGAGCGCGGCGGGCAGCGCGGTGAAAAACAGCGCAACTGTGCCGACGACGGCGCGCGGCAGCCTTCGCCCCAGCGTCCCGTTGATCAGGAAGCCGGCGAAGGGAAGCAGCGGAATGAACCAGAGATAGCTTGCGGGCATGGGGTTCATGATTTCATCAGGTCGATCTCGTCGACGTTGAGCGTCTGGCGCGTACGGAAGATGGAGAGGATGATGGCGAGTCCGACCGCAGCCTCGGCGGCGGCGACCACCATCACGAAGAAGACGAAGATCTGCCCGCTCACCTGATGCCACATGTGGGCGAAGGCGACGAAGGTCAGGTTAACGGCGTTGAGCATCAGCTCGATGGAGATGAAGATAGTAATCACGTTGCGCTTGATCAGGAACGCGGCGATGCCGATGGAGAAGAGCATCGCGGCCAGAATGAGGTAGTACGCGGTAGGCACCATGCTATACGCGCTCCCTCTTCCACTGAGTAATACATCTGTGGATCATCAGAACAACGCTTACGCCCACGAGAGCTACACCAGGAATTGAGAAAATATACTTCGCATGGGCCTCATGAAAGTAGGCGACTCGGATCATCCCAAACAGGTTGAGCGCACTTCCGACCAAAGCAATCGCTGGTATCCATCGTGGTTTCATCGTATATGTCAAAAGCGCCATGCTGATCGTAACGACAGAGATACATGAGATTATCGATGTGGAGTCTTGCATCTACTGCTCCTTCCGCGCGAGCACGACTGCGCCCAGAATCGCTACGAGGATGAGCACTGAGGTGACCTCGAAGGGGAGCAGTTGCCGGGTGAAGAGCATCGCGCTGACCTGGGCGATGTTGTCTACGGCGTTGCCGAGGTCGCCGCCGATGTTGGAGGCACCGAGCGCGCCGCGCTCCGACAAAAAGACGAAACAAAGCAGGCAGAAAATCGCGGCGGCTCCGGGGAATCCCACGGCGTATGCCGCGCGGCTGCCCCGCGTGCGGTCCTCTTTGCCCGCGTTCAGCAGCATGATGACGAAGATGAAGAGCACCATGATGGCGCCGGAGTAGACGATGACCTGCGCGGCGGCGAGGAACTCCGCGCCCAACGACCAGTACAGGACGGCCAGCGACATCATCACCACCACCAGCGACAGCGCGCTGTGGATGGGGTGGCGCTGGAAGAGCAGGCTCAGTGCTCCGCCCAGAGCCAGTGCGCCAAACAGGATGAAGAGTGCCAGTTGCATCGGGTTCCGTCGGTCCTTCGTTTGTAACGCGCTGAGACAATTTATTCAGTGCCGCGTGCTGTGAGTATCGGGTGCCTAGTGATTGTAAAGCAGTGCGAATTCAGCCTCGCACTGCAAGGACAAAGCTGGTGACGATGATGTTGGCCATGGCGAGCGGCAGCAGAAACTTCCAGCCGAAGCCCATCAACTGGTCGTAACGGAAGCGCGGCAGAGTGCCGCGCACCCAGATGTAAAGGGCGAGAAATGCGAAGACTTTAGCGACGAACCAGCAGATCGGAAAGATGGCGTTCAAAACCGGCGTACTAAGGAAGCCGTCGAAGATGTGCCCGAAGGGGCTGGCGGCGCCGCCCAGGAAGAGCAGCGTGGCAACGCAGCTTACGGTGATCATGTTGGCGTACTCGGCCATAAAGAACATGGCGAACTTCATGGAGCTGTACTCGGTGTGGTATCCGGCGACCAGTTCATTTTCGGCCTCGGGCAGGTCGAAGGGCGCGCGATTGGTCTCGGCGTATGCGGCCATCAGGTAGATGAAGAACGCGACCGTCTGGAAGCCGCCGAAGATGTTCCAGGAGAGCGCGCCGTGAGCGGACTGGCTGCTGACGATGACGCGCAGATTGAGCGACTGCGCGCGCAGCACCACGCCGACCAGCGAGAGGCCCAAGGCAAGCTCGTAGCTGACGACCTGCGCGGTGGAACGAAGCGAGCCGAGCAGCGAGTACTTGTTGTTCGACGACCAGCCGGAGAGCGCGATGCCGTAAACGCCGATGGAGGTGATGCCGAGGATGACAAGCAGGCCGATGTTGACGTTGGCGATCTGGAAGAGGTCCACGCCATCGACCCGGGTGACCGCTCCGAAGGGCACCACTGCAACGGAGATGAGCGCGCAGCCCAGGGCGATGATGGGCGCGAGAATGAACAGCGGGCGCTCGACGGCGAGCGGGTTCATGTCTTCCTTGAGGAAGCTCTTGGCCCCGTCGACCAGCGGCTGTAGCAGGCCGAAGTGGCCGACGCGGCATGGGCCCCAGCGGTTCTGTATGCGGGCGAGGAGCTTGCGCTCCAGCAGCACGGTGTACGCAACGCCCAGCAGCGTGATCACCAGCACCACCGCGACCTTGAGCACGCTCAGCAGCAGAAAGATTTCGAAGTTATTCAAGTGGCTCATCTATCTATTTACTCTACCGCGATGCGTCGATGGAGTTGCTTGGTGAGTTTATTTGCGAGCGCGATTCCTACCATGGTTGCAAAGACGACTGTCACGGCCCCCCATATGTATTTGAACTGCGGAGCAACGTTCTGAGGAGCAAAGGTCTGAGTTGCACTTATCTCGCCCCAGAGTTCCAGCCCGACACCCAAGAGTCCGGTTGCTACCGTGCCCGCTCTTAGCCAAACCCTGAAGGTAGTTGTCACAGGGGCACTCCTCACTATGCCTAGTTGCATAATCGAAATGCCGACAAGAAAAATGAGTCTGTGCCGGTAGGCCATATTCACAGGACTTCCGAAGATGAGCGCAAGCGCGACGCAAAGAACCCAGAAGCCCAGGAAGCCACTGATCACAGCGAAGATCGAGTAGAGCAATTTTGTCTTGGTGCTCATTTGACAAGTTCCATAGTAGAGATTCGTCTAGTCGGATGCAGTCTGTAGGTCGATCTGGATAAGGGGTTGGCGGGGTTGGTAGCGTTGCAGGTCGTTGAGGACCGAGGAGTAGCGGGTGAGCGAGCCGGAGGTGAAGAGCGTGTCGTTGGCCGCGAGCACCAGGTCGCGGCGGTTGCTGATCTGCACCAGCCCCGCTTCGTTGCGGACCGGCGCGGCCGCGGGCGAGAGGTGCTGGTCGTTGCCGGAGAGCAGTTGCATCCGCAGCAGGTTATATCCGGGCACCAGGCGTTGAATCTCGTCGAGGATCGCGCTGGGATCGAAGGGACTGAGGCGCGGCTCCAGGTTGTTTGCGGTGAGCCATACGGCGTGGCGATCGGCCTCTCCCGACTCCGCGCCGCGCGACTGGCCCATGTCGGCGCGCACTCCGCCGCCAAAGGGAACGAGCTTGCGCAGCTCCGCGCCCATCTTGCCGGCGATGCGGACGATCAGCTCGAAGTCCGAGCGCACGCCGGCGAGGTCGGCGGCTTTTTTGACCTGCTGCAGGTCGCCGTAGCTGTTGGTCACTGAGCCGGACTTCTCGTACAGGTTCGCGGCCGGCAGTACAACGTCGGCCAGCGCGGCGGTCTCGGTGAGGAACATCTCCTGCACCACGACGAAGGTGTCTTTAAGCGAGGCGGGATCCACGTCGTAGCGCGCAACGGGGTTGGCCCCGACGACGTAAAGCGCGGAGAGGCTGCCCGCGGCGGCGGCGTCGAAGATCTGTAGCAGGTCGAGGCCGGGCGTGGTGGGAGATTTGTATTCGAGGGCGATGCGGCTGCCGGGGTCCCCGGTGTCGATGGGGCCGATGGGCGTGTAGCCGGGCAGCATGTCGGGCAGCAGGCCCATGTCGGCTGCGCCGCGCGAGTTTGCGTAGTCGGCCAGCAGCGCGAACCTGGCGCCGGGAAGCGTGAGGCCGAAGTCGATCAGCCGCTTCAGCTCCGCCCCGCGCAGCTCGTTGCCGATCAGAATCAGCAGCGACTCTTCGGCCCGGACTACGTCGCGGAAGCTGGCTAGCGCAGCAGTGTCTGCATTGACGGCGTTCGCCGCGGAGTCGTCTCCCGCGAGGTAAGCGGCGAGCGCGCCGTAGCCGTACTCCGCGACCTGCAGAAATGCCTTGGCCTGGCGGCGCAGCTTGATCTCCGCAGTGTTCGCAATGTAGAGCTTCGCTCCATTGAGGCGAACATTGGTGCGCAGGTTCCACGCGGTGGCGGGGCTTTGGTTCGTCGGATCGCCGCCAACCAGCAGCACTGCCTTCGCCGTCAGAGTGTCGCGCAGCGACGCTGCACGGCCCGTCGTTCCGGCCAGCGATTGCGCGAAGGCAACGTAGTCCGCCGTGCGGTGGTGGTCGATATTGTTGGTGTGCAGCACGGAGCGCGCAAACTTCTGCAGCAGGTACGCCTCTTCGTTGGTCAGGCGGTTTCCGCCGATCACGCCGAAGCTCCTGCCGCCGCGCGCGTCGTGCAGCTCTGCGAACTTCGTGCCCACACAGGTGAGCGCCTCTTCCCAGCTCACCGCCTTCAACTCGCCGTTGGGCTGGCGCAGCAGCGGCTGCGTGATGCGCTTGCTGCTGTTGGCGAAGTCGAATGCGTAACGCCCCTTGTTGCAGAGGAAGTCGCCGTTGATGCCGGACTTGTCGCGGTTGTCGCCGCGCACAATCTGCGATCCGTCGGAGGTGGAGCGCACGCCCAGCGTGGTCTTGCATCCGTCGCCGCAGTGGGTGCAGACGGTCGCGACGTGGTTCATCTCCCACGGCCGCGTCTTGTATCTATAAGTCCCGCTGGTGAGCGCGCCCACCGGGCATACATCGATGCACATGCCGCACTGCTCGCAGTCCAGGTGCGCGCGATTGTCAGGCGTGAGCTGCGCCGGCACATTCGGCACAATGATGGACGACGAGCCGCGGTTCTCCACCGCCAGCGCGAAGACATCCATGCCCTCGCCGCACGTGCGCACGCAGCGGTAACACAAAATGCAGCGCGGGCGGTCGAAGTAGACCACGGGCGACCACTGCTGTTCCTCGCGATGGTTCTTCGGCTCGGCGTAGAAGCTGTCCGCCGCGCCGTACTTGAAGGTCATGTCCTGCAGCTCGCACTCGCCGCCCGCATCGCACACCGGGCAGTCCAGCGGATGGTTGCCCAGCAGCAGTTGCAACGTGGCTTTGCGCGCCTGAATGATCTCCGGCGTGTCGGTAAAGAAGACCTGCCCCTCGGCGATCTGCGTGGTGCATGCGGTCTGTAGCTTCGGCACTTTTTCCTGGCGCACGACGCACATGCGGCAGGCGGCCTGCAAGCTGAGGCCGGGATAGTAGCAGAAGGCCGGGATCTCGATGCCCGCGCTCTTGCACACCTCAATCAGCAGCGTGCCCGCGGGCGCGGTGATCTTCTTGCCGTCTACGGTAATGGTTACGTCAGCCATGGACTCCTAGCTCTTCACGGCGCTTGTAGCAGCGTTCCACATTGCTTCATAAACACTAAAGTGTGATGCGAAATCTATTTCCACGATATATGTCGGTTTCCTGGTTGCCGCATCTTTGATCGACTGACCAATAGCCCAAGAACGCTGGTCGATGAAAATCATCCGATCATGAATTACTCTCGATATTCTCAGTTCGAAATTAGTGCGACTTGCTGCAAAAAGGCGGGCAACTGATTGAACCGCATTGCTTACGTTGTCGGTCAGCACTCGAATTCCGATGTTGGAGGGTATATCACTCAGGTAAAGCTCAAATAACTGGCAATCGAGGTAGGGATCGACGAGGAAAAACTGCTGCGCAGCCCCCCTTACTATGCCCTTCAAGTCCTTATAAAAGCTAAACGGATCTCCTGGATTGTATGAGCCCGCTATTTCTGCATCAGGAAGCTCCATTCGCAGGCCCGCAACGGCGCTCTTTAAGCAGGTTTCGTACGCCTCAGTCCGTTGCGTGAAGTTGTACTGAAGCTGAGCGCCTGACATGTCCACATAATGCTCACCGCTATTTTCCGCTCGGAAACGGTTTTGGTGATTAGTGCTGTCACTGGCAAATGCGTTCGCAAAGATCATCTTTGTGAGCTGACTCCACTCCTCCTCTTGTTGCTCCATATCGCGGTAGAGCGTGCCTTTGAACTTCTGTAGCTCCGAAAGCTGCGCTTCTAGGGCGCGAAGGCTCTTACGCACGTCCCATTTGGCTGGGCTCGGTTCGATCGTTTTTGAGCGCCCTGCCATCAGTGTCCCGCTCCTACCAGGTCGTGCTCCGTCGACATCACCTGCGTTCCCGCCTTCTTGCCCTCGATGTACTCTTCAAACTCTTTGCGGAATTTTTTGACGAAGCTCAGCGTTGGCATGGCCGCCGCGTCGCCAAAGGGGCAAAACGTCCGGCCCATCATGTTTTCGGCCACATACTGCACGGTGTCGATGTCCTTCTTCGCGCCGCCGCCCTCGTACACGCGCGTCAGCGTCTTCTTGATCCAGTCGGTGCCCTCGCGGCAAGGGATGCACCAGCCGCAGCTCTCGTGCTGGTAGAACTGGATCGTGCGCAGCGCGAACTCGACGATGGACACCGTTTCGTCGAGCACCACGATTCCTCCAGAGCCGAGCATCGATCCCGCCTTGGCCAGTTGGTCGAAGTCCAGCCCGATGTCGATCTCGTCGGCGCGCAGCACGGGGCAGGACGCGCCGCCGGGGACGACAGCCTTCAACTGCTTGCCGCCGCGAATCCCGCCCGCGACCTCGTAGATCGCCTTGCGCAGCGGGTAGCCCATCGGCAGTTCATACACCCCAGGCCGCTCAACATGGCCGCTGATCCCAAACAATCGCGTTCCGCCGTTGCGTTCGGTGCCCAGCCGTGCGTATGCCTCGCCGCCCATCAGCAGAATGTGCGGCACGTTGGCGATGGTTTCGGCGTTGTTGATGATCGTCGGCCCGCCGTACAGTCCGACGACCGCCGGGAAGGGAGGCCGAATTCTCGGCACGCCGCGCTTGCCCTCAAGCGACTCCATCAGCGCCGACTCCTCGCCCACCTCGTACGCGCCCGCGCCGGTCTGCGTGATGATGTCAAAATCAATGCCTGACCCGAAGATGTTTTTGCCGAGAAAGCCGCGCGCGTAGGCGTCCGCGACCGCGCGCTCCATGATCTCCAGCAGATAGCGATACTCGCCGCGCAGATAGATGAAGCCCAGCTTCGCGCCGATGGCCAGTCCCGCGATCATCGCGCCCTCGATGATGGCGTGGGGGTCCTCGCGGAAGAGGACGTGGTCCTTGCACGTCCCCGGCTCGCTCTCGTCGCCATTCACCAGCACATACTTCGGTTTGGCCGAGGTCTTCGGCACGAAGCTCCACTTCATCCCCGTGGGGAAGCCCGCGCCACCGCGCCCACGCAGCCCGCTGGCCTTCATGGTGTCGATGATCCATCCCGGCATCGCCTCCGGGCCTTGGGCGATGGCCTTCTGTACGGCCGCGTAGCCGTCCAGCTCGATGTACCTGTCAATCGAGGCCGCTCCCTGGCCGAAGCGCCGCTTCAGGACGATGACCTCATCGGGATGGGAGACGAGTCGCGGCATTACTCCCCGTCCTTCCCTGTGGTTGCAGGAGTCACACCGGCGGCGTATTCATCCAGTATCTCGTCCACCTTGGCGGGCGTCAGCTCGTCGTGGAAGTCGTAGTTCACCTGCATGGCCGGGGCGGAGCAGCAGTTGCCGATGCACTCCACCTCTTCCAGCGAGAACTGGCCGTCCGCCGTGGTCTGCTTGTTCTCGATGCCGAGCCTCCGCTTGCAGTGGTCCAGAATCTCGTATCCGCCGCGCAACATGCAGCTAATGTTGGTGCAGACCTGCACATTGAATTTGCCCGCAGGCTTCGTCCGCAGCATGGAGTAGTAGCTCAGCACACTGCGCACATCGAGGTCCGTGAGGTCCAGCCGCTGCGCCACCTCCTGGATCACCGCCTCGGAGACATAGCCCACCTCATCCTGCGCATACAGCAGCATGGGCACCAGCGCCGAGCGTTTCACCGGGTACAGCGTCACCAGCTTGTCAAACCGTGCCGCCAGCTCCGGCGAAAAGATCGAATTGGCAATCGTGCTCATACGGCTGAATCCTTTGCGACGCAGAGAAGCAGATTCTTTTGTTTCGCTACGGAATGACGAATAAAAGGTGCGAGCAGAGTCAGCGTCATCGATCAATCTCCCCCAACACAATGTCAATACTTCCGATCACCGCAACCACATCTGCGATCAGCCGTCCCTTGCACATCGTTTCCAAAGCCTGCAGCGTCGCGAAGCTCGGGTTCCGCATGTGGACGCGGTAGGGCTTGGCCGTTCCGTCGGAGACGACGTAGTAGCCCATCTCGCCGCGCGGGCTCTCCACCGCCTGGTAGACCTCGCCCGCCGGCACCGCGAAGCCCTCGGTCACAATCTTGAAGTGATGGATCAACGCCTCCATCTGGGTCTTCATCTTCTCGCGGTCGGGCAGCACGATCTTGGGCGCGTCGGCGCGAATGGGGCCGGTCTTGCCGGCGAGCATCTGCATCGCCTGGAGGCAGATCTTGACCGATTCGCGCATCTCCAGCATGCGCACGGTGTAGCGCGCCCACACATCGCCGTCGTTACTGACGGGCACGTTGAACTTGAACTTTTCGTAGCCGGAGTAGGGCATGTCGCGGCGCAGGTCCCAGTCCACGCCGCTTGCGCGCAACGGAGGCCCGGTCACGCCCAGCGCGACGGCGTCCGCGGCGGAGAGAATTCCCACGCCCTTCAGCCGCCCCATCCAGATGGGGTTGCCGGTGAGCAGGCCCTCGTATTGGTCGATTTTGGAGGGCATGTCGTCGAGGAAGGCCTGCACCGTCTCGAAGAAGCCCTTCGGCGGCTCCAGCGCCAGGCCGCCGATGCGGAAGTAGCTGGTCATCATGCGCTGGCCGCTGACGGCCTCGAAGATGCGCAGGATGGCCTCGCGCTCGCGCCAGCAGTAGAGGAACATGGTCAGCGCGCCGATGTCCATGGCGTGCGTGCCCAGCCATACCAGGTGCGACTCGATGCGCGTGATCTCGTTGAGCAACACGCGCAGGAGCTGCGCCCGCTCGGGGATCTCCAGGCCGAGCAGCTTCTCCACCGCCAGACAGTACGCCAGGTTGTTGGTCATCGGCGAGAGATAGTCGATGCGGTCGGTCAGCGGAACCACCTGCTGGTAGAACTTGGCCTCGCAGGTCTTCTCGATGCCGGTGTGCAGATAGCCGATGTCGGGGGCCAGCGAGACGACGATCTCGCCGTCCAGCTCCAGCACCATGCGCAGCACGCCGTGTGTGGACGGATGCTGCGGCCCCATGTTGAGCACCATGGAGTGCTCGCCCGTGCCCGCGTTGCCGTGGCGCTTGGCGTCGGCGACGACGTCTTCCACTCCGGGAGTAATCATGTCGGGTGCGGCGCTGGGTGCCATCTGCGGTGCCTGCCTTTGCCTCGAACCTTGTACCTTGAACCTCGAACCTGTCTTACCGGTAGCCTTCGACGGGGTAGTCCTTGCGCAGCGGATGGCCCTGCCAGTCTTCCGGCATCATGATGCGGGTGAGGCGTGGATGGCCGGGAAAGTCGATGCCGAAGAGGTCAAAGACCTCGCGCTCGTAAAAGTTTGCCGAGGGCCACGCCGCGGTGATCGACGGAACGCTGGCATCGGCGGAGTCAACCAGGACGCGCAGCCGCACCCGCCGGCGAAGACTGTGCGAGACGATGTGGTAGGAGAGCTGGAAGCGCGGCTCCTGCGGAAACCAGTCGACTGCGGTGAGGTCCTCGAAGAAGTTGTATCCCGCGGCCTTGACGGCCTCGCACGCGGCAACGATGTTCTCGCGTGCGACGCTGATGGTCAGCTCGTTGCGGTCGAACTTTGCGTCCGTGGCAAGCTCGGCCAGCGCCACGACGGCGGGTTCCTCCGCCATCGCCTCGAAGACGGCGGACTTGCCCATGAGCGCGCTTGCCGGGTTGTACATATTAGAGGTCACCCTTGTCGTACGACCAATTGAGGATGCCCTTCTTCCACACATAAAAGAGGCCCACGGCGACAAAGCCAAGGTAGACCAGCATCTCCCAGAAGCCGAACATGCGCGAGCCGGTAATGGCCGGCAGACGGCGGAAGATCACCGCCCAGGGAAGCAGGAAGACCGCCTCCACGTCGAACAGGATGAACAGCATCGCGACCATGTAGAAGCGAACGGAGAAGCGGCCTCGCGCGTCGCCCACCGGGTCCATGCCGCACTCGTAGGGGTCCAGTTTGATGCGGTAGTTGCGGTGCCTGCCGATGAAGAAAGATGCGGCCACCATGCCGGCGGCGATGCCCAGCGCGCACACGATATGCAGCGCCAGAGGAAGGTAATTCCAGATGTAGGGGGTTGTCTGCATCACCAACATTGACTCTAGAATCGGGCTGGTCAAGTGTCAAGCTGACCAGCGCGTGAGTCGGGGGGCAGTTTGCGGTTGTTTTGAAAGAGATGTGTTTCTCATGTTGCGGAAAAACCTGTTTTGCTTAAGGACACGGGTTTACCCGTGCCGTAAGTGCTGCATTTGCGGTGCGGCTTTAGCCGCTGAGGGAATCTTTTGGGTCCAGCCGCGCTTTTTCCGCCGCATCAATCCAACGCATCGGCACTACTGCAAAAGCCCTGTATACCATGCGATGATTCGCGGCCCAAAGAGGGCCGCGAAGAGTCCTCCGGCGGCGAGGAAGCTGCCCAGCGGGAGTTTGGTGGCGCCGCCGGCTCGTCGCCGCGCCAACAACATGAGGCCATAGAAGCTGGCCGCAATCACCCCGGCGAACAAGGCGAGCAGCATCTCGCTAAAGCCGAGAAACGCGGCAATCATCGCCAGCAGCTTCACATCGCCCAGGCCCATGCCGTCGCGCTTGCGCAGCGCCTTGTAGCCCCAGCGCACCGCAAGCAGGATCAGCGCCGCGCCAGCGATGGCAGCAATGCGCCCCAGGATCAGCACCTCCGTTCCGGTGAGGAAGACGTTGCCCTGCGATGCAAAGCTCGCCGGACTGGAGAGCCGAAGCTGGTGCGTCGTGTTCAGCACAATGTCGCCCTCGCCCGGCGCAAGAAAAAACGCCTGTACGCAGGTGAGAGCGAAGCCAGTGGCGATCCCGGTGAGCGTGAACGCATCTGGCAGCCGCTGCGTCTGCCAGTCCATCACCATCAGCCCAATCAGCAGAAAGCCGAGAATGACAATGCCGAATGTGCGGACTGTTTCTCCTGGCACCAAGACCCAGCCATCGATAGCCAGGTTATAGCGAATCTCATACAAGCGAGAGGCAGCCATCGCAAACCACAGCCCCACCGCCAGTTCCACCGCCGGATAGCGCCACGGAATCCGCGCCTTGCAGTCCCTACAGCGCCCTCGCAGCAGCACCCAGCTCAAAACCGGCAGATTGTCGTACCAGCGAATCGCGTGTCCGCAAGCCATGCAGTGCGAACGCGGCTTCACAATGGACCGGTGCTCCGGCAGGCGCGAGATGCACACGTTCAGGAAGCTGCCGAATAGCAGTCCGAGAACAAATCCGATCAGCTCGAAGAGAGGAAGCAAGGTCACGATTGAAGTATAAGACCCAGCAGCTTCCTCGAACCTCGCACCTTGAACCTCGAACCCCTAAAAGTCCACATGCATCCGCACGCTCTCCACCAGCACCGGCCCGCGGTCCTGGTTGTATCCCGGATGGGCGATGTACTGCGCGTCCAGCGCATAGCTGAGGCCGCGCCAGGTGTGCAGGGTGTAGTAGCCCTCCAGGATGTCTTCGCGCGCGTAGTTCAGCTTCCCATCGCCGATCAGATATCCCAGCCCTCCCAGCTTCAGATACTCCTGGTGGTCTCGCTTGATCGCGTTCGAGATGAAGGCCACTCCAACCTTGTCGTCGCTGCGTCCCCAGCGCCTGCCCGCAAAGTCGCCGCCCAGTTCGACCGTCTGATCGACCTCGGTATAGACATAGGACTCATGTTGCCCCTCGTTCCACCCGAAGCGTCCAAACATCCGCAGGTTGTCGCTCAACTCCTGCTCCATATTGCCCCCCACGCCATACTTCACCGTGCTCTGCAGCGGGTGCGCGGTAATCTCCGGTGTTGGCGTCAGGCCCTCCAGGTATTTAATGTTCTGCTGCCGGTAGTCGCCCATGTTGCCATGGTTGACGTAGCCTAGCAGGCGCATTGTTCCCTTGCGCTCGGGCGGGAGCAGAGTCCCCAGCAATCCATGCCGCCACTCGAACTCCATATTCTGACCGCTGGCGCGCTTCAGGCCCCAGTCGAAGTTGATCCCGTTGGCCACGGTCGGCATGGTGGCAAGGCTGTAGCGCGCGGACCAGTTCTTGTCGTCGTACTCCGCGACGGCGGCGTAGGTATAGCCGCGCGTGTCTGCGGCGTAGTCCCACGCGCCGTTGTTGTCTGTGGTCCAGTTCATGAACTGCAGGTGGCTGTCGGTTCCGATGCTGTTCAGGTCGAAGAAGTCCGGCAGCCCCATCTTGCCCACGCGCAGCTCCAGCCGCCGCTCCGGCGCCTCGGTCGCTAGCCCGAACGGCCCGCGAGCGGAGGCCACTGTTTTGCTTGTGAAGCCAATCGTCTGATGCAACTGCACGCGCGCCATGTAGGGAATTGGCCCGAGGTTCGGGTTGCGCACCACGTCCAGGTTGGTAAATCCGGCCAGCCCCAGCGCCTCGCTGATGCCGCGCCCGCCCGCCGACTCTTCGTCGTAGATCGCCTCCAGATGGCGCGCCGGATTGCGCACCAGCTCCGCGCCCATATACAGCGTGCCGATCAGCGACGTCTTGTACTCCCCGCGTCCCAGCAGGCTGTTCGTCCCCTCGTACGGCGAGTGGAAGGGCCCATGCGCCTGGAAGATGATGTTGGCCTGCCCGGCGATGAAGTACCGCGAGCCGTCGGGGTGAGGAAAGAATGTGGGCGGCGCCGTCTGCTCGGCTGCAACTTGCGCTACGGGCCGGATGCGGGCCGGTCGCGCCGCATCCGCCAGCACCGAATTCATCGACTGCGCAGCCGCGTCGGCCACAACCTGCGCTTCCGACTCGACCGCCGCGAACCCGAAGAGCAACAGAACCAACAGCAACGGCATTCGAAGCGCGGCCAGCCGACTCGCCGTGGAGTAGAGAAGGACCATCCGCCTCCGATTCTGACCGTGTTTTGTGAATGCGGTGCAAACATTCATGCAGATGCGTTCCTTGCTCCAAATTGTCCGCTCTTGCTTTACGGTCCTGTTTTGCGACGGCCTGTTGCAGACCTGTCGTGGCCGTTTTTCTTCTTGAATATAATATACCCCCTTACGGTATAATAAAGTTGTAAAGAGGGAGAAAGAAAATGCCCCATACCGAACGCGACCGCGCCAAGCTCCGCAACCGCATCAAGCGCATCCACGGGCAGATCGAGTCGGTGGAGCGCACGCTCTCCACCGATGAGCACGACTGCGCGCAGGTGCTGATGCTGCTGGCCGCCGTGCGCGGAGGCATCAACAGCCTGATGGCCGAGGTGCTGGAAGACCACATCCGCCTGCATCTGTTGCAGGACGGCCACGCTCCGCTGACGCCCGACCTCGGCGAGGAGCTGATCGACCTGGTCCGCGCCTATCTCAAATAAAGCTCCGCAATTTGGGTGCCCCATTCATCGCGCATTTGCGATGAGTGGGTGTTTGCGGAGCGGACCGGGGTTGACCGCGGCGGAACACCGACCTTGCTTTTCAGTCGGTCCACCGCGTACATTCTCCCTACACGGGAAAGGAGGATGGTCCAGCCTATGAAAATTGATTGCAACAGTTGCTCAACGCTACGTGAGGTGACTGAGGCTTAGAGCGTCCTGCTCTTGGCTGTGAATGCAGTTCGGCGATTCCGCAATCCTGCGCCGAGGGCCGTCCGGGCAAGGACGCCTCAGGTCAATCTCAACAGATCACCGCCGCAAAGCCCGCGCCCACCGGTGCGGGCTTTGTGTTTAAGCCGCGGACTATGTGTTTCTGCCTTTCCCTCGAACCGCGAACCTCGAACCTAGTAAACTGCATCTATGGAACCTCTCGTCATCGCAGGTCGCGCGTTCAAGTCTCGCCTTATTGTTGGAACCGGGAAGTACAAGGACGGTCCGCAGACCAGGGCCGCCATCGAGGCCTCCGGCGCGGAGATGGTCACCGTCGCCGTGCGTCGCGTCAACCTCGACCGCAGCAGCGAGTCGCTGCTCGACTTCATTGATCCCAAGCGCTTCTTCCTGCTGCCCAACACCGCCGGCTGCTTCACCGCCGACGAGGCCATCCGCGCCGCGCGCCTGGGCCGCGAGGTCGGCCTCTCCGACTGGGTCAAGATCGAGGTCATCGGCGACAAGGCCACGCTCTACCCAGACATTCAGGCCACGCTGGAGGCCACGCGCGTCCTCGTCAAGGAGGGCTTCACCGTACTGCCCTACACCTCCGACGACATCGTCTACGCCCGCCGCCTCATCGACGTGGGAGCCGCAGCCGTCATGCCGCTCGGCGCGCCCATCGGCAGCGGCCTCGGCCTGCAGAACACCGCCAACCTGCTCATCCTGCGCGAGCTCATCACCGAGGTGCCGCTGATCGTCGACGCGGGCGTAGGCACTGCGTCGGACGCGACGCTGGCCATGGAACTCGGCTTCGACGGCGTCCTGATGAACACCGCCATCGCAGCCGCGCAAGACCCCATCCTCATGGCCGAAGCCATGCAGCATGGAGTCCTCGCCGGTCGCCAGGCCTTCCTCTCCGGCCGCATGGCAAAGCGCCTCTACGCCACCGCCAGCTCCCCGATGGATGGAATTAGTAAGTAGCCTTGAATCACTTTAGGATAACGATACCAGCGCACAAGGAAAATCGTTGTATGTGCGCAATGGCGATAATGCGCTCGTTGACACATGCAGGAAATCGCAAAACAGAGCGCCCGGTTGAGATCGATGGCCTCCCTTGGTCCCAAATTTGGGGCACCCGGCAGAGCCTACTACGATCGCAAGGTAGCGCTGGCGGTATGATCTAATCAGAGAGGTCGAAAATGGGCGGCTTCAAACCACAAGGCCCAGAGCAGCATTTCGCGCTGCAACGTACAACCCGCGCAGCCGAAACTGTTACTGAAGCTACGGATGCACAGCGAAAAAGCAGCGAGGAAGCTAGGAACACAAATGAGCGTTTCTATAATAACCTTGCCTTGTTTTCCAGCGGTACGATAGCACTCAGTGTTACATTCATGGGGTATCTGAAAAGCCAGCCTAAGCCTCTGGCGCATCCACCCTGGTTGGTTGTCTCTTGGGTTTGCCTTATGCTCTGTGCTGCGTGCTCCTTGTTCTGGCCATTCGTTTACGGATACTACAGCCACTACTTTCACGAGTGGCAAACCGCGGATGTAATCCAAAAGAAACTGAAAATCGAAGCCAAGGAATATCCCACGTTGGCTCAGGGGACGCACAGCTTACAAACAAGAGCACCTATTTCCTACAGTGAAATAGAAGACTTTCGATCTAATCGGTTGGAGGCGGCGGGAATATATGAGACGAGAGCCAAAGCAGCGAAGCGCCGAGAAACGCGGTACATACATCTGTGGCAGTGGCTTGGCCGAATTGCTCAGGCCAGTTTTCTAATTGGTCTTGGATTCCTGCTCGCCTTCGCTATCAAGAATCTTTGATGACTCGGATTCCATAGGCAGACCACAAAGTTTTTTCAACGCTTCGGCGGTTCTCACTCGCTCCGCTTATCTGACGCCAACATCCCGTATCACTCGTTGAAGGATTGAGTGAGATTCGCGGGCTCATTGCTTCATTCACATGGATGAGCGGCAAGGTTTAGACTGGCGAGATGCGGGCCTTTGGCATCGACTGCGGGACGGAGTTCACCGGTTACGGCGTGGTGGAGATGGACCACGAGGCGCGCGCGCCGCGGCTGATCCACGTCGCCTCAGGGACGATCCGCCTCAACAAAAAGGAGAAGACGCCGCTGCGCCTCGCGCAGGTCTACGCCGAACTGATCGCGCGCATCACGCAATATGAGCCAGACTGCGTCGCCATCGAGGAGGTCTTCTTCTCGGCCAACGCCAAGTCCGCGCTGAAGCTGGGCCAGGTGCGCGGCGTAGCAATGCTGGCCGCCGCCACCTGTGGCCTCACCGTCGCCGAGTACGCCCCGCTCTCCATCAAGTCCTCCGTCACCGGCTACGGCCTCGCCGCCAAGGAGCAGGTCCAGTTCATGGTCACTCGCCTTCTCGCGCTCGACGGCCCGCCCGACTCGCCCGACGCCGCCGACGCGCTGGCCATCGCCATCTGCCACATCCACACCGCGCAGACGCTCCTCCTGCAAGGAGCTAACCAGTGAGCCGCATCCATCGCAGCGCAATCCCCATCGCCGCAGCTGCTATGCTCGTCCTGATCTGCGGCCCAACCCTGCGAGCCCAGCGGCCGGAGACAGCGGCTGAGATCAGCTTCGCATTCGCGCGGGCGGGCCTGCCGGTGCCGCGGTTCATCCTCGCGGTCGACCAGAATGGCCGCGGGACCTACAAGGGAGACCAAGCCGAGCCGGGGGTACGCAGCGTTTTGGAGCAGCCTGCGACCGTGGCCTTTGAACAAAAGTTTGAGCTCTCCAGTCAAACGACACGCAGAATCTTCGCGCTGGCCGACGAACTCGACCACTTCAACATTGCCTGCGCCTCCAAGGCGAAGAACGTGGCGGATACAGGCACCAAGACCCTCACCTATATTGCTCCCGGAACCACTCATTCCTGCACCTACAACTACACCGAGAACAAGAGCGTTTCCGATCTCACGGACCTGTTTCAGGCGATTGCCGAGACGATGGACGAGGGGCGAACGATTGACCACCTGCACCGCTACGACCGTCTCGGCCTGGACGCCGAGTTGGAGTCGTTTAGCCGTGAGGTCGCCGACGGCCACGCCATCGAGTTGCAAACCATCGCGCCAGCCCTGCGTTCGATTGCGCAGGATGCAGACCTGATGCAGCGGGTGCGAACGCAGGCACGCGCGCTGCTCTTGCTGGTTCCCGCGGACGCGCGCTAGACGGGATGTTGCTGCGGCAATGTGCTGCGATCGGTTATTCTGCGTCCCGGCGAAGCGGGCCGAGCGCGCGGTAGAGCGCGGCCAGCGGTTCCAGGGCGAGCGATTCGGCGCGTGCCAGCGGAGGAATCGCTGCGGGCCAGGCCGCGCGCAGCTCGTCCGCCGAATAGCCGCGCGCGCTCGCGTGGCCGGCGGCGCGCAGGTTGTTGGCCAGCGTCTTGCGCTTCTGCGCGAAGCATCGGTGCAGAAACGCGTCGAAGCCCGCGGAGTCCACGCCTAGCTCACGGAAGCGCGGCGCGAACTCCAGCCGCAGCACGGTAGAAAAAACCTCCGGCGGCGGCGAGAAGGCCGCAGGCGGCAGCGTGAAGAGCGTCTCCACGCGCGCGTTCATTTGCGCGGTGGCCGAGAGCAGGCCGTACTCGCGGCATCCAGACGCGGCGCTCACGCGGCCGGCGACCTCGCGCTGCATCATCACCACGGCGCGCGCCAGCAGGCCGTTAACCCCGGCGGCAAAGAGCCGCATCAGGATCGGCGATGTGATGTAGTACGGCAGATTGCCGACTACATCGGCGGTTTCGCCCGGAGGCACCAACTCGCCGAAATCAACTTCGAGAACGTCGGCTTCGAGGACTTCCATCTGCGGCTCATTGCGAAAGCGGAAGCGCAGTTCGGCGGCCAGCGCCGGGTCAAGCTCGATGGCGATCAGCCGCCGGCAGCGCGCGGCCAGAATTGCTGTAATCGCACCATGTCCCGGGCCGATCTCGATCACCGTACGAGCGGAGACATCCCCCAGCGCGTCGGCGATGGCAGAGCGCGCTGCATCGTCAATCAGAAAGTTCTGGCCGAGTTTGGGTTTGCGCATCATCTTCCGGTCTGCGCTCAGAATACTCGACGCGGGCGGTTCGTAGCGCGGCTAATGTGCCGGAGCCGCAGCGGGCGTTGGCGCTGGGATTGTGGCGGCGGGCAGGCCCGTGACATTGTTCGAGTCGGTGACTCGCATCGCGCTGCCGTCGGCGATGGTGAGCTTGTCGTCGGCGAAGCTCCAGTCCTTGGCGTCGGCGATGGATCCCGCGCTGGCTGCCTCGATGTCCAGGTGGTCGAACTTGAAGTTGCTGAGCGGTGCGTCCTTGTAGGCCTCCACAGAGAAGGCCCGCCGTGCTCCGGTGGCCTTGATGTTCCAGATGTGAACGGCGGAGAAATGCGGTCGGCCCTGCGCGTCCGGGACGGGAGTGGTCAGCGGCACCCAGTAGGGCGGCATGGTCTTGGTGTCGGTGCCCGGCGGCAGCACGGCGTAACTGTAGCTTGGGTTCCAGTTCATCGTCATCGAGATGGGCGTAGCGACGCCGGTGAACGTGAGGTCGTGGATGCGGATGTCCGTGGCCGTTCCGCCGCGGGTGTGGGCGCTCTTGAAGAGGACGCCGTTGGGGACAGCGGACTCGGCGGTGATGTTCCAGACCTCGATGTTGTGGAATCCGCCGGAGGTCTCGCTGCCGATGGTGACGGCCGCGGCCCCGCGACGGATGACGGAGTCGTGGACCTTGATGTTGTAGGTGGGGCGGTTCACGCGCAGGCCGTCGGAATCGCGGCCACTCTTGAGACACAGCGCGTCGTCGTTGTTGTCGATGTCGGCATGGGAGACGTCGATATCGTGCGACGAGTCGATGTCAATTCCATCAGTTGACGGGCCGCGCCCGCCCTCGTTGTTGCGGATCGTGACGCCGTCGATCACCACATCGTGCGAGTAGAGCACCTGCACGGTCCAGAACCCGGAGCGCTTCAGCGTAATGCCGCCGCCGAAGTGGACGTTATACGAGTTTTGAATCAGCGAGAGCCGCACGCGCTTGGCGTCGTAGTCCGAGGCCCAGCGCAGGCCCTTGGGCGTGTATACGGCGCGCAGGTCGTTGTAGACCTTCCACCACACGGCGCCATTGCCGTCGATGGTTCCCTTGCCGGTCAGCGTTACGTCGTGCGCGTCGCGGATGTTGATCATCGCCGAGGGCCACGTCATCTCAATCCCCGCGATGCGCGTGGGCAGCTCGGGGTAGTCCTCGATGCGCTGCGATCCGGTGAGCGTAACGCCCTCGGGAACGTCCAGCGTGACGCCGGACTTCAGGAAGATCGCCCCGGTCAGGTAGGTTCCCGGCTTGAAGCTGACGATCTCCTTCTTGCGCGCGGCTTTGTCGATTGCCTTCTGGATCGCCACAGTATCTAAAGTAGTGCTGTCACCTTTGGCTCCGAAGTCGTTGACAAAAATTATCTTTGGCGCGGCCATGGCTGAGGACGAAAACACGACCGCACACGCAAAGATCGCTGCGCGAAACTTCATGGTGCAGCGATTCATTTGCCCTCCGTAGTAACAAGGTGGACGGGACCGAGCAGACCGGAGGAGATGGGCGCGACCTGGTTGAGGTCCTGCATCTGGAACTTGTCGCCGTACTTTGCGATCAGCGGAGCGTAGTCGTGCGGCGGCAGCGCCGACCAGGCATTGAGCGCGGTGTTGTAGACATCGATCTCGATGTGGTTCACGCCCGGCTTGAGCAGCTTGGAGACGTCGAGCCGGTAGGGCGGATGCCACAGCGCTCCCGCCGATCTTCCGTTGATGGTGACCAAGGCGGCTGCCTGCACCGGCGGATCGTAAAACGCATAGGTGTGCGCCGCGCGAGCGGGAACGGGCGTCGCCTTGCCGCCGTCAACCTCGAGGAAGACCGGGCCGGCGGGCGCGGAGGCCAGCGTGAAGTCGCGCGTGTAGATGCCTTTGCCAGAGTAGTGGATCGTCGAGGGATCGGCGGTCCAGTCGGTTGGCGTTGCTTCATCGACGCTCTTGTTCAGTCCCGTGAAGTTGACCTTCCAGTCGTTGCTCAGGTCGGCGAGCTGCTTCTCCGGGGTGGGCGCAGGCTTGGC
>JBEKRR010000012.1:0-46866 GCA_049518555.1 Acidobacteriaceae bacterium
CACCCATGTCCATTCATCCGATTATGCAGAAGCTGGCCGCCAAACTTGAGCGGACCGACCACCCCGCCTTTGGTCCCGGCGACACCATCCGCGTTCAGGTGAAGATCCGCGAGGGCGAGAAAGAGCGTCTCCAGGCCTTCGAGGGCATGGTGATCGCCGCCAACAAAGGCCCGCAGGGCACCTTCACCGTGCGCAAGATGGGCTTCGGCCAGGGCGTCGAGCGCATCTTCCCCTACAACTCCACGGTCATCGACCGCATCGAGAAGCTGCGCTCCTACGATGTCCGCCGCTCCAAGCTCTTCTACCTCCGTGGCCTGCGCGGCAAGGCCGCCCGCCTGCGCGAGGTCGCCCGCGCCTCCTAAGCCCCAAGCGGAGCCGGACGCGCTCCACCGCAGATTCCCAACCAATCAAAAGGCCACGACCGCCCCTCGTCGTGGCCTTTTCGCGTCCCTCCATTAATCCATCCGCGTCCATCCGCCCAAACCACGAATATTCACAAACATCAGTTGTAAGCTCGTGAGCAGGCATGGGCACTCTCTCAGCAACCTCCGATCTCCCCGCGCGCGCCGTCGCCGCCGCCGCCAAACAGCGCCTGTTGAAGTCGCTCGTCTGCTCCGACGCGCACGAACAGGCCCTGCGCCTCCGCGGCTTCCGCTCGATCGCCGGCGTAGACGAGGTGGGCCGCGGCGCGCTCTTCGGCCCCGTCGTCGCCGCCGCCGTCATTCTGCCCCCGCAGCTCGACCCGCTCGCCCGCGCCGGCCTCCGCGACTCCAAACAACTCACAGCCCCGCGCCGCGAAGCGCTCGACCGCCTCATCCGTGCCACCGCACTCGCCGTCTCCATCGCCGAGATCGACGCCGCCACCATCGACCGCGTCAACATCTACCAGGCCACGCGCCTCGCCATGCTCTCCGCCGTCCGCGCCCTCGCCATCGCCCCCGACCACCTCCTCATCGACGCCATGCGGCTCGACCACCCCTGCCCGCAGACCCGCCTCATCCACGGCGACGCGCTCTCGCTCTCCATCGCCGCCGCATCCATCGTCGCCAAGGTCCACCGCGACCGCCTCCTCTTTGCGCTCGACGCCGCGCACCCCGGCTACGGCCTCGCCTCCCACAAGGGCTACGCCACCACCGCACATCTCCGCGCCCTCATCGCTCTCGGCCCCACCCCGCTGCACCGCCTCTCCTTCGCCCCCGTCAGGGCCTGCACCAGCCCCCTCTTTCTCAAGTGATCGCGCAATAGCTCATGGCCCCCCACACACCATATGGGTGCCCCATTCATGCGCGGTCTCATCGCGCATGGGTGGGCCTCGAGCGAAGCTCGACCGCCTTCTTCGACGAATCTACCCCCTTGTCATCCTGAGCACAGCGGGAAGGAACTCCGCATTTTACTTCCGTACATTATTTCCTTGAAGCACTCAACCGCAACACATCATCCAACAAATGCCGCATCTGCGTTACCCTTAATCCATCCATGAGCGACCAATCCCCCCTCAAACTCCTCTGCGTCACCGCCCACCCCGACGACGAGTGCTTCGGCTTCGGCGGAGCGCTCATGCTCGCCGCCGAGCGAGGCATCGAGACCTCCGTCGTCTGCTTCACCGACGGCCAGGCCGCCACCAATCGCGGCGCCGCCACCACCGCCGCCGAGCTGGGCCAGATGCGCCGCGCCGAGTTCGCCGCATCCTGCAAGATCCTCGGCGTCACCCGCCATGAGGTGCTCGACTACCAGGACGGCCAGCTTGAGTTCGCCAACTTCTCCCAGGCCGCCGCGCAGCTCGTCGAACGCATCCGCGCCTATCGCCCACAGGTCGTCCTCACCTTCGGCGGCGACGGCGCCGGCAACACCCACGCCGATCACTGCATGGTCTCCTTCTTCACCACCGCCGCCGTCCACTGGGCCGCCGCGGCCAAGCGCTTCCCCGCCCTCGGCCCCACGCACACCGCCCAGCGCCTCTACTACGCCACCTCCGGCTTCTTCTTTCCCGGCCGCGCCGCGCCGCTCCCCGCGCCCTGGACCGTCACCCTCGACGTCAGCCGCGTCGAGCAGCGCAAGTTCGAGGCCTTCCGCGCCCACACCACGCAGCTCCCGCTGATGGAGCGCTTCCAGTCCTACTTCGAAAAGCGCGCCGGCAAGGAGTTCTACACCCTCGCCGCCACGCCCCACCCCCAGCCCGCCGCCCACGCCACCGACCTCTTCGCCGGCCTCGACGAGTAGCTAAGTAAACTCTGCATCAGTCTCTGTTTTGAAAGGGCGGGACTTCAGTCCCGCCGTAAGCACGGCGATAGAAACGGGGCTTTAGCCCCTGAGGGAATGTTGAACAGTCGATCATCTGACAATCCATAAAGAATCTCCCCCGGTTGTCCCTCCGTCGCATTCCGGCGACAATGGACGCATGAATGTCAACTTCGCCGAGCGCGCGCATAACCACAACTGGAAGCTCGATCCCATCGTCCGCTCGCTGCTCGACACCGACTTCTACAAGCTGCTGATGCTCCAGTTCATCTGGAAGAACTTTCCCTCCGTCCATGTCACCAGCGAGGTCGTCAACCGGACCGCGCGCGTCCGCCTCGCCGACGAGATCGATGCGCCCGCCCTCATCGCGCAGATGGAGCACCTGCGCGGCCTGCGCTTCCGCCGCTCCGAACTGATCTGGCTCGCCGGCAACACATTCTACGGCACGCGCCAGATATTCTCGCCCGCCTTCCTCGCCTGGCTCGAAGACGGCTTCCGCCTCTCCGATTACACCGTCGCCGAGCAGGACGGCCAGCTCACTCTGCGCTTCTCCGGCCCTTGGACCGAGGTCACCCTATGGGAGGTCTACGCCCTCGCCCTGGTCAGCGAAATGCGCACCCGCGCCGCACTCGCCCGCCTCAACGAGATGGAACTCGACGTCCTCTACGCCCGCGCCAAGACCCGCCTCTGGGAGAAGATCGAGCGCCTGCGCACCACGCCCGAGGTCAGCATCTCCGAGTTCGGCACACGCCGCCGTCACAGCTTCCTCTGGCAGGAGTACGTCATCCAGTCCCTGCGCGCCACCCTCGGCCCCAGCCTCGCCGGCTCCTCCAACACCTTCCTCGCCTACAAGCACGACCTGGAAGCCATGGGCACCAACGCGCATGAGCTTCCCATGGCCATGGCCGCGCTCGCCGATGACGACGCCGCACTCCACGCCTCGCAGTACCGCGTGCTCGAGCTATGGCAACAGAGCTACGGCGGCGAGTTGCTCATCCTTCTGCCCGACACCTTCGGCACCACCCAGTTCCTCCAGGGTGCGCCCGATTGGGTCGCCGACTGGACCGGCCAGCGCGTCGACTCCAAAGACCCCATCCTCGCCGGCGACGAGTACATCCGCTGGCTCGAAGCGCGCGGCCGCGATCCGCGCCGCAAGCGCCTCATCGCGTCGGATGGACTGGATGTCGAAGAGATTCTCAAGCTACACGCGTACTTCCATGGCCGCATCCGCTTCAGCGCGGGCTGGGGCACCCTGCTCACCAACGACTTTCGTGGTTGCCATCCCCGCGGCGAGCGCGACTTCGAACCCATCAGCCTGGTCTGCAAGCTGATGACCGTCGAAGGCCGCCCCGCCGTCAAGCTCAGCGACAACCCCCGCAAGTCCACCGGCCCCGCCGCTGAGATCGCCCGCTACCGCCGCGTCTTCAACTCCCCCGCAACCGACCCCACCGAAGTTCTCGTCTAGTCGTAGGGGTATCGAACTTTATGCGATGCGTATGGGATGAAACTAAATAAGAACTGTCATCCTGAGCGGAGCCTCACGCGGTTGTATCGCGTGAGGCGAAGTCGAAGGACCCCGATAAATTCGCGGTCGCCACAACCGTCCGTCCATTTCAACCGATTCGTTACCTCTGCTAGCTATACTTCTCTCATGCGCTCCCTCGCCCACACCGCCCGCCTCTCTGCCGCTCTTCTTCTGCTTCCGCTGCTCACCGTCCAGCCCGCATTCGGCTGGGGTGCGGACGGCCACATGCTTATCAACCGCCTCGCCGGCGCCGCGCTTCCCGCCGATGTCCCAGCCTTCTTGCGCACGCCCGCCGCGCTCGACGCGCTGGAGTACTACGGCCCCGAGCCGGACCGTTGGCGTTCGCCTGCCGAGCCCGAGTTGAACGCCGCGCAGGCGCCCGAGCACTTCATCGACCTGGAGTACGCCGACCTCATCGGCCCGCTGCCCCGCCGCCGCTACGACTTCATCCGCGCTCTCGCCGCCGCGCAGGCCGCGCATCCCAACCTTCCCCTGACCCCGGAGAAGGTCGGCCTGCAGCCCTACGTCACCGACGAAGTCTTCGAGCGCCTGGAGAGCGCCTTCCGCGACTATCGCGCCCTCGTCGCCGCCAGGCAGGACACCAAACCCTCCGAGGCGGAGATTATTTTTCTCGCCGGATGGCTCGGCCACTACGTCGGCGACGGTTCGCAGCCGCTGCACACCACCATCCAGTACAACGGATGGGTCGGCCCCAACCCGCACGGCTACACCACCGACCACCGCATCCACGCACAGTTCGAAACCGCGTTCGTCCACGCCAACGTGAAGCCCGCGGATGTGGCCCCGCTCGTCGCCACCGCAAAGCCCACCGTGCTCAAGGATGTCTTCGCGGACTACCTCATCTATCTGCGCCACTCCAACTCGCTGGTCGAGCAGACCTATCAACTCGACAAGCAGGGCGCGTTCACCGGCGCGGGAACCCCAGCGGGCAAGGCCTTCGTCGATCAGCAACTCGCCGCCGGCGCCATCGAGCTGCGCAACATGATCTACACCGCGTGGGTCAAATCCGCCGAACCCGTACCCGCGTATTCGGGAAATTAGCGCGCGTTTATAAGCGCGTGGGAACGATGGGGTATTGGTGCCGCCGCACGCGTGCATGCACGCGCTCCAGCAGCGGAGTGATCGCCATCGCCAGTAGCGGTGCGGCGACCAATGCAATGGCCGCCCACAGCACAAACGCGTGCCACAACCACATCCAGAGGTTATGGGTCAGCGTCAGCGGAGCGCTGCGCGCCGCCTGCAGGAACACGCGTGGCGCAAGCGGCATTGCGGCCGTATGAAACACCCGCGAACCCAGCCGGATGAACGGCACCACCAGCGCCAGTTCTAGCGGGAACATCGCGTGGTTGGCAATCTGCGACGCCACCACGTTGAGCCGGAAGCGAATCGTCACCGCCAGGCACAGCAGCGTTGTGCTGCCGATGACGGGGTTGGTCCCGATCAGCGCTCCGGCGGCGATGCTCCACGCCAGCCTGCGCGGCGTCGCCCCCATGCGCAGCAGCGCCAGAATCGGCAACACGCCGCGGCGATAGATCCAGTTGTGGTGGGCGGGCGGCACGGAGTGGGGCACCATGACAGGATAAACTGTGCGCATGGACTTCGCGTGAGGGGTCGGTTCTGAAAGAGGTGGGCCTGATGCACTTTGGACGGTCTGTGGGCAGGAGCCTGAAGCTGGCGGCGATCTTCGCCTACGCCGCGCTGCAACTCATCGCGAAGCGCCCCGCCACGCGCCAGCAGCGGGCCGAATGGCTGCACCAGTTCTGCGTGCGTGCCATCCGCTGGATGGGCATCGCGGTGCGCCGGCAGGGGCCGTTTCCCGAGCGCGGCGTCGTCATCGCCAACCATCTCGGCTATCTGGACGTCATCGCCTTCGCGGCCTTGCACCGCTGCGTCTTCATCGGCAAATCGGAGATCCGCCGCTGGCCCCTGCTGGGCTGGATGACCACCATGGCAGGCACGCTGTATGTGCATCGCGGACGCGGCGGCTCCGCCGAGCGCGCCAAGAAGGGAATGCAGGCGGCCTCGGACGCAGGCCTTCCCCTGGTCTTCTTTCCCGAGGGAACCACCAGCCTCGGAGACACGGTGCTGCCCTTTCGGAGCGGTCTGCTGGCGCAGGCGATGGAGGCCGGCCAGCCAATCACGGCGGCGCACATCCGCTATCGCCTCACCGAGGACAACGGCCCGTATCTCTCGCTGGCCGATCTCTGCTTCTGGGACGACACGCTGTTCGCCAGGCACGTCTTCCGCCTGCTCGCGCTGCGCGGAATCGAGGTGGAACTCTGCTTCGCCGAATCGCCCATTGCATTTTCAGCCGCCGCCGACCGCCGCATCGCCGCGGAAGAAGCGCGCGCAGCGGTCCTGCAACTCCGCGACGCCACCGAGGCTGAGGCGCTCATCCCTTAGTAAAGCTCTGAATAAGTCTCTGTTTTGAAAGGGCGGGACTTTAGTCCTGCCGCAAGCGGCCTGTTTCCAATGCGGCTTTAGAGCAAAATCCAGGAATGCGATCTCCATCGCCTTCGCTGATAGCTTGATGGCTGATAGCTTACAGCTTAGGAATCATGCCTTTCGTTTTGGCCTTGCTGTAGGCTTTCCGTGTTCAAAGGACACACCAACACTGGTTTTGCTTTAGCCGCCGAGGGAGTCTCGTACACCTATGCAGGCCTTCCTTAGGCGTTTCGCTCGCAGCAAGCAATCAACGCGGAACCAGCCCAGCCTCGCGCAGCCGCTTCAGTATCTGCTCGACCGGCCAATCCAGCGCGTCTGTGCCCTCCACCGTGACCGATGCGCGCGCCGCCGATGGCACAACATAGAGCTCCGCCATGGGCCGCGTTGTGGCCTCCCACTGCTCGCGCACCGCCGCCTCCGTGCGCCCGCGCTCGCGCATGTCGCGCTCGATGCGCCGCGCCAGGCACACCTCCTGCGGCGCGTTCACATAGATGGAAAACCCGTAACACGCAACCAGCTCCGCGTAGTGCAGCGCGAGGATTCCTTCCACAATCACAACCCGTGCCGGTGCGATTGTCTCAAAGCTCCCCGCCACGCGCGCGTGCGTCTTAAAGTTGTACACCGGTCGCTGGATCGCCTCGCCCCGCGCCAGCGCGCGCACATGCTCCACCATCAGCTCGCTCTCCAGCGAGTCGGGATGGTCGAAGTTGCGTTTCTCTCGCGAGTCCAGCGGAAACTGCGACAGATCGCGGTAGTAGAGGTCCAGCGGAAACAGCGTCGCATCCAATTGCCGCGCCAGCTCGCGCGCCAGCGTCGTCTTGCCCGAGCAGGAGCAGCCCGCAATCCCAATCACCAGCGGAAACGCGCGAGCAGCCATGGCTAACTCGCCGCGATCTGCGGCACCAGCGCCGTCACCAGCCCGGTGAACTGCCGCTCCACGCGCCGCCCAATCTCCATCACCTCTTCATGGTGGATCGGTTCATCCTGCACTCCGGCCGCCGCATTCGTCACCAGCGAGATCCCCAGCACCTCAATCCCCATGTGCCGCGCCACAATCACCTCATGCACCGTGGACATCCCCACCAGGTCCGCGCCCAGCGTGCGGAACGCGCGAATCTCCGCCGGCGTCTCGTAGCTCGGCCCCAGCACCGCGACGTACACGCCCTCGCTGAGCGCAATCCCCTGCCGCTCGGCCTCCGCGTGCGCCAACCCGCGCAGCCTGGGCGAGTAGGCCGCCGTCATGTCGAAGAAGCGCTCTCCCGCGCCCGGCGCGCACGCGAAGCGCGGCTCGTTTGGCCCCAGCGCCGCGTTCGTCCCGGTCAGGTTGATGTGGTCGCTGATCGCCACCAGCGATCCCTGCGCAATGTCCGCGCGAATCCCGCCCGCCGCATTCGTCACAATCAGCGTGCGCACCCCCAGCAGCCCCAGCACGCGCGTGGGAAAAGTCACCTGCTCCATCGCGTAGCCCTCGTAGGCATGCACGCGTCCCTGCATCACGGCCACGGGAACTCCGCCGATCGTTCCCATCACCAGCTTGCCCGAGTGCCCCACCACGGTCGATTGCGGAAAGTGCGGAATCTCCGCATACGCAATCGCGACCGCGCCCTCCACCTGCGACGCAAATCCCCCGAGCCCCGAGCCGAGAATTATCCCCACCCGCGGCGCGATCGGGCTGCGCTCGCGAATCGCCCCCACCGCCGCCTGCGCCTTGCTGAAGAGGTCCATGCACTCCGCTCCTGTTCCCGTTCAAGTTAGTGTACGGGAACTACCGAAGTGGTGGGGTCACCGCTACGCCTGGTCAATTTCTCGATCTTCAGAGCGGCAAACCCGTACGCTTCGTAATCTCAGCCTTCAGAATAGCCACAGCAACAGCCCTGATTGTACTGACGCTTAATGGAAAGAGTTTACCTTTCACCTTCTCAAAGACGGTCTGATCGCATAGCGCCGCTGCGAATTCATGCCCTGAAGACGTCAAGCGTAAAGGCACAGCTCCCCAAGAAAGACGCCCATCAACACCCCTTTGAAAACCAATATCACGGCTTCCATCGTCGTTTTCAACGTATTGGTCGTCGACTAATAAGCGAAGGTGAAACTCGAACTGGGGATCATGGTTGTAATCAAGCCCCGCTGCCTTCAGTTCTTGAATATTAGTCGTTGGTTCTGGTGCATCACGAAAAGCCTGTAGAAGCTTTTTGAGATAGTCCGCCTCCGGCTTCATCTCTCGTTCCTTCCCAATGAATTTTTGCGGAAGAAAAATGCTGCCAATACTATACGCTTTAGGCAATGGGGTGGCATGGTATACTACGGAATCGGCGCTTCTGAAAGAAGACGAGCGGTTCACGGTCTGGTCAGAGAGAAAATATTATGTCTTACACGCAGGATGAACTTAGTTCTATCTGGAAAAAACTAACGGACGGAACTGAACGCGATGCAGACGATTTGCTTGATGTAAGTGAGCTTGTTAACACATTTCTACTGGCTAGAATCGTGACCGACATAGACATTGACGTGAAACAAACGATGACGCTTTCCATAGTTGCACCCTACGCCGACGGCAATAGCGACAGCACAACTGTCTCTTATACCCGCAAACGTCGGAACAAAGAGGCACCGTGGGGGGCATGGGAGAGAAAGAATTAGGTAAAGTGGACTGGCAAGTGCCTCCTCCCTTATGTGGGACTCTTACTCTTTGAATCCTGGCAAGACTGCTCTCGAACAACATTTACACCCTTCCTCAACTCCGGGCCATGTCCACTTGCCATCTACAAATAACCCCTTACTGATTTCATATTGTTTCCCGTTGGCTGAGCGGTGGGCAGAATCCTGTTGAACGTCTGCGGCTGTTGGGCAACTACAAAATGGGTCTTTCATGCAGGGGGCGTTCGGATACATCCATATTGCGTGTGTGATTCCAAGTGAGAGCATGCGTTCTCGATCAATTATCGCCTTCGCTTTGTTACTCAGGGACCGTCCGATTTCAGACATTCCATCCTCCCGTGAAGTAATCATGTATATCTTCGCGCTCCTGCGCCCTACTCCTCCTCCTCGTCGGCAACCGGCTGCTTGGCCGCTGCCAGGATCTTCTCTGCAATCAACTGCGGCACCAGGTCGTAGTGGTCCATCTCGATGCGGAAGCTGCCCCGTCCCTGCGTAATCGCGGTCAGCGTCGTGCCATAGGTCAGTATCTCGGACATCGGCACCTCGGCGCGAATCATCGTTCCCGCGCCGCCGCTCTCCATCCCCTGCACGCGTCCGCGGCGGCTGGTGAGGTCGCCCATCAGTGCGCCGGCAAAGTCGTCCGGCGCCTCGATCTCGATCTTCATGATGGGCTCCAGCAGCGACGGCTTGGCCTGCTCCATGCACTTGCGGAAGCCGATCCGCGCCGCCATCTTGAATGCCATTTCGCTGGAGTCAACATCGTGGTAGCTGCCGTCGAAGACCGTCACCTTGATGTCCACCACCGGGTAGCCCGCCAGGTATCCGCGCGCCGCCGACTCGCGCACGCCCTTCTCCACCGCCGGAACGTACTGCCGCGGGATCGCTCCGCCGAAGATCTCGTTGGCGAAGACGACGCCCGTGCCCCGCGGCTGCGGCTCGATCCTCAGCTTGCAGTCGCCAAACTGCCCGTGCCCGCCGGTTTGTTTCTTGTGCCTTCCCTGCGCCTCGGCCTTGGCGCGCACCGTCTCGCGGTACGGCACCTTCGGCTCGTGCAATATCACGTTGGTGTGGTAGCGCCGCTTCAGTTTGGAGACCAGCGCCTCGATGTGCGGCTGTCCCGCGCCCGCCACCAGAAAGTCGTTGGTCTGCGGGTCGCGGTAGAACCGCACCATCGGATCGTCTTCCATCAGCTTGTGCAGCGCCGGAGCCAGCTTGTCCTCGTCGCCGCGTGTCTTCGGCTCGATGGCGTATGTCATCGCCGGCTCGGGCATCGACACCGGCTCGATGAACAGCTCATTCGCCTTGTCGCCCAGCGTGTCTCCGGTCAGCGTCACGCGCAGCTTCACCGCCGCGCCCAGGTCGCCCGCGTGCAGCTCGGAGACCTCCACCGGCTTGCGCCCCTGCATCACGTACAGATGGCCCAGGCTCTCGGACTCCGAGCGCGTGTAGTTCTGCGCCGTCGCGCCCGCCGTCATCTTGCCGCTGATGACCTTGAAGAACGTGACCCTGCCCGTGAACGGGTCGGTCATCGTCTTGTAGACGTAGAGTGCAAGCGGCGCCTTGTCGTCCACCGCGCGCATCACAATCTCGTCCTGCCCTTCGGCGGCAACGCCGTTGACGCCGCCCCCATTGCCGGCCGTCGTCTGGATCCTGCCCCGGGCGGCCACCGGATCGCGCTCCGTTGCAGCCGGCGCATACGCCTTCAGAAACTCCAGCAGCCGGTCGGTGCCCACGTTGCGCAGCCCGCTGGCGTACAGCACCGGAAACAGGTTGTCCTCGCGAATCGCGTCATGCAGCGCGGCAATCAGGTGCTCCTCCGCCAGTGTTCCCGTGCCGAAGAACTCCTCCATCAGTTCGTCCTTGCCCTCGGCCACCAGCTCCACCAGCGCCTCGTGCGCGGCCTTCGCGTCGGCCTGCACCGCCTCGGGGACCTTGATCTCCTCCCCGCGCCCATTGCCGTCCGGCTCATACTGGAACGCCTTCATCGTCACCAGGTCGACCACGCCGTGGAAGCCCTTCTCATCCACGATCGGCAGTTGCACCTGCACCACCTGCCGCCCCCACCGCTCCTGCATCTGCTCGATCATGTGTTGCCGTCCCTGCCGGCTGTCGGCCTTGGGATGGTCCACCTGGTTCACCACCAGGATGCGCGGCAGGTTGCCCTCGGCGGCGAACTTCCACGCCCGGTCGGTCACTGCCTCGGCGCCGGCCTGCGCGTTCACCACCACCAACGCCGCCTCCACCGGCAGCATCGCGGCGCGCGTCTCGTGCAGAAACATGTGGAACCCCGGCGTATCCAGCAGGTTGATCTTCACCCCGTTCCACTCCACAAACGCGGCCGCATTGGCCATCGTCGTCCGCCGCGCCACCTCTTCCTCGTCGTACGCCGTCACCGCCGACCCGTCTTCCACCTGTCCCTGCGTCGCGGTCATCTTCGCCGCCTGCAGCAGCGCCGCAATCAAGGTTGTCTTGCCGCTGTGCGCGTGGCCCACTACCGCTACGTTCCGGACGTCCCGTCCGAGATAGTTCTTCATTCCCTGCTCCTCTTTCCCCTGTGACCTGGATCAATCATTCAATCTTTCAGACAGCTTTCCCCTCGCGTTCAGAGCGCACAACCACCCACACGCCACGGAAGGGGCATCCTATCACAAACGCAATGTCCCTTTCCCCCCCTCTTGTCGAAGCCGAGCCTGCTGGCCATCGCACAGCGTACTCATCCCCACTCTCGTAAGGAGTAAAATCGTGCTGCATTTGGATTCGAGGAGGAACACCAAATGAAATCGGCCCGTCTTTATCCTGCGATCCTCAGCCTTTCAGTTCTGCTTGCAGCCGGTTGCGGCGGAAATCCGACTCCTCCATCCTCAACGACGACTCCAGCCACATGTGTGCCTGCATCCAAACCCGAGTTTTCCTATGTTCTGACCGGCTACGCGGTGTCCATGTTCACCGTCGACTCCTGCACTGGCAAGTTCACTGCCACGACACCCGCCTCCGTCTCCACCGGCTACGCGTATCCGCAAGACTACTCGGAGCAGATGGTCACCGACCCGCGCGGGCGATTCGCCTATGTGGCCAACCTCGTCTCCAACGCGTCCGACCTGGCCACCATCTCGATGTACACCATCAACCCCACCACCGGAGTCCTGACGCCGACATCCCCGGCCACCGTGCCCACCGGATTCTTCCCCCAGGAAATCGCAATCGACCCGCTCGGACGATTCGTCTACACCGCGAACAGCGACGACGCCACCGTCTCCATGTTCACCATCAACCAGACCACCGGCGTCCTGACTCCGACCTCGCCCGCTTCAGTGTCCACGATGGTCCCCGGGAATATCTTATGGGACCCAGGCTTCCTGACCGTCGATCCTTCCGGCAAGTTCCTCTATCTAACCGAATCGCTTACCAATAACGCTGCGGTCTTGATGTTCAGCATCGACCAGACCACCGGCCTGCTGACCCCAACCTCGCCCGCCACGGTTCTGAACTTCGGAGTCCCGTGGCAGATCGTCGTCACCCACAACGGCAAGTTCGCCTACGTGGTGAATAACCTCTCCGGCGGCGAGTACACCAACGGAGTCTCGCAATACACCGTCAACTCCACCACCGGCGTCCTGACCCCGAACACTCCGGCATACGTCGCGGCCGGCAACCAGCCCACCGAAATAGCCGTCGATCCGGCCAGCAGGTTTGCCTACGTGGTGAATCGCAACGACAACACCGTCTCGATGTACACCATCAACCAGACCACCGGCAACCTGACGCTGAATGCCTCCGCCACCAACCCGACCGGCACCATCGCCACCGGCTCCGAGCCCTTCCGCATCGGCTTCGACCCGACCGGAAAGTTTGTCTACGTAACCAATGAGCAGAGCGCTGCTTCCATCTACACCGTCAACACCGACGGCACCCTGACCAGCGTGGGCAACACCGGAGTCGCAACCGGCGGTTTATCCACGGCCATAACATCTGTAAGCCAGTAACTGGGGCTGCATATCGCTGTATCCCGCAACTGTTTGCCCACAACACAGCAAGGCCGTCCCCAGAGGAACGGCCTTGCTGCGTTGATGCTTTCCCATTTCCCCCGAAAAACATTGCCGGAGGTTATTCGCCTTCGCGCTCCGAGCGCTTCCAGTTGATCAGGTCGCCCAGCGTGGTGCTGCTGCTCGAAGAAGAGGACGAGGGTTTTTGCTCCTTGTGTCCCTTGTGGTCCTTCTCGCCGCCGCGTTCCTTGTAGTTCTCCACCTCGGCCCGGCTTGCCTCTTCGCCAACCGCGCGAATGCTCAGCCCAACCTTCTTCTCCTCCTGGTTCATCTTCACGATCTTGAACTCGTGCTCCGCGTCAACCTCCAGCTTCACTGCGACGTTGTTCTTGTCCACCGCCTCGGAGACGTGGCACAGTCCCTCCACGCCCTCGGCAATCTCCACAAACGCGCCGAACTGCGCCGTGCGCAGCACCTTGCCCTTGATCACGTCGCCGATGCGGTGCTGCGCGAAGAAGGTCTCCCAAACGTCCGGCTGCAACTGCTTCACCCCCAGCGAGAGCCGCCGGTTCTCCGGCTCCACGCCCAGAACGGTCGCGCGCACCTTCTCGCCCTTCTTCAGCACCTCCGACGGGTGCTTGATGCGCTTGGTCCAGCTCAGGTTCGACACATGCACCAGCCCGTCGATGCCGTCCTCGATCTCGATGAACGCCCCGAAGTCCGTCAAATTCCGCACCCGGCCCTCGACGATCGCGCCGACCGGGTACTTGTTCTCCAGTTGCTCCCAGGGATTGTCCTGCAGTTGCTTCATGCCCAGCGAGATGCGCCGGTCGTTGGGGTTCACGCTCAGGATGATCGTGTCCACATCGTCGCCCGGCTTCACCATCTTCGACGGATGCTTCATCCGCTTCGACCAGGTCATCTCCGAGACGTGCACCAGCCCCTCGATCCCCTGCTCCAGCTCCACAAACGCGCCGTAGTCCGTCACCGACAGCACCCGCCCGCGCACCTGCGCCCCGATGGGATAGCGCTCCGTCGCATCCAGCCACGGATCGGGCGTCAACTGTTTGAAGCCCAGCGAAACCCTCTGCTTCTCCTTGTCGAACTTCAGCACCTTCACCTGGATCTCATCGCCCACGTTCACCAGGTCGCGCGGGTGCGTCAGCCGGCCCCAGCTCATATCGGTGATGTGCAGCAGCCCGTCCAGCCCGCCCAGGTCCACAAACGCGCCGTAGTCGGTCAGGTTCTTCACCGTCCCGGTCAGCACGCTGCCCTCTTCCAGATGGGCCAGCGTCACCGCCTTCTTCGCGTTCTGCTCCTCTTCCAGGATCTCCTTGCGGCTGATCACCACGTTGCCGCGCTTCTTGTTCAGCTTGATGACGCGGACCTCGATCTCCGTGCCGATGTACCCGTCCAGATTGCGCACCGGGCGCACCTCGATCTGCGATCCGGGCAGAAACGCCTTGATCCCGATGTCCACCGTCAGTCCGCCCTTGACGCGGCTCACCACCATGCCCTTCACCGGCGTCTTGTCGTTGGCCGCCTTCTCCAGCTTGTCCCAGATCTTGTGCCGCAGGGCCTTCTCGTAGCTCACCAGGTAGCCGCCCTCGGGCTCCTCGCGCTCCACCACCACGTCAATCGCATCGCCCGCGTTGAACTTCGGCTTGCCCTCGATGTCCAGCACCTGCTCGATCGGAATCAACCCCTCGGACTTCAGTCCGATGTCGATCACCACATGCTTGTCCGTAATCTTCACCACGGTGCCCGTGACCACCACCTCTTCGGCGGTCAGGTTCTGCGCGGCTGCCGTCTCGGCCGCCTGTTCGCGGTCGAAGTTGGCCAGCGCCGCGGCAAAGTCCGCCGCATCGTAGTCCGGCTCCGCATTCGTGGCCGAAGCCTCTTCGGTTGCATCCGGCCCGGTCCCTTCGCTGCTGGACGCAGTCCCATCGCTGCTGGACGCAGCAACACTGGCAAGCGGTTCTACGGCCTCTTCGACCGGCTCTTGCGTGGTTGAGGTGATTTCAGATGACAGCTCGGCTTGCTCCGCTGTCGCTTCGGGCGCTAGGGTTTCCAGTTCGGTAGTCAGGGGTTTGCTCTCGGTTTGGTCAGGATTGTGGACGTCTACGGTCATTGATGTGTTGCTCCGGGCCCCAGGCTTCCTTCCATTCGCGTGGCAGTGTCGGCGTGTCGTGCAGCGGTCCGAGGAAAGACGCGCTGCCCGCTACCCCGAAGCAGATTCGGCAGGGTGGATAGGAAGCATCTTGCAGAAGAGCTGCTGCATTGGGTCCCACACGCAGCATCTCCCCTAAAGAATATAGGTTCGTGCAGCGCAGAGTCAATCCATTTACGAGCCCGTTTCTAGTGCAGTTTGCACCATAGAGATGCAGTCTGGACTGTTTTGAAAGGGCGCGGCTTCAGAGCCTGTCCTGAGCGAAGTCGAATGGACGCCGGTCGCAGCCAATAAATGACAGGGGACTTTAGTCCCCGAGGGAAAGCTCATAGGACAAACCGGCCCGCAGCCCAGCTCCCATCCCCCTTCCCTCACCCTGTATACTTCGACCCATGGATCGTCTCTACACTCCCTGGCGCTACGAGTACGTCAGCCGCGCCGAAGACTCCTCCCGCCCCGGCGTCCCGGCCGCGCTCAGCGCCTGGACGGACTCCGGCGCCGAGGACACGCACTGCGTCTTCTGCAACATGATCGCCGCCGTGGACTATGCCATCGCGCACGGCATGGCCCGCGAAGACGCCGAGAAGGCCGCACACCTGCTGGCCCGCGGGCCTTCCTGTTTCCTCTGCCTCAACGCCTTCCCCTACATCACCGGCCACATCCTCATCGTCCCCTTCCGCCATCTGGACTCACTGGCCGCGCTCCCCCCCGGCGAGGCGCAGGAGATGATCTCGCTGGCCCAGCGCGTGGAGTCCGTCCTGCGAGCCGTCTACAGCCCCTCCGGGATGAACTTCGGCATCAACCTCGGCCAGGCCGGAGGCGCTGGCATCGCCGCCCACATCCACATGCACGCCCTGCCCCGCTGGGTCGGCGACACCAACTTCATGACCGCCACCGCCAACACCCGCGTCCTGCCCGAGGACCTCGACACCACCTGGGCCCGCATTCGCCAGGCCTGGCACGCCTGACAGCCTCACCTCTGGCACCCCATCCATCCGTGCGGCAATCCTGCGTCGTCATTCTGGCCTGAGCGAAGTCGAAGGCCAGAATCTCCGTCGTTGCCTTTACCTGTTTTTGTTCGTCATTCTGGCCTGAGCGAAGTCGAAGGCCAGAATCTCCGCCGTTGTCAGGTTTTGCTTCCGTCGTTGTCAGGTTTTGCTTAAGGGCACGGCTTCACAGGCCGCGAGAAACTCCCGTTTTTGTCTTTCGGAGGGAGCAGGGGCCTTCAGGCCCCTGAATGCATCGGCTCAAGAACGGGCCTTCAGGCCCGGGTCTCCGTGCCTTATCACTGCCCCGTTTTGCTTAAGGGCACGGCTTCCCTTGTTGCACAAAAGCCCCGTTTTGCTTAAGGGCACGGCTTCCCTTGTTGCATAAAAGCCCCGTTTTGCTTAAGGGCACGGCTTCCCTTGTTGCACAAAAGCGCCCTTTTGCTTAAGGGCACGGCTTCCCTTGTTGCACAAAAGCCCCGTTTTGCTTAAGGGCACGGCTTCCCTTGTTGCATAAAAGCCCCGTTTTGCTTAAGGGCACGGATTTATCCGTGCCGTAAGTCGCCCCAAGATAGAAAGGGGCTTTAGCCCCTGAGGTCGCAATTCCAGCCCCCCGCCGCCTCACTCCGGCTTCGCAGCCGGTGTACCCGGAGCAGCCGGAGCAGCCACGCTGGGACGCCTCTCCGGCGGCAGAGGTGGTGGCCCCACCCTCGTCGCCTCGTAGTTCGTGATCTGCCACGCCCCTGAGGCAACCTGCAAATAGACCCGCGTGTAGCGGAACGTCCCATGCATCGCCACGCCTTCGTTCGTGCCCTCGACGTTGGCCAGCGAGGTGACGATCGCGGTCCTCCCGATCAGCTTCACATGGACGTCGTCCAGATCGAGCCTGGTCAGCACCATTCTCCGTCGCCGCATCCGGTCCAGCAGTTGCATCTTGGTCACCACCTGGCCGCTCATGTTGATGCCGACGAAGTCGTCACTGAGCAGCTTGCCCATGGCATCCACGTCGCCGTTCAGCTCGGCGGCGCGCCACGCCTGCTCCAACTGCTCCACCTGGTGCTTGAACTGGTCGTTCCGCCGCGGATGCTGCCCCCTGGCCGGTGCGGCCGAAACAAGCAGAATCGCCGCCAGAGACGCCAGCGCCACAAGACCTGCTCCGGGCCGGAATACGCGATGCTGGGAGATGTGCTGCGCCATGGGTCGGTCCGTCTCGCAATCCGTCGTGACGGATACTAGTCCGCTTCTCCCTGTGGAGTCAAAACAATCTCTCGCTAACGCGTCTTTCCCCGCGCTTGCAGCCTTTTTTCACACAATGGCGTCGAGATACTTGATCTGCTGCGCGTGCATCAGCCGGAAGAACCCCTCCGCCCCGTACTCCCGGAAGTGGGCTGAGTTCTGGTGCGCGTCCAGCGCCGCATCGTCCACATACTGCTCGTAGATAAACACCGTCGCCGGGTCGCCCGCCAGAAAGTGCGCAACGTATGTGACGCATCCCGGCTCCTCGCGCGACGCCAGCGTCAGCTTGCGCAGCATCTCCGCCACCGCATCGTGGTCCGCCTCGGCAAACTTCATCCGTACCGTAAAACTGATCATCGCTCCTCCGTCTACGCCTTCAACTCCGCATCGAACCCCGGCAGCAGCATCGTCTGGTCGCGCTCCGGCCCGGTCGAAATCATCCCGATCTTCGCCCCCGACTCACGCTCCACAAACATCAGATACTCCTGCGCCAGCTTCGGCAGTTTGTCGAACTCCGTAATCCCCTCGGTCGACGCGTTCCATCCCTTCAGCTTGGTATACACCGGATGGATCGCCTCGAACCCCCGCATGTCCGCCGGAATCGTCTCCGCCAGCCTGCCGCCGATCTTGTATCCCGTGCACACAGGAATCTCCGCGCACTGGTCCATCACATCCATCTTGGTCACCACCAGCCACTCGGTCCCATTGATCATGTTGGAGTAGCGGAGCAGCGGCAGGTCGAGCCATCCGCATCGCCTTGGCCTTCCCGTCACCGCTCCGTACTCCTGCCCGCGCGCCCGCAGCAGCGTGGCCGTGTCGTCCTGGATCTCGGTCGGGAACGGCCCCTCCCCCACCCGTGTCACATACGCCTTGGTCACCGCAATCACCGTCCCAATCCGCGTCGGCCCCACGCCCGTCCCCGTCACCGCTCCCCCCGCCGTCGAGCTCGAGCTGGTCACAAACGGGTACGTCCCGTGGTCGATGTCCAGCAGCGCCCCCTGCGCCCCCTCGAACATCACCTTCTCGCCGCTTCGGATCGCCTCGTTCAGCAGCGCCGCCGTGTCCGTCACAAACGGAGCAATCTGCTCCGCCGCCCGCGCGTACTCCTCGTACATCGCCTTCGCGTCCAGCGGCGCCGTGCCAAACAACGCCGCCGCAATCGTGTTCTTCTCGTGGCACGCGTTCTCGATGTGCGTGCGCAGCAGCGCCGAATTCAGCAGGTCCACAACGCGCAGCCCGCTGCGATGCATCTTGTCCTCGTACGCCGGCCCGATGCCCCGGCTGGTCGTGCCAATCTTGGTCCGCCCCGGCGCGTTCTCCGCCGCCAGCTCGATCATCCGGTGATACGGCAGAATCACCTGCGCCCGGTTCGACACAAACAACTGCCCATCCGGCCCGCCCGCAACCTTCAGCCCCGCGTCCCGCAGCCGCTTCACCTCATTCAGGAAGGCCATCGGGTCCAGCACCACCCCGTTGCCGATCACGCCCCGGCAATTCGGCCGCAGCACGCCGCACGGAATCAGTTGCAGCACAAACTTTTTCCCGCCGATGATGACTGTGTGCCCTGCGTTGTGTCCCCCCGCGTAGCGCGCCACCACGCTGAACCGCTCGCTCAGCACATCCACGATCTTGCCCTTGCCCTCATCGCCCCACTGCGCGCCGAGGACCACTGCCGATTTACGCTGGCTCACAAAAAATTTTGCTCCGGAAGGGATGGGTCCGCGCGGCCAGCTTCGCCGCACGCCCATATCCGATTCTATACCGCCGCCTTCCCCGCCGCTCTGCCCAATAAACCCGTCATCCCGACGCAGCGAACAAACGATGAAGCCGTCATCCTGAGCGCAGCGAAGGACCCCTGTATTTCGTCTTTGCCCTTTTCGTGTGCCTCATTCATCGCGCGTCCTTTGCGCGATGAGTGGGATATCGCGAGGTTGCGCGACCCGGAGGGAGCAGGGGCCTTCAGGCCCCTGAAACCATGCCCTCGACGAAACGGGCTTCAGCCCCGGGCCTTGTCCTTGCTCTTGCTTCTGAGATAGGCCCAGGCTTTAGCCTGGGCAATCCCATCCCCTCGAAGAAACGGGCTTCAGCCCCGGGCCTTGTCCTTGCTCTTGCTTCTGAGATAGGCCCAGGCTTTAGCCTGGGCAATCCCATCCCCTCGAAGAAACGGGCTTCAGCCCCCGGGACACGCCTTTGCCGTTGACTGTCTTTTGTTTGTCATTCCGTATCCTGAGCGAAGTCGAAGGGGGAGGAATCTGCTTTTGCCCTTGCCGTTGCTTGTTCTTCGTCGTTGTTTGTTTCTGTTGTCATCCTGAGCGAGCGCAGCGAGTCGAAGGACCCCGACGATCTCCGCCCAACCAGAACCGCCCATCCCTTTCTCCCAACCAATCCGCACTCACAGCCCATACCTCACAGCCCATAGCACAAACAAAAAAACGCCGGGTGCCCATCCATTCCGCGTTCTTTGCGGAATGGGTGGGATATCGCGCGGTTGCGCGACCCGGAGGGAGCAGGGGCCTTCAGGCCCCTGAAACCATGCCCTCGAAGAAACGGGCTTCAGCCCTGGGCCTTCTGCCAGGAATGGCCGGGTGCCCATCCATTCCGCGTTCTTTGCGGAATGGGTGGGATATCGCGCGGTTGCGCGACCCGGAGGGAGCAGGGGCCTTCAGGCCCCTGAATCCATCCCCTCGAAGAAACGGGCTTCAGCCCCGGGCCGGGTGCCCCATCCTAGTGGCAGCTTTATCGCCGCTAGGGTGGGTTATCGTTTGCGGTAGCAAACGACGCCGTTGCCCGTTCTTGCCGTCATCCTGAGCGGAGCGCGAAGCGCGCAGTCGAAGGACCCCGACGATCTCCGCCCAACCAGAGCCGCCCGTCCCTTTCTCCCACAAAACTCCGGCCCTTGCTTTTGCCGTTGCTTTGCTCGTAAACCCCGGCAGCGCGCCGGGGTTTTTCATGCCCGAAGCCGAAGCACGGAGGAAACCATTTATTTTCTTGTTGATAGCTATAATCAGTCTGGAATCAAATCTTTGCATGCTCAAACTCACATCTCTTTGGTTCCAGAGACTTTACGAAGCACGGAAAATGGGGGGGGAGGGGGGGGTACCAAAAAGGTAAATGGTTCCATCGCCTTCGCTGGCACGCATTACTCTAATCCCTATGCCTGAGCTTCCCGAGGTCGAGACCATCGCCGCAGGCGTTCACGCCCGTGTCCAAGGCGCGCGCATCACCGCCGTCTGGACCAGTGGCAAGCCGCAGACCTTCAAATCGCCCGAGCCGGAGATAGCCGCCGCCCTCACCGGCGCCCGCATCGAATCCGTCCGCCGCGTCGGCAAGACCATCGTGATGACGCTTCACCGAGAAAAACCTCCGGGTGCCCCATCCTTTGCGGTTTCATCGCAAAGGGTGGGTTCAGTCAAAACCCCGACCGAACTCCTCATCCACCTCGGCATGACCGGCCGCCTGCTCGTCTCCGCTCCCGAAATCCCTCTCGCGCCTCACACCCACGCCGTCCTCACCCTCAGCGGCGCGCCTCAGAGAATAGACGCGCCCGGGAAAACAGCCGCGTGCGAGATTCGCTTCGTCGATCCGCGCCGCTTCGGCCGCATCTCCCTCCATAGCTCGACCGCCGCGAAATTGGGTGCCCCAGACGGGGTCCCCGGCGAGCGGTCTTTGCTCGCTGGGGTGGCACGTCTCGATTCTGAGACCTGGGATCGACCGCCGCAAAGTTCGCAGCCCACACCGTACACCGGCCCCGGCCGCGAGCCCCTCACCATCTCGCTCGCCGACTTCATCGCCCTCTTCCACTCGCGCCGCACGCCGATCAAGGCCGCGCTGCTCAACCAATCGCTGCTGCACGGCATCGGCAACATCTACGCCGACGAGTCGCTCTTCCGCGCCGGCCTTCGCCCCACCCGCCAGGCCGCCCGCCTCACCCGCGCCGAGCTGGCCCGCCTGCGCACCGCGCTCGTCCAAGTCCTCCGCCACGCCATCCGCCTCGGCGGCTCTTCCGTCTCCGACTACGTCGACGCCGAAGGCTCCCGCGGACTCTTCCAGCTCCAGCACAAAGTCTACCGGCGCACCGGCCAGCCCTGCCTCGCGTGCGCCACCCCCATCCGCCGTATCCAGCTCGCCGGCCGCAGCACCCACTTCTGCCCCCATTGCCAGAGGTAACGCGCTAAACTACATCTGGAGGATCATCATGGGTACAACCGCGATCGTACAGGCAACCGTTGAAACTTCCCTGCGGGATCAGGCCTCCGCCGTGCTCGCGGAGCTTGGCATGACCGTCGATGATGCCCTACGACTCCTGCTCGCCCAAGTGGTTGAAGAGCACGATCTCCCGCTCTCGATGCACATTCCGAACGCTGAAACCATCACCGCAATGCGCGAAGCCGACAGCGGAGCAGGCAAGCGCTACTCTTCCCTCGATGCACTCTTCAAGGACATGCGAGGCTAGTCTCTTGTTGCTTTCCGTATCGATACTGGAAAATCATTGACGCAACTTGGACTGCGTGGCATAACGACATCATGTTGACGACCGTTTCCACCAACCGCTTCCTCAAAGACGTAAAGCTCACTCTTCGACGTGGCAAGGATTTGAAGAAGCTGGAAGCGGTGATCCTGCTCCTTGCAAATCAGAGCGGTCTGCCCGCGAACCTTCGTGACCACTTTCTCTCAGGAGAATGGGCGAATCATCGGGAGTGCCACATCGCACCCGACTGGTTGCTTATCTACAAGATTCAAGCGGACGAACTCTTCCTCGTACGAACCGGAACGCACTCCGACCTCTTCGCAAAGTAAAATTGCCGTCCTTGCCGCCTAAACTAGATCCCATGCTTCGCTACGCCATCACCGGCCGCCTCCGCTTCGCCGCAGACGAACCCGCCCGCCAGGCCGCGCTCCTCGTCCAGGCCGCACGCCTCGCCGCCGACGGCATCGACTTTATCCAGCTCCGCGAGAAGGACCTCTCTGCCGCAGCCCTCGCCGCGCTCGCCCGCCGCCTGCTCGCAACCCTGCGCGCCGACCCCACGCACCCCGCGCCCAGGCTCCTCATCAACTCCCGCGCCGACATCGCCATCGCCACCTGTGCCGACGGCGTCCACCTCACCTCCGCCCCCGGCTCGCTCACCCCCGCCCAGGTTCGCACGCTCTACGCCGCAGCCTCCCTCCCCGAGCCCATCGTCAGCCTCTCCTGTCACACCCTCGCTGAGGTCGCCCGCGCAGCATCCTTCGCTCCGGACGAGCGCCCCACCCTCATCCTCTTCGGCCCCGTCTTCGAAAAAGTCATCGCCGAAGATCGCGCGCCCGAGAAGTCCCTCGGCGACAAAAAAATCTCCCCAGGCACCGGCCTCGACCTGCTCCGCGCCGCCTGCGCCGCCGCCGCTCCGGTTCCAGTCCTCGCCCTCGGCGGCATCAATCGTTCCAACACAGACGCCTGCCTCGACGCCGGCGCCGCTGGAGTCGCCGCCATCCGCCTGTTTCTTTGAGTGACTCGCCTGCGGATCGAGTCGCTACTTCACCGTCGCTTGGTCCGCCTTGCCAAAGCTGCTCGCGTAGATCAGGTAGAGACCCACAAGAAGCGAGATCACCGGTGACACATAGTAATAATGACTGTAGAGTGGCCCGTTCAGCAGCCCGAAAATCACCTCTGCAGGCAGAAACAGGCAGAGCAGGCCCTTGACCAGGCTCCACCAGCCAATCAGCGTAACCACCACCGGCAGCGCGCCGCCCGACCATACGTTGTGGCCCAGAATCATCGCCAGTCCCACAGCGATTGAAATCAGGCCAATCGCAAATGGCGCCCCGCCGTGAGTCGTCAGCCGCGCAATCATTGCCACTGTCGCCTGCTTGTGCACGATCATCGACAGCGCAACCAGGACCGAGTAGTACCCTATCAACCTGCTTAGAAACGTTGTACGCGAAGACATAGTTCCCCCCTCGTGGGAAAAACCCATTGTATACACGAACCTACAATAAGAAGTAAATTATTCGCCAACCTGGTCGCCGGCTCGCCCGCCGCGTCGTGGGCCGCATCACCCAACTCACCGTCGCTGAAGGGGAGAAGCGCGTACCTCGCCAGTGACACCATCGGTCTCGCCCATTGACCTCGACCGTGCATCGCCCTACGCTTAACCACGTGCTCATCACCCCGCTCCAGCTCGAGAAAGAGCCGCTCCTCTTCGACGAGTCCATCCCCGCGGGCGCGCTGGACTACGCCCCCGACATCACGCAGACCGGCCCGCTGCCCGTCGCCGGCCGTGCCGACCTCATCGTAGAGGGCCGCGGCCACGGCGAGCAGGTCGCCGACATTCGCCTGCGCGCCGCCTACCACGGCAGCTTCGAGTTGCTCTGCGCGCGTTGTGTCGAGCCTGTCCCCACGCCACTCGCCGGCGACTTCGACCTCATCTTCCGTCCGCAGTCCGCAGACGCCGACCCAGGCGAGCGCTCCATCACGCCCGACGAGACCGAAATCGGTTACTATGAGGAGAGCGGTCTCTCGCTTGAGGATGTCGTGCGCGAACAGGTGCTTCTCTCCCTGCCCTCCCGCACGCTCTGCAAGGAAGACTGCAAGGGACTTTGTCCGCGCTGTGGCCAGAATCTGAACCTCGCACCCTGCAACTGCACCTCCTCCGAACTGGAACAGAATCCTTCGGGGTGGAATGCGCTTGCGGGCCTGGCCGGCACGATCAAACCCGGTTAGCTCGGAATCTCAGCCTCACCGGGCCTTCCAATCCCGCCGCCGTAGCGCGGCAGGCGCGGGCCAATCGAAAGGGAACAGCAATGCCGAATCCGAAACGCCGCCACTCCAAGCAACGCACCTCCAAACGCCGCAGCCACGACTTCCTCACTCCCACCAGCACATCGGAGTGTCCCAACTGCCACGAGCGCAAGCTGCCCCACCGCATCTGCCAGAAGTGCGGACAGTACAAGGGCCGCGAAGTCCTCGCGGTGAAGGAAGCCAGCTAAACCCGCTTCGCGCACTTAATCTCCCAGATGCCGATCGACATCGTTGTAGATGCAATGGGTTCCGACAAGTCCCCCGAATCCGAGATTCGCGGGGCCATCCTCGCCTCGCGCCATCTCGGCGTCCGCGTTCACCTGGTCGGCCCCGAGCAGGTCCTTCGTCCCGCCCTCGACCGCGCCCTGCGCAGCCGCTTCCCGGTGCGCTACGGACGCAGGCGTCCGCAGATCGAGATCGTCCACTCCTCCGAGTGGATCAGCATGGACGATCGTGCCGCCCAGGCCGTCCGCGCCAAGCGAGACTCCTCCATGCGCGTCGGCCTGCGCATGGTCCGCGATGGCGCCGCCGCAGGCTTCTTCACCGCCGGCAACACCGGCGCGGCCATGGCCACCGCCAAGATGGTCCTGGGAATGCTCGCCGGCGTCCATCGCCCCGGCCTCTCCACCATTCTGCCCACCGCGCTGGGCACCCCCTCCATCCTGCTCGACGTCGGCGCCAACGTCGATTGCGACCCCGACAACCTCGTCCAGTTCGCCGTCATGGGCCACATCTACGCGCGCAACGTCCTGCACATCGCCCATCCCCGCGTCGGCCTGCTCAGTATCGGTGAGGAGGACAGCAAGGGCAACTCCCTCACCCACGACACCTTCCCCCTGCTCCAGGCCCGCCCCGGCATGAACTTCATCGGCAACGTCGAAGGCCGCGACCTCTTCAACGGCCGCGCCGATGTCATCGTCTGCGACGGCTTCGTCGGCAACGTCGCCATCAAAACCTGCGAGGGCACGGCCCGGCTGGTCAGCGTCCTGCTGCGCGAATCGCTCAAGTCCACCGTCACCTCGCAGTTCGGGGCCCTGCTCTCCCGCCGCGCCTTCAACGACTTCAAGAAGCGCCTCGACTACTCCGAGTTTGGCGGCGCGCCGCTGCTGGGCGTCCGCGGTGTCTGCATCATCGGCCACGGCGCCTCCAACGAGCGCGCCGTCATGAACGGCATCCGCGTCGCCGCCGAGTTTGCCAAGGCCGAGGTCAACTCCGGCATCGAAGCCACCCTCCGCTCCGCCTGAACCCGGGAGATGCTCTACACTGCGGCAAGGCGTCCGCCATCGCGGCAGCCCGCATCCAACTCCCACTAGCTTCGTCTTCTCCAGGAGACAGTCCCATGCTGACCCCACAGAACCTCACCCTCCCCCACCCATCCCTCGCTCCTCTCCTCTGCTTCGCCCCGCAGGAGGAGACCAGCCTCTTACCGCCGCTTGCCTGCCTCTCCAGCGAAGCGCTCCTCGCCGCGCCCATCGACGAGGACGAGGAAGACGATCCCGAGGAAACGGAAGACGATCTCGATGACGAGGAAGAAGAAGAGGAAGACGAGGACGACTACGACGACGAGGATGACGACGAAGAGGACGACAGAATCATCGAGGACAACGAGGAAGAGGAGGAGGACGAGGACGATGACGACGAAGAGGATGAGGAGGACGACCCCGACTCCGACTCCACCAACTTCTTCCTGCAACCCTCCCGTTCCGCGCCTCGCAACCGGACAATCCAGTAACGCCCTTCTCGCCGCCTGCGCCGGGCGCCATCAAGAATCCGTCGTCCCGTCTTGCATAAGCCGCTGCGTGGGGGCAGTATGGTTGATGCCTTGGCGCGCTGCCAGGCATGCTCTGTATGCGTCAACATTTTGAAGGGGCGGGACTTCAGTCCCGCCGGTTGCAGCGCAATCGCAACCCGGCTTTGGCCGCTGAGGGAATCTTGGGCCGTTGTTCAGGCCTTCCCCCGCAGCTTGCAATTCCCGGGAACGAGGAGGTCCCATGAAGCGCAGAATCCTGCTTGTAGACGATGAAGTGGCCGTGCTGCTCACGCTCAAGGCTGTGCTGGAAATTAACGGGTTCGATGTGGATACGGCCGCCTCCGGCCGCGAGGGCAAAATCAAGCTGCGCTCCCACCAGTACCACATGGTCATCACCGACATGCGCATGGAAAGTGACGCCGCGGGCATCGAGGTCATCGCCGCAGCCCGTCGGGCGAGCTATCGCCCCGCCGTCGCCCTGCTCACCGCGTTTCCCGTCGCGGAGGAGGACTGGCTGGCGCTGGGCGCCCACAAGATGCTGGTCAAGCCCATGCACACCCGCATCCTGCTCCAACAGATCGAGAAGATGCTGGCCGTCCATGAGGCCGAGCTGGGCATCCGGAGCGTCCCGCCGCCCACGCCGGCAGCGCCAAGCAAAGCAGCAAAGCCTGCCGCAACCAGGTCAGCCAAGCCAGCCGCAATAAAGCCAGCCGCAAAGAAACCACTCGCCAGGCGCACCGTGAAGAAGATCGCCGCAAAGAAATCCTCTGCGAAGAAGTCCGCTGCGAAGCGAGCGGTCAAAGCCACGAAGCAATAGTCTCTACCGCGGCGCGTGCGCCTTGATGTAGCTGCGCAGCGCCAGGTTGATCTCCAGCGCCTTGTTCACGCCGCCGTCCAGCATCCGCAGCCAGTCGCTCGCCGGCCTCTTCATCTCCACCGTTCCCAGCAGGTAGTTGGTCTGCACAATGATCTCCAGCGCGTTGGAGAGGTCGTGGGCCAGTTTGCGGATCTCCAGGGCAAGCTCTTCGGGGATCTCCGGAGCGCCGGGCTGGGTCGTGGCCTGGGTCGGTTCGGTCATCATCGTACGAAATGCCTCCCGGCAGATGGAGCAGTCTGAAGCCGTACCAGTGTAAGGTGAAAGGAGAGCGCCACGCAATTGACAGCAGACCCCGCGTTTGAAAGACTGAGAACTCACGACTGCCGTGTCCGGCCGCAGGGTTCGCGACATATACGACCGTGCCGAAGTGGCGGAATTGGCAGACGCGCATGGTTCAGGTCCATGTACTCGCAAGGGTGTGGGGGTTCGAGTCCCCCCTTCGGCACCAGATTTTTCCGACACACACTGAATGTCCACCCAGCTTGAGAGGATTCTCGCGCATACTCAGATCGAAGTGGCGGCACGGCGCGCCGCCTACGGTTCCGCGCTGCTCGAGCGCAGGGCCGCCGCGCACCGCCCGCGCGGATTCGAGGCCGCCCTGCGCAGTGCCGCAGCCTCCGGCCCGGCCATCATTGCAGAGCTGAAGAAGGCCTCGCCCTCGCGCGGTCTCATCCGTCCAGACTTCGATCCACCCGCGCTGGCCCGCTCGCTCGAATCCGCCGGAGCGACCGCGCTCTCCGTCCTCACCGACGAAATGTTCTTTCAGGGCTCGCTCGAAAATCTCTCCCTCGCGTCCGCAGCCGTCTCGATTCCCTGCCTGTGCAAGGACTTCATCCTCGACCCCTTCCAGGTTCTCGAAGCCCGCGCCGCCTGCGCCGACGCCATCCTGCTCATCGTCGCCGCGCTCGCCGACGCCGAACTGAAAACCCTGCGCGACGAGGCCCACCGCATGGAACTCGACGTTCTCTGCGAGGTGCACGACCGCGCCGAGCTGGCCCGCGCCGCCGCCCTCGGCTTCTCCGTCATCGGCGTCAACAGCCGCAACCTGCACACCATGCAGGTCGAGCCGCGCACCCAGCTCGAACTGGCGCAGTGGCTTCCCCGCACCACCGTCCACGTCGCCGAGAGCGGCATCCGCACCGCCGCCGACATATCTCAACTGCGCGCCGCCGGATACCACGCCTTCCTCATCGGCGAGTCGCTGATGAGCCGTCCCGACCCCGCCGCCGCGCTCACCGCCTTGCTCGTACGCGAGTTCTCAGCGAATATCTAAGCACATGTCTAATCACTTGCATCAACTGATAGGGGAGATAGTGTTTTGCTTAAGGGCACGGCTTCACAGGCTGCGGAAAAACTCCGTTTTGCTTAAGGGCACGGCTTCAGCCGTGCCGTAAATGCTGCATTTGAACTGCGGCTTTAGCCGCTGAGGTCATCTCTCAGAGTTTCCAGCCAGCGATTGAGGATGATGATACTTTCAACTGTGTGCGGCTGCGTTATGCCGAAGGAAACGATGCCATGTGGATAAAGATCTGCGGCAACACCAACCTCGAAGACGCACAGCTCGCCGCACAGCTTGGCGCGGACGCAGTCGGCTTCGTCTTTGCCGCCAGCCCGCGCCAGGTCACGCCCGCTCAGGTGGCCGCGATCACTCCGCACCTTCCGTCCCACGTCGAGCGGGTCGGAGTCATCCACTCGCGCGACGCCGGGCAGATCGCATCCATCGCGTACGAGGCCGGCTTGACCGCGGTGCAGCTTCACGGCGGTCTCGATGAGGCGCTGGCCCAGCGGCTCGCGGAAAAATTCAAGGGAACGCTGCGCATCATCCAGACCCTGCACTGGACGGTCGGCAATCCGTCGCCGCATGACGCAGCGCAATCCCCCGCCGCGCAGCTTGCCGCTCAGATCGAGCGCATCGCCCATCTGCATCTCGCCGACCGTATCCTGATTGACTCCAAGGTGGGCGCGGCCACGGGAGGCACCGGCGTGCCGTTCGACTGGACCGCCGCGCGCACCCTCTTCTCCTCTGCGCCCAGCGGCGTGCATCTGATCGTCGCTGGAGGCCTCACGCCGGAGAATGTAGCCCACGCAATCGCCCAGCTCAGCCCCTGGGGCGTAGACGTCTCCAGCGGCATCGAATCCTCGCCCGGCCGCAAGGACCCCGCGCTCCTGGCTCGCTTCATCCAGTCCGCCCGCGCCGCCGCTGCGCCCTAGACCATCTTGCTGCCGCCGACTTCAGGAAAAGCCAGTCTGCGGGAAACGCTTTTGCGGTTGATGCGTCTAATCGTCTGGACATTTCGCGTGACACTGCGGCGCGTTGCAAGCGGATATACTCGGCTCAGCGCGTCATCCGCAGACAGGCAACACACGCAGACAGGCAACACACAGAACTCATGAGGACCTACCTACCGATGGACACCCTGAAGCAAGCTGCACACGATCTCCTCGCACGCATTCGCAACCACCGCCTGAGTTCGACCTTCGCGCTGTTGGCCGTGCTCTCCGCCGGCATTCTGGCGGGTTCCGTGCTGACCCGCTCGGTCAGCGCCAAGGACCAGGCGGTCGACTCCTCCGACGCGCGTCCCCTCACCATTCCCAAGCCTCTCGATCTCTCCAACGCCTTCTCCAAGATCGCAAAAGAGGTCGGTCCGGCGGTGGTCAACATCAACACCGAGTCCATCCCCAAGCAGTCCGCCAACCGGCGCTCCGGCCGCCGCGGACAGATCGTCCCCCTCCCCTTCGGCGGCAATCAGGGCGACCAGGGAAACCAGGGCGACATGCAGGACTGGCTCAACCGCTTCTTCGGCGGCCAGGGCGGAGATGACGGTTCCAACAACTTCGGCGGCGGCGTGCGCACGGCCCTTGGTTCCGGCTTCATCGTCGACTCGCGCGGCTACATCATCACCAACAACCACGTCATCGACAAGGCCGACAAGATCTACGTCAAGCTCGCCTCCGATCCCGACAACGACAGCGATCATGGGCGTCTGGCGCATGTGGTCGGCTTCGACGCCGATACCGACATCGCCGTCATCAAGATCGATGCTCCCCAGCCGCTGCCCACGGTCAAGCTGGGCAACTCCGACGGCGCGCAGGTGGGCGACTCGGTACTCGCCATTGGCGAGCCCTTCGGCCTCTCCCAGACCGTCTCCGCGGGCATCGTCTCCGCCAAGAACCGTTCCATCGACGATCCCGACCCCAACAAAGCACCCAATCAGTTCCAGCGCTTCATCCAGACCGACGCCGCCATCAATCCGGGCAACTCCGGCGGCCCGCTGGTGGATATGGCCGGCGAAGTCATCGGCATGAACACCGCCATCTTCACCCAGTCCTCCGGTTCCGAAGGCGTCGGCTTCGCCATGCCCTCCAACACCATCGTCAGCGTCTACAACATGCTTATCAGCCCCGACCACAAGGTCACGCGCGGCTCCATCGGAATCAGCTTCCAGCCGTCTATGCCCTCTGCGGTGAGCCGCCAGTACGGCTTCGCCAACGGCGGCGTGATTGTCAGCACCGTTACCTCCGACGGCCCTGCGGCAAAAGCCGGCGTCAAGCCCGACGACATCATCGTCTCTGTCGACGGCAAGCCGATCAAGGACGGCGATGATCTGGTGGCCGACATCTCCACGCGCAAGGTCGGCTCAACCGTGCAGCTTGGCATCCTGCGCAACGACTCCAAGAAAACGCTGACGGTAGGCATCGCCGACCGCGCCAAGCTCTTCGCCGACAACGGAAACCAGAACGACGAGAACGCCACGCCAGCTGGGGCCGCCGCTGAGGCCGCCGCAGTCGAGAGCAAGCTCGGCATCCAGATTGACAATGTTCCCTCCCAAATCGCCAGCAAGCTCGGCATTCAGGGCGGTGTTATCGTCAGCAATGTCCGGCCCGGCTCCTTCGCCGATGATATCGGCATCCCCAGTGGCACCGTCATCCTCGAGATCAACAGGAAGCCGATCTCAGACAAGTCCGATTTCAATTCCATCGTTGGCGGCCTGAAGTCCGGCCAGGATGTGGCCTTCAAGGTGCGATTGCAGGGACCGAATGCCCCCGCCGGAGACTCCTACTTTGGAGGCACCCTGCCGTAACCGCATTGTGCGGGCAGGAGCGCGCGCCATCCGGTACGCGCTCCTGCCCCAAATTAATTAGAAACTACTCAGATGCAGCGACCAGGTTAGGTATTGCCAGAGTCCAATCCGTGGTATAGCCTAGCGAAGTTGATTAGAGGATTTGCACGTTTTCTGTGTCAACTTGCTCCATGGGGTCTCGCCGTACCATGCGTCTGGGTCCATTCGTTCTGTTGTTATCGCTCATCTTCGGCTCCACAGCGCCTGCAGTCGCTCTGACGCACTCGCACCGTGGACCCACCTCTCCGAGAAGCGGCAAACACACCCCCAGGCCCAAGCTTCAGGGCCAGCGAACCATCGACGATGAGCGCGCCACGCAGATCCAGAGCGCTCTGGTCCGCTCCGGCTATCTCACGGGTGCGCCCAGCGGCCACTGGGACGCCGAGACCCAGGCCGCAATGGAGAAGCTGCAGGCCGACAACGGCTGGCAGACCAAGCTGGTGCCCGACTCGCGCGCCATCATCAAGCTCGGCCTTGGCCCCAGCACCGCCTCAGGCAACCCTCTCGCAAGCCAGTCCACGCTCTCTGCCGCCAGCCAGATCAATACCGTCTCGCGGTAACGGACCATCTTCCCTGCAACCTGTCATCGCCCCGAAGTTTGAGACGCAGTCCTATCGTCTGAGATGCCGCATCGGCTTTGTTCGCGGCCTGAAAAAAACGGCGGGAACAGGCATGTTCCTGCCAGTCCCCGCCAAGCGCTCCACTGCGAACCGATGAACTTAATCTGTGGGCCAGGCCCTTGAACTAGGCCACCATCTCTCCCGTATCGTGCTTCTTCCTAGCCGCCATGCCCCTGGTATTCGCCGAATAATCCGAGCGCAGCCCGGCCAGCGCCGCGCGCAACCGCAGCACAGCCGATGAGTGGATCTGCGAGACGCGCGACTCAACCACGCCCAGCGTCAGCCCAATCTCCTTCATCGTCAGCTCTTCGTAGTAGTAGAGCGTCAACACCATCCGCTCCTTCTCCGGCAACTGCTCGATGGCGTCCGTCAGGCGCTGCTTCATCTCGCCCTGCAGGCAGCGGAAGAGCGGGTCCTCGTCGGGCGACCCCGGGATGTAGGCCAGCTCCTCGTCGCCCGAGTTCTCGGTCCGCTCCAGGTGCAGGCTGCCGATCTCCAGGCCTTTCAACTCTCCCAGCAACTGCTGGAACTCGCTCAGGCCCATATCCATCTCACGGGCGATCTCCGGCTCCGTCGGCACGCGTCCCAGCTTGTGGGTCACCGAGCGAATCCCCTCCTCGACCGCGCGCCCCTTGCGCCGCAGCTCGCGCGGACTCCAGTCCAGAGTGCGCAGCGAGTCCAGAATCGCGCCGCGAATGCGGAACTGCGCGTAGCTCTTGAACTGCACCTGCTTGGTGTTGTCGAACTTGGAGAACGCGTCGATCAGGCCCACCACGCCGGCCGAGATCAGGTCGTCCAGCTCGACGTGCTGTGGAAGCCGCTCGTGGATCCGCCGCGCCAGGTAGCGCACCGTGGGAAGGTGTTCCAGCAAAATCTGGTCGCGCTCCGGCACAGACTCCCTCTCCAACCCGCTTGCGAGCTTCGCCCCAGCCGCCGAGAGAAACGGGCCGTTCCCCACCTCCGGCAACTCCGCAAACCCAGACCCTGCCTTGTTCAGTCGTTCCTGCATCAATAATGTTCGGTTCCCCATACTTGCCTCTTCTCCAATGCGACGAACTTCCAATTCCGCGGCCGGACTCCCGCGTAGATCGGCAACAACCTTTGCTTACGATTGGAGAGCTGCACGGCAATGGCCATTGTGCAGCCACTTTGCATTAACCTTCTCTCAGGCAGTTCCATAATCGGTCAGTTCTGCGCGCCGAGGACGCTGTGCGCGGCGTAACTGTCTGTGGAATAGCCAATTATTGGCGCACGGTTTTCCCGTGCGGTTAGGGCCGGGTTGATAAAGGCCATCTGCAACGGGAGAAAAGTTGCCCAGCTTCAAAAGGATGGGTCCTTGCGCAACTCGTGAGACCTATATTCTTTGAAGTCTTTAATGATGAGCGGACCGCTGGACCGGAATCCCAATCAGCTCCGCGTGGCCCGCCGGTAGCGGATGTCCGCGGCGGCAATCTCCGGGTTTGGGCCGGCCAGGATCACTGCGCGTTCCAGCACATGCATCAGCTCGCGCACATTGCCCGGCCAGGAGTGCTGCTGCAACTTCGCCGCCGCGCCGAGGGTGAGCCGCTTGCGCGGACTCTGCTGCCCCAACTGCTCCAGAAAAAACTCCGACAGCTCAGCGATGTCCTCCATCCGTTCGCGCAGCGCAGGAACCTGAATGGGAAAGACCGCCAGCCGGTGATACAGGTCCAGGCGAAACGACCCCTCCGCCGTCTGCTGCTCCAACGGCTGGTGGGTGGCCGCAATCAGGCGCACATCGACCCGTGTCATCTCGTTTCCGCCCACCCGCTGCAGCTCGCCCGACTCCAAAAAGCGCAGCATCTTGGCCTGCATTCCTACCGGCATCTCGCCGATCTCGTCCAGCAGCAGCGTTCCGCCATCGGCCGCCTCGATCCGCCCCATGCGCGATTGCACCGCTCCAGTGAACGCGCCGCGCGTGTGGCCAAACAGCTCCGCCTCCAGCAGCGACTCCGGAATGGCCGCGCAGTTAAGCACTCCGAAGGGCTTTCCCGAACGCGCGCTGAGCCGATGCAGCGCCCGCGCCACCACCTCTTTGCCGCTCCCGGTCTCGCCTTCGATCAACACGGTGGTGGAACGCGGCGCCACCAGGTGTACCAGCCGCGCCATCTCGCGCATCGCAGGGCTGTCGCCCACCAGCTCCGGCAGCAGCATCTTGCGTCCCGCCATCTCGCAGACGGTACCGGCCCCAACTGCCTCCTGCACCTCGAGCCATCTTCCGCGAGAGATGCTCAAACTGTCTTGCGGGAATGTTCCATCCGTGACGGTCCCATCGGGCAACACGCGAAAGGCCTCCGGCTCGTGTTGGATGGTGCTCTCGTCAACCGCATTGCGGACCCTCGGCCGCCGCACCGGTGACCGATTTGCCCCCGCCTGCGCCTCGCGAATCACATGCAGCAGTTCATTGAGCCACAAGCTGCGCGGACCTCCCGCTGCATCGTTGCTCTCTCCGGCTGCGCCAACCAGATGCAACTGTTCAATCTCCGGATAGAGCAGCCTTACATGGGCCGCAAACTCGCGCACCTCCAGGTCCGGCAGCCAGCCGTCGAGCAGCAGCGCCGTAACCGGTTGCGCCTCCATTTGCATCAACGCCTCCGCCCCTCCGCCGGCCTGCCACACACGCCATCTCAGGGACGCCAGCCGCTCGCACAGTTGCAACCGAAACTCAACGTCCGCGCTCACCACCACCACGGTCCGCGCCTCTGCCGTCCGCTCGCTCGCATCCAGCCCAGCGTCCGCGTCCATCTCTCCGGGCGCAGTCTCCCTCTCTGCATGCGCGGTCTTCATCGCGTCTGGCGCCGCATCCCGCACTGCATCCAGCAGCCGCGCCGTCATCTGCCTGCCTCCAACTCCTCGACCTCGGTCTCCTGGCTCGCCTGATGCAGGACCTCGCGCATCGATTCCACCAACGCCACCAGACGCCGGCACTCCGCCAGCCCGGTCTCCGTGGCCTCGCGATATTCCTCCAGAGTGTCGTTCAGGGCCGCCATCTCCAGAGTGCACTGCAAGGTCGTCAACGGCTGGCACATCTCATGCAGCGCCGCGCCGATCTGCTTGAACTTCCTGCGATTGCTTCTGCCTCCCAATCGCTCCTCCTCAGGCATCGGCCGCACACCCCCCCAGCGCAAAGATCGCCGTCAGCTCCGGCGGCGGGTTGCCCGCCCCTGCATTGACATCGTGGTCCTCCGGCGCGTCCAGCAGATAGCCCTCGCCACGCACCGTGCGGATCAGCGAGTGACGACCGCCGGAGGCGCCCCCCGACGCACCTGGATTTCTGCCCAGCTTCTTGCGCAGGTAATTGATATAGACCTCCACGATGTTGGTATCCATGCGGCTTGTCCTGGCGGCGGTTGCTCCGGCCCCAAGCGGCATCCGCCACACCTCCCGCAGCAGCTCTGCGCGGCTGCATACGCGCTCGCCGCGCCGCCGCATCAGCGACTCCAGCAGGGAGAACTCGGTCGCCGTCAGCTCCACCTCGCGGCCCGCCTGCGTCACCCTGCGCCGGGCTCGGTCCATCTCCAGATCGCCAAAGCGCAGCACCGGGTCCTCGAACTGGCTGCGCCGCCGGCTGAGCGCCTGCAGGCGCGCGCGAAGCTCATGGAAGGAAAACGGCTTCATCACAACGTCGTCGGCCCCCAGTCGCAGACACTTCACCCGCTCCTCCATCTCGGCCCGTCCCGTCAACACCAGCACCGAGGTGGAGCGGTAGTGCTCCTGCATCTCTGCCAGCACTTCAATCCCGTCCATCCGCGGCAGGCCCAGGTCCAGAACCATCAGCTCCGGACGCAGCTTTGCCACACTCTCAAGCGCCGCCTCGCCATCCGACACCAGCGAGACATCGTGGCCATCGAGCCTCAGCCCCTGGTCTAGAAAATGTCCCAGTGCAGCATCGTCCTCAACAATCAACACATTCATGGGCAACCGTCCTATCGGAGAATCGAAAGAGAAGCATCCCAGCCCCTTAGAACTCTCTTATCGGCCCAAATTGCCAATTCCATCTGTCGTTTCCAAATTGCCTGCCGTCCGCCTCGCCTATGACCGGCAACTCCCCCTCGAGCGCCTCCCTCTCCACCCTCCCTGTCCGCAGCCGGCGCACAAATCTCCGCGTAACTTTGGTACTGCAAAAGTACTCAAACAAACGCCCCTATACGCCGTTTTTAATTGCAGCCCACTCAAACACAGCCATTTATCCACAGATTCCGTCGCTGTTCCTCTCTCATTCGCGTCCTCCACTACAAATGCGGAATTGTCAGATCGGCGAAAGACGAATATCATTGTTGTGGTGTTCTTGGCCGGTGACAACGTGCTTCGCAGCCCAACCCACCGAGCGACTGCACTCAAACTTGCAATACCCGATTTCTAAATCTCACATCTACAGGCGGTCTACGCGTTGTCTTCACGAACGGCTGCTGGAGCTTCTACCCAAATGTTGACGAAAACCGCCAGCTATGCCGAGGAGAGCGTCATTGCCTCCGCGCCGCAGAACACCAACGTCCGTTGGTTTGTCTGCGCCCTGCTCTTCGCCGCGACCACCATCAACTACATGGACCGCCAGATCTTCTCGCTCATCGAGCCGCTGCTGCACAATCTTCCTTTCATGGGATGGAACTTCGCCGCAGACAATTTGCATCAGCCGGTCTTTGACAACAACTTTGGCAACATCATCATCTGCTTCCAGATCGCCTACGGCGCGGGCTTCCTCTTTGCCGGCAGGATGATCGACAAGCTCGGCACCAAGGTCGGCTACGCGCTGGCCATCGGCGTCTGGGCGCTCGCCTCCCTGAGCCACTCCATCGTCACCAGCGTGCTTGGCTTCTGCATCGCTCGCGTCATGCTTGGCATCGGCGAGAGCGGCAACTTCCCCGCCGCCATCAAGGCCACCAGCGAGTGGTTCCCCACCGAAGAACGAGCTAAGGCCGTCGGCATCTTCAACTCGGGCTCCAACGTCAGCTCCATCATCGCGCCCGCCCTGGTTGCCTTCGTCACAGTCAAGTGGGCATGGAGTGCGTCCAGGTGGGGATGGGGGGCGGCTTTTATTACCAGCGGCTCCATGGGCCTGATCTGGCTCATTGTCTGGCTGTTCTTCCCCTACAACCGTCTGCGTCGCGCTTCCCCCCAGACCCAGGCCAACCTTGAAACCGACTTTGCAAACGACATTGGCAGCAACCACACCGTTCCCTACTCCGTTCTGCTGCGCCGCCCCGGCCTCTATGCCTTCTCCATCGGCAAGACGCTCACCGACGGAGTCTGGTGGTTCTATCTCTTCTATCTGCCCGAGTTCCTCAATCGCAACTACGGCCTCAAGCTCATCGACGCCTACTGGTATCTGGCCGCCGTCTATGGCATATCGAGCATCGGTTCCGTCGCTGGGGGATGGCTCTCCGGCTTCCTCATCAACCGCGGGCACACAGTCAACTTCGGACGCAAGATCACCATGCTGCTGTGCGCCCTGCTGGTCGTCCCGGTTGTCTTCGTGCCGCATTTCGGCATCCTCTTCCCGCATAACGCATGGCCCGCGACGTTGCTGATCGCGCTCGCCGCCTCGGCCCACCAGGGTTGGAGCGCCAACCTCTTGTCCACGCCGGCAGACATGTTCCCATCCACCGCGGTCTCCACCGTGGTCGGCGTCGGCGGGGCCGCCGGCGCACTCGGCGGCGCCGCCTTCACCTGGATCGTAAAAAGCAACCTCTCGCTGCACTCGTTGCTCGTCTTCTCCATGGCAGCCGCCCTCTACATCATCTCGCTCGCCATCTTCCAGGTTCTGGTACCCCGGCTGGGGGCCAGATCGCGGGGCCCCGCCCTGCCAACCGCAATCTGACCTCGGGCGCATCTCCCGGCACACCGCCTCTCTACTTCCCGGCGCACCGCATCTCTACATTTGAGATGTGGGTTGTCGTGTGCCCCGCATCCCGGGGTCCCCGGCGAGCGCATTTGCTCGCTGGGGTGAACATCCCCCCTTTGAGATGCAGGTTCCTGCTGCGTCAAAGGTATCCGCTCCTGCCCCGCCACCTGCTAAACTGGCCTCTCAAGCCGATGCCATCTCCTGCGAAAAAGTTCTTCCTCACCACGCCGATCTACTACGTCAACGCCCGCCCCCACATCGGCCACGCCTACACCACCATCGCCGCCGATGTCATCGCGCGGCGCCACCGTCTGCTGGGCGAAGACACATTCTTCCTCACCGGAACCGACGAACACGGCCAGAAGGTGCAGCGGTCTGCCGCAGCCGCCGGAATCCCACCCCAGCAGTTCGCCGATGAGGTCTCCGCCAGCTTCCAGGACCTATGGAAGCGCATGGGGATACTCGACGATTCCCTTTCAAAAGACGATCCGCTCTTACATCGTGACTTCCTCCGCACCACAGAACCCCGTCACCACCGCGGCGTGCAGCATTTGTGGCGCGAACTCGAAGCCCGCGGCGCCATCTACCTCAGCTCCTACACCGGCCAGTACTGCGTCCCCGACGAGGCCTTCGTCGATGTTCCCGTAGGCGCGCCCTGTCCCACCTGCGGCCGCCCCACCGAGACCATCACCGAGGAGAACTACTTCTTCCGCCTCTCCGACTACCAGCAGCCCCTCATCGACCTCATCGAGAGCGGCGCGCTCCACATCCAGCCCGAAACCGCCCGCAACGAAGTCCTCAGCTTCCTCCGCGGAATTCAAACCACCGCAGTTCAGGAATACGTAGCCGAGGCGCTAAAGGAGGGTTTCGATCTTAAGGGCGGTTATTCGAAGAAGGAGATCAAGAATGCGGCCGTCGTAGCCGGAAGGCTAAAGGGCGAGGTGCGGCTCTCGTCGAAAGGAATCCCCTACCTTCCCGGCGCCATCAAAGACCTCTCCATCTCGCGCACTACATTCGACTGGGGCATCAAGGTTCCCGGCAACGACAAGCACGTCGTCTACGTCTGGCTTGATGCGCTGGCAAACTACATCACCGCCATCGGCTACGGCTCGGACGACCCCGTGGAGCAGGCGAAGTTCAAGCGCTTCTGGCCCGCCAAATTACACCTTGTCGGCAAGGAGATCACCCGCTTCCACTGCGTCTACTGGCCCGCCATCCTGCTGGCGCTCAACCCCAAGCTTCAGCACGGCGCGGGCGAGCCGATGCCGCAGCTCACTCCCGCCGAACACGCCGAGTGGGCAAAAGATTGGCTGCCGAAGTCCATCGTCGCCAACGGCTGGCTGCTCTTCGAAGAGTCCAAGATGTCCAAATCCCGCGGCAACGTCGTCCGCACCGAAACCATCCTCGACGCGTTTGGCCCCCTCTGCCCACGCCCTGTCTTAGATAGCACAGGGCTTCAGCCCGGTGAATCAGGGGCCAATAACGAAGGGGCTTTAGCCCCCGGGACATCGCATTCTGATGAAGTATGGAAGCACCAGCAAGACCTCTTCGCCGCCGACGTCCTCCGCTACTTTCTCCTCCGCGAGATTCCCTTCGGCCAGGACGGGACCTTCAGCTTCGACGCCCTCATCACCCGCTACAACGCCGACCTCGCCAACGGCTACGGCAACCTAGTCAGCCGTACGCTGTCGATGATCGGCAAATATTTCGACGGCTTCATCCCCTCCATACCCCGCGAGCGGCCCGGTCAGGAAAAACTGATTGAAGCTATGGCAGCGGCGTCATGGGTGCAAGCCCCCTACGAATTCCACGAGTCTCTCACGAACATCTGGGTCTTGATCACCGACACTGATCGTTACATCAATTCGTGGAAGCCATGGAAACTTGCGGACGACGCTGACCAAAGCGAGCGACTCGCCGAAGTGCTGTATTCGGCCGCTGAGTTCATCAGAGTCATCACCGCAAGACTCTATCCGTTTCTCCCCTACGCCACCGCCTCCGTCTGGCGACAGCTTGGGCTGGGAGACATCGAAGAAGCCGCGCGCAACGGCGAACTAAAAGACCTGCAATGGGGCGGTCTCAAACCCGGCACCAAGCTCGGCCCCCTCGCCCCCATCTTTCCCCGAGCAGACAAAGGACTCGCCCAGATTATGACCGATATGGAATCCCCCACCACTCCCGCAGCGCAGACCACCCCCGCACCCGAACCCGCCGCCGCACCCACTCCAGAAAAATCGGATGCATCGGTGGCATCGGTGTTAAGCAGTTCGCCCGGGGAAACCTCGACCATCTCCATCGACGACTTCGCCAAAGTCGATCTCCGCGTCGCCCAGATCGTCGTCGCCGAGCGCGTCCCTAAGACCGACAAGCTCCTCCGCCTCGAAGTCGATCTGGGCCCCAGCTTCAATCCATCCCGCCGCCAGATTCTGGCCGGCATCGCCGAGCACTACGCCCCCGAAGCACTCATCGGCCGCAAGGTGGTCATCGTCGCCAATCTGGCCCCGCGCATGATGCGTGGCCTGGAATCGCAGGGGATGGTCGTCGCCGCCTCGGTCGGCCCCGACGGCGCTCCCGTGCTGGCCGGCTTCCTGGAGGACGCGGAGCTGGGCGCGCGCCTCAAATAGCGGTTTTAAAGCAAGGGTTGGACTGATCCAGCCCGGAAAGATTTTACCGTTTCGTTCTAACGAGTTGCGTTGAGGGGAGTCTTACAGAATATGGCTACTCCGGTTGCAGTACCGCTCAGCGTAAGCGAGATGTCGATGACCGAGGTGGAGCGCGCCCAGGCACTGGCGATGCGCTACCACGCCGAGTTCGTCGACCTGAAGAACTTCAAAATCTCGCATGAGCTCTTCAAGAGCGTTCCCGTCGACATGATGTTCCGCTACAACTTCGTCCCTCTGGAACAGTTGGAGGGCCGTCTCGCCATCGCGGTCAGCGATCCGTCGAAGCTGATGATGCTGGACGAGATCTCCGGCCTGCTTGGCCAGCGTCTGGTCACCCGCGTCGCCACCATGTCGCAGATCACCGACCTGCTCAAGAAGACCGAGCAGTCGCAGCGCGTCCTCGACGAGGCCAGCGAGGGCCTGGCCTTCGACGTCCTCTCCGACGAGGACAACCCCGACGAAAACATCTCCATCGAGCGGCTCACCGGCGAGGACGACATCTCGCCCATCATCCGCCTGGTCGATACCACCATCTTCACCGCGCTGGAGCGGCGCGCCTCCGACATCCACCTGGAGACCTGCGACGACTGCCTGATGGTGAAGTACCGCATCGACGGCGTCCTGCAGCAGGCCATGGCGCCCATCGCGCGCGAGCACCACCAGACGATCCTCTCGCGCATCAAGGTCATGAGCGAACTGGACATCGCCGAGCGCCGCGTGCCCCAGGACGGCCGCTTCCGCGTGCGTTACAAGGGCCGCCTCATCGACTTCCGCGTCTCCATCATGCCCACCGTGCATGGCGAAAACGCCGTACTCCGCGTGCTCGATAAGGAGTCGATGTCGGAGAAGTTCAAGAAGCTCTCGCTCGATGTGGTGGGCTTTATGCCCGACGATCTGGAGCGCTTCCGCCGCTACATCAAGGAGCCGTACGGCATGGTGCTGGTCACCGGGCCCACCGGCTCCGGCAAGACCACCACGCTCTACGCCGCGCTCAACGAGATCAAATCCGAAGAGGACAAGATCATCACCATCGAGGACCCGGTCGAGTACCAGATTCGCGGCATCACGCAGATTCCCGTCAACGAGAAGAAGGGCCTCACCTTCGCGCGCGGCCTGCGCTCCATCCTGCGCCACGACCCCGACAAGATCCTGGTCGGCGAGATCCGCGACGCCGAAACCGCGCAGATCGCCATCAACTCCGCGCTCACCGGCCACCTCGTCTTCACCACCGTCCACGCCAACAATGTCGTCGATGTGCTGGGCCGCTTCCTCAACATGGGCGTCGAGCCGTACAACTTCGTCTCCGCGCTCAACTGCATCCTGGCCCAGCGGCTGGTACGCACCGTCTGCGAATTCTGCGTGCGCGACGTGCACTACTCCGACGCGGAGCTGCTGGCCAGCGGCCTCGAGCCCGAGGAGTGGCGCGGCTTCAACTTCCGCGAGGGCCCCGGATGCATGGAGTGCGCGGGCACCGGCTTCCGTGGCCGCTCCGCCATCCACGAACTGCTGGAGCTGGACGACGAGATCCGCGAGATGCTGCTGGCCAAGCGCCCGGGCAGCGAGATTCGCAAGAAGGCGCGCGACAAGGGCATGAACTTCCTGCGCGACTCCGCCATCCAGCGTGTCCGCCTCGGCATCACCACGCTGAAAGAGATCAACAAAGTCACCTTCATCGAGGCAGGGAGATAATCGGCAATAATTCGGAAGGAAACAAATCGGAAGGGCACGGCTTTAGCTGTGCCGAAAAGAGACTCAATCAAAATCAGTTTTGATCGAACAAGCGCCAAAGGCGCGAGCTATACCAGCCTAGGGCGTAGCCCTAGGTAGAGGCCGCAACAAAATCACCAAGGGCTGAAGGCCCGATCTACAACGTGCAATCAGAAAGAACGGTTAGTCTAGGACGGAATGGAATTATTACCGAGATCGTTGGGAACGCGGCCGCGCCTGGCCTGCGAGGTGCGCGCCGAGGGTGTGGTTGCCGCGCGCGCCGAGGACGCATTGGCCGTGCTCTCCGCGGTTTCGCGCGTGCTGCTGGCGGACCAGATCGTCGTCCCCCGCCTGCGTGCGGTCGATGCCAACGGAGAGGTCGACAACTCCTCCGCACCGTCCGGTGTAGGCGGCGACGCAGCGGGCCGCGCGGCGGTGGTTGCAGCGGTGCGCAAGGCGCTCGAAGCGGCCTGCCTGCGCTCGCGCGAGGTCACTCTGATCGTTCCCGACGCAGCCGTTCGCGTGCTTCTGCTGGAGTTCGACGAGCTTCCCGCCAAGCCCGCCGAGGCGCTGCCCGTCGTCCGCTTCCGCCTCAAGAAACTCCTCCCCTTCGACGCCGACGACGCCGCCGTGAGCTATCAGGTGATCTCTTCCGCAAAGGGACTCCTGCATGTCCTCGCCGTCGCCATGCCGCGCGAGCTGCTGGCCGACTACGAGCTTGTGGTGCGCGAGGCCGGCTTCGAGCCGGGAGCGGTCCTGCCCAGCACGCTGGCGGCGCTGGCCGGACTCGCAGAGGGCGACGCGCCGGCGTTGGTCATCAATGCGGGGCGCGAGGGAGTCACCACCGCCATTGTGAAGGCCGGAGTCCTGCTGCTGCACCGCACGGTCGATCTGGGCGCGGACCTGCGCGCCGATGCCGCCGCCGCACAGCTCGCAGGCAATGCGATGCAAGAGCGGCCGGCTAATCGAGAGCGTTCCACCGAGGAATGGGTGCGTCAGGAGCCGGTCAGCTTTATCGACCAGAATGACGTTGCCGCAGCCATCGAGGCCACAGCGCTCGCCCACGAAATCGAAGCCGAGATCGCGCTGGAGATCGCCGCGGAGAGCAGCCTCGCGAAGACCGCCGACGAGGTCGCCCAGGCAGTCAGCGTCGCCGCGGCCTACTTCGAGGACACGCTGCAGACACCGCCGCCGGCGATCCATGCCGCCGGAACGCTGGGTGCTGCTGCGCTGGCCACGCTGCTCGATGCTGCGCACGTCGGCCCGCTCGCCGTGCAGGAGATGCTGCAGCCGGAGATGATCGGCGCAGGCGCAACCTCGGCTGGCACACCCGGCGGAGTCCCGCTCGGATGGCTGGCGGGAGTCAGGGGGGCGCTGGCAAACTGATGCGCATCTCCATCAATCTCGCAACCCGTCCCTTCGTTGAGCTGCGGCCTCTGTTCGCGCGGCTTCGCCTGGCGATGGCCGCGCTGGCGCTCACCGCAATCACGTTCGGCATAGGACTGCACGTGCTGAATGCGAGGGCGCGCGCCGACGAGGAGCAGATGGACTCCCTCAAGAAGCAGACCCTCGCCGCCCTCACCGAGCGCCAGACCAACGAGGCGCGCATGAGGCAGCCGCAGAACCGCGCCGTACTCGATCGCTCGCAGTTCCTCAACGATCTCTTCGCCCGCAAGAGCTTCAGTTGGACCGCGGTCATGATGGACCTCGAACGCGTGCTTCCGGCGGGCGTCCAGGTCACCAGCATCGAACCCGCGATCACCGCCGAGGGCGACGTCAACATCCGCCTGCGCGTCAGCGGGCAGCGCGACCTGGCCGTCGATCTGGTGCGCAACCTGGAGCGCAGCCAGCGCTTCCTCGCTCCTCGGCTGGTCAATGAATCGTCGCAGACCAAGGAGCCGAACGGCCAGGCGCCCGTCGTACAGACCGGCGTTCCCGGCGGCGTGGAGTTCGATATTCTGAGCGGGTACAACCCATTGCCCGCGTCCGTGAAGGACCGGCAGCAGGAACAAAAAGATACAGGTGCGGAGAAGAAAGTCGCAGCAAAACAGGACAGGCCGGCAAAATCCCCAGTTCATAAACCCGCAGACAACAATGCTGCGGTCCATAAGGCCGTCGCGGCCCATAAGCCTGCGGCGCCTGCTGCATCCGCAAAGACCGGCAAGCCCGCCGCCAACGGGGGTGCCCGATGAGCGCCGTCACCGCGATAAAGTCCAAGGTTTCGAAAGGCAGTGTGCTGGCGCAGGCAAAGGGCCTTTTGAGTGCTCTGAACCTGCACTGGGCGGGCGTTGGGCTGCTGGCCCTGGTAAACCTCTATCTGCTGGCGCAGATGGGGTTCCTGTGGCACGCGGCGAGCAATCACAACGCCGAAGCGATGGCCCGGCAGCGCATCGCGCTGAAGACCGCCGGGATTGCGGCGCAACCCCTGCGCGGGCTGGATGCAAAGCTGGCGCGCGCCACCGAGGAGGCGGACAAGTTCAGCCGCCAGCGGCTTCCCGCGTCGGACTCCGACGTGGCCGGCGAGCTGGGCGCGCTGACCAGGAACCAGGCCGTGCACCTGACCCGGGCACAGTACTTTCATGCTCCCGTTCTTGCCGGATCGGCGGGCGAGCTGACCGAGGTCCGCATCGACGCCACCCTCAGCGGCGACTACCGCCCGCTGGTCCAGTTCATCAACTCCATCGAGCGCGACAAGATGCTATTCCTTATCGCCGGAGAGACGCTCAACGGCCAGCAGAGTGGAACCGTGAGCCTCAGCCTGCACCTGAAGACCTATGAGCAGGGGGCTGCGGCGCAGGACCGCACGACCGCTCAGGGCGAGGCCGCGGACGCGGCAAATGGAGGGCCTGAGCGATGAAGCTGGCCAGCGGCAAAGGCTCCGAAGACCGCAAGAAGATCGCCGCAGTGGTCGGCTTTGTGTTGATCGCCTCCGCGCTCTTTTACTTTGAGTACTTCTACACCGGCGCCCCCGCAACGCCCGCGCCCGTTGCAGCGCCTGTGCCCGCAGCCTCTGCGAACAATGCAGCGCCGGCAGGCAATCCGCCCTCGGGCGCAGCCGCCAAGCCGCTGGGCACAACCTCGGCCGCGCTCGACCCAACCCTGCACATGGAAGCCATGCTGGTCACCGAGTCGCTGGAGTACTCCGGAAGCGGCCGCAATATCTTCTCCGCAAGCTCGGCGCCGGTTGTGACGATTCCCAATCCGATTACCGCCGCGAGGCCGAAGCCGGGGCCGGCGCCAGTCGTTGTCCCCTGTCCGCCGAACTGTCCACCGCCGCCGCCCCCTCCGCCGCCGCCGCCCATCGACCTGAAGTTCTTTGGCGTCGAGACCGCTGCGGACGGAACGCGGCAGGCCTTTCTGCTGCATGACGACAGCGTCTTTCTGGCCTCCGCCGGCGACGTCGTGCTGCGCCGCTACCGCGTGGTCTCGATCGAGGCGAAGTCGGTCCGGGTGGAGGACATGCAGTACAACAACACACAGACGCTCCCGCTGCTGACAAACTGATGAAGAGCGACAAGGCACAATCCGCAGGCGGCAACGCAAGGCCGCAGCCCGGCGGCGAGCAGGGATTCATGCTGCTGGGACTGATCGTGGCCATTGCGCTGCTCCTGATCGCGCTGAGCGTGGCCGCGTCCAAGGAGGCCTTCAGCCTGCGCCGCGAGCGCGAGGTGGAGTCGGCGCGCCGGGCCAACCAGTACGTGCGCGCGATCCAGTTGTACTACAAGAAATTTGGCCGCTACCCCGCATCGATCGAGCAGTTGGAGAACTCCAACAACATCCGCTTTCTGCGCCAGCGGTATGTGGACCCGCTCACCGGAAAGGCCGACTATCGGCTGATTCCGGTGGGGCAGAACCAGACCACGGTAAAGGGCTTCTTCGGCGAGCCGCTGGGCGGAATCGCAAGCGCCGGCCTGGGAGCGGCCGCTGGAATGCAGTCGAACGGCATCGGCGGGGCCGCGGGAGCCAATGGCGCATTCGGAGCAAATGGCGCATTCGGAGCAGGTGGCGCAACCGTCCCCACGGGAGCGACGGCGGCCGCAGGTTCGACGGACGCAAGCGGCCAGTCCGGGGCGTTCGGCGGCTCGTCCGGAGCCTTCGGCGGCTCGTCCGGAGCCTTCGGCGGCTCGTCCGGACTTGGAAGCGCATCCGGGATGCAGAGCCAGACGGGGACGGGCCTTCCCGGCTCAACCGGCCCCTTCATGGGCGTTGGCAGCAGTGCCACCGGCAACTCCATCATCACGCCGAATGAGCAGACCACCTACCAGACCTGGGAGTTTCTCTATGATCCGCGAATCGAAAAACTGAAGCAGGCAGCAATCCTGAATGGCGGCGCGGATGCGCTGGGCGGAGGAACACTCGGCCAGTCGCCGAACAGCATGGGCCAGCCTCCGAACGGCTTCGGTCCCTCGCAGAGTGGCTTTGGCCAGTCGCCGGGCAGCACCGGCCAGTCTCCGTCATCTCCCAACGGCGGCGCAAATCAACCGCCTTCGCCATAACCCTGTAGCTTCGCAGGCCCGTCAATCGCCGGCCGGTTCCCCTGCCCCCGCCAGGCCATACTCCTTCAGCTTGCGATAGAGCGTCGTCTTGCCGATGCCCAGCAGCTTTGCCGCCATCAGCTTGTCTCCGTTCAACTGGCGGATGGTGCCCAGGATCGCCTGCTTCTCCATGTCGGCGATGGAGACGATGGCGTCGTCCGCACTGGCGTGATCGCGCCCGGCGTCCAGCCCATCGCCCGCTTCGCCTGCCAACGATAGGTTCGCCTCCCGGCGGTGCATGCGGAAGTCCTGCAGTTGCGTGGGCAGGTCGGCCATGTGCAGCACCGGCCCCGAAGAGAGCGAGCAGGCGCGCTCGATCGCGTTCTCCAGCTCGCGCACATTGCCCGGCCAGTCGTACTCGGTCATCAGCCGGATCGCGTTCTCGCTGAAGACGTGAGATGCGCCGGTCTCGCGGTGCAGCCGCTCCAGGAAGTGCTCCGCCAGGATCGCTATGTCCTCCCGGCGCTCGCGCAGCGGTGGCAGCTTCAGGTTGACCACGCTCAGGCGGAAGTAGAGGTCCTTGCGGAAGGCCCCCTGCGCCACCATCGCGCTCAGGTCGCGGTTGGTCGCCGCCAGCACCCGCGCCGTGATCGGCACCGCGTGGGTGGCCCCCACCGGGCGCACCTCCTTCTCCTGCAAGGCGCGCAGCAGCTTGGCCTGCAGGTCCAGCGGAAGCTCGCCGATCTCGTCCAGAAA
>JBEKRR010000013.1:0-69789 GCA_049518555.1 Acidobacteriaceae bacterium
GGCACGGCTGGGTAGCGAAGTTCGGTTGTGATAACCGCTGAATGCATATAAGCGGGAAGCACGCTCTAAGATGAGATCTCCCAACCCAAAAGGGAAATGAAGGGCCCTGGAAGACCACCAGGTTGATAGGCTGGAGGTGGAAGCGCAGCAATGCGTGTAGCTTACCAGTACTAATCGCCCGTTTGGCTTGTCCATAGAATTTACTCTGCGCAGTGAGAACGTCCACTGTTCTGGGGTACATTCAACACAAGCCCTGTAGTTATCCCAAGATGTTTGCAAGTAGGACGTCTAACCCCAATCTATTCAGTACTGAGAGATCGCGTGAGCGAGATTTCTTTGACATACATGGTGCAAATGCGGGAATCCTGAGTTGCAAGCAACCCAGGACTTCGGCTGCGGGCTCAGACGCCCGCAAAGCGCCTCAGTTTGCCGGTGAGTTTACTACGAGGGTCACACCCGTTCCCATCCCGAACACGGAAGTTAAGCCTCGTTGGGCCGATGGTACTGCATGCGCAAGTGTGTGGGAGATTAGGTGATCGCCGGCATTCTTTCACCCCAGCAACATAGCTTGCCTGGGACACGATGCACAGAAGCCCCACCCCTAACCGGGTGGGGCTATTTGTTGTGCATTCGGCGGTGCGCACTTCCCTCTTCGGCTTCCTGTTGCAGGGCGAATGGATCCGCGTGGCGGAGATGGAAGCAGAGTACGACTCTGTGCCGGCAGCGGTCGAGTGGGACGAGGTGAACGCGCTCACGATTTTTGCTGCCGCTTCCCTATTCGCGCTGAGTTCGCTGGGCCGATGGAATAGAATAATGAAGAGGATCGGGGCCCTGAGCCGCTATCCCACGGGAGAAGATTGTTTATGTCGAAGGGTAGTTGTGACATTGGATTGATTGGGCTGGCGGTAATGGGACAGAACCTGGTGCTGAACATGAACGACCACGGGTACAAGGTTGCGGTGTTCAATCGCACGGTATCGAAGGTGGATGCATTCCTGAAGGACGAGGCCAAGGGAACGCAGGTGGTTGGCGCTCACTCCATGGAGGAGTTGTGCGGACTGCTGAAGTCGCCGCGCCGCGTGATGCTGATGGTGAAGGCGGGCGATGTGGTCGACCAGAACATCGAGCAGCTTCTTCCGCATCTGGAGAAGGGCGACATCATCATCGACGGCGGCAACTCGCTGTTCACCGATTCGATCCGGCGCACCAAGTACCTGGCGGAGAAAGGGATCCTGTTTATCGGCACCGGCGTCTCGGGCGGCGAAGAGGGCGCGCGGCGTGGCCCGTCGATCATGCCGGGAGGCAATCCGGCGGCGTGGCCGCATGTGAAGGAGATCTTCCAGGCGATCTCGGCCAAGGTGGAGGGCGGAACGCCCTGTTGCGACTGGGTGGGCGAGGACGGCGCGGGCCACTACGTCAAGATGGTGCACAACGGCATCGAGTACGGCGACATTCAACTGATCTGCGAGGCGTACCAGTTGCTGAAGGACGCGCTGGGACTGACTCCCGACGAGCTTCACGAGGTCTTTGGCGAGTGGAATAAGGGCGAACTGGACAGCTATCTGATCGAGATCTCGACGATCATCTTCGGGACGAAGGACGAGGATGGCTCTCCGCTGATCGACAAGATACTGGACAAGGCCGGGCAGAAGGGCACGGGCAAGTGGACGGCGATCTCGGCGCTGGACCTGGCGATGCCGCTGACGCTGATCGGCGAGAGCGTCTTCGCGCGCTGCCTGTCGGCGCTGAAGGACGAGCGGGTGGAGGCATCGAAGGTGCTGACCGGGCCGGGCAAGCCGAAGACGGTGGCGGAGCGCAAGGCGTTTATCGAGGACGTGCGCCGCGCTCTCTACTGCTCCAAGATGATCAGCTACGCGCAGGGATACATGCTGCTGCGCGCGGCGGAGAAGGAGCATGGATGGCACCTGAACCTGGGCGGCATCGCGCTGATGTGGCGCGGCGGATGCATCATCCGCAGCGTCTTCCTGGGCAACATCAAGGCGGCGTTCGACAAGAACCCGGACCTGACCAACCTGCTGCTGGACGACTTCTTCTCGGGCGCGCTGAACAAGTACCAGGCAAGCTGGCGCAAGGCGCTGGTCCATGCCATCGAGAGCGGCGTGCCGACTCCGGCGTTCTCCACCGCGCTTGCCTTCTACGATGGCTACCGCACGGCACGGCTGCCGGCGAACCTGCTGCAGGCGCAGCGCGACTTCTTCGGAGCGCACACCTACGAGCGAGTGGACAAGCCGCGCGGCGAGTTCTTCCACACCAACTGGACCGGGCACGGAGGCAAGGTCGCCTCGGGAATCTACAATGCGTAGGTCCGCGGCTTAGCAAAACCGGAGAGCCAGCTTCGCAAACGCGAGGCTGGCTCTTCTGCATTCCCGGTGCGAGCTTGATTGGACTGAGGATGCGGCGGCGTGCAGGCGTAGGAGTTGTCCGCGGTTTACTAGGATTGGAGCTTCTGCCAGCAGTCCCAGGTGTAGATGGCGATGATGATGATGGTGAGGATGGCAGAGGCGCTGCCTAGCACGCGCAGCACTGGCAGCACCTTGTTGACTTTGCGGAGGATGGTGGACTGCTGTTGCTGTTCGATGGCGTTGGCGCTTGCATCGTCCAGAAAGAGTTGATTTTCCTCGTAGCGCGTGATGGTGGCGTTGTAGGCGAGCAAAGCCAGAAACAGGCCCGTAACGACGGCCCAAACGACGATCAGGACTGGCAAGGCATTCATCATGGGGTGCCTCCCTCTCCGGGACTTGCAACAGCAGGACAGTGGGTCTTCCTGGGGCCCGAATCGCCTTACGGCGCTCAAATTGCAGAACTATGTTTTGCATGATACGCCCGGAAAAGGACAGCCCGTAGTTTTTTTTACCTCTACGGGAGGAACCAACCGTACCGGAGAGCGGGATTTCGGGTTGGGTGCGTCTGGGCTGCATCCGGCAGGGGGTGCGCCCCATCCAATGAGAGCGCAGGTTTGCTTGCGCCGACCGGAATGGTCGCATATACTTAAGGTGCGGAAGTTCAGAAGGAGAGTGCGTATGGCCACAGCAACAGTTGCCCCAACCCCGGAGGTCGTCACCGGCGAGCCGAAGTCGAAGCCCCCGGTCACGCTGACCCCGGCGGCGATCGCCAAGGTGCGCGAGATCATGGCCACGCAGGACCCCATCCCAGCCGGACTGCGCATCGGTGTGGTGGGCGGCGGATGCTCCGGCTTCCAGTACTCCATGTCCTTCGAGAACCAGAGCGGCATGATGGACAAGGTCTTCACCTTCGACGGCCTGAAGGTCTTCGTGGATGCGACCTCGGCGATGTACCTGGTGAACTGCACGGTGGACTACGTGGAGACGCTGGAGGCAGCCGGCTTCAAGTTCGAGAACGCCGCCGTAAAGAGCACCTGCGGCTGCGGATCGTCTTTCAGCGTTTAGCCTGGACAGAGTTTTTTTCGGAATGAGGCACCTTCCTTTTGGGGGTGCCTTTTCTGCGTCTGGGCTTAGTGGGTGAAGACCTGGGTGAGGAGCTCGTCGTTGAGCTGGTTGAGCAGCTTGAGGGTCTCCTCGACGGTGGCATGGTCGTCGCCGCTGACCAGGTGGAGGATCTGGCCGAGGCGGAAGGTGGTGTCGTGCAGCAGCTTCTCGGCGTCCTTCAGGCGATCGCTGTTGTTGGCGAGGCTGCGTTGAATGAGGTGCGCGTCCTGGTCGATCTGCCGGAGCGTCGCGGCGGCGTGGTCTGTGTCGCCGGCGGCGAGTTGGGCGGCGGCCTGCTGGGTGAGGCCGTGGACCAGCTCGGTGTAGAGGAAGCACTGCTCGCGTGGTTTGGCATGGGCGGCGCGAAGTTCGAGCCGGGCGAGGGCCTGGGGAGTGGGGATGGACTCCCTGGCGGCGCGCGCGGGCAGGACGAAAAAGAACAGGCTGAAGAAGGCGATTGATACGGATTGCATCCCATTCATTCCGCAAAGAATGCGGAATGAATGGGACACCCGCGGGATGGAACTCGATCGAAGGGGAAGGCCCATGAGTCACCTCTTGGGGGCCGCGCGATTACTTCCTGGGGGCGAGGGCGGCGAGACGTTGGCGCGCCTGCGCTGCCTGATCGGGATAGTCTGTGCCGGCCGCCGCGAGGAACTGCCGGTAGAGGTCGATGGCCTTGGCGATTTGATGCAATGCGTCGTTCGCCGATGCCTCCAAATAGAGGGTCGAGGGCGAGGGTGGCAGGACAGTAGCACGCAGAGCGAGGGCTTGCAAGGTGGTCCTGGGGTCGTCGATCTCGGCGGCGGCGAAGGCGAGATGGGTGGCGGCGTCGGCCAGCGCGGCGCGCGTGGGGAAGGCGGCGGCGTTGGCGACGGCCTGCTTGAGCAGCGTCTCGGCGGCACCGGGGCGGTGCAGGCGGAGGAGGGTTTCAGCGCGGTCGTCGAGCAGCGTTGGGTCGGGATTGTTTCCGGCATGAGACTGGGCTGAGATCAGTGCGGCGTAGAGCGGGTCGGCCTGGTCGGGGTGGTCCGTATCGAGGTAGACGCGGGCGAGCAGGCGGGTGATGTTGGCGTCCTCAGGATTGGCGGCGTGAAGTTTTTCCAGCAGCGGGACGGCCTGGGCAGTTTTGGCGGGATCGTCGGAGGCAAGATCGGCGCGGGCGACGAGAGCGGTGAGGGTGGGATCGGATGGGTGGGCGGCGAGGGCGGGCGTGAGCAGAGCTTCGGCGTCTGCGGGGCGGCGCTCGGCGAGCAGGACGTGGGCCAGCGCGGCGATAGCTTGCGGGTCGCCAGTCTCTTCGGGGAGGGCGAGGTAGCGGCGGTAGGCGCGCTCTGCGGCGGGCAGGTCGGAGGCGGACTCGGCGATCTCGGCGGCAAGCACGATGTCTTCGGGGGCCTCGGGCGTGAGGTTGAGGGCGGCGAGCAACTCGGCGGAGGCGACCGTGGGATTGGGCGGCGTGGCCTGCTGTTCGAGCCTGGCCAGGGCGCGGAGGGCGCGTGCCTTCAGCGCGGGCGCGATGTCCGGTATCTGGGTTGCGGTGAGCAGCTCGCTGCGGGCCTCAGCGGGGCGCGCCGTGCGGGCAAGCAGCAGGCCGAGGGCGACGTGCGGCGGAGGAAAGAGCGGGTTGGCGGAGATGGATTGGCGGTAGCAGGACTCGGCGGTGAGGGGTTTGGAGCCGGACGCGGTTGGGCCCGGGGTTTCAGGACCGAGGGCTTCGAGGGTGAGGCCGAGGTCGTAGAGCACCTGGGGGTTGTTGGGGGTCTGGGTGTTGAGGCCGTTGAGGATTTTGAAGGCGGCGGCGAAGTCGCTGGCGGCCAGCGCGTCGTTGGCCTGCTGGATGAGCGCGGCTTCGGGCGCGGGTTCGCTGTCGGGGTGGGAGAAGTCCTGTGCGGCGAGCGCGGGTGCGGCGAGCAGAGCGGCGAGAAGGAGTACGGTCGAGCGGCGAACCCACGCGTCGCGGCGAACCCACGCATCGCGATAGAACTGCGATACATGGGGCACCCGATTTCTGTATGCAAAGCTGGAAGCCATGCGCTTTACCGCTCGCCCCACTTCAGCTTGGAGCGCAGGACGTTGAAGAGGCCGTTGGGCTGCAGGCGGAGCAGGCGCACGCTGAAGTCGCTGCGGCGGCAGTGTACTTGGTCGCCGACGTGCATGGGCACGGCCTCCTGGCCATCCACCGTGAGATAGGTCTGATTGGGCACGCCGACCACGCGCACGCTGATGGCCGCCTCGCCCGGCACCACGATGGGCCGGATGGTCAACAGGTGAGGGCAGATCGGCGTCACCAGCATGGCGTTGACCGTAGGCATGACGATGGGCCCGTGGGCGGAGAGGTTGTAGGCCGTGGAGCCGGTGGGAGTGGAGAGGATGACGCCATCGGCGCGGAAGGTGGCCACCGGCTGCCGGTCGATCTCGACGGCGAAGTCGGCCATGCGCGCGATGGTCCCCTTGGCGACCACGACATCGTTCAGCGCGTCCCACTGGCGCGCCGGCTTGCCGCCGCAGAAGAGCTCGGCGTGGATCATGCTGCGCACCTCGATGGCGGCCGTGCCGTCGCACCATGCCTGCAATGTGGTGTAGAGATCGCTGAGCGGGACTTCGGTAAGAAAGCCCAGCGCGCCCAGGTTCACGCTGAGCAGCGGAGTGTTGGTGTGGGCGAAGGCGCGCGCCGCGGCCAGCAGCGTTCCATCGCCGCCGAGGACGACGACCAGGTCCGGCTTGCGCTGGGGCATCTGCTCGCGCTCGACGCTGTCACAATCCGATTGCGGCGCGCCCGCCTGCTGTGCGCTTGCTCCCACAGACGCGCTCTGTGCGCCTTCGCGCAGATACGCCGCGCTCTCGCGGTCCAGAACGCAGCTCCATCCACGCTCGCCGAGCCATGCGCGCAGCTCGGGCAGGATCGTTTCCAGCTCATGCTTCTGCGGCTTGGAGATAATTCCAGCTAAAGGCATCTCGTCAACCAGTGTACCGCTCGCGGCGGGCTTCCCCGCAAAACCACTTCTTAACACCGATCTACACCGATTGAACCGATTAAAGATAATACTTTAACCGAGTAAAGACAAAAACAGCCAGGGTGGAATTCAACAAACGGTTCGCCTTTCTCAGTCCTTGGTCTTATCGGTTTGGTCCGTGTGAATCGGTGTTAGGCCTTTGCTTCACCGAAGCGGGCGTGCAGCAGGTACTCCCAGTTCCCTTCCATGCCGTGGATGGGCGAGTCAATCACCTCGATCTCGGTTCCTCCCAGTTCCGCAACGCACTGCTTGACGCGCTCGATGGCAATCTCGCGCGCGGCCTGTTCGCGCACGATCCCTCCCTTGCCCACATGCTCGCGGCCGGCCTCGAACTGCGGCTTGATGAGGACCACCGCCTCGCCGCGCCAGGCCTCACCCGCGCGAACCAGCGCGCGCAAAACAGCCGGCAGCACCAGCGTCGCCGAGATGAACGAGACGTCCATCGCAAGAAAGGAGATCGCCGGGGCAGCTCCACCAAGGCTCGCCGCGCTCTTCCCTGTTCCCTGTTCCCTCTTCCCTGTTCCCTGCTCCACCAACTCCCCGGCTGCGAGCAGCCGCGCGTTGCATCGCTCGCGCAGAGTGACGCGCGGGTCCACGCGCAGCTTGTGGGCGATCTGACCGTAGCCTGTATCGACCGCTAGGACCGAAGCCGCGCCGTGCTGCAACATGCAGTCGGTGAAGCCGCCGGTGGAGGCGCCGACATCGACGCACGCTCGCCCGTCGAGCGCAATCCGCCAATGCTCGAGCGCGCGCTCCAGCTTCAGCCCGCCGCGGCCCACATAGCGCAGGTCGTCGCCCAGCAGGCGCAGCGGCGCGGCCTCGTCGATCGGGGTCCCGGGCTTCTCCACGCGCTGTTCGGAGACAAGAACGCGCCCGGCCAGCACCAGCGCGGTGGCGCGCTCGCGCGATGCAGCCAGTCCCCGCTCCACCAGCGCCTTGTCCAGTCTGATCTTCATCCGCCTCTACGAGAGTACAGCGCATCGCGCAGAGTCCAGGATAAAGTAAACTGGTCGCTGCCGGTCCGGCCGGGCCAGACCATCCGTGGGTGGGTTCAATGGAGATACAAACCGGAATCTTCGACACAGCATTGCCCCCCATTGCGGACGACGCGTTCCTGCTGTCGCTGGTGCAGGCGGGCGACGGGCAGGCCGTGGCCACGCTCTTCGACCGCTACTCCCGGATCGTCTACTCCGTGGCACTGCGCGTTCTGAGCGACCCGGCCTCGGCCGAAGACGTGCTGCAGGAGGTCTTCCTGCAACTGTGGCGCACTCCAGCTAGCTTCACGGCGGACGGGGGAAGCCTGGGCGGATGGCTCGCGGTGCTGGCGCGCAACCGCTCCATCGCCGCGCTGCGCCGCAGACGCCCCCTCGAGCTGATTGACGCGATCGCCCTCGCCGCGCCCAGCGATCTCGCCAGCGAGGCTGGGCGCAACCGTCTCGCCGAGCGCGCCCGCACTCTGCTGCAAAAGCTCCCCTCCGCGCAGCGCAAGGCCCTTGAGATGGCCTTCTTTGACGGCCTCACCCACCGCGAGATCGCGGAGATGACCGGCGAGCCGGTGGCTGCGGTCAGTAGCAGCCTGCGCAACGCGCTGCTGGCCCTGAGAGAGGCGTTTCAGCCATGAGCGCCAGCGCGCCTAACCCGCGGCCCGGCATGCGCCACGCCGGCCCCGAAGAGACCGTCCTCTACGCGCTGCAGTTCCTCACCGGAGAGCAGGCCGCCGACCTGACGCATCACTTCGAGCACTGCGCCGAGTGCCTGCGCGAACTCGCACTGGTCAAGGGCGATCTGGCGGCGTGCGCCTTCAGCGCCGAGCTGCACTCGCCCCCGGCGCTGGCCCGCCAGCGCCTGAGGACGCAGGTCGCCCGCGAGAACCGCTTGGCCGCCCAGCCCGCGCTCGCGGCCTTCGGACGCAACGGGTCCATTCTCGCTCCGCCCGAAGACGAGCAGCCGAAGCGCAGCCGCGCGCTCACCCTGCTGGGGTGGCTTGGCTGGATTCTGGCCGTGGGTCTGGCGGTTGCGGGGGCAAAGTTCTATCAGCAGGAGGCGGCCCAGAGCGCGTAACTCGGCGCGCAGTCCAGCGAACTGGCCCGCCTCAACGCCGACGCCGCCCGCGCCCATCAGCTTCTGGACGCGCTCGCCGACCCTGACGCCGCGCGCATCACGCTGACCGCCAAGCCGCCGGCCAAAGCCCAGCCGCTGGGCCGCGTCACCTACAACCGCGCCAACGGCAGCCTCATCTTCCTGGCCGACGACCTCGACCCGCTGCTGGCGGGCAAGGTCTATGAGTTGTGGCTCATCCCGGCCGACGGACGCAACCCCATACCCGCCGCGGTCTTCCACCCGGACAACCACGGCAACGCCAGCGTCATCCTGCCCGGCCTGCCCACGGGCGTCCCGGCGCGGGACTTCGCCGTCACGGTGGAAGACGAGGGCGGCGCGCAGACCCCCACCCTGCCCTACGTCCTGGCCGGAAGCTAGGGGCATCTTCCCGGCAGGCGCTCCGCGGAGACTGTGTGGCCTCCTCTCAATGAAGACCGCGCAGCACGCTCTTTGCGGAACCACATTTCCCGTGAAAATGACATGGATGTGAAACTTCGCAAGGCGGTCCGTTCGTCTTCCCATTACGCATTCCACGGTCCCCGGTCCTTTCCGTGTTGCCGGAAGACCGGCGCTCCGGCGATCGTTCTCAAGTTTCAATCACCATCGGCCCATCCTCCACAACTATTGTTCTGAAAGGTTGCGCAATGACGAAAGCAAGGCTCCTCTTTGTATCTATGTTTCTTGCGCTGGCAGTTGTCCTGACATCCGGTGCATCGGCGCAGCAGCCGGCCGCCCACGTACTGCCGAAGATCGCCAAAGTCACGGTCAATGACCCGGTGACCCTCACCGACAACGGCGACAGTTGGACGCTCGCCAACGGCATCGTCAAGATGACCATCCTGAAGAGGAACGGAAACATCTCGTCGTTGATCTACCACGGTATTGAGACGCAGACCCATGGCGAGTACTGGGAACAGGTGCCATCCGGCACCGTCACCGCAAGGGTGACCATCGACCCGGCAGCCAACGGCGGCGAGCGCGCCGAGGTCTCGGTTAAAGGCGTCAATCCCGGCAATCCCAACGCCCCCAGCCCCCTCGGCGGACCGCCTGGCGGCGGCGTGCCCGCGGCGCAGGAGCCTCGCTTTCCCGCAACAGCGCCAGTAGCAACGGGCGCCGGCGGTCCCGGCGGCGCAGCACGTCCCGGCGGAGGAGGCTACGCACGCGGTCCCGGCGGTCCCGGCGGCCTGGCCGTAGGCCCACGTGGCCCAGGCGGCCCACCGTCAGGCCCTCGCGGCGGCGGCATGGACATCGAGACGCGCTACACCATGGAGCGCGGCGTCAGCGGCTTCTACACCTACGCCGAGTACACCCACAAGGCCTCGTATCCGCCTGCGGGCGAGGGCGAGAGCCGCTTCATCCTGGAGTCGATGAACCCAACCTTCAACTGGCTCTCCGTCGACCGGGACCGCAACCAACTGATGACCTCCGATGCGGACCTGCGCAAGGGCGTCGTCATCCACGCCAAGGAGCAGAGGATCCTGCTGAGCGGCGTCTACGCCAACTCCGTCGAGCACAAGTACAGCTACAACGCCGTCATGTACCGGCTTCAAGCCTGGGGATGGTCCAGCACAACGGACCACATCGGCGTCTACTTCATCAACCCGTCGAATGAGTACATCGGCGGCGGCTCGGAGAAGCTCGACCTGATCGACCACATGAGCGGAACCCTGCTCGACTACTGGACCAGCGGCCACTACGCCGGAGGCGCCATCAATCACATCCCCACCGGCCAGGACTGGAAGCACGTCGTCGGGCCGATCTTCGTCTACTTCAACTCGCTGGCCAATCCCAAAGACCCTTCCAAGGCCGAGATGGACAAGCTGGCCGCCACCTCCGGCAGCGGCATGCCCGCCGTTCCGCAGGTGTGGCGTGACAACCAGCTCGCGCTGTGGAACGACGCCGTTGAGAAGTCCAAAGCCGTCAAAGCCGCCTGGCCCTACGCCTGGGTCGAGGGCGTGGATTACCCGCACAAGGACGGGCGCGCCACCGTCACCGGACAGCTCGTCCTCGACGATCCCCAGGCGGCTAAGAAGACGCTCCCGCATCTGACCGTCGGCCTGGCCCACGCGGACTATCAGGGTACTGGATTCGGCTATCAACTGCGCGCAGGCAACGGCTCCACCGTCACCTGGCCGCACGATGGCAACCACTACCAGTTCTGGACCGACGGCTCCGACGACGGCCGCTTCACCATCCGCAACGTCCGCCCCGGCAAGTACACGCTGCACGCCTTCGCCGACGGCGTCCTCGGCGAGTACGCCAAGGCCAACATCACGGTTGAAGCAGGCAAGAAGATCGATCTGGGCAAGCTCGACTGGCAGCCCGTCCGCTACGGCAGGCAGATCTGGGAGATCGGCTATCCCGATCGCACCGGCGACAAGTTCTTCAAGGGCGACGGCGCCAATTACTGGCTCTGGGGCTGGGGTCTGCGCTACGGCGACCTCTTCCCCAACGACATCACCTACACCATCGGCAAGAGCGACTACCGCAAGGACTGGTTCTTCGAGGAGGTCCCCCACTCCACCACCGACGCCTGGAAGAACCCCGCCGCCAAGGACCCCCTGAACCAGCGCTTCGGCTGGGTCAACAACCCAACCGGCACCCAGGACATGTGGCGGGAGTGGGGCCAGGGCCGGGCCACAACCTGGACCGTCAAGTTCACCATGCCCAAAGCCTCGAAGGGCTCGGCTGTCCTGCGCATCGCGCTGGCTGGGGCTGACGGCGGCAATGGCACAACGCCCAGCGCTCCCGGCAGCCTGCAGATCGGCGTCAATGGGCAGGAGGTTGGCACGATCCATCCGGTCGCCACCAACGCCCTGCGCTACAACACCGATAAGGGCGTCTGGTACCAGTATGTCCAGAAGTTCGACGCCGCTCTGCTGAAGGCGGGCGAGAACTCCATGACGTTCACGGTGCCAGCAGGAGATGTCACGACCGGCGTGGTCTGGGACTACCTCCGCCTCGAGCTGAACGACGGCAGCAAGGCCTATCCCACTCCGCCCGACAATCAAAGGCCGGACTATCCAGCCCTGCCCGAGAGCGGTAGGCCGGACGCGCCGCCCGCTCTGTAATCGCTTGGCCGCACAAACGCATTTGCCCCGCATCTCAACATCTGAGATGCGGGGCTTCTGCTTTATTTCCCGATGCAAAAGCGTGAGAAGATGAGGCGCAGCACGTCCTCGCTGGTAGTCGCTCCGGTCAGCGTGTCCAGGCCGCGCAGCGACTCGTAGAGGTCCAGCAGCAGCATCTCATGGGGAATCGCCGCGTCCACGGCGAGGCGCGCCGCCGCCAGCCCGCCGAGCGCCTGCTCCACCGCCTGATGCTGGCGCAGGTTGGTCAGCATTGCCGCCTCACGCAGGCCTCCCTCGCCACCCGCAACCGCTGCGACGATCGCTGCCCGCAGCTCCTCAATTCCCTCGCCCGTCAGCGCCGAGGTCCGCACCAGATTCTCTGTTCCCTGTTCCTTGTTCTCTATTCCCTGTTCCCTGTTCCCTGTTCCCTTGTCTTCCACCAAATCGCTCTTGTTCCACGCCACCAGCACGCTGCTCCCACCCGATGCGCCCAGCTCGATGACCGCGCGGTCCTCCCGCGAGATGCCAACCGTCGCGTCGACGACCAGCAGCACCACGTCGGCCTCGGCCATCGCCTCCCTCGTGCGGGCGACGCCCATCCGCTCCGCCTCGTCCGCGCCCTCGCGCAGCCCGGCGGTGTCGATCAGCTCCACCGGAATGCCGCCCATGGAGACGCGCTCGGTCACAGTGTCGCGGGTAGTCCCCGGCGCCGCGGTCACAATCGCCCGCTCGCGCTCCACGAGCCGGTTGAAGAGGCTCGACTTGCCCGCGTTGGGCCGCCCCACGATGGCCAGCCGAAATCCCTCGCGTACCACGCGCCCGTAGGCGAAGCTCCGCTCCAGCTCCACCAGCGGCGCGCGCACCTCGGCGATCTTCTCGGCGATCCGCTCCGCCGCCATCACATCGATGTCGTCCTCAGCGAAGTCAATGCCCGCCTCCATCGCGGCGATCAGCCCCACCAGCTCCGCCTTCACCGGCGCAACCACCCGCGCCAGCGACCCGCCCATCTGCCGCGCAGCCACGCGCGCCTGCTGCAGCGTCGATGAGCCGATCAGATCGTTGACCGCCTCGGCCTGGGTCAGGTCGATCCGCCCGGCCAGAAACGCGCGCTGGGTAAACTCCCCCGGCTCGGCCAGCCGCGCGCCACGCGCGCAGCACTGCTGCACCAGAACCTCCAGCAGCACCGGCGAGCCGTGCGCCGCAATCTCTACCACATCCTCGCCGGTATACGAATTCGGCGCGGCAAACAGCGTCACCACCGCCTCATCCAGCACGCGAGGCTCCGTGTCCTGCTCCGCCTCTCCCGCGCTCGTTCCATTGTTTGTCATCCCGGAGGGATCTGCTGTTGTCTTCGCACCGCCGGAGAGATCCAGCACCTCGCCGAAACGCGCTTGCCCCGCGGCAAGCGGATGGCGCAGGCGCACCAGCGGCGCAGCGATCTCTCGCGCGCGCGGGCCCGACAGCCGCACCACGCCGATCCCGCCGCGTCCCGCCGGCGTCGAGACCGCCACAATCGTCTCCTGCTCCATCTCGCCCATCACACTAGGATAGTCGCCCGGTGCGCAGTCTACAGGGTGATGGCGTGGGCGCCGCCGGAGGCGCGGCTGGTGTAGATCTCCGGGGCGATGCCGGTGGCTTCCCGGTAGCCGGCGCGCATGGCCTCGGTGAAGGCCTCGACGTTGGCGGCGGCGACCAGGTTGACGGTGCAGCCGCCGAAGCCTCCGCCGGTGAGGCGCGCGCCGAAGCAGCCGGGCTGTTTGCCGGCCAGCGCGACCAGGATGTCGATCTCCTTGCAGGACGCCTCGAAGTCGTCGCGCAGGCTGATGTGGGCCTGGCGCATCAGCTCGCCGAAGTGGGTGAGGTTGGAGGAACGGAAGGCATCGGCGGCGGCCAGCACGCGCGCGTTCTCGGTGACGACGTGGCGGCAGCGCTTGAGCACGTTGGCGGGCATCTCGCTGCCCCACTTGGCGAGGTCGGCCACGGTGGCGTCGCGCAGCGCCATGATCTCGGGCCGGTGCCTGCGCAGGATATCGGCGCCCGCTTCAATCTCTGCGCGGCGGGTGTTGTACTCGCCTCCGGCTACCGTGTGCCGCACCATGGAGTTGCAGATGACGATGCGCACGGTCGGGGGAATGGGAGCGAGCTGGTACTCCAGCCAGCGGCAGTCGATCATGACGGCGTGGTCCTGCTGTCCGCAGCAACTGACGAACTGGTCCATGATGCCGCAGTTGGCGCCGACGAAGGCGTTCTCCGCGCGCTGGCAGAGCAGGGCGATCTTGGTCGGCGGCAGGTCCAGGCTGGTGGTGCCGAGGACGGCGAGCGCAGTGGCCACCTCGACGGAGGCCGACGAGCTGAGTCCGGCATCCAGCGGAACGTTGCCGGCAATCGTCATCGAGAAGCCGTTGTCCACCGGGACGCCGTGCTCGCGCAGCGACCAGATCACGCCGGCGGGATAGTCCGACCAATGGACCTTGCGGCCGGAGCGCAGCGAGGCAAAGCCGTCGTCGAGCAGCTCGTGCACACTCTTGTCGATGCGCTCGTCGTAGTTGACCGAGTGGATCAGGATGCGGCCGTCCGTGCGCGGCGAGATGGCGACGACCGTGGCAAAGTCGATCGCCGCGGGCATCACAAAACCGTCGCTGTAGTCGGTGTGCTCGCCGATCAGGTTGACGCGGCCGGGCGCGGCGTAGAGCGCGCCGGGAACATTGTAGGAGGCGAAGTGAAGGGCGGCAATTTCAGCGTGGGTCAGCATGGGCTCTTTCTACAGGTTCGTTGCGTTAAAAATGTAAAGCCTAATACAAGATTCTGGACCATCTTCCGCATCACAAACAATACATCAATCGAGGTAGTGCTTTTCGGGCAGGGCGCGCAGGCGTTCGGCCGCGGTCTCCGGCGTAAGGTCGCGCTGCGGGCTGCCATACATCTCGAAGCCAACCATGAATTTGCGAATCTGGGCCGAGCGCAGCAGCGGAGGGTAAAAATGCGCGTGGAAGTGCATGGAATCGTGCGCCTTGCCGTCCGTGGGCCGCTGGTGGAAGCCCAGGCTGTAGGGAAAGCTGGTCTGAAAGAGATTGTCGTAGCGCGTGGTCACGGCCTTCAGAATCGCCGCGAGGCTGGTGCGCTCTGCCGCCGTAAAGTCGGTGAGGCTGCCCATGTGGCGGCGCGGCAGCACCAGCGTCTCAAAGGGCCATGTGGCCCAGTAGGGAACGACCGCGACAAACAGATCGTTCTCGGCCACCATGCGCTCCGCCTGCGCCAGCTCGGTCGCCACATAGTCGCAGAGCAGGCAGCGGTGGTGCTCCGCAATGTAGTCCTGCTGCGCTTCCAGCTCGCGCATCGGCTCGTCCGGGACGTGCTCTGTGGCCCAGATCTGGCAGTGGGGGTGGGGATTGCTGGCGCCCATCATGGCGCCGCGGTTCTCGAAGATCTGCACGTGGTTGATATACGGCAGATCGCCAAGCGCGGCCGTCTCGCCGGCCCACGCATCCACCACGGCTGCAATCTCGGCGACAGTCATGCGCGCCAGCGTCAGCGAGTGGTTGGGATGGAAGCAGAGTACGCGGCAACGCCCGCGCTCCGGCTGGGCCACCAGCAGCGGAGAGGCGTTCGGCTGCGCCTCCGGCTGAAGGTCGCTGAGCAGCGCGGGAAAGTCGTTGTCGAAGGCGAAGACGCCCGTGTATGCGGGATTGCGCGCGCCGCCGGAGCGCGCATTGCCCGGGCACAGATAACACGCCGGATCGTACGCCAGCCCCGTGCCGGCGGCCGACTTGCTCGTCTCGCCCTGCCACGGCCGCTCGGTGCGCTGCGGCGACACCAGAATCCACTGGCGCAGAAGCGGATTGTAGCGGCGGTGCGGAACGAGATCGAGTGGACGGGGCGAGGCGGGCAAAGTGGTTCCTCTTAGGAGAAAACTGCAACGCATTACAGTGTAAGCGAGAATCGGCGCGGAATCCCATTTTGCTTAAGGGCACGGGTTCACAGGCTGCGGCATCGCCCCGTTTTGCTTTAGGGCACGGGTTTACCCATGCCGTGTGTGTTGCGCTTCGATGCGGCTTTAGCCGCTGAGGTCAGAGTTTGAGGTCGAGACAGGTTCGACGGCACCGCTCTCGGTTGCAATCTTCTTCAGGCTGACGTGTTCGATCCGCGCAAAGATGAGGCCGGTGGGAATGATGCAGAGGAACGTGACGACCAGCAGCAACGCTCCGCACGCGGTTGCGGCCTCAATCGGCGCGCCATAGAACTCATGCATCGCGGCCGCGGTGACGGCGATCTGCGTGAACCAGCCGATGACGGGCAGTTGCAGCAGCGAGCCGCCAAGGCTGGCGCCCATCAGCAGCATGGTGCGCGAGAACGAAATCGTCGCCAGCTCCGGCGTATCGACGAAGGCGTGCAGCGTCTCGACGTACGCGCAGCCGATCATTCCCCACATGGCCAGCGAGATCAACGAGACGGCCACAAAGTCCTGCGCCGACGAGATCGCGTCCAGCCCCTCGCGGAAGCCGCGAATCTTCTGCGCCACGCTCTCGCCGATGGGCTTGGAGAGCCAGCCCAGCGTCGCTCCGGCGACCCGCGCCACCGCGCCCCCGGCCACGCGGATGAGGACGACGAAGACGGCGATCAACGCGGTAAGACCGAGCGAGAGCAGCCCAGTGTGGACGAAGATCTCGTGGTGCGGCTGGTCGCGAGCAAACAGCAGCGCGCCGGAGAAGATCAGCGCCGCCGCGCCTAGGTCGAACATGCGCTCGATGGTGTACACCGCAACCTGCGAGCTGATGGACAACTGCACCCGCCGCGCTACCAGCGCCGGCCGGATCACATCCGCCAGCCTCCCGAAGAGCGCGACCGCGGTAAACCCTATGAACTGCGGCCCCACCAGCACAAACGGCGATACCTTCTTCGTCGAGCTCAGAAAGACCGACCAGCGAGCCGAGCGCAGCCAGAAGGTGGCATAGATCAGCGCGGTGCCCGCCGCGATATGCACCCAGCTTACATGGCGCAACTGCATCCAGAAGATCGCCCAGTCGAAGTGGATCCGGCCGCGGTTAAAGAAGACGGCCAGCGCCAGCACAATCAGAATTGCAGGCCAGACCATCCCCTTGCGACTCTTCATCGGTCTGCTCTCCAGTGCGTCATTCGGGCTACTTCGCGGCCGCCATCAGGCTCGCGTGGGCCGCCTGCGCGGCGCGCTTGCGGCGGTTGAACTCGCGGATCACGCGGGCAACATACGCGCGTGTCTCGGAGTAGGGCGGAATTCCGCGGTAGCGGTCCACCGCCGCCGGCCCCGCGTTGTATGCCGCAACCGCAAGCGCGATGTCGTCGTGGTAGCGGGTCAGCAGAGCGTCCAGATAGGCCGTTCCGCCACCGATGTTCTCCTCCGGCGCAAACGAGTTGCGCACGCCCAGATCCGACGCGGTCCCCGGCATCAGTTGCATCAGGCCCTCGGCCCCGGCGCGCGAAACGGCGCGAGCGTTGCCGTTGCTCTCAGCCTCGACCACGCTGGCCAGCAGGTCGGCGTCGATGTTGTGCTGCGCCCCGGCCCGCGCCAGCATCTCGCCCATCTCGGTGGGCGTCAGCGGAGACGTGGCTGGCGTCAGTGGAGAAGGGCCTTTCCGCGCGGGTTCCAGCAAGACCAGAGGCAGAGCAAGTGGCGCGGCGGCTGTAGTTGGTGGCGCGGGAGGATCGGGAATCTGCTCCACCCGCAACACGGAGCTGGCCGCAACCTCGATGTAGTTCGCGTCCTGGACCGCTCCCTGACCGGCAGCACTGTCGCGAACAGTCGGCAATAGATAAATCCGCACCCGGTCGCCCACTGCCTCGCGCCGCGCGCAGTCCAGCTCGAAGCCATTGCGCAGCGTAATGTGTTCCGCCCCATAAGCACGCAGCCACGGCCCGGCGACGACAGCCAGCAGTGTCAGCGTCAGGGCCAGGCCGAAGCGGATTGATCCGCCGCAAATTATTAAGCTCCGTCTCATCACTGGTTCAGAGTCCATCCTACGACGGCGGAGTGCCGCATGGATAGGTTTCCGCACAGGTTGATCGGAAGGCCACGGCTTCAGAGCCAGTCCTGCGCGAAGTCGAATGGATGCCGCAAAGCGATACTTTTTTGACTGTGCTCCCTTGATTGCGAAGCAATCAAGGGAGCGCGAGAAAGGCCCACGCCCCGTCATTCGGGAAGCGTGACGCGAGTGTTCTTCATAACCTTTAGACGCTGCAGGACCTTGCGCGTAAGCCCGGTGAGCGGAAGGCTGGCCAGGCGCGTGGTGCGCGTCCAGTGGAGATCGTGGGCGACCGCGGGAATGGCGCCGCGCAGCACATGGGCTGCGGCCCCGCTGCGCTTGCCAGTGCTGGCGCGGCTGCCGGCGCTGACGGGCACGGCGCGGCGCGCGCTGAAGACCTGCACGTAGTAGTTCGTATTCGTGATGGCGTGGCGGATCCGCAACGCTGGCTCCAGCCCCTCCACCGCCTCCAGCGGCAGCGGCGGCAGCTCGTACATCGCGGGCATCACACTGGCGTCCGCGGGCCGGCGTTCCAGCAGGACCTCGGTGGCCGGGCCGCGCTTGCGCAGGTCCAGCAGGCAGGCGACGGGCTGGCTGCGCTGCGGCGCGCGCGCGGGCGCCAGATGCTCTCCGCGTGTGCAGCACAGCTCGCGCACAGGGCACTCGCTGCAGCGCGGCGCGCGCGGCAGGCAGACCGTTGCACCCAGCTCCATCATCGCCTGATTGTGGTCTCCCGCAGGGTTGTCGGAGTGCGACGGGCCCGCGCCGCCGCCGGATTGCCCACCCCGCCGCAATGCCGTCCCGCGCCCCTGCGGCAGCAGGGCCTGGGCCTGGGCGCGCACGAACCCCCGCGCGGCGGCGGTGTTCTCGCTGGCGCGGCCCGTGAGCCGCAGAACCACCCGCTCCACGTTGCCATCCACCACCGCAACGCCCTCCCCAAACGCAATGCTTGCGATCGCCGCCGCCGTGTACTCGCCGATCCCAGGCAGCGTGCGCAGCTCCGCCGCCGTCGCCGGCAGCCGTCCCTTGCGCTCGCCCACGATGAACTGCGCCGCCTTGTGCAACAGCCGCGCGCGGTTGTAGTAGCCCAGCCCCGACCACGCCACCAGCACCTCCAGTTCGCTGGCCAGCGCCAGCGAGACCAGCGTGGGAAAGCGCCGCATAAACCCGTTGTAGGTTTCCACCACCGCAGCCACCCGCGTCTGCTGCAGCATGATCTCCGCGACCCAGATGCGGTACGGGACGCACGTCTCGCGCCAGGGCAGCGCGCGCGCGTTCTCGCGGTACCAGGCCATCAGCCGGCGGCGAAATACAGCGGGGTTGATCTCGCATCGAGCGCCGCCCGCAACCTCGTCGCCGCTCCCGGAACGCTTCATCGTTTCAGTCTATTCCGCGGCCCCCGCCCGCTCTATGGTTTATTGCGGCCGCGCCTGAGAATCGCTATCCAACAGCGGCCCTCGCGCCTTACACTGTTGCGCATGATCAAGAACCAGCCCCGCCGCGATTTCCTCAAGCAGACCGCGCTCGCCGCCGCCTCTGCCGCGCTTCCCATCTCCCCGTTCGCCTCATTCGCCCAGTCGCAGCAGGCTCCCGCGCCAGCCGCCGGCCAGCGCCCCGCCGCAACAGCCGTCCCGCCATCTCCCTCCGCGCCCCGTCCCCGCTTCCCCACCGCGAACCCCGCATGGGCCGCTACCTGGGACGCCGCGCTCGCCGTTCTCGCCGGCAACGTCCGCTCCATGCCGCGCTACGACCATCCCGTCCTGGTCGAGGGCAGCACCTACGCAGGCATCTGGCTGGAGTGCGCCCCGCTGGAGGGCCTAGTCTACGGTACGCTACAGAAGTTCGTCGCCACGCCGCCCGGCGCGCCCACGCCACTCGCCACAGCCCGCGCCAACCACATGGCCTTCTTCGCGCAGCAGAAGCCCGACGGCCAGCTCCCCGCCTCCATCAAGCTCGCCGATAAGGTCGGCACTGACGCCGGCTACGGCCAGATTCAGATGGTCGTCCCCATCGCCGCAACCGCCTGGGAGCTGGCCCAACAGACCCACGACGACGAGCTTCTGACCACCGCATACGCCTCATGCGCGCGCTGGGACGCGTGGCTGCGTCAGTACCGCGACACGCGCAAGACCGGCCTCGTCGAGGGATTCTGCACCTACGACACCGGCATGGACAACAGCCCGCGCTGGAAGGGCATCCCCAACCGCTGCCCCGACTCCGACGCGCGCAAATGCCCGCCCGATCCCACCATGCCGCGCCTCTGCCCGGACCTCTCCGCCACGGTCTATGGCGGACGAATCGCCCTTGCCGCAATGGCCCGCGCCCTCGGCAAATCCAGCGAAGAATCCCGCTGGCTCGCCGACGCCGAGCAGATCCGCCAGCTCATCCTCAGCAAGCTTTACTCGCCCGAGGACGCCGCCTTCTACGACCTCGACGCGCAGAACAACTTCGTGCGCATCCGCTCCGTCGTCACCATCCGCGTCCTCGGCGAACACGTCCTCGACCCCCACAAAGACCGGGCCATCTTCGACGCCGTCTGGACCAAACAGGTCCACAACCCCGCCGCCTTCTGGGCGCCCTATCCCTTCCCCTCCTCAGCCCTCAACGAGCCCACCTTCGTCCGTCCCATCCCGCGCAATAGCTGGGGCGGGGCCAGCCAGGCCCTCACCGCCCTCCGCGCCCCGCGCTGGATGCCCCACTACGGCAAGCAGGCCGAGCTCACCCACCTCATGCAGCAGTGGTGCGCCGCCATCATGCGCCACACCGAGTTCCGCCAGCAGATCGACCCCCTGACCGGCGACTTCACCCAGCCCGACCCCGGCGGCTACTCGCCCGCCGCCCTCACCTTCCTCGACTTCGCCCGCCGCCTCAGCCACGCATAGTAACCCACAATGTTCCATGACCCCTTCAGGGGATGGTATTCACGCTCAGGCACGCCGATACTCTTGTACGGTCAGCGCATTCCTGAATTGACACAGTTCGACAGATTGGCTACGCGCCGCTTCGGACGAGAGCATCTGATGAGTGATAGGCGCATTGTTTGCTCCGTCCCTGTACCTTAGAAAGGACTTCATGAACTTCCGCTCTCTTGCGATCCTCTCCGTCCTCGCCCTTTCGCCCATCGCCATCTCCGCCCAGGCCACAGCTCTCTCGGCCCAGGCGCCAGCCGCCTCGCCCGCCCTCTACGCGGAGACGGCAGCACCCGTCTCGTTCTCCAGCTCCATCGCCGCCGACGCCCTTGTTGCTCCTGCCGCCGGCGCGCAATCCTCCTCCGCCCCCAAGGCGTCCAAGCAAAGCTCGCTCCCCTTCTCAGGCCTGGCCATCGGCGTCAAGGTCGGCCTGGCCGGCATCGGCTTCGACGTAGCCACGCCCCTGATTCATCAGTGGATCAACCTGCGCGGAGGGGCCTCGTTCATCTCCTACACGCCCAGCACCATCACCACGGACAACCTCAACATTAACGGGACCATCAAGTTCCAGAACGCCGCCGCCATGGTCGATGTCTTCCCCTTCCACGGCCGAATTCGCCTCAGCGGCGGTGCAACCATCTATAACAACACCGGACTTACCGCCTCGCTCGCCGTCCCTGCCGGACAGAGCATCTCCTTCGGAGGCACCACCTACTATAGTGAGCCCTTAAATGCCAACAACCCCTTCGGCCCCATCACCGGCTCCGGAGTCTTCACCTTCGGCGGCAACAAGGTCGCCCCGCGCGTCACCATCGGCACCGGCAACATGCTCCCCAAGAAGGGCCACTTCACCTTCGAGTCCGAGATCGGCTTCCAGTACTTCTCCGCGCCCACCGTGACCTTAAATAACTTCTCCGGCACCGCCTGCCTGAACTACACCGCACCCTCCACCTACACCAACTGCGGTTCCAGTTCCAGTGTCATCACCGGGCCCAGCATCACCAGTGAGGAGACCAAGCTGAATAACGACCTCTACGACCTGCGCTTCTTCCCCATCCTCTCCTTCGGTCTCAGCTACAAGATTCACTAATGAGTCGCTGAGCAAGTAGGCGAGTCGAAGGAAACACGAATAGTATGGGGAGAAGCGCTGTGTCTTCTCCTATAAAAAAGACGCGTGGGTTGCATAAGCCGGCCGGGCCTCGCAACGATGAGGCCGAGGACGAGCGGGACCTCGCGGCCGCGCGCAAGCTCCCCAGCCTCCACGACTTCTTCTCGCCCTCGGGGCTGCTCTCGTGCTCCGGCCTCGAGTTCGAGCATCGCAAGGGCCAGTACGAGATGGCGCGCGCCATCGAAAAGGCCTTCGCCGACAAGCGCCATCTGATCGTGGAGGCGGGCACCGGAACCGGCAAGACGCTCGCCTATCTGCTGCCCGCGCTGCGCCTGGCCCGCGACCGCCAGCAGCGCGTCATCATCTCCACCGGAACGAAAAATCTACAGGAGCAGCTCTTCTTCAAGGACGTTCCCTTCCTGGAATCGGTCCTCGGCCCGCTCAAGGTCTGCACCATGAAGGGCCGCGGCAACTACCTGTGCAGGCACAAGCTCTACGCGCTGCGCGATTCGCCGCTGCTCAACGGGCCCGACGAGATCGGCCAGTTCCACGCCATCGCCGCCTGGGAGAAGACCACCGCCAGCGGTGACCGCGCGGAGATCGATGCGCTGCCGGAGAACTCCGCGCTGTGGCCCAGGCTGGACGCGCGCGGCGAGGCCTGCCTCGGCCAAACCTGCCCCGACTGGGAGAACTGCTTCATCACCGCCATGCGCCGCAAGGCGCTGGAGTCCGAGATCGTCATCGTCAATCACCACCTCTTCTTCGCCGACATGGCGATCAAGCTGCAGGCCGGCGCGGCGCCCGACGCAGGCGTGCTTCCCGCTGCGGGCGCGGTCATCTTCGACGAGGCGCACGAGCTGGAGGACGTCGCGAGCAACTTCTTCGGCATAAGCCTCAGCACGCAGCGCTTCGACGAGCTGGCCCGCGATGTGGAGACCATGCTGCGCGCCAGGCAGGCCTGCACCCCCGCCATCGAGGGCGCAACCGCAACCCTGCGCGAGCGCGCCCGCCTCTTCTTCGCCGCGCTTCCGTACGATCCATCGAGGCTGGCCGCAGACTCCACCGCGAACTCCATCGCCGCACTCGACACGCCCGCCAACATCAGTCCCTACGCCGGCCTCGGCCGCATGCCCTTCGACCAGCGCGCCGAGTTCCTGGAAGAGCGCGGCGACGCCTACACCGGAGCGCTCAACGCGCTCGCCCTCCTGGAGGGCGAGCTCGACCGCCTGAAGAACGTCGACGAGGCCCCAGGCCTGCGCAAGCGCACCGCCGACATCGCCACGCATCTCAAGTTCCTGCTCGAATCGCATGACCCCAACACCGTCTTCTGGATCGAGCGCCGCGCCGCCGGCGGAGTCCGCGCGCTTGCGCAAAAGGGGGCGCGCGGCGTCGGCCACATGAGCCATCACACCCACCTCCAGGCCACGCCCATCGACGTCTCCCAGCTCCTTGCCGCCACGCTCTTCGAGGCCTACAACTCGGTCGTGCTCACCTCCGCCACGCTCACCGTGGCCTCGGGAACCGACGAGTCAGGCAGCCCCGTCTCCGGCTTCGAACACATCTCCCGGCGGCTCGGCCTCACCCTGGCGCGCGAGCTGGTCGTCCCCTCGCACTTCGACTATCCGCGCCAGGCGCTGCTCTATCTGCCGCCGGGAATGCCCGACCCGCGCGAGCCCGAGTACTTCCCGCAGGCCGCCGAACGCACCCGCCGCGTGCTGGAGATCACCCACGGCCGCGCCTTCTGCCTCTTCACCAGCCACGCCCAGATGCGCGCCATGCACCAGCGCCTCTCGGCCGAACTGCCCTACACGCTGCTGCTGCAGGGCACCGCACCGCGCACTGTTCTTCTGGAGCAGTTCCGCGACACGCCCGGCGCCATCCTCTTCGGCACCTCCAGCTTCTGGCAGGGCGTGGACGTGCAGGGCGAGCAGCTCAGTTGCGTCATCATCGACAAGCTGCCTTTCGCCGTCCCCTCCGACCCCATCGTCAAGGCCCGCATGGACGCTATCGCCGCCGGCGGCGGCAACGCCTTCTTCGACTACCAGGTGCCCAGCGCGGTCATCACGCTCAAACAAGGCTTCGGCCGCCTCATCCGCTCGCTCAAGGACCGCGGCGTGCTGATGCTGCTCGACCCCCGCATACAGCGCCAGCGCTACGGACGCATTTTCCTCGACTCGCTGCCCCCCTACCGCCAAACCCAATCCATCGAAGACGTCGAAGCCTTCTTCGCGACGGACGCGTGAGAGCCCCCCTCCCCGTTCGCAGGAGCAGTCCATTTCGTACTTGCGCGAGAGACACGCTGCATACAAAAAGAACGGGCCGGACAAGACCCCGAAGGATCTTGCCCGGCCCGTTCATCAGCACTTCCTAGTTGATGGTGATCGGAACCACGAACGAGCGCGTCACCGTAGGTTGTGTGGGGACGGAGGATACATACGTGTACGAGGCGTTGACGGTTACAGTTTGCGGGCCGGTGGGAATCGGGGTGTAGAAGTCCACCGAGTTGCCGCCGCATCCGCTCATTCCAACGCTCACTGCAGCGATGGCAATCAGCATCCACAACGCCTTGCTCAGTCTGCGCCGGCGACGCACGCAGAAGGCAAGGACGCCAAACGGCAGGAACGCCAACACGGTCCTGGTAGCGGTGGTGCGAAGTTGGGCCGTTGTATTGAAGCCGAGCGACAGCGTTGGCGGGGTCGAGACGCTGAAAACGAATGGCACCGTCGAGGTGGTCGTCGCGCACGCGGGCGCCACACATGGCACTGCGATGCTTGTCGCCGGTGACACCTGACCGCTGGCATTCACGGCGAACTGCTCAACTGTACAGAACACCCAGGTCGGGTGCTGGGTCGTACAGGTCAGGCCGATCGAGCCGGCAAATGACAGAACTCCGTTAATCGTGATAATCGTCGACTGCGGATTGGCGGTGTTCTGGTTCGGCGCCGCGGGCAGACCGTTACCGTTCGGGACGTTGCCCGGAATGACGCTGATCGGGCCCGTTGTGGAGGTTAAGGTGAAGTCCGGATTGTCGACAATCAGTGCGAACGGAATCGGATTCGTCGTCGGGCAAGATGGGGATGTGGTTGCCAGTTGCCCAGCCACCGAGCAGGCGAAGTCGCCCTTGCCGTCCCCGTTGGAGCCAGCATCGCCGCTATAGACGAAGCTCAGGTAGTGGGTCCCGGTCGTGGTTGCCTCCGTGGCGGGCAGAGTGAAGCTGCCTGCCCCAGCGGATAACGTCACCACCGTGTTGCAGGGAATGGAGGCAGTGCTGGTTTGTCCTGTCGCACATGGAGGAATTAGAACGGTTTGCACGCCGTAAGTAGCTGTTGTCGGCCAAGTGATAGCGCCATTTATGACTTGGAAGGTCCCTGACGTTGGGGTTGGGACGAAGACAGCCGATGTGATTGGGACAAAGTAATCGTAAACAGAGACCGTACCCGAAGGCGTTCCCTTGCCCGCCGTGACCAGGGAGCTGAGCGTGATCGCGTAGGTGGCAGAGGCCAACCCAGCCGTCGTATTGGCGACAGAGGTCTTGGCTGCCGTGATGGCGATGCCCGCAGGCGCCGGAGTGACCAAATCCAAGCCGTTGTTGTACGTTATCGCATAGTTGTTCGTGGGCTTACCACTAATGGTTGGAACCACCGGGAATGGGTTCACCGCTCCTGTGGGGTTCACATCCAGAACCGATGAGTCAAGCGGCGCAGGAGGAACGGGCACCGGCAACGTCGTGAACGTCGCGCTCAACTTCTTGAGGTCGCTGCCCACGGCCCCGGTGATCACCATATCCGTGGCATAGTTTAAGGACGCAGCTCCGTAGACCGTCGTGTACTCATTTGCAGGACTGGCTCCTGGGACAACAAAAGAAACGGTCAGAGGGGCCTGGTTTTCAATCACGTTAGCTTGACCAGTGGTCACAGTCGGGAAGCCATAGCTACAGGCGCTGGCACCGGTAAAGACAACCTGAATCGGATAGCTGCCGGTAGCTGTGAATTGACCGGCGCCGCTGGTGCAGGTCGCCCCGGCCACCGTAACACCGCCCGCAGTCACAGTGCAGGCGGGGGTAGGAACCGTTCCCCCATAGGTATAGGTGAGCTGGAGGAGCGTGGACGTCACCGTCACCACAGTTGCTACCGGAGTGGTTTTGAGTATGATCGGAGTTGCGGTCGTTGTGCTGTTGTTCGTGTCGCCGTTGTAGGTTACGTTGACGGTGTACCACAGGCCCGCAGTGAGCGCGGGGAAGGTAGTGGTCGTCGCTACGCCACCGACCAGGCTGACCGTCTGCGAGCCGGGCGCTCCGCAGGAGATTCCGCCAACAGTGGGAGCTATGGTCCAGGAGAAGGTGACCGTACCGGTGGGCGTGGAGCCTCCCGTGGTGAACGGTGCTACGGTCGCGGTAATGGCCTCGCCGCCAACAGCAGTGCTGTAGTTCGTCGTCGTTCCAGTAATTAACGTACCGTTCGAGGGGGCCAGGGTGATGAGGACCTCCGGGTTCGCACCATTCGCCTGCAAGGAGATCGTCTGAGTCGAGTTCACCGTGCTCACGGAGACAGTCGCAGCGTTCGCGACGGTGGTCGTTGGAGTGAACGTCGGCGAGATGGTGCAAGTGGTTCCCACCGGAATCGGACTGGTGCATGTAGTTGTTGCGCTGAATGCGGCATTGGCAGGGGTAGGCGTCCCCAGGAAGGTCGAGGGCAGAACGACAGGCTGGTTGCCGATGTTCGAGACGGTCAACTTGCCAGTGCAGGGTGAGTCGCTTCCGAGAACCGGGCAACCCGCCGGCGTACCGGCCACACCTGAAGTTCCCATGGACTCCGGCACGGTCCCAAACGGAACAATCGGGTTCTGCCGGTTCATTTGCAGGACTTGCTTGTTCCCCGAGTCCGCGACATACAGGTTTCCGTTCGCGTCCAGAGCAAGACCTGCCGGAGCATTCAGCCCAGCAAAGCTGAGCGGGAAAGGTTTGCTGGTGCTCACAGCGGGAGCCTCCCAGACCGCGTTGCCTGTGCTGTCCGAGACATAGACGTTCCCGGCCGCGTCCACCGCAACCCCGTTCGGAGTGTTGATGTTCGTGCCGCCAAACAGCGGAAGCGATGTAAGTACCGACAGCGCAGAGGTGCTGCCGCCGCCCGGCGTGGTCGTCGTCGGCTGCAGGTCGCCGCCGCCCGGCGGTATGCGAACGATCTCACCGGCCGGATTCCCCGTGTCGGCAACGAAGATGTATCCAGGCCAGATTTGTCCGGACGAACCGATCACCGGACCGATCGCAACCGCGACCGGAGTCGTGAATGTGGGCGCGCCAGGATACTGGAAGAGTTGAGTTGCGCCGCCCAGCTTGGTGTCGGAGGGAATCTCCACAATCACGGAATTGCCAGTGTCGGCAACGTAGACGTTACCCCACTGATCGACGGCAAGGCCCTGAGGGTTCTTGAACTTGTATTGCGGAGGGGCCGTGGTGGGCGTTACGGAGGCCCCAGGTTCATTCAGAATCGAAGTAGAGTTATTTGCTTTCCCAGTCAAATCATATGAGGTATAGGTGCAGTTTGCAGCCTGTGAGCCCGGGGTATCGCAGGTTGCGCCCGGAATCCAGAGGTAATTGCCAAGCTGGTTCGCCGTGCCGGTGACCGGGTTGTACTTGAGGATCCGGCTGTTGCCGGTGTCGGCGATGTAGACATTGCCAGCCGCATCGACCGCAACGCCCATCGGGTTGCTCAAGGTTGAACTGGCGGTTGTCGTCTGGCCGTAGAGCGTACTCGATACCGTGATGCTGGGACCAATGACGGTCTGCGTGCCGCCGACAGGAGCGGACTCAACCACGATCCGGTTGTTGGTCGCGTCGGCGATGTAGACGGTGCCCCTTGAGGTCATCGCTATGGACGAGATGGTGCCCAGACCATTGGCCGCAGAAGTCGCAACTGCTTGTTGCTGGCCGCCATCGATCGCCAACTGTCCGCCCGTGCCAGTACCGGTGAGCTGGAAGTCGTAGACGGACCCGTTCGCGGTGGTTGCCACCAACTGGCCAGTCCTCAGCCCCGGCTGCGTCGGATTGAAGGTCACATAGACCAGACAGTCCCAACTGTTGTCGGGCGATGAGAGCCCCAGTTGCGTGCATGTTGGAGATCCGGTGCTTCCAAACACCGGGTACATCGCAAAGTTGGTTGTCTGCGGGTTATATCCAAAAGCCCCATTCGTCTGCCACAGCGAGCCCAGGGGATATTCCGGGTCGGTCGTGTCGATCGAGAAGTCCCCGGAACCTGTAACTGTGAATGCATTCGTCGTGTACCCGAGGGAGGGGCCGTCCGGAATCGATGACGAAATGAACCCTGTCGAGGACTGTGTCCCGCCCCCGGTGAAGGGAGGGTTCGAGACATCAAAGTGCACCTGGATCGGCTGGGTCTCCGACACCATTCTCCAAACGGGTACGCCGGTCGCCACCGGAGTCACGTTAGGTACGTTCCCAGTATTCGACGCAATCAGCGAGATGTAGTACGCATGCGGGGTACCAGTGCAGGTCACCCCGGTCGGGCAGGGCAACGTATAGCTCACTATATTGTTCAGCCCGTAGGTGGTCGTCGCGGACCACGCACCCGCCGTCGCCGGCACCACCGGGGTTGCTGGGAATTGAATGCCCAACGACAGCTCGCGGATAAGATTGTTATAGTTGTTCCCGAAATACAGGTTCCCCAGACCGTCGTTATCGGTAAAGTAATTGCCGTTGGTGGTACCTTTGTAAGAGGTAGCCGCGGCGACCATCCCTGGGCAGCCATCTCCCGGAGGATCATAGCTTTGCGGGCCCCAGGTCCAGGGATGGCCCGCCGTGCCATAGATGCAGTCCCATGGGTTCGAAGAGGGCGATGAAGTGGGCGAAACGCCCAAAGAGGCCGGCTGATTGTAGTTGCTGGTGTTATTGAACGTACCGTCCGCGTTCAAGTTCGTAACGTTGTTGAGGCCAGTGACCGATGACGAGGCTCTCACCGTCCCAGCCCAGTTCGAAATTAGAAGGATTCCATCCGCGGTGTACTGGTCGACTCGACTGATCTCCTGAAAGTGGGCGTCGAAGGCGTAGAGGTTGCCAAAGCTGTCGGGCTTGACCGAAACCGGCCGAATGAGAAACTCGTTGCTGGTCGTGACAATTATATTCAGGAATCCCGAAGGCAGAGCGCTGTTGAGCGACGGGTTGCTTATCTCGACGTATATGTTGCCATAGGTGAGCGGCAACTCATTCGGCGTCTTTGCGTCGGAGCTGGGGACCGGGTAAGCAGTCTCGGTCGCGCTATAGACAGACGATAGCGTCGGCACCTCCACGGTCAGCAGGCTGGTCAGCGGAGCGCCGCCGGCGTACCCCACATTTTCGTAGTATCCGGGAACGGCGATGCTGCCCCCAGTCCCGTTGAGTTGATACACATTGCCGTACGCGTCGGCTCCGCCGTACACATACTGGCTGTTGAAGACAATACCGTTCGCCGGACCATTGATGCCGGTGCCGACCGCAGCGGTGACGGTGGCTGCGCAGGGGGTGGTCAGTAGCGCGTTGCAGTTGGTGATCGACCGCATGTACCCAGGCTGTACCGTGTACTGGAAGAAGGTCTGGGGGGTCGCCTGGGTGTTGATCACCCGCACCGTTGTGTTTCCAACATCAGAGATATAGATATTTCCCGCGCTGTCCAGCGTAATCTGGGTGGGAGCGCTCAGGGTGGCGCCCACGGTGGCGCCCGTGATGGCGGTGTTCTCGAATGCCGGCGCGTTGTCGATGACGACGCCGCCGTTGGATTTCGAGCCCGTGCAAGTGCCCAGGTTGATCTCTCCCGCGATGTGGTACAAGTATCCCACCGTTACCTGGCCGTTGGGGGATGCCGCCACCGCGGCCGGGTTCACCAGCGCGATGAAGTTCGCAACCTGCGTGCCGCCGCGGTAGACCACGGAGACGGTCGAGCTGGTGTTATCGGCGAAGTACACGTTGCCATACGCGTCCACGGCAACGCCTTCGATGCCGCCTCCGATCTTGGCTGTAGACGCTAGAACGCCGTCCGCGCAGCCGAGGTTCGCTGTGCAGGTCCATGAATTGACCGTGCTGCCCACCGCTTTGCAGCTGCTGGGAGTCACCACTCCCGCGACGATGTCAATGAGTCCCGTCGAGTAGTTGACCTCGCGGACGAGGTCGTTGGCTTTGTCGGCGATGTAGATGTCGCCCACCGAGTCGACCGCAAACCCATACGGCCCGTTCAGCGTTGCACCCGGCACCAGAACCCCCGCACTGTTGATGTACGGGACCGCAGGTCCGCCATCCGCGGCGCTTGTAGTGCTGGGGCTGGAACCGAAGCCGCCAACGATGGCGGGGGTGGCTCCGAAAGACCACTGCGGAGTGCCGGCGACCGTGTAGGCCGTATACGGAACCAGCACCGGCGTGTTGCCTGTGTTCGCGGCAACTGCCGCTCCCACTGCGGCCACGAGGAAGAGCACGGCCACTGTCAGTTGGAGGAGAGTTCGCGTCGAGACGATGTGTTTGCGGAAGAGCATCGGGGTCACCTGATCCTTGATAAGTGCATTTGCAATCCGGCAGGCTGAGCAACAATGCTCCCAACCACCGGCAAATTTCCTGGCTGATTTCCCAAGGGAAACGGTTTCCAAAATAAGCGGCATACTACGCGTTCGCTGAAGTCACTTGCAAGAGAAATCTTCAAACGCGCTTGCCTCACGGAGAGAAGGGTCTAATTGCCACCGTTTCCCCCAGACTCGCCGGCTGCGGCAGCCGGTCTTTTCGTCGCCGCCAACGCGGTCCCCGGCGTGCCCGCCTCAGTATTATTATATTGTCAATGGCGGTCTGGTCCACGGGAAGCGGTTGCGAAGCGTCCAGCCAGAGAACACCGGCCGCGCCGGTGGTTGGGGCCGGCTGAAGACCGGGATGGACATCGGACGGCAGCGGTGGCGGAACGCGTTCCGCCCGCGCAGCGGCCGCAGCACCCGCAATCGGAGCGAACGCAGCGAAGATCGTCCTGCGGGGCCGCATGGCCCCATTCCGGGTGGAGCGGCCCGCCGCTCGGACACGCCCGTCCGGTTTGCCTGCCTGCGCAACATCGCGGTGCCGATTGCTTAGGATTCCGCTCTCCAGATTCCCCCCCTGTCCGGTTCCTGTGTCGCAATGGCCGCCAGACATTCGGGAACAAACCGATTGGGCTTTTGCCCACCTGTCGATGAAAACACAGAAAACACAAAATCGGTGTTGAATTGGGGCAAAAACAAAGTAGCATGTTGGGTGAAGCTTTGAAAACTTAAATCTTCCGGGCAGTCCTCCGCCCGGCTCCCAGCCGGGCGCCGCCCCGAACGGGGCCACTCGACCGACTCGTACCGTTTCAACGGGATAACATTTTCTTATTGACAATCGCGCCTGTAAACAAATACTTTTTTCGCGTTCCGGCTCATCGGTATTTTCAGTTTTCTAGTCACCGGCGCAAGGTTTTTTGGGGGATGCTTCAACCGGAAACAACCGGAATCCAAGCCCAACGCCTTCCAGCGCAAAATCAGATGGAGCAAAACTATGTATCGCAACACGACAGTTGGGTCTTTGCCGCTCGGGCTTTCACGCCGTCTTCTCGCACAGTGCTTCGCCACCCTGTTCGCCTGCCTGACGGTTGTCTGCGGGCTAGCGCTCGCCGGCGGCTTGCCGCTCCAGGCGCAGAGTACCAGCGGCGGCGGCATCCAGGGGACCATCACCGATCCCAGCGGCGCTGCGGTTGCCAACGCGCAGGTCACCGCCACAAATACCGATACCGGGGTTGCGACCACTCACACAACCAGCGGCACGGGGACCTATTCCATCCAGCCGTTGCCGGTCGGCACGTACAACGTCGAGGTCGTCGCCAAGGGCTTCCAGAGGCTGCTGCAGGAGAACATCGAGGTTGACAACTCCTCGGTGGTCGGCCTGCCTCTGAAGCTCACCGTCGGCGGGGAGAACACCACCATCACCGTCACGGACGCCCCGGCGTACCTGAACACCACCGACGCCGTGCTCGGCGGAACGATCGAGAACCAGCTCTATTCTTCGCTGCCGCTCTCGATGAATGGCGGCCCGCGCGATCCCACCGCCTTCCAGTATCTGATGCCGGGCGTGCAGGAGAACCCGGGCAACAATACGAACCAGGGAACGACCGCCGGCAGCTCGGGCATCTACGGAGGCAGCGGCCAGACCAACCTGAATGCGAACTACGTTGAAGGCGTGCCCGTATCCAACATCAACTCACAGGGCAGCGGCACTGCCGTCGCTAATGCGGTGTCGGTCGATGCGGTCAACCAGTTCTCCGTGCAGACCAGCGGCGCGTCCACATCGTTCGGCGGCGCCGGAGTCACCAACTACACCATCAACTCCGGCGGAAACCAGTTCCACGGCACCGTCTTCGACTTCGTCCGCAACACCATGTTCGACACCTGGGGCTACTTCTCGAAGGTGCCCTCGGCCACCGGTTATGCGATAAAGCCGGGCGAGCACCAGAACTCCTACGGCGGCTCGATCGGCGGGCCCATTATCAAGGACAAGCTCTTCTTCTTCGGCAGCTACGAAGGCTACCACTACACCAAGATCAGCAATACGCCGCAGTACATCACCGTCCCCACCATGCTAAATCGCGTGGGCAACTTCACCGATAAACTGGGCACCATCTCCCAGAGTATCTCGGACCCCACAGCCGCCTCGAACGGCTCGCGTCCCGCCTTCCAGGGAGCGCTGAACGGCATTCCGACCCTGAACGTCATCCCTCCATGGGAGATCTCCAACATCTCGCTGGCGCTGCAAGCCGCGCTTCCGCCCCCCACCAATAACGCGACCTTCAGCAACTATCTTGCCTCTCTTCCGCTTTCGAACCAGGACTACACCGTCGATGTCAAGATCGACTACACGCTGAATTCGCGCAATAAGTTCTCGCTCACCAGCCTGGGCGGTCTTGTTGGCTACGCCGGCGCGCCCGACTACACCGGAAGCAGTGCGTACAACCAGCTCCCCATTCCCTATGCGGCCGGCCAGTATACCAATCAGAAGACGGCTACCGGAATCATCCGGTACACCTTCATTGCCTCGCAGTCCCTGATCAATTCGCTCAGCTACGGATACACCCGCAACTGGGGCGAAGGGTTCTCCCTGACCAAGGGCACGGCCAATACCGCGACCAAGGCCGGCATCAACAACCTGCCCCCGGGCAACGCCGCGGACAACATGCCCTCCGTCGGCTTCAACACGGACAGCGGCCCCACGGCCCCCGCCAACTGGAACTCCAACTCAAACACTGGCCCCGTAGCGCAGAATACCTACTCCATCATCGACAACCTGACCTGGATCAAAGGCCGCCATAACATCACCTTCGGCGCCCAGGTGCAGTGGCTGGAGAACAACGGCGGAAGCTACGGAGGCTACAGCCAGAGCCTCGGTCTCACCTACCATGCCTACGATACGGCAGGCCCCGGAAACGGCGACACATACGCCAGCTTCCTGGTCGGCGCCGTCTATGGCGACTCCGTCCATACGCAAACGATCCAGGACGTCGGGGCACGATACAGGCCGATGTCGCCCTATGTTCAGGACAACTGGCAGATCAGCCCCAAGCTCACCCTGAACCTCGGCATTCGCTACGATTATCTCCAGCCCTACCACGAAGTCCAAGACCGCATCGCGTTCCTCAACCCCACAATGATCAATCCCATCGTGGGCGTCCCCGGAGTGCTGGAGTATGCCGGCTTCCCCAATATCAACAACTTCACGGCAGAAACGACAGCGCCCTTTTTAACTGCTGCTCAAGAATTGGCCATGTACGCGCCCTACATCTGCCACTGCACCACCCCGGTCCATCCCTATAACAACAACTGGGAGCCGCGCCTGGGCTTTGCCTACGCCTACACCCCGTCTACGGTCTTCAGCGGCGCCTTCAGCCTCTCGCTCACCCACTCCGGCGGCGTAGGCGGCGGAACGGGAGCGCTCAACGCCACGGGCAACAACTCTGAGTTCAGCGCCGCCAGCGGCCCCAGCCAGAGCGGAAGCACCGGGAACCCGGCTTTCTTCCTGAATCCAAACTACTTCGCCGCGTCGGCTTCGCCACCAGCCATTGTAATTCCCCCCACACAGGGCACACAGGGCACGCCGCCCCTGGGTCAGGTCCTCGGACCTCCGGTTCCATGCGTCGCGGCAGGCACATGCAGCGCCTTTTCCAACATTCCGTCGTGGACTGCGCCCGGAGTCAATGTCAATCCACTGGCAACGACCGGCAGCTACGACTATACGTCCTACAACGCAGACCACCTGAACGATATAGGCTGCTCCACCTCGGGCACCTACTGCAACGCCCAGGGCGTCAACTATGCCGACCCCTACTATGGCGGCCGCGGTCCACAATATATCAGCTATAACCTATCGGTCCAGAAGATGATCAACAAGAAGGCCGTTCTAACCGTCGCCTACTCCGGCTCAGAGACCCACTTCCTGCCGGGAGGCTCCGGGCGCGGTTACGCGTTCAATACCTTCTCCCCGGACTATAGCGAGCAGTTTTCGGGCGCGCTCACAGGCTCAAACTTGGTGGGCGGCGTTACACTTCCCTTCCCCCGCTTCGCCGGTCCGAGCGCTACCTTTGCCCAGGCCCTGAGGCCCTTCCCCCAGTTCTCGAGTTGCAGTACTTCGAACATGGCCAAATCGGGCAACCAATGCGGTAACGACCTCTGGGGACAGACTGGAAACTCAAACTACAACTCGCTTCAGGTGACCCTGGTCCAGCGCCCGTGGCACAACCTCCAAGGTATGATGAATTACACTCGCGCCAAGGAGATCGACAACACCGGCTATCACAGGTCCGAGTTCCCGGTGGGTCCGCAGGATGGAAACTTCGTTCAAAGCATGTCTGCCAACCGTGTCGACCGCAGCCTGGGAACTTCCAACCAGACCAACGGGTTCAACCTGACTTGGAGCTATGCCTTCCCCATCGGCCGCGGCCAGGCCTTCTTCGCCACCAACCGCATCGCCGGTCTCATCGGCGGAGGCTGGGAGTTCTCGGGTATCTACAGGTATCGCGATGGCACTCCGCTACAGATCACAATGGGCACCAACTGCATGGTCAACGCAGTCGGCGGCCAGGGGGTCTGCATGCCCGACTACACTCCCGGCTTCAACAAGAGGCAGGCGCGCGTCAATGGCAGATGGGGCCGCGGTCCGGGGTCCAATGCCACCAACTTCAACACCATCAACTACCTCAACACGAACGCCTTCGAAAGTCCCGATTCTTCTCCGACTGACCCGTCCTACAGCACCGGTACAACGACGGAACCCTGGACTACCTTCAAGATCGGCAACATCGCAAGTACCGCTCCGGATGGAATCAAGGGACCGGGATGGTGGGACATCGACTTGGGCCTCCGACGCACCTTCAACGTTCGCGAGACCGCCACGCTCCACCTCACCTTCCAGATCGAGGCAGACGTGAGCAACGCCACCAACTCCACCTTCTTCAACGTCGGCAGCCTCAGCCTATCGGCAAACAGTGCCTCTCCCTCTACCAATTGGTCCAGCACCTTCGGCCAGGTCAACGGCCAGAACCAGCAGATTGCTCCGCGCGACTGGCAGTTCGCAGGCCGCTTCCGGTTCTAACCTCCAACCGATCAAGAATGGCGGCCGGCAGACAATCTGCTGGCCGCCATTTTCTTTGCACGCCATTCTCTCTTCTCCTGTTCCTGCTGTAGAAAAGCCGCAAGAGTTTTTGAACTCGTACGGCCCAAGGCGAACAGTTACTTCGGCAGACGGACGACCCGTATATCCCGCGCAACCTCGCGGGAGAGATTGAAGACCTTCGAGGAGCGTCCGGTCCGCACCGAATAGCCCTCCGATGACGCGCTTTTCCTGACCCGCAGCCGCGCCCCCGGAGTGATCCCGCAGGCCTCGATCGACCTCAGGCTGTGCGCGTCCCGGTCGGAGATGCTGTCGATCACAAACGTCCCGTCCTCGACGACGTCCGCCAGCAGAATGGACTCCCGCGCCGGCATCTTCCCCCCCATGGTCGGGATCGAGTGTCCGTGAGGATCGATCCTGGGGTGTCCCAGCTTGGCCGCGATCCGCTGTTCGAAGCGCTCCGAGATGAAGTGCTCCAGCCGCTCCGCCTCCTCATGCAGCTCTTCGATCGGGTAATCGAGCACCTGGTACAGAAACGTCTCGATCAGCCGATGATGGCGCACCACCTCCAGCGCGCGGCGTTTTCCCGCGGACGATAGCTGCACCCCGCCGTGCCGCTCATACTCCACCAGCGGCTCCGGCGAAAGCGCCAGCTTCTGCAGCATGTTCGTCACCGATGCAGGCGCCACCGACAGCCGGCCGGCCAGCGCCTTAATGGTCACGCGGCACTCCTCCGGCCCCCCCAGAGACAGAATGGCCTTCAGGTAGTTGTCCACCGATTCGGTGTTGCCCTTCGCCCGCCGACGCGCCGCCATGCGTTGGTCTCTGCCTCCAACTCCAGTTTGACTCATTTCCTATAGTTAGGTATACCTAATTCGTAGGCGGGCCTAATTATTGTGATGCGCCCCCCCCCAGTCCCGCTTCCCCGGCGCCCTGCACAGGAGATGAATGCCCGATCGTTCGCCAATGCAAATGGAACCTGCGGCCTCCGGGAGGCCGGAACCGCTCGCGGGCTCTGCTGGCGAAGGTCCGGCGGTTGCCGATGCACTCCCTGCCCGGCGCGGCTTCTTCTCCAACCTGAGCCGCACCGAGATGTGGACCTACTTCGGCCCGGCCTTCGTCGCCTCGGTTGCGTACATCGACCCGGGCAACTTCGCCACCAACATCCTGGGCGGCACGCAGTTCGGCTACCGCCTGCTCTGGGTGTTGCTGTGGTCGAACGTCATGGCGATGCTGATCCAGTATCTCTCGGCGAAGCTGGGCATCGTCACCGGCCTCACCCTGCCGCAGAACTGCCGCAAGCACTTCTCCCGGCCCACGACTCTCGCCCTGTGGATAGCCGCCGAGATCGCCGCCGTGGCCACCGACCTCGCTGAATTCCTGGGCGCGGCCCTTGGCCTCGATCTCCTCTTCGGCCCGCTGCTTATCATCCACGGCTTCAGTCCCAAGGAAACGATGCTCATCGCCGCGCTTGTCTCCACCGTGCTGGTCTTCGCCTTCCTCGCGCTGGACCTTGCGGGCTTCCGCTGGCTGGAGCGCGGCATCATGGGCTTCGTCGCCATTATCGGCGTCTCCTACGCCTTCGAGATCTTCCTCGTCCATCCCGACTGGAAGCTGGCGGCACTCTACACCCTGCTGCCCACACTCGACCACTCCTCCGCGCAGAACTTCCACGACAGCATCTACGCCGCCGTTGCCATGCTGGGTGCAACCGTGATGCCGCACGTCGTCTATCTGCACTCCGCGCTGGTGCAGCCGCGCCTGAAGGAACTCACCGGCTCCGCGCTGCCTGCCGCTGCAACGCTGGAAAACCTGAAGGCGCGCAACCAGCCGACCCAGCTTCCGCGCCGCGCCATCCTCAGCCGCTTCCTGCGCTACGAGCTGATCGACGTCTTCGTCGCCATGAACGGGGCATGGCTCATCAACTCCGCCATGGTCCTGATGGCCGCCGTGGCCTTCGTTCACACCAGCAACTTTCAGCCCACTATCGAGGAGGCCTACCACACCCTCGGCCCGCTCTTTGGACGCGCCGCCGCGGTCGTCTTCGCCGTGGCGCTGCTCTGCTCCGGCCTGTCGTCATCGACGGTCGGCGTCATGGCCGGCCAGGTCATCATCGAAGGCTTCCTCGACATCAAGTTCCCCATCTTCCTGCGCCGCGCCATCACCGTCATTCCCGCCGTCGTCATCATCGCCACCGGCCTCGACCCGCTGCGTATTCTCGTACTCTCGCAGGTTGTGCTCAGCTTCGCGCTGCCCTTCGCGCTCATCCCGCTGCTTCTGCTCACCAGCCGCACCGCGGTCATGCAGAGCTTCGCCAGCGCGCGCCGCACGCGCATCGCCGGCTGGCTCACCGTCACTGTCATCCTCACCCTGAACGCCATCCTGCTCGGCCAGCTCGCTCTCGGGTTGTAGCCAAGCGCTGCGCTCCTCCTCACGCGCAAAGAAAAGCACGGCAGGACGAGCCTAATTTGCCCGACCTGCCGTGCTGCCGTGCTTCATCGACTAACGAGGCTTCTGCTCGTCCTTCGGCTGCGAACGCGCCGCTGGGGCAGGTCGCGCCTGGGACTGAGGCTGCGGCTGTGCCTGCCTCACCTGGGGCTGAGGCTGCGCCTGCCGCTGCTGAGGTTGAGGCTGAGCAGGTCGCGCTTGTGGCTGAGGCTGGGCCTGCCTGGTTTGTGGTTGAGGCTGTGCCTGCCTGATTTGGGGCTGAGGTGCAGCCTGTTGCGGCTGAGTCTGCCTCATCTGCGATTGGGGCGGAGCCTGCCTCGTCTGCGGTTGTGGCTGCGCCTGCCTGATTTGGGGCTGAGGTGCAGCCTGCTGCGGCTGAGCCTCCCTCATCTGCGGTTGTGCCTGCCTCACCTGCGATTGGGGCGCAGCCTGCCTCGTCTGCGGTTGTGGCTGCGCCTGCTGCGGTTGGGCCTGCCGCAGTTGCGACTGCGGCTCGTCACGATTCTGCTGGACGGGCCCAGGCCGCGACTCGGGAGTTGCCGGAGAGTTTCGCATCTGCTGTCCCGCCTGAGGCTGAGGACGCGCTCCTTGCGCCGGCGCCTGCACTGGCCCCGGCCTCGCGTTGCCGCGAACCCCAGGTTGTGCCGCCGGCGCGGCGACTCGAGGCACTGCCGCAGGCAGCACTCGGTCCTTGGCGATCGGGCGAGCTGCCACAGCCGCGGCGGGCCGCCCCTTGTTCTGGGTGAAGAGCTGCTGCCGGTTCCCGGCCGCTTCATGCTGCGCCTGCACCTGTGTCGCCATCGGCGGAATGCGCTTCTCCTGCAGCACGCGGACCTCCGCCGGCAAGGGGCGTGCCACAATTCCGCCGCGCCCGCCGTTGAAGCTCACCTGGTTGCTGATCCGCCCGGTGATCACCACATTGTTTATCCTCACGGGGTGAACGTACACATTGCGAATCACGTTCACATTCACGCGTGTGATCGTCGTGTTGTAGAAGAAGTGGCCACCGTTCCAGTAGCCGCCGTAGTATCCATGCCCGACGTATCCGTACCCATAGTCCACGCCGCCATAGAACCCGATGTGCAGTCCCCAGTATCCATGGTGGAAGCGGTAGAACCCGCCGAAGAAGCCCCAGTACCCCGGAGTCCACAGCGCGCCCTCATACGGCGCCTCCACCCAGTAACCCGGGACCCAGTAGTATCCCTCCGGCCCCCAAGCCCAGTAGCCCGGCGTCCACAGATAGTCGGGATACGGCGCGGGTGGCTGGTCGTACTCCGGCAGCGGTGGAGGCGGTGTGCTGGCCTGCGCATCGGTCAGATCGTTGGCGTAGTCGTCGGCCGCCTGCTGATCGCTGAGTTGGCCGTTGTCCGCGGCGCCGTTGTCATAGCTCTGCTGGCCTGAATCCGGCGCCTGACGCACAATCGGAGCGGGCGGCTGCTGCGAATAGTCCTCGCCCTGCTGCTGGTTCTGGTTCTGCGCGCTCTCACCCAGCGCCTGCGCCGGCTGCGCAGCATCTGCCTGCGCCATATTCGCATCCGCCGGGTCGCCTGCGTTCTGGTCGACCGCGCTCTGCGAGCCTGCCGCCTGCGCCGACTTATGGCAGCCCGGAATGCTGAGTACCAACGCAATCCCCAGGCCGGCGCCAAGAAGGCCCCGCCCAATCCGGGCCAATCCAACCCTCCGCCGTCCGCGCTCCGCCGGTCCTGTCCGCACCTCGCCTGCCTTCGCCTCTTCGATCACGTCGTCCTCCGTTCGCGCCCTGCTGCTCTGGTTCATTGTCTTCTCCGTTTCTGTCCTCAATCGGTTTCCGCGGCCTTCGTCACTCTGTCGAATGGCCGCGAGTTCCCTGCTTAGGTATGATGCAATCCGTCGTGCAAGATCATCCCGCCCGGTCAATCAATCTACGGCGCGGGATACTCAACCGTCTCGCCGGTGCGCCCGTTGGTCACCGCGATGCTGCCGTCCATCCTGCCCGTCAGCTTCAGGGTGTTCCCCGCATCCGGTCCCGGCAGGTTGGCGATGCGCGACTCCGTGACGTTGTGCCTGGCATCGCTTCCCTCGGCTGTGTGCAACTGCCACAGGTCTTTCAGTCTGGATGAACCCTCGATCGTCTCGAAGGTTGCGGGCGAGCCGCCCTTGCGCGGGCCGTTGTCCTCGATTGCCACCCGCGGCGCAATCGCATCCACCAGCGCCGGGCTGCCGCTGTTGGTCAGCCCGTGGTGCGAGACGATGTATACATCCACCTTGCCCAGCTTGTCCACCGGACACATCAGCCCCCGCTCCTTGTTCCACGTCAGGTCGCCCAGGTCGAGTATCCGCAGCTTGCCAAACGTAATCGCCAACCCCAGCGAGCGGTCGTTTTCGGTGTTCTCCGCCTCCTTCAGCGGAGAGGCCGCGCAGAACGGATTCTGCTCGCCGGTAGCTGCCAGAGGCGTCTTCAGTGGCTGCGCAATTACCTCGCCGTCTCCGCTCACCACCTCCACCTTCATCGCCTTTACCGGCAGCACATCGCCCGGCTTCACCGTCAGATGCTCCGCGCGGCCCTCCGCCAGCACCTTCTGGTACGCCTCGTATCCCGCAATCGTCGACGCGCCGCCCTGCACACCCGCGCCCTCGCGGTTCACGCCATGGTCGATGAACCGCCCCACCGGGACCATCCCCACCAGTTGCGGCAGGCCGCCCACATGGTCGGAGTGGTAGTGCGTCACCACTAGGTTGTCGATCTTCGTCACCCCGGCCAGCTTGCACACCGCCGCAATCCGCGAGGCGTCCCGGGGCGCCGCCGGGTTTCTGGAATCCGGCGATCCCGTATCCACCAGCAGGCTCTCGCCACCCGGCATGACGAACAGCGTAGACTGCCCGCCCTCCACATCCACAAAGTAAACCTGCAGCTCGCCCCGCCCGCTCCGCGCCCCACTGTTTTGACCCCGGTGCTCGCCTGTGCTCTGCGCCCCGCTGGTCGGGCCCCTGTGCTCTCCCGTGCCCTGCGCCCGCGCACCCACACCCAGCGCCAGCAACGCCGCCAACCCCACGCTCCACATCTTCCCAATGCGCATAATTCCCTCGTTTTTTTTCAAGATCGCCGCCCAGGATCGCTCAGTTCGGCCAGCTTCTTCAATTGCTCCAGATTGTCGCCGCAATAGATGACCCCGTGTCCAGCAACGAGGAAGGCATAGCCATGGTTATGCACCAGCATACAATGGCAGGGACATATTTGTGAGCACCGCAGAAGCGGGAGAGCGTATGCAACCTACCATTCGGACGATCAAGCGACTTTGCGCCCTTTCGGATAATCGATGTGCCTTTGGAGGTTGCTCAACTCCCCTGGTGGACGATGAATCTGGAACCGTCACTGGCGTGATCTGCCACATCAAAGCGCAGCGGAAAGGCGGGCCGCGCTATGATCCAACTCAGTCGGAAACGGATCGGCAGGACTTTTCAAACCTAATTATGTTATGCGCCACGCACCACAAAGTGGTAGACGCGGACGTAAAGCGGTTCACGGTCGAGTATTTACAGGAGATGAAGGAAAGACACAACTTAACCGGACGTAAGGAAGTCGAACCCATAGATGCTACGCGGGCTCAACTCCTCCTTCAGAACTACACGATCAGCGTACTGGGTCCGCTAACAGTCGGTACAATTCACGCAGAAAATGTCACGATTAGCGGGAAACGGAACACGCGCCCCAAGATCGAACCACCACCGGATGTCATCGCAGGCAGTTCGGCGCACCGTCGCTACGCACATCACTTGATTCAGCGGTACCAGTACTTTGCCAGCCGACAACCCGGGCGCATCTTTGGTCACGGGGCTGTATACAAGGCGATCGAGAGAAAATTTCGAGCAACTTGGGAATGGGTACCCCTCTCCCAGTTCGCAGAGTTCTCAGCTTTTATCCAAGAGAAAATCGACAGAACCCAACTCGGAAGAATCAATCGAAGCAAAGGTTTTAAGAACTACTCCTCATTTGAGCAGGAAGACAATAAGATTAAAGGCAAGTCTTGAACACCCGCAGCCCGCAGCTCATAGCTCATAGCCGAATCAAAAAAATCCATCCACACACCCCTCAAAACCACAGCAATCTCGCATGTCAAGGCCCTCGACCCTCCAAAATCCCCCTAACCCACGCTCCACCAATCACTTCCCTCCGCAAAATAGTTGGCATACTAGTTTCCCTCCAATCCGTATAATTGAAGCAGGGGGAAATCTATCGCACAGTGCATAGCCAGGTCAGCGCGCGGGATCAGGAAACCTCGCGGATCGCTTTCAACAACCCGATTGTTTTCTTATATTTGAACTGTAACTCGTCTTGAATGACGACTTTGCAGATATATTCCTGCATCTCGTTACATTTGGCTACTTTAGCGGGGAGGGGGGGAGGGGGAGGGAGAGAACAAATAACGTATAAAAAGCGAAATAACGGCGACTCCCGTTGCAAACCAGCCAGAATCGGGGCAACGCAAACTCAGCCCAGCTACGCCAGCAGCACTTCGATGCCTTTGCCGCGCAGCAGTTCCACGTATTCGCCGTCGAGTTCGCTGTCGGAGACCACCGTATCGGCGTCCTCCAGCGGCCCCACCGGAATCATCGCGCCGCGGCCGAACTTGGTGTGGTCGGCGACGATGATCACCCGGCTGGCGATCTCGATCATCTTCTGCTCCGAGCCCACCACCAGCGTGTTGTTGTTGCTGAACCCGGCCTCGGTGACGCTGCCGATGCCCATGATAAGCACGTCGGCGCGGATCATGCCCAGCATCTGCTCGCACAGCGGCCCCAGCATGACGCGGAGGCGCGGGTCCAGATAGCCGCCGGTCAGCGTCAGTTCGATGTTGCGCCGCGCCTCCAGCGTCTCGGCGATGGGCAGCGAGTTGGTGACGATGTGCAGCGATTTTCCGGCAAGCTCTCCGGCGACAGCCGCAACGGTAGACCCGCCGTCCAGGATGACGGTCTGGCCGTCTTCAATCAGCCCGGCGGTAAGGCGCGCGATGCGGCCCTTCTCGTCGCTGAAGCGCCCGCTCTCCACGGTGAAGTCGAATGCGCCGTTGCCGGACGCGTGCACGGGAACCGCGCCGCCGTAAACTCGCCTGAGAACGCTCTCCGCCTCCAGCACGTCCAGGTCGCGGCGCACGCTGGACTCGGAGGCGTCGAGCTCGCGGCACAGGGTTTCCAGGTCGAGGAAGTCCTTGGCCTCGAACATCTGGCGGATTCTCAGTTGCCGTTCAGCAGCTTTCATCGTGCAGTGGCCGAGTGACGCGGGTTGCAGGAGGCATCCACATCTCTCAGCGTGCTCCCTTCACGGCTTTAGGATTCGCCCATGGCGCTCATCACCGCATCGGTGACCATCTTCACCAGGCGGTCCATCTCCGGAGCGTCGGCAGTGATGCGGGTGGCGCCGTCTCTCTTGCATGGAAGCAGCGCAATGGAGTTGGGGGCTTCCATGTCGGACAACTGGCACTCCTTCATCGCCGCAGGGTCGAAGCGCGAGTCCGGCAGACCGAGCTTCTTCTTGATGGCCAGCAGGTCGGTGGTTTGCCTCTCGGAGATCTGCGAGATGGGAACGCCCAGTTGCGACGCCAGGATCAGAGTATGGCAGTAGGTGTCCACCACTTCGGCGTACCACTCGGCGTGGGTGACGGTGTCTGCCCAGCAGATGATGCCGTGGTTGGAGAGCAGCACCGTATTGTGCTCGCGCACATAGGGAATCACGGTCTGCGCGAAGGCTGCCGTACCCGGCGTCTCGTAGGGCGAGATAGCGACCTTGCCGACGAAGACCTCGAACTCCGGGATGATCCCGTTGGGCGGGACGCGCCCGGTGATGGCGTACGCCGTCGCATGGGGCGGATGGCAGTGGACACAAGCCTTGGCCTCCGGCACAGCCTTGTAGATCTCCAGATGCAGAAATATCTCGCTGGTGCGCGGCTTGGTCCCGGCAATCTGAACGCCGTCCAGATCCACCAGGCACATATCTTCCGGCGTCAGGTCCAGCTTGCTGAACAGGGTCGGCGTGCAGAGTACCTCGTTGGGCCCGATGCGATACGAGATGTTGCCGCCGTTGCCATCGACGTAGCCGCGGTTCCACAGCTTGCGGCCGACGGCGCAGATCTCCTTCTTGACCGCCTCGGCCTCCGGCGTGGAGAAGAGCCGCGGATTGGCGGGGCTGCGCGTCGCCTGCACGGGGCTGGCTGCGCTGCTCCGGCTGGTCGAAGCCGCAACCACAGCGCCCGGGCCCATTACAAGCTCAATCTCGTTTTGCCGCAGAAAGTCGCGGGCCGAAGGTGTGATGACGCAGCGCTCGCAGACCCGCACCTGGGTTGCCCCGGCGGCCTGCGCGCTCTGCGCATCGCGCATTGCCAGAACATTCTGTCCGGTAAGTTCAATCGTTTTCACTTCGCCCTTCCTCACTGCCGCACCTCAGATTCTTCTTCCTATGACTTCCCTGTTGTGATGGAGTCGACGATCAACGTGCAATACGCATCCACCGGAGCTCGATTCGGCCAGAAAGGGTTCGCGGCCTCGGTGCCCTCGGTAAACGCCACCATCTGGCCCCTGGCAGCGCCCAGCGCATCCACGGCGACCAGAGACTTGCCTCCGCCCAGGCCGTTTTTCGCCCGCAGGTTGGCCATCGTCACCGGCTCCAGCACCACCAGCGTCAGGCCGAGCAGCTCCGGAACGGCTGGCGTCAGCGTGACGTGTCCGCGAACGATGCCCAGTCTCATGCGGCCCTCCCTGTGCCCTGCACCGGGTCCACGATTCCCACCACCACCATGCGGCCCGGCGTTGTGTTGCCGTAGCGCTCGCGCGCGATGTCGCCGTCGGTGGAGACCAGGACGGTGGAACCGAATGCCGCGCCCAGCAGGTCGATCAGGACCAGCGGCTCCGCGCCGGCGCTGCCGTCGGCCTCCAGCCGCTGGGCCACCAGAAAACGGCAGCCCTCCAGCGTGGCGTGCTTGGCCGCCGGAACTACCGTGCCGTCGATGCGGGCCAGAAACATGGCTAGACGATCCTCAGTGCGCCACCGATGGTGAGCTGGCGCTCGCGGGTGAATGTCAGCGGCGTGGTGATGCCCTCGCCGGTCGGTGTCGCAATGCTGTGGCTCAGGTATCCCGGCCCGCCAAAGCCCAGCGACGCCAGCGACGAGGCGTTGCTGACGAAGATCGTCGTGTTCATGGCGCGCGCCATGCGCGTCACTGCGTCCACATCCTTCGAGTGAATCACTGCCGTGTGCCGGTAGCCGTGCTCCGCCTTCACCGCAGCCTTGATGCCCGCGTCCACGCACGACACGCGAACGATTGGGATGAACGGCATCATCTGCTCCTCGACGACGAAGGCATGGTCCTCGTTTGTCTCGCCGAAGAGGATCTGCGTGCTGGCCGGAACGGTCACCCCGGCCGCCGCTGCAAGCACTGCGACGTCCTTGCCGACCAGTTCCTTCTTCACATGCGCGCGCGCGCATCCTTTGCCGTCGCCCTCGAAGGTGAAGGCGGCCTGCGTCAGCCGTTCGATTGCGGCCTTGTTCAACTCGAAGCCGCCCGCGCGGCGCATCGCATCCATGAACGCCGAGGCGATCGACGCGACCACGAAGACCTCTTTCTCGCCGATGCAGAGCAGGTTGTTGTCGAAGGCCCCGCCCTCGATGATGCACCGCGCGGCCAGGTCGAGGTCGGCGTTCTGGTCCACCACCACCGGCGGATTGCCCGGCCCGGCCGCAATCACGCGCTTGCCGAACTTGCTCGCCGCCTGCACCACCATCGGCCCGCCAGTGACGCACAACAGCGCGACCTTGGGATGCTGAAAGATCTCCCCAGCCGCTTCAATGCTGGGTTCCAGAATGGTGGTGAGCACGTTGGCCACGCCGCACTCGCTCTCGATCTCGCGGTTGAAGAGCTGCAACGCGAACTGCGAGACGCGCTTGCCCGACGGGTGCGGCGCAAAGATCGCCGTGTTGCCCGCGGCCAGAATGTTGATCGCGTTGGCGGCCATCGTCGGCACCGCGTGGGTGACGGGAAGCACCATGCCGATGACGCCCCAGGGTGCGTGTTCGATCAAAAGCAACCCGGACGAATCGCTGCGCGCCTCGCTGTGCATCGCCTCCACGCCCAGCACGTAGCGCATGTTTTTCAGCTTCTGAATCTTGTGGTCCAGCCGGCCCACCTTGGTCTCTTCCAGCTCCATCTTGCCCAGCTCTTCCGAGCGGTCGATGCAGATCCGCCGCACGATGGAGATCATGCGCCCGCGCTCTTCCAGGCTCATCTCCTCGACCTTCTTCTGTGCCACCTGCGCCGCGTTGACCGCCTCGTCCACGGTGAGGAAGACGCCGTCGTGCGCGTCCGCGCTGCTGGCATGTCTAGCGGATGCCGGCGCGCTGGCTGGCAACGGCACCGGCTGCGCCTGCTGCATCTGGGCGCGGAGCCGTGCCACAACCTCCCGCGCAATCTCCGCGATCACCTGTTCCTGGTTCGTCATACTTTCTCCAAGCCCATCATTTACGGCTTCTCCAATATCTTGCCGTCGACCTCGACCGTATCCACGATGCCGACAAGCACCGCATCCACCGGCGCATCCTTGGTCGCCGGCGTCAGCCGCGCCGAGCTTCCCTGCGTAAACAACACGCACTCGCCGATTCCCGCGCCAACACTGTCAACCGCCACCACGGAGCTGCCGGAGATCTCCAGCCGGCCCTCCCGGTGGTTGATGTACGGCTGGACCAGCAGCAGCTTCATCCCACGGAACTTCTCGTTCTTCTGCGTGGAGACGACATTGCCGATTACTTTTGCGATAAACATGTCCGCTCACCTCATTGCGCCACGCAGGATTGTGCCCTGCGCGGCGTTCGCATCAGCTATTTCGGCAATACGGACCCCAGGCTGCTGTGCGGCCGCGCGATCACATGCACGCTCATCACCTCGCCGGCTTCCTTGGCGGCTGCCGCTCCCGCATCCACCGCCGCGCGCACGCTGCCTACATCGCCTTGAACGAAGACCGAGCACAACCCGCTGCCAACCTTGTTCCATCCGACGAACTCGACGCTTGCCGCCTTCAGCATCGCGTCGGTGGCCTGCACCAGGGCTACCAGGCCCTTCGTCTCAATCATTCCAATCGCTTCATTGGCCATTTCGTTTCTCCCAATCTTCCTAGTTCTGTAATTATCAGTGGCTCGTGTCCAATCCCTCGAACCTCGAACCTTGTACTTAGAACCTTGGTTCGACTTACTTCAGAAAGCTGTCGACCAGCGCATCGTGCGGACGCGCGATCACATGCGAGGCCACCAGTTCGCCGACTGCCTTGGCTGCGGCCGCTCCGGCATCCACGGCCGCGCGCACGCTGCCTACGTCTCCGCGCACGATCGCGGTCACAAATCCTCCGCCAATCTGCACGGTCTTCACCAGCTCCACACTGGCAGCCTTCACCATCGCATCGCTTGCCTCGACCAGTCCGACGAGGCCCTTTGTTTCGATCAATCCAATTGCTTCACTCATCTTGTCTCCTCTGCCCGCTGGGGCAATCTCTTCCGGTGGCTGGGTGCCCCATCCTTGTGGCGTATTTGTCTTTGCCGCAAGGGTGGGATGGCTCAGCTATTTCTTGATTGCGGCCTTCTTCTCCGCTTGCACGAAGGAGGGCAGCTCGTCGTGGGGGCGCGAGATCACCTGAACGCTGACCACCTCGCCGATCCGCGATGCGGCTTCCGCGCCGGCATCGGTTGAGGCCTTCACCGCGGCCACGTCGCCTTCAACAAAGGCAGTGACCAGTCCCGACCCCACCGACTGCCAGCCGGTAAAGGTCACGTTTGCGGATTTCAGCATCGCGTCAGTCGCCTCGAACAGCGCGACCAAGCCCTTCGTTTCTATCATTCCAAGCGCTTGTTTCATCGAGTCCTCTCTTCTTCCTTCCGAATTGCTAAAACCCTTGATTCCCTGAAACCTTACTTCAGCAGTTCAATGTCCTTGGTCAGATGCAGGCCGCACGCATTGGCCTCGTCGGTGTCCATGTGGACGTTGAGCCGTGAGGTTGGGTCGATGCGGACGTGAACGTTGTTGAAGGTCGTGCTGGCCGCTCCGCCCACGCGCAGCTTCATCAGGTCGCCCTGCTTGACACCGAAGTAGGCTGCCTCGCCCGGGTTCATGTGCACGTGGATGGCCGCGCGAATGATGCCTTCCTTCAGTTCGATGTTGCCCTTCGGCCCCATGATGATCGCGCCCGGCGTTCCCGCGATGTTGCCGGAGAGACGCACCGGGATATCGTCGAAGCCCAGGCTGATGGCGTCGGTGAACGCCAGCTCCACCTGCGACTGCTTGCGCATCGGCCCCAGGATGCGCAGGTTGGAGATCAGGCGGCTGCGCGGTCCAATGATCGTCACCTTCTCGTTGGCGGCGAAGTTGCCCGCCTGGTACAGCTCCTTGTAGACCGTCAGCTCCGTGCCCGGCCCGAACAGAACGTCCATGTCCGCGCGGCAGATGTGCATGTGCCGCGCCGAGGCCAGCACGGTCAGCAACGGAGCTTCGCCGACTGCGCGGCCCGCGCCATCGCGGCCAAGATACTCCAATGCGACTTGACGAACGATCTGCTCCACCACCGACCGGTCGATCGTTTGAGACGGTTTCGTTAGTGCTGCGCTTCCACTTGCCATAGTCTGACCTGACTCACCACGCTCGGGTTCATCTCGCTGCTTCGATTGATTTCCCTATACCTTCCCGCTTCACTGCGCCCCGTTCGACAACGCTCACGGTGTCGCGCGCAACCACACTCTCTTCATCCGCCGGAACGATCAGCACCGTGACGGCGGAGGTCTTGCTGGAGATCACCTGCGCGGTGCGCGCCGCGCGGTTCACCGCCTCGTCGATCTCGATCTCGAAGGAGGCCAGGTTCCGGCACACCGCGGCGCGAGTCTCCCAACTGTTCTCGCCGATGCCGCCGGAGAAGCTGATCACGTCCACCCCGTCCAGCTCCAGCATGAACGCCCCAAGATAGTGGCGGATGGCGCGCACATACACATCCAGCGCAAGCCGCGCGCGGTGGCTGCCCGCCGCAGCCGCCTCTTCCATGTCGCGCATGTCGCCGCTGGTGCCGCTGATCCCCGCCAGGCCGGACTGGCTGCCCAGAATGCGCGCCATCTCGTCCGGGCCAAAGTCCAGCTTCTTCATCATGTACAGCACGGCGAAGGCGTCGATGTCGCCCACGCGATTGTTCTGCGGCAGGCCGGACTGCGGCGATGTGCCGAAGCTGGTGTCGATGGCCACCCCGTCGCGGAAGGCCGCAATGCTGGAGCTTCCTCCCAGATGGCAGGAGATGTGGCGCAGGTTGGGCTTATTGAACTGCTTGCGCACATTCTCGCTGGCCGCGCGATGGCTCGCTCCGTGGAAGCCATAGCGGCGTATGCCGAACTCCGTGCGCCACTCGTACGGCACCGCGTAGGCGGTGGCAGCCTCGTCCAGCGATGCGTAGGGAATGGTCTCGAAGACCGCGACCAGAGGCACGCCGGGCAGTGCGTCGCGAAAGGCCTTCATGGCGGCGATATACGGAGGATTGTGCGCGGGCGCGAAGAAGGAGAAGGCGTCCATCGCCGCCAGCAGCTCGTCGTTCACCAGGCACGGGCCGGAGAGCGGGCCGGCATGAACCGCCTTGAATCCCACCGCTTCAATCTCCGACAGGCTCTTCAGCGCCTTGCCGGGGCCCACCACATCGGCAATGCACTTGCGGATCGCGGAGGGGTAGTCGGGACAATCGCCGCCGGGCTGCCCAATCCGTTCCACCCGTCCATTGGCCAACACCGTCTCCTCCGGCATCTTCAGCACGCGGTACTTGAAGGACGTGCTGCCGATATTGGGGATCAGACATATCATCGTGACGAACGATTCAGTTTGGCGAACTGCATTGCAGCGCAGCGGAATGCATTCCGTAGTGACAAACTACATATTGCACCAGTTGTTACTACGGACTAAGTTAACGATGAACTACTAACTGATAAGTCCGCCAAACTACCAATTCTGACGGACTATGAACGTTCTTGACTGCATAAAAACCATATCGTATATTGACTGTCAGAGTCAATCAGAATCGTGAACGACTTTGAGGATTTCGCCCGATGGCACCAGAGGCAGGTGGAGCGCTAATGGCTGCGGCCAAAGGTAGATCGCAACCGATGACCCCAGCTCGCGTGGGCGAGCTGGGCATTGTGGGCGCAGGTGGCGGGGGATTTCCCACGGCGGTGAAGCTGGGGACGCGCGTGCCGCTGGTGATCGCCAATGCGGCTGAGTGCGAGCCGCTGCTGCACAAGGACAAGGAGCTGCTGCACCACCTCTCCGAGCCGTTCCTGCGCGGCATGATCGCGGCCATGGAGATGGTGGGCGCGCCGCAGGGCGTCATCGGCATCAAGGAGAAGTACCACGACATCATCGCCGCGATGGAGCAGCAGACGCCCAAAAACATCCGCGTCGCGCTGCTGCCGGACGCCTACCCGGCGGGCGACGAGTTCATCCTGGTCCACATCGTCACCGGCCGCGTCATCCCTCCCGGCGGGCTGCCCAAGGACGTGGACGCAATGGTGGCCAACATCGAGACCCTGATGAACATTGGGCTGGACCAGCCGGTGACCGAGAAGTATCTCACCGTCGCCGGCGCGGTGCGCAACCCCATCACGTTGCGCGTGCCCATCGGCATCACCATCGGCGAGGTGATCGAAGCCGCGGGCGGAGCAACGGTCGGCGACTTCAGCGTGCTGCTGGGCGGCGTGATGATGGCGCGTCCCGCCGCTGGTCTAGACGTTCCTGTCACCAAGACGACCGGCGGCATTGTCGTTCTACCCTCCTCGCACAAGCTGATCGAACGCCACGCCGCCAAGTGGCCGGTGATTGCGCGCGTCGGCCGCTCGGCCTGCGACCAGTGCCGCTTCTGCACGGAGTTTTGCCCGCGCTATTTGCTGGGCCATCCCATCCAGCCGCACCGCGCCATGCAGTCGCTGGGCTTCAGCCCCAGCCCGGCGGAGATCGTCGCCGGCACGCTCTACTGTTGCGAGTGCAACCTGTGCAGCCTGTACGCCTGCCCGGAGGACCTCGACCCCAAGAACGTCTGCGTGCAGTCCAAGCCCGCGGCGCGCGCCAACGGGCTCTTCTTCACCGGAACGCCGGAGTCGGTGACGCCGCATCCCATGGCGGACTACCGCCGCGTGCCCATGTCGCGCCTGATCTCGCGGCTGGGGCTCTCCGAGTTCCACAACGTCGGCCCGCTGACCGAACACAGCTTCTCGCCCAGCCGCGTCACTCTGCCGTTGAAGCAGCACGCGGGCGCGCCTGCGGTTGCGGTGGTCAAGACGGGACAAAAGGTGAACGTGGGCGACCTGCTGGCCGCACCCGAGGAGGGCAAGCTGGGAGCGCGCATCCACGCCAGCATTCGCGGCGTGGCGCGGCTCACGCACGACTCGGTGGTGATCGATGCATAGCTCGAATCGGACTGGCTTGACGCGTAAGACGAAGCTCGGAAGGAGCCAACCTCGTGGCTGATATTCAATCGATCGGACTCATCGAACTCTCCAGCGTTGCCACCGGCTATCAGGTTGAGGACGTGATGTTGAAGGCCGCCAAGGTCCAGGTCCTGATGGCGCGCAGCATCTGCTCCGGCAAGTTTCTGATCGCCATCGCCGGCGACGTGGCATCAGTGACCACCGCAGTAGAGGCGGGAGGCGCTGCCGCTGGCGCTTCGCTCATCGAGCGGCGTCAGATCGCCCGCGTCCACCCCTCCGTGCTTCATGCCATCTCGCAATCCGTGGAGATCAACCCCTCGCAATTGCGCTCCATCGGCGTCATCGAGACATTTTCCGCGTCGAGCATCATCGACGCAGCGGACGCGGCCGTCAAGTCCGCCAACGTCACCCTGCTACGCGTCCATCTGGCAATGGCCCTGGGCGGCAAGGGCTTTATGCTGATGGCGGGCGATGTATCCAGCGTGCAGGCCGCCGTCGAAGCCGGATCGAAGGCCGCCGCCGAAGAAGGAATGCTCGTCTCCCGCGGAGTGATTCCCGCGCCCTCCGAGGAGCTCTTCCGCGATTACATCTGAGCCTCGTTGCTGAAGCCGGACCATGCGCGTCCGCGCGGACCTCGAATGGGGCCAGCAGTGATATATGTCACATCCAGCGCCTCTCTCTCCATCTACATTAAGTGTCAACATCCGTTTTTTCAGGCAATAACGCCGCGTTGGGGCAGCTTCCGGCGACAACTCAGTTCGGGCAGCGTAGTAGGATAGAAGGAACAGGAGCTTCAATCTTGCAACCGGCTGCAAGCTCACGCCGGAACTGTGCAAACCATCTGTAACCGGCCCCCGATGGCCGGTTGGACCGTGCGAGCCTGACCGGCTTGGAGGAAATGTCTTGCGCCTTGCTATTGTGAAGGAAGCAGCCGTTGGAGAGACCCGTGTTGCGCTGCTTCCCGACGCCGTAAAGAAGCTGATCGCCAATGGCCTTGAGGTTGCGGTGGAAGCCGGCGCGGGAGTGAAGTCGGGGATTCTCGACGAGGCGTACGCGCAGGCCGGAGCGACGCTGGCGACCGATCGCGCCGCGCTTCTCGCCTCCGCCGACATCCTGCCCGTGGTCAACGCGCCCCCGGCCGAGGACCAGCGCAAGATCAAGCCCGGCTGCGTTGTGATCGGCTTTCTGCGTCCGCTGGACAACCCCTCCGCGCTGCTTCCGGCCATCGAGACTGGGGTCACGCTGTTCTCTGTCGAGCTGGTGCCGCGCATCACGCGCGCGCAGGCCATGGACGCGCTGTCGTCAATGGCCACCGTCGCCGGCTACAAGGCGGTGATTCTGGCCGCCGACACGCTGCCGCGACTCTTCCCCATGCTGATGACCGCGGCGGGGACCATTGCGCCGGCGCGGGTCTTTGTGATCGGAGCAGGAGTTGCGGGCCTGCAGGCGATCGCCACCGCGCGCCGCCTGGGCGCCGTGGTGGAGGCGTACGACGTACGCGCCGCCGCGGGCGAGCAGGTGCGGTCGCTGGGCGCGAAGTTCCTGGATGTGGACCTGGGCGGACTTGCCACCGAAGACAAGGGAGGCTACGCCAAGGAGCTGAGCGAAGAGGCGCTCGACCGTGGCCGCGACCTGATCGCCAAGACCGCCAAGACCGCCGACGTCATCATCACCACCGCGCAGGTTCCCGGCCGGCCCGCTCCGCTGCTGTTGCGCCGCGATGCGGTGGAGAACATGCGTCCCGGCACGGTGCTGGTGGACCTGGCAGCCGCTGGCGGCGGAAACTGCGAGCTGACCAAGCCGGGCGAGACCCAGGTGCACAACGGAGTGACTCTGCTTGCCCCGCTCAATCTGCCGGCCGCCGTTCCCGGCCACGCCAGCCAGCTCTACTCGCGCAACATCTCCAACTTCCTCGCCCTCATCGTCAAGGACGGCGCGCTCCACCTCAACATGGAGGACGAGATTCTCAGCGGCTCCTGCGTGGCCCATCAGGCCAAGGTCGTCAATCCGCGCGTGGCTTCGGCACTGGAAGCCGCGGCGGGCAGTCAAACAGTTTCGCAATAAACCCGAGAGGCCTATGAATCCTGCTGTTCTGATCGCTTCGGTCTACGTCTTCGCTCTCGCCGCCTTCCTGGGCTACCAGGTCATCAGCCGCGTGCCGCCCCTGCTGCATACGCCGCTGATGTCGGCGACCAATGCCATCAGCGGCATCTCGCTGATCGGCTCGCTGGTTCTGGCCGGGGCCACTCACTCGCCAGTTGCGCACATTCTGGGCTTTATCGCCGTCACCGCATCCACCATCAACGTGGTCGGCGGATTCGGCATCACCGACCGCATGCTGAAGATGTTCGGCAAGCGCAAGGACGAGGGGAAGAAGGCGCCTGCCGCGGGGGCGTCCCAATGAGCCTCACTTCCTACTTCATGGAAGCGACTTACCTGGTCGCCTCCATCCTCTTCGTACTCGCCTTGAAGGGCATGTCTCATCCGGAGACGGCGCGGCGCGGAATGTTCATGGCCGAGGGCGGAATGTTCATGGCCATCGTCGGCACGCTGATTGGCGCGCACATCGTCACCTGGGAATGGATCCTCGTGGGGCTCACCATCGGCTCCATCATCGGCATATGGATGGCGCTCTTCGTTCCCATGACCTCGATGCCGCAGCGGACCGCGCTATCCCACGCCTTTGGCGCCTTGGCGGCTGCGCTGGTCGGCGTCGGCGAGTTCATCATCCGCGGCTCGGAGATGACCGTCGTCACGCGCGGCGCACTGGGATTTGAAGTCATGCTGGGCGCGCTCACCACCACCGGCTCGCTCATCGCGGCGGGCAAGCTGCACGGCACCATCCCTGGCAAACCCATCCAGTTCCGCGGCCAGAACGCCATCAACCTGGTCATCTTTCTCATCATGACGGGCAGCTTCGTCTACTTCTGGATGCACCCCTCCGTCATCGCGGCCTTCTACACCATGCTGGGCGTGGCGTTCGTCTTCGGCGTCATGCTGGTCATCCCCATCGGCTCGGCAGACATGCCCGTCGTCATGTCGCTGTTGAACAGCTACGCCGGCCTGGCCGCAGCCGCCACCGGCTTCGTGCTAGGCAACAACGTCCTGATCATCGCCGGCACGCTGGACGGCTTCTCCGGCTTCATCCTGTCGGTGCTGATGTGCAAGGCGATGAACCGGTCCATCACCAACGTGCTCTTCGGCGGCTTCGGCGCGGTTATCGCCACGGCCTCAACCAACGTCGGCGGAGTGATGCGCGAGATTACGCTGGACGACGCGGCCATGCAGCTTGCCTTTGCCAACCGCGTCATCTTCGTCCCCGGCTACGGCCTTGCCACCGCCCAGGCGCAGCACGCCGTGCGCGAGCTGGGCGAGTTGCTGGAGTCGCGCGGCGTCACCGTCAAGTACGCCATCCATCCCGTCGCCGGACGCATGCCCGGACACATGAACGTGCTTCTGGCCGAGGCCAACGTCCCCTACTCGCAGCTCTACGAGATGGAGCAGATCAACCCCGAATTCCCCTCCACCGATGTGGCCGTCGTGATCGGCGCCAACGACGTCGTCAATCCCGACGCGCGCGACAATCCCAACTCGCTCATCGCCGGTATGCCCATTCTGGAAGTGGACCGCGCCAAGAGCGTCATCGTGCTCAAACGCGGCCAGGGGCGCGGCTTCTCCGGGCTGGAGAACCCGCTCTTCTTCAAGTCCAACACCAACATGCTCTACGGCGACGCCAAGAGCACCCTCAGCCACCTCGCCCAGGCCGTGCAGCACGTCTGATCGGCGCCTATTCTGAAGGAATGCAGCCGGGTGGCGCGTTCTTCTTGAGTTAAAGACAATACTGCGTTTCACTGATTGCGTCTTCCGTGTTGCGCGGAAGACGTTTTCAGTTTTGCGCTGAGATTTGCCGGGCGGGCAGGGTCACCGTAACCTCGGTACCCGTTCCCACCGCGCTCTCGATGTGGATGGTCCCGCCGGAGCGTTCGACGATGGCCTTGCAGATCGACAGTCCAAGCCCTGCTCCGCCGCTGGCCCGGCTGCGCGAGTGGTCGGCGCGGAAGAAGCGCTCAAACACGTGCGGCAGCGCGGATGCGGGGATGCCATCGCCCCGGTCGGCGACTCGCAGTTGGGTAACTCCATCCAGCGCCTGCACCACCACAGAGACGCGCCCGTTCGCCGCGCTGTGCTGCAAGGCGTTCACGATCAGGTTCGAGCAGAGCAGCTCTGCGTCTCCGGCCGGCATGGCGACGGTGCGCGCCTCTGCCGCGCTGACCTCCAGCACGACCTGCTTCAGCTCGGCGAGCGGGCGCAGCCGTTCCGCAACCTCGCGCACCACCGGCTGCAAGTCGCAGGACTCGCTCTGCTCCACCGCGGCCTCTTCCAGCCGCGCCAGCGTAAGCATTCGGCTCACCAGCTCTTCCATGCGCTCGGAGTCGAGCTGCAGGCCCTCCAGTCCGGCCTCGTACTGCTCCGCCGTTCGCGGCGCCATGGACAGCAGTTGCAGGCTGGACTTCAGCACGGCGATGGAAGTCTTCAACTCGTGCGCGGCGTCTCCGGTCAGCCGGCGCTGGCGCTCGAATGCCAGCCGCAGTCCCCTCAGCAGCTCCTCCATGGAGAGTGCGATGGGCGCAAGCTCCGTGGTGCGAAGCACAGCAGCCGGCGGCACAAACTCCCAGGAGCGCGTCGAGACGCGGCCTGCGATGGCGGCAAGCTCCTGCAGCGGCGAAAGACGGCGGCGCAGGAACCAGACCAGCGCAAATCCGGTGACGGCCAACAATAGAGCGCTTGCAGCAATGTAAAACCACACCGCCTCCACCGCTCCATGCCACAGGTCGCGGGTGGGCGAGGCGTACAGCACCGTCACCGGGCGGCGATAGCCTCCGTTCTCTTCGCGGTCGATCACGCGCACGCCATCGAAGCGCAGCGCGCGGTAGTGCTCTCGTCCGGCCCTGAAGTTGAAGGTGCCTGGAGTGCGCGATGAACTTAGCTCCGCGAGAAGATTGGCGGACGAGCCGGGCGAATGGCCCAGCACGCGGCCGCTCGGGCTCAGCACCTCGTATACATCCTGCGCGGGCAGGACCAGCTCCGTGGGGTCGACGGTGACATTGTCCTCGGGGTCTTCGGCGTCCTGCACCGCTCCCATCAGCGAGTCCGCGCGGCCGCGCAGCATCACGTCGAAGGCGCGCCGCCGACCATGCATCTCGTGGCCGATGGCGACCGCCGAAAAGAGCGCGGCGCACAGCAGCTCCGCCAGCAGAACTCCGCCGATCAGTTGACGGCTGAGAGAATGCGTCCTGATTGCCGCGGCGCTCATCGTTGCTGCTCCGGCGCTTCCAGGCGATAGCCGCGCCCGCGCAGGGTGGCGATGGTGGTCTCTTCACCCACGGCGCGGAGTTTTTTGCGCAGGTTGGAGATGTGCGCCTCGATGACGTTGGAGTGGTGCTGCCAGTTGTAGTCGTACAGATGCTCCAGCAGCTCGCGCGCGGAGACGATGGCGCGCGGGCGGAAGATCAGATACTCCAGCAGGCGGTACTCGGTCGGCGACAGGTCGATCAGTTCGCCCGCGCAGCGCACCGTCTGCTCCACGGTGTTCAGGCTGATTCGTCCCACGGTCAGCTCCGGCTGCGAGGCGCCCTTGCCGCGGCGGATCAGCGCCTTGGCTCGGGCCAGCAGTTCGCCGAGGTCGAATGGCTTGGTGAGGTAATCGTCGGCCCCGGCGTTCAGCAGTTCCACCACCTGCGCCGGCTGGTCGCGCGCGGTGAGGATGAGGATGGGGGTCATGTCCTTGCGGCGGCGGACCTGGCGCACGATGCTGAGTCCATCCAGGCCCGGCAGCATGAGGTCGAGCAGCAACAGGTCGTAGTGCTTGAACTCGGTGAGCGCGGCGCCGTCCGTGCCATCTTCGGCGCAGTCCACCGCGAAGCCGCAGCGCTCGCGCAGCGCTTCGGCGATGTTGTTGGCCAGCCGGACTTCGTCTTCAACAACCAGGACTCTCATCAGGATTCAATCTACTCTTCCACTTCTGCCTTAATCTTTGCTTAAGCCCATGCTGGCACAGTTAGACTTGGAGCGACGGAAAGCACTGCTCGCGCCCGAACTAAACGCCCGCTTCCGCACGGGGCCACAGGGAGCAGCGGACGGCCAGTGCGCTCCTTGTTTTGCAGGAACGGTCCGATTACGCCTTATGCCACTTCTTCACGCACCAATGACTCTTCGCCGCCCGCACAAGCGCCTGCTGCAACTCGCCTGCCTCGCGTCCCTGGCGACGGCAGCCTTTGCCCAGCAGCCAAGTGCGGCGGTCGATGCGCCACGGGCTGCGTTGGCTGTCCAACAGCAGGCTGCGCCACAGAGTGCGTCTGTTGCCGCGCAGCCGCCTGCCGCTGCCATCACCCTGGACGATGCGATTGCGCGCGCGCGCGCCAACGAGCCAACCTTCGCGGCCGCAGTAGCGGCCAGCCGCAATGCGGCGCTCGATCAGTCCATCGCCCGCGCGGCGATGCTGCCCAACGCCGTCTATAACAATCAGTTCATCTACACCCAGGGCGGCGCGGGGCTCATCCCCGATCCGGCAAAGCTGAAGGACCCGCAGCAACGCAGCGCCTCGTTGCCCCGCTTCATCGCCAACAACGGCGTTCACGAATACCTCAGTCAGGCTTCGGTGACGGAGAACATCGGCCTGCAGCAGTTCAATGCCGCCAGCAAGGCATCGGCCTCGCTCTCCGTCGCCACGGCCGAACTTGAGGTCGCCCGCCGCGGCCTGGTCGCCAGCGTCGTCGGGCTCTTCTACACAGCCTCCTCTGCCGGCCGCCGGATCGCGGTGGCCCAGCGCGCGGCCAACGAGGCGGCAAGCCTCACCACCCTCACCCAGCAGCGCGAGACGGCCCGCGAAGTCGCCCATGCCGACGTCGTCAAGGCGCAGCTTCAGCAGCAACAGCGCGACCGCGACCTGACGGATGCGCGCCTGGAGGCAGACCGCGCCCGGCTCGACCTTGCCGTGCTGCTCTTTCCCGATCCGCGCACGCCGTACACACTGGCCGTGCCTGACGCGCCACCCCCGGTGCCCGCGCGCGCCGACGTGGAGGCGGCGCTGGCCAGGCACAATCCGGAACTGGCAAGCGCACTGGCCAGCGCGCATCTTGCCGACCTGAATGTCACCTCCGCCCGCCTGGGATACCTGCCCGATCTCTCCCTCAACTACTCCTATGGCATCGACGCCGCGCAGTTCGCGCGCTACAACCAGCTTGGCGACCGCAACCTCGGCTACTCCGCCAGCGCCACGCTGAACATCCCGCTCTGGGACTGGTTTGCCACACGCGACCGCATTCGCCAGAGCGAGATCAACCGCGATGTGGCGCGTGCCGCGCTCACCAACACCCAGCGCAAGCTCATCGCCGACCTGGAAGAGGTCTACGCCGAAGCCGTGGCCGCGCACGACCAGCTCGAAAGCCTGGACCTTAGCGTAACCACCGCGGCGGAGAGCCTTCGCCTCACGCGGCTCAGTTACTCCGCCGGTGAAACGCCGATTCTCGAAGTCGTGGATGCGGAGAACTCGCTGACCACCGCCGAACTTGCCCGCGAGGACGGCATCGTCCGCTACCAGACCGCTCTCGCGAACCTTCAGTTGCTGACAGGAACGATCTAAATGATTAATCCGCCAAGCCTTCTTCCACGCCTCGCATCGCGCGCGCTCCAGCGCCCGGCCCTCCTCCTCTGCGCATCGCTGTTGTTGCCTCTCGGCTGCAAGAAGGCCGAGGAGGCGCCCGCGCCCGTGGTCGCCGTTCAGGCCGCGCATCCGGTGCAGGGGAACATCCATGAGCAGATTGCAGCGGACGCCATCCTCTCGCCGCTGGCGCAGGCCGCCATCTCGCCCAAGGTCAGCGCGCCGGTGAAGAAGTTCTATGTGCAGCGCGGCTCGCAGGTCCACGAGGGCGAACTGCTGGCGACGCTGGAGAACAGCGATCTCTCCGCCGCGGCGCTGGACAATCAGGGCAGCTACACCGCCGCGCAGGCCACGTTCGATACGGCAACCAAGGCCACCGCGCCCGAAGACCTGACCAAGGCGCGGCTCGATCTGGCGCAGGCCAAGGCCAATCTCGACCTCGCCCAGTCCATCGTTACCGCGCGCAGCCAGCTCTTCACGCAGGGTGCGATTCCCGGGCGCGAGCTGGACACCGCCAAGGCGGCGCTGGTGGAATCGCAGGCCACATACGACATCGCCAAGGAGCATTTTGACTCGATGCAGAGCGTCAGCCACAAGGCCGCGCTGGAGAACGCGCAGGGGAATCTCGACTCCGCCAAAGGGAAGTATCTCGGCGCACAGGCCGAACTGAGCTACACCGAGATTCGCAGCCCCATCGCCGGCGTCGTCACCGACCGCCCGCTCTTTGCCGGCGAGACCGCGGCCGCCGGAACTCCGCTCATCACCGTCATGGACACCTCCGCGCTCATTGCCAAGCTGCACATCGCGCAGATGCAGGCCCAGCAGCTCGAGATCGGCGCTCCGGCCACGCTCACCGTCCCCGGCGTCGCCGGGCCCGTACCCGCCAAGGTTTCGCTCATCAGTCCCGCGCTCGATCCCGGCAGCACAACCGTCGAGGTGTGGCTGCGCGTGGAGAACGCCAGGAGCGCGCTCAAGGCGGGAACGCCGGTCCACGCGTCCATCCAGGGCCGCACCATCTCCAACGCACTCACCGTTCCCGCGGATGCCATCCAGAGCAGCCCGGACGGAAGCTCTAAGTTCGTCATGGTGATCGCGCCCGACTCCACCGCGCACAAGCACACCGTCACGCTGGGAATCCAGAACGCGGACGCGGTGCAGATTCTCAGCGGCCTCACTCCAGCCGACATGGTGATCTCCACCGGCGCGTACGGACTCGACGAGAACACCAGGGTCAAGATCGGCGCGGCCGAAGATTCCGGAAAGGACGCCGAGTGAGCCTGCGCGCGCCATCGTCATCTTCGGCCATGCCACAGGAGTCGTCGTTCTGGCTCTCGCGCACCTCGCGCACCATCTTCTTTCTGGTTGTTGTGCTCTCGCTGGCGGGCGTCTACGCGGCCTTCCAGGTTCCCACCGCGGTCTTCCCCGACACCAACTTTCCCCGCGTCGTCATCGGCGTCGATAACGGCGTCATGCCGGTCGAGCAGATGCAGGTCACCATCACCAAACCCATCGAGGACGCGGTCAACAGCGTGCCCGGCCTGCTCACCGTGCGCAGCACCACTAGCCGCGGCTCGGCCGAGGTGAGCCTCTTCTTCGACTGGAACGTGGACATGTTCCACACTCTGCAACTGGCCGATGCCGCCCTCTCCAAGGTCCGCCAGACGCTGCCTGCCACCGCCGTCATCACCACCAACCGGCTCACCTTCGCCACCTTCCCCATCCTCGGCTACGCGCTCACCGCGGACAACCGCGGGCCGGACACCATCTCCCCCACGCGCCTCTGGGAGATCGCCACCTACGACCTCAAGCCGCCGCTGAACCGCGTCGCCGGCGTTAGCACCGTCACCGTGCAGGGCGGTCAGGTTCCCGAGGTCCACATCGTTCCCGACCTCGCCCGCCTGCAGAACTCCGGCGTCACCCTCACCGACCTCGTCAACGCCGTGCAGAACTCCAACATTATCGAATCGCCCGGCCTCTACCAGGCCAACCACGAGCTCATCCTCGCGCTGGTCGGGGCGCAGGCGCACGACATCGCCCACCTCGCCTCGCTGGTCGTCAAGACCACCCCCAACGGCGCTCCCGTGCGCATCTCCGACGTGGCCGACGTACATCCAGGCACCGAGCCTGTCTACACCACCGTCACCGCCAACGGCGTCCCCTCCGTGCTGCTCCAGATCGCCCGCCAGCCCACCTCCAACACCGTCCAGGTTGCCAACGGAGTCGCCGCCGAGGTCGCGCAGCTCAGCCGCACCCTCCCCGCCGGCGTGCATCTCACCCCCTTCTACGACCAGTCCGAGCTGGTGCGCGAGTCCATCGCCAGCGTGCGCGACGCCATCTTCATCGGGCTTGTCCTCGCCTGCATGATTCTCTTCCTCTTCCTGCGCGACTGGTCCAGCTCGCTGGTTGCCGGCATGGTGATTCCTGTAACCGTAGCAGTTACGATCCTCTTTCTCTGGGCCATCGGGCAGTCCTTCAACCTGATGACTCTCGGCGGTCTCGCCGCCGCCATCGGCCTGGTCATCGACGACGCCATCGTCGTGGTGGAAAACATCGTCGTCCATCGCGACGCGGGCCAGTCGCGCACAACCGCCATTCGCATTGCATTGCATGAACTCGCCACTCCGCTGGTCTTCTCCACCATCACTCCCGTGGTTGTCTTTCTTCCGCTGATCGCCGTCACCGGAGTGACGGGCAGCTTCTTCCGCGCGCTCGCCGTCACCATGACTGCGGCGCTGCTCACCTCGCTCGCCCTCGCCGTCACCTTCACCCCCGCGCTCTCGCTCTCGCTGCTGAGCGTCCGCAAACCCGCCGGCGGCAAAGCCCGCCAGCCGCTCTTTCCATTCTTCTCCCACGGCAAGGCGGTCGACAGCCCCGCCGTGCTCGATGCCGAGCCTTCCGCCATTGCACCGCTCCCCGCCGACCCCTCTCGTGCAGCCGCGCACGCGGGACATGTGGACGGCCCCGTGATGCGGCGCGTCCTTAGCTTCCATGCGCGCGCCCTCACATGGGCGCTCACACGGCCCATCGCTCTCACCGCGCTCTGCATCGCGCTTGTCGCGGCCACCTGGTTTGCCTACAACGCGCTCGGCTCCGATCTGCTGCCCGAGATGGACGAGGGCGCCTTCATCCTCGACTACCTCACCCCTGCAGGCACATCGCTCACAGAGACAAACCGCATCCTCCAGCACGTCGAACAGATCCTGCGCAGCACGCCCGAGGTCGAGATCACCAGCCGCCGCACCGGCATGCAGATGGGCCTCGCCGCCGTCACCGAGGCCAACACCGGAGACTTCACCGTGCGCCTCAAACAGCACCGCGACCGCGACATCGAAGAGATCATGGAGGACGTCCGCGAGAGGATCAGGAAGTCCGAGCCGGCCCTCGACATCGAATTCACCCAGGTCCTGCAGGACATGATCGGCGACCTCTCCAACTCGCCCGAACCCATCCAGATCAAGCTCTTCTCCAGCGATGCCGCCCTGTTGAACCAGCTCGGCCCCAGGGTGGAGGACGCCATCAAGAAGATTCCCGGCGTGGTCGACACGCAGAACGGCGTGGACAACACCATCTCCGGCCCGGCCACCAGCTTCCAGGTCGATCCCGTCCTCGCCGCCCGCCTCGGCTTCACGCCCAGCGAGGTTGCCGACGATGCCACCGCAATCCTCGACGGCCTGCCCGCCAACCAGCCGATGATCGTCAACGGCCGCCCCTACACCATCCGCGTCCGCCTGCCTGAAGAGTCGCGCACCTCGCTCGACTCCATCCAGAACACGGTCTTCAACTCCGGCTCCGGCCACACCGCATCGCTCGGCTCGCTGGCGCAGGTGACCGAGCTGCCGCCGCAGAATGAGATCCTGCGCGAGAACCTGCAGCAGATGATCACGGTCAGCGGCCGTCTGGAAGGCTCAGACCTCGGGTCCGCCATGCAGCAGGTCCAGGCCACCGTCCAGAACCTCCACATCCCCTCCAGCGTGCGCGTCGAGTACGGAGGCACCTACCAGGAGCAGCAGAAGTCCTTCCGCGACCTGCTGCGCGTTCTGGTCCTCGCGCTGGCGCTGGTCTTCGGCGTGCTGCTGGCCGAGTTCCGCAACTTCTTCGCGCCCATCGCCATCCTCAGCAGCTCCGTGCTCTCCATCTCCGGCGTGGTCCTGGCGCTGCTGCTCACGCGCACCGACTTCAACGTCGCCAGCTTCATGGGGCTCATCATGGTCATCGGCATCGTCGCCAAGAACGGGATCCTCCTGCTCAATGCCGACGAGAAGTTCCGCGCCCAGGCTGAGATCGAGCTGCTCGACAACCCCGATGCCTTCGCCAACCGCGACCTGGCCCGCGAAGCCATGCTCCACGCCGCCCAGCGCCGTCTTCGCCCCATCGTAATGACCGCTATCGCGGCGGTCTGCGGAATGCTTCCCCTGGCCTTCGCCATCGGCTCGGGCTCGCAGATGCTACAGCCTCTCGCTATTGCCGTCATCGGCGGCCTGCTGGTCTCCGTGGTCTTGTCGCTCATCGTCACCCCGGCCATCTACTACCGCCTCACGCGCAGTCGCCACGCCTGAGGCAGCTGCACGCCATCCCGAGCCGCAAACCGTGCTGTCAAGCCCCTGGGTGCCGCGTCACAGAGCAATTAGTCCATCAAGTATCGCTGTATCAACAACTTATTTCCACGCGAACGAGTAAGACTCGTCGCCATAGAAGAGATGCGGAATCCAGTAAAATAAATAACCGCAGGGGAAGATCGACGCAACAGGGAGCCAGACTATGGAGTTGAGACAGCTTGGCAATTCGGAGATGTGGCTCACGCCGATCGGCTTTGGCGCGTGGGCCATTGGCGGCGGCAACTGGGCTTTCTCCTGGGGACCGCAGGACGACAACGCATCCATCGCGGCCATCCGCAAGGCCATCGACCTCGGCATCAACTGGATCGACACGGCGGCGATCTATGGGCTTGGCCACTCCGAGACGATCGTCGGGGAGGCGGTGAAGCAGTCGCCGGTCAAGCCATTCCTCTTCACCAAGAGCGGCATGGTGTGGGACGACAGGCGCGGGATCAAGCGCACCCTGCTCGAGATCCGCCGCGAAGTGGAAGACAGTCTGCGCCGGTTGCAGGTGGAGGCCATCGACCTCTACCAGATCCACTGGCCGGTGGAGGATGCTGACATCGAAGAGGGCTGGACCGCGATGGCCGAGCTGAAGCACCAAGGCAAGGTGCACCACATCGGCGTGTCGAACTTCTCGGTCGAGCAGATGGAGCGCTGCATGAAGATCGCTCCCATCACATCGCTGCAGCCGCCCTACTCGCTGCTCAACCGCGCGGTGGAGGCGGAGGTTCTGCCCTTTTGCATGGACCACGGGATCGGCGTCATCAACTACTCGCCGCAGGCATCCGGCCTGCTGAGCGGCGCGATGACCAAAGAGCGGGTCGCCAACCTGCCGGAGGACGACTTCCGGCGCAACGCAAAGCAGTTCCAGGAACCGCTGCTCAGCCGTAATCTGGCTCTCGCCGATCTGCTCCGGCAGATCGGAGCGCGCCGTGGCGTCTCGGCGGGCGTCGTAGCCATCGCCTGGACGCTGGCCAACCCTGCCATCACCGCGGCCATCGTGGGTGGGCGCAGCCCGCAGCAGGTGGAGGGGGTGTGGCCGGCTGTGACCTACCGTCTAACTCGCGAGGAAATGCAGGAGATTCAGTCATTTATGGACGCCAATCGCTGATCCACTGATGAGGCGGCGTGGGACTCAGGGGCAGAAATGGCGGGCCGCCCGGCCGTGTCAATTCCATTCTTGGTTACCTTTGCCTAAAAAAATGCAACTTATGTGTCATTGTGCCCAAATGGTGGGTGGCACAATGATCAAGTAGCATAAACTTTGGTAACCATACGGCTCGATGTGGGGCTATTATGGGTTCTCCAAAGGAGGAATCTTGACCGTTTGGCAGAAGCTTGGAGCGAGGGATGCCATCCGGACCGCTGTCCGCTTCCCTCTCAGGCTTGCGCTCCATTTGAAGACGGAGGATGGGATAGTCGAAGCTACAACACGAGACATCTCCTCCAATGGCCTTCTGTTCACAACCACCTATCTGCCGAAGATAGGCAACCGCATAGAGTTCACCATGGATATGCCGTCGGAAGTCATGGGTTGGGCGAGCGATGTTTCCATCCACTGCACGGGACGAGTTGTGCGCCATCAACACATGGGACAGGAATCGATGGTGGCGGTTGTGATCGACGAATACTCTCTCAGGGTCTAAATCAATGATGACTTCACCTCTCAATTCGGAAAAGTCCAAGCCCATCGGCCACATGCAACCCGCCCCCAACGGCCATGTGCAGCCCACTCACAACGACCATGAACAGCCTGGCGCTGCACCGGGCATTCGCGTCATCCTCGCCGACTCGCAGGCAATCTACCGTGTCGGCATGAAGAAGGTATTCGCGCTGGAAGACGACATCCGGGTGGTGGCGCAGGCCGAGACGCTGACCAATCTGTACGCCGCGCTGGAACGCCACCCGACCGATGTGGTGGTCCTGGAAGGCCAACTGATCGCCGGCACCATCGACGCCATCCCCGACCTGGTCAAGCGCTGCCCCGACGCCAAGCTGATCGTCCAGGTGGTGGAGTCCGATGAAGACAATATCGTGGAGCTCTATCGCCGCGGCGTACGCGGCGTGGTGCCCCGCTCCATCTCCCCGGACCTGCTGATCAAATGCGTTCGCAAGATCGCCGACGGCGAGACCTGGATCGACAACCAGTCCATCAGTTGGGTGATTGAGGCCTATCGCTCGCAGGCCAGCTCGCTGACCAGCCCGCGTGTCCTGCCCAAGCTCACCAAGAAAGAGCTGGCCATCATCAGCTGCATCACGCGCGGCATGAGGAACAAGGAGATCGCCTACCAGATCGGCACCACCGAACAGGTGATCAAGAACTACCTGCGCAAGGTATACGACAAGCTGGGCGTCAGCGACCGCCTCGAACTCGCGCTCTACTGCCTGCACCACCAGTTGCTGAAGAGCTACGTGCAGGAGACGGAGGTCATCCCGTTGCCTCCGGTGGCCCAGGTGACGCCGCTGCGCGCAAAGATGTAGCCGGGCGGCAGATATTCAGTCCCACCACACAAAACCGTCACTCTGGCCGGGCCGGAATGACGGTTCTTTGCGCATACCCTCCACTTTGTGAGGTAATCGCCGCTACTGCTTGTCGATCTCCACGTCGACGGTGAACTTCACCTCATCGCCGATCAGTGGCGGCGGAAACTTCGCCCCGAAGCCATAGTCGCTGCGCTTGATCGTTCCGCTGGCGGAGAAGCCGCTGATCGTCTTGCCCTGCATCGTCTGTGGCGGCGTCGGGCCGTCAAGATCCAGCGTCACGCTCTTCGTCACGCCGTCGATGGTCAGGTCGCCAATCAGCCGCAGCTTGCCGCCGGAGTTCGTCAGCGAGGTGGACTGGAACGTCATTACCGGGTACTTCGCAATGTTGAAGAAGGCGTCGGTCTTCAGGTGCGTGTCGCGCTGCGCTACTCCGGTCGAGACGGTGGTGGTGTCAATGGTCGCGGCCACCGAAGATTTGGTGATGTCTTTCTCGTTCAGCGTGACCGTGCCCTTCACGTTGCCGAACGCGCCGTGGACGTGGCTGACGCCCATGTGAACAATCTCGAAGTTGACGCTGGAGTGCGCCGGGTCGATGGCCCAGGTGGACGTTTGGGCGTACGCATGGACCGAAAGCAAGGTTCCAGCCAGAGTGAGTGTGAGGATCAGTCTCTTCATCATCGGTATTTTCGTTCTTCTTTCTTCATTCAGACTCGCCGCAATCCGGAAGGCGGCGTACTGGTTGGATGAGCTCCACGCCGCGCAGGATGCTGGCAAACTTGCAGTCATGGAAGAATGCTAGGATTCTGCGATGCCATTTTTCAGTGAACTCCGTGCGCTTACCCGGGCCCAGCGCAACACGTTCTCTGCCTGCTTCCTGGGCTGGACGCTCGACGCCTTCGATTTTTTTCTGCTCACCTTCTGCCTGAAGGCGATCGCCGCCGACTTTCACGTCGGCGTCAAGCAGGTCGCCGAGGCCATCTTCTGGACGCTGGTCATGCGTCCCGTCGGCGCGTTGCTGTTCGGAGCAATGGCAGAACGATACGGCCGCCGTCCCACGCTGATGGTCAACGTCGTCTCCTTCTCCGTCTTTGAATTTGCCTCCGCCTTCGCGCCCACGCTGCACAGCTTTCTCATCTGCCGCGCGCTCTTCGGCATCGCCATGGGCGGCGAGTGGGGTGTCGGCGCCGCGCTCGCCCTGGAGACCCTCCCAGCCCGGGGGCGCGGCTTCTTCTCCGGCCTGCTGCAGGAAGGCTATGTCGTCGGCAGCCTGCTGGCCGCTGCGGTCTTTGGCCTGCTCTTCCCGCACCTGCACGGCGCCGGCATGATGACAAACTGGCGCGTGATGTTCATGATCGGTGCGCTGCCCGCGTTGCTCGCCTTCTACCTGCGATTCAAGGTCAAAGAGTCGCCCACATGGATCGCCAGCCGCAATCGGCGGCGCCTGGCTGCGAAGGTTCGCACCGATATGGCGCGCATCAGGGCGATCTTCAAGATCTCCCTCGCTTATATACCAAGCTTTCTCTTTCTTGTCGTCCTGATGACCGCCTTCACCTCGTTCTCGCACGGCACGCAGGACCTCTACCCAACCTTCCTGCTCGACCGCGGCATCAGCGACAGCCACGTCGGCCTCATCGCCGCCATCGGCAACGTCGGCGCGTTTGTCGGCGGCATCTGCTGCGGGGCGCTCTCTGAAAAGCTCGGCCGCAGAAAGACCATCCTTCTGGCCGCGCTATTCGCCATTCCCATGGTGCCACTGTGGGCCTGGTCGCACTCCATGGCAGCCCTGGCCGCGGGCGGGTTCCTGATGCAGTTCATGGTGCAGGGCGCGTGGGGAATCATCCCCGCGCACCTGAACGAGCTGGCGCCGGGGCCGGTGCGCGCTGTCTTTCCCGGCGTCGCCTACCAGCTCGGAAACCTGCTCTCGTCGCGCAATGCGGTCTTCCAGGCGGCCTACGCCACTCGCCACAACGGCGGCGCATTGAACGTCGCGCTCTCCGGGACGGTGGTCATCGTCGCCGTCATCGTCGCCGTAGTCACTGCGCTCGGTCCCGAGGCCAAAGGAAGCAATCTCGCCGGCGTGAGCAGAGACGCAGACCTGGCAGAAATTACGGCGCCGTGATCGCGACGTAGCGGTCGGTCGTCTCCCAGCGCATGTGCAGCTCGGTCGATGTGGGTGTGGTGTTCTCGAAGCTGAGGCTCATCCCCTCCTGCGGCGCGGCCATCGGCTTGGCCAGCATGGGAATGCGGCCCAGGTCCATGCTCTGGTTGTACGTCAGGCCCCATTGCCCGGTCTGGTTGTTGATGATGAGCTGCCAGGCGTCCGCGCTGGGCAGCGTGTAGATGGTGTGCGTGCCCGCCGGAACCAGCAGCGTGCCGAACTTCAGCGGCACCGTGGTAATGAGGGTGGTCGCGGGGTTCGCGCCCGTCCGCCACACCTTGCCGTAGGGGACGAGCGCGCCCATGATCTTGCGTCCGCGCATCTGCGGCGAGTTGTATTTGATGGTGATGCTGCCCCCGGCGATGGTGACGTTGGCGGTTGCGGGCGGGCTGGGCATCGCGGCTGGCGGTTGCCCGCCGCCCATGGGTGCTCCGCCCATCTGTGCGATGAGCGCGGTTGAGGCGACAGCCAGCAGCGCGACCGAGGCGAGGGCGGCGAGCGGGCGGAAGGAGGGGATGCGCAGGTGCGATGAATGAACTCTCATGGTCTTCTCTCTCTTCGAGCGGTCGGATTTGGAGGCGGGGTGAGCGCCGAGCTTCCTTGGAAATGAGCCGTTCCTGCTTGGTGAGTGCTATTCCTGTTTTGCAAGCCTCATCGTGCTCGATGCTCGACTCCGCAGGGGTGGGCTGTCAAGCACGCAGATGCGATGCGGCCCGCGCGGCGAGATACCGCCGCATCGCTTTCCCGGCAGGGAAGCCGGCGACGGGAGACATCTGCTGACGCATCTTCCCACGGACGCGGTAACGCCATTCCCAGACCTCGCCGCCCCGTGCTCGTGTGGCCTTGCGAATCGACCCTCTCTGATATGATGATCCTGTGCGTCCCTCACCTTCCTGTCACGTTTCGTTTGCAGCGCGCCGTGACAATAGCCACCATCGCTCATGTGGGGATTGTGGGGACAGATTATTCTATAAATTATTGAAAAATAAAGATTGCGGGAGTAACTCAGTGGTAGAGTCTCAGCCTTCCAAGCTGTTGGTCGCGGGTTCAATTCCCGTCTCCCGCTCCAGATTGTTGCAGGCGCTACGGAGGGAGTTGTTGACGATTGTTATCCGTGCAGGAGTGACGTGTTGACCGCATTGCGCGAGCAGGGAGTGATTCCGGTGGCCGATCCGCAGAACTTCGACGCGGTGCATGCCGCCATCGAGGCGGCCTTCTCCGCAGCGAGGGTTGAGAATTTTCTGAAGTCGATCGAGCACGCCGGGCTGCGCATCCGCGACTTCGAACTGGTGTTGCACGCCGGCATTCTGGGCGCGGCCGCAGCCGCGGAGTACAACCGCCTGGGCAACGGCGACCAGGGACAGATCCGCGAGTTCTACCTGGCCAGTCTGGAACAGGTCGTACCCGAGATGCGGGCAAAATTTTATAAGTTGTACGCATATTATTGATTGAGTTAGTTTTGATGTGAATCGCCGGCACGCGCTGGCCAAGGAGAGAGAGTCATGGGCAAGGAAAAGTTTGACCGGTCGAAGCCGCATGTAAACGTAGGGACGATTGGGCACATCGATCACGGCAAGACGACGCTGACGGCGGCGATCACGAAGGTGTTGGCCAAGCACAACCCGAAGAACGCGTTTCGCTCGTTCGACTCGATCGACAACGCGCCCGAGGAGCGCGAGCGCGGGAT
>JBEKRR010000014.1:0-46379 GCA_049518555.1 Acidobacteriaceae bacterium
GAGAGTAGCACGGAAATAAAGTAGCCACTGAAATTAATCTGTTAGCCATGGATCTCAGATTGTCGGTGCGGGCGGCGGGGGCGGGGGGAAGGCTGCGGCGTAGGCGTAGGCGGTCGGGGGCGTGGAGCGGTCGAGCAGGTCGCCAAGCAGGGGATAGCGTCCGCCCAGGAAGTAGAGGGCGTAGGCCTGGAAGAAGGTGATTAAGGAACCCATGAATCCGAGGACCACGCAGACTGCCCAGCAGAGAAAGGCCAGTGCGCCGAAGATGGCGCAGGCGATCAGCACCACGATTCCGGCGGTCCCGGCATGGCGCAGGGAGAACCAGAGGATGACTCCGACGATCCCTGGAGGGATGAGTGAGACGAGCAAGACCAGGACGACAGCGATCTCGGCGACGATGCCGAAGACGAGGCCGAGAACCATGCGAAGAATGATGTACAGGATGACCTGGCCGGGTTCCGCCGCGATGAGCGCGCGCAGGCGTCCGAGAGATTGCGAGATGGTGAGGTCTTCCAGCGCGAGAAAGGGCAGGGCGAGGTCGCGCACCAGCATATAGATTGCGCTCAGCACCAACAGAACGATTAAGACGGCGGCGACGAAGAGAAGAATCTGGGCGATGTGCAGGCCGGAGAAGAAATCGGCAACGCCAAGTGCGCCCGCCTCGTGAGCGTGATGGAAGAAGTAGAGGACGGCCGTGATGATGAAGGGCAGGAGAAGAAGCAGCATACAGAGGATGATGAGGAGCCTGAGGCCGATCCATCGCCATGTGCGGCTGCCGTACTTGCGCCACAGAGGGGCGACGTAGGTGTGGCGGATTGCGACCATTTCCAGCAGGACGAGCTGCAGGCGGGAACCAATATAGAAGAGGATGAGACCGACGACCAGGGAGATGAGGCCAATAATGACCGCGAACGCCACGACAAACGCAAGCATGGCGGGAGGAAGCTGGTGTATGCCGTTGGAGCTACCGCGACCGAAGTTGTAATTGAAGCCCCCGCCCATCTCCGCGAAGAAGGCGACGGCGGTGATCTTGAGAAACGTGCCCAGACGGAATGGACGGCCCAGAAGATCGTGGGTCCGTCCCATGGCGGGAGAGATGCATTCGGCTGCGCTGAGGGGTCTCATAAATGGGTAGTAGGAGATTAGCACGGGAATTGTGCAGCCGCACGAATTAATCTGCGAGCCACTGGGCCCAGGCGGCGAGGGCGCGCTCGCACTGGATTCGGTGGCGCTCTTTTTTGTCGCGGATGCGGCGGCGGAGGTCGTCTTCCAGCGGCGGCAGGAGGTCGAAGGTGATGTTGGCGGGCTGGAAGCGCTTACTTTCCGCGTGGGTGATGTAGTGGATGAGCGAGCCGTTGGCGGAGGCGCGCGGGGCGGGCGTGGGCTGGATGCCACGGGCGAGGGCAGCGCCGTAGCGCCCGGCAAGCAAACCTGAAGCGATGGATTCGGTGTAGCCCTCTACTCCGCTGAGCTGCCCGGCGATGAGGACCGAGGGGTGGGCGCGGAGTTGGAGCGTCTCGGTGAGCAGCGAGGGGGCGTCGATGTAGGTGTTGCGGTGGATCTGGCCGTAGCGCAGGAAGGCGGCGTTTTCCAGGCCGGGGATGAGGCGCAGGACGCGGGCCTGTTCGCCGAACTTCAGGTGGTTCTGGAAGCCGACCAGGTTGTAGCTGTCGGCGCGCAGGTTCTCCTGGCGAAGCTGGACGACGGCGTAGGGCCAGCGGCCGGTCCTGGGGTCGGTGAGGCCGACCGGCTTCATGGGGCCGAAGCGGAGCGTGTCGCGGCCTCGGCGGGCGGTCTCTTCGATGGGCAGACATCCTTCGAAGTAGTGGAGGGTCTCGATGGCGGGTTCGGAGTTCGTCGATCCCACCCATGACGATAAAGCTGTCATGGATGGGGCACCCGAGCTTTCGTGGCCGGGGATCTGCTCCCAGGGCTTTACGGGGACGGATTCGGCGGTGGTGAGGGCTTCGAGGAAGCGGTCGTATTCCTCCTTGGTGAAGGGGCAGTTTATGTAGTCGGCGGTGCCCTTTTGGTAGCGTGCGGCGAAGAAGACGCGGTCCATGTCGATGGTGGCGGCGTCGACGATGGGCGAGATGGAGTCGTAGAAAGCGAGGTGGTTGGAGCCGGTGAGACGCTGCAGCTCGGCGGCGAGCGCGGGCGAGGTGAGCGGGCCGGTGGCGAGGATGGTGAGCGCGTCTGGCTGGTCGGGATCGAGTGCGGTGACCTCTTCGCGGTGGATGGTGATTCTGGGTTCGGCTGCGATGCGGGCGGCGACGCGGCGGGAGAACTCGACGCGGTCGACGGCCAGAGCGTGGCCGGCGGGTACGGCGGAGGCGTCGGCCTCGGCGAGGAGGATGGAACCGGCCCGGCGCATCTCCTGTTTCAGCAGCCACGGGGCGGTGTTCTCGGATTCGGACTTTAGGGAGTTGGAGCAGACCAGCTCGGCGAAGTCTGCGGTCTGGTGCGCCTCGGTGGAGCGGGTGGGGCGCATCTCGTAGAGCTCGACCTGGCAGCCGAGGGCGGCGGCCTGCAGCGCAGCTTCCGGGCCAGCGAGACCTCCGCCGATGATTCTGATCTGCTTCATAGTTTCAGCATAGGGGATCGGCTGCTATTTGGCGTGAGCGGCTAGGGTGGCGAGAGGCGAGCCAGAGAGGCGCATGGTGGTCCACTCGGTGAGGGGGATGGCGCCGAGGGAGTTGTAGAAGTCGATGGCGGGAGTGTTCCAGTCGAGGACGGCCCACTCCAGGCGCGGGCATCCCTCGGCGACGGCGATGGCAGCGACGGCGGCGAAGAGGGCCTTGCCGATGCCCCGGCCGCGGAAGGCTGGGCGGACGAAGAGGTCTTCCAGGTAAATGCCTGTGTGCCCACGCCAGGTTGAGTAGTTATAGAAGTACAGGGCGAAGCCGGCGGGGACTAAGTTGCCAGTTGCAGGCTGCAGGTTGTCAGTAGAGGACACTTCAGCGATGAGGCAGTGGAAGCGCGGGGTGGGGCCGAAGCCGTCGCGCAGCAGGTCTTCATGCGTGGCCTGGGCTGACTCGGGTTCGCGCTCGTATTCGGCGAGCTCGCGGATGAAGGCGAGAATTTCGGGGATGTCGGCGGGGGTGGCGGGTCGGATTTGGAGTTCGGGCATGGGACTGGGCATTACCGGCGGGGGTGGTTGGATGGGGCGTTGGGATTGGCGGCGAGCCACTTGTCGAAGGGGATGGTGAAGTCGAAGAGCTCCTGTTTGCCGTCGAGGGTGTGGACCATCTTGACGTAGAGCGCGGAGTGTAGGAGTGCGGGGTCGTCGAGGCCCTTGATGTCGTAGAAAAGGTAGCCGGCGAGGGTGGAGTGGGCGTTGACGATTGTCCCCTGGAAGCCGAAGTCGTCGTCGTCCTGCGCGATGCGCTTGTCGATGGGGGTGCGCTTGATGGGGATGGGGATGAGCGGGATGCGCATGGGCTGGGTGCTGTGCAGGGTGAAGAGGCGGCGGTTGATCTCGTCCTCGGTTGCGGCGGGGAGCTTTTCGTTGGCGGCGGTGATGAACTGGAAGCGGGCCTCGTCGAGCTGGAGGGCGCGGTCGCCGTCGTTGGTGAGGATGACGCGGATGGGCAGCAGGCCGTGCTGAATGTAGGGCAGGCGGAAGAAGCTGCACTGCTTGGGGTCGTCGCAGGGGTCGGCCGCGATGGTGACGCGCTCGCCGGGGTGGGTGTCGTTGGCGGGGTACTGGGCGGCGGGCTTGGGCGGAGGTGCGGACCGGTGGCCGGCGGCGCGGGCGGTGAGGCAGAGGAGGGCGGCTATGATGGGGAGCACCGCTAAGGCCTGCGCTGCGCGGGGGTTGTAATGCGTGCTCATGCTGGGTTGATTATCATCATCACTGGTCTGGCGGTAAAGCCGGGCGGTTGTGGGAGAGAGCGTAGAGACGATGGGGATGGCGCTGTATAGCTTGCTGCTGGCGGTTGGGCTGGTGGTGTGCTCGCCGTTGTGGCTGGCGCGGATCGTGCGCTATCGCGATGGCGTGGGGCAAAGGCTGGGGCGCGTGCCGGCGGAGCTGCGGGCGGCGACGGCTGGGCGGCATGTGGTGTGGGTCCATGCGGTAAGTGTGGGCGAGGTGCTGGCGGCCACTCGGCTCATTGCGGAGCTGGAGGCAGCGCTGGGCGCGGGGTGGGTGGTGGTGGTTTCGACGACGACGGCGACCGGGCAGTCGTTGGCGAAGGAGCGGTTTGGCACGGGGCGGGTGTTTTACTATCCGCTGGACTTTGCGTGGGCTGTGCGGGCGTATCTGCGCGCACTGCAGCCGAAGCTGCTGGTGTTGATGGAGAGCGAGCTGTGGCCGAGGATGCTGGTGGAGTGCGGACGGGTGGGTGTGCCGGTGGCGGTGGTGAATGCTCGGGTCTCGGATCGAAGCTATACACGGGGATTGCGGGTGCGGGCGGTTTGGGGATGGGTGCTGCGGCGGGTGGATCTGTTTCTGGCGCAGAGCGAGGAGGACGCGCGGCGGCTGGTGGCGATGGGGGCGCGAGTGGAGGCGGTGCGGGCGATTGGGAACCTGAAGTACGATGTGCGGGCGGCAAAGGCGAGCCGCGTGGCGGAGCTGATTAAAGAGGCGGCTGCGGGGCGGAAGATTGTGGTGGCGGGAAGTACGGTAGGTTCCCAGAGTCTCACCCAACCGAACGAAGAGGAGATCATACTCAACGCGTGGCAAGACCTACCTCAGCGGGACTCGGGGCTTCTGCTTGTGCTCGCTCCTCGACATCCTGAGCGCTTTTTGTTCGTCAACTCGATCATCGACACGTTTTCTGCGAACGCTAGCAAGCTCGAATTGCTCAAAGGACCTAAAGGGTTCGCGATTGAGTACGACGTTATTATGCTCGACACCATCGGCGATCTGGCTGCGGTTTATGGCATTGCGGATGTAGCTTTTGTTGGGGGGAGCCTGGTGCGGCGGGGAGGGCATAATCCGCTGGAGCCTGCGCAGTTTGGCGTGCCGGTAGTGATGGGGCCATCGTATGAGAACTTCCGCGATGTGGTGGGGAAGATGATTGCGGAGGATGGGATTCGCATTGTGCAGGATAAGGAAGAGTTGGAGCCGGCGCTGGTTGAGTTGCTGACAGACCGCGAGGCGGCGCGGGCGATGGGAGAGCGCGGACGGCAGGTCTTTGAGGAGCAGCAGGGCGCGACGGGGCGGGCGGTTGCGGCGCTGGTTGGGATGGTGCGACCGTGAGGGCGCGGCGGTGGTGGGGATGGCCGCTGGCGCCGATCTATGCGGCGGGGCTGGCGTTGAGGGATGGGCTGCGGCGGTTGGGCGTGCTGCGGGTGAGGCGGCTGCGGTGGCCGGTGATCAGCGTGGGGAGTTTGTCGGCGGGAGGAGCGGGGAAGACTCCTGTGGTGATTGCGCTGGCGGAGTTGCTGCGGGAGCGCGGTTGGGATGTGGATGTGCTGTCGCGGGGGTACGGGCGGAAGGGGCGAGGGGTGGAGCGCGTGGATTTGGATGCCGTGGATGCGGCGGCGCGATTTGGCGATGAGCCGGTGGTAATTGCGCAGAAGCTGCAATCGAAAGGTTGTGCGGACGCCTCCCACCCATCCCGCAAAGAACGCGGGATGGATGGGGCACCCGATTCTGTGGTGGTTTGGGTTGGGGCGGAGCGGTTTGCGGCGGGCGAGGCGGCGGAGGGATTTGCGGCGAGTGGGGGAGAGCAACAGCAAGGGCAAAAGCGAAATGCGGGGATTCTTCCCCTTCACTGCGTTCAGGGTCAGAATGACAACTCTGAATTTGCGAATGACAAACCACGGGCGCATCTGCTGGATGATGGGTTTCAGCACTGGGGGTTGGCGCGGGCGGTGGATGTGGTGTTGGTGACGGAGGAGGATTTAGAGGAGGCGCTGTTGCCGGCGGGGAACCGGCGGGAGCCTCTGGCGGCGCTGGGGCGGGCGGATGTGGTGGTGCTGCGCGATACGGAGCGCGCGCGCGTGGAAACACGGGTTAGAGAGCTGATGCGCGCGGGCGCGGCGGTGTGGAGCGTGCGGCGGGATCTGCGGTTTGCGGATTGCGAGGGGGGCGGGAGCGCGGGGACCAGGCCGCTGGCGTTCTGCGCGATTGCGCGGCCGGATGGATTCTGGGCGATGCTGGAGGAGTCGGGCTGCCAGTTGGCGGAGATCGTGGCATTCGGCGATCATCATGCGTATGCAATGGTGGATATGGTGCGGATGGTTGCGATGGCAAAGAAGAGCGGGGCGACGGGATTTGTTACCACGGAGAAGGATGCGGTGAAGTTGACGGAAGCGATGATGGAGCGGCTGCGCGAGGTGGGGCCGGTGTGCGTGGCGGGGCTGACGGCGCGGTTTGTGGACGAGGCGGATGTGGTGCGCGAGCTGGAGGAGTGCTGCCGGTGAGAGTGCTGATTGTGCGGATCGGGGCGATGGGCGATGTGCTGCACGCGATGCCGGCGGTGGCGGCGCTGCGCGCGCTGCACCCCGAGTGGTTTATCGGGTGGGCGATTGAGCCGCGCTGGAGCGACCTGTTGCAGATTGCCGGGGACCCCAACGACCTGCAGCAGATCGAGGGGCGCTTCGATGCGCGCGCGCTGGTGGACCGCTGGTACAGCGTGGCGGCGGGAGCGTGGAAGCGCAGGCCGCTGGCCCCCAGGACGCACTCGGAGATGCGCGTGCTGCGCGATGTGCTGCGCGGCGAACGGTTCGACGTGTGCGTGGACATGCAGGGGGCGGTGAAGTCGGCTGTGGTGGGACGCATGGCGGGGGCTGCGGTATTTGCGGGGTCGGCGAGGCCGAGGGAGCGCATGGCGCGCTGGTTGTATGGGCAGAAGCTGGATGTGAACTCGGCGCATGTGGTGGAGCAGGGATGCGAGCTGCTGGGCGCGGCGGTCTGCGAGCGGTTGCGACCGGCACGGGTGATGCTGCCGATGGATGAGATGGACGAGCGGTGGGCTTCGGAGGCGGTGGGAGACGAGAGGTTTTGCCTGATCTCGGCGGGCGGTGGATGGGGCGCGAAGATCTGGCCGGCGGAGCGGTTTGGCCGCGTGGCGGCGGAGTTGGGACGGGCCGGCGTGCGGTCGGTGGTGAATACTTCGCCGCATGGCTCGCGCGAGGCGGAGCGCGTGGTGGAGACGAGTGAGGGGTTTGCGCGCGCGGTGCCCTGCTCGGTGGGGCAACTGATCGCGCTGGCGCGGCGGGCGGCGGTGGTAATCGGGGGAGACACCGGGCCGCTGCACCTGGCGGCGGCGCTGGAGAGGCCGGTGGTGGGGATCTACGGGCCGACCGACCCGGCGCGCAATGGGCCTTACGGCACGCGCTCGCGGGTGCTGCGCGATGCGACGAGCACGACCAGCCACAAGCGGGTGAGCGAGGTGGATGCGGGAATGTTGCGGATCGGCGTGGAAGAGGTGGTGACTGCGGCGATGGAGATGCTGGGGTAGGTTCGAGGTTCGAGGGAGAAGCGCAAGGCGATTTCTGTTGATGCGTGTAGCGTAACGCGCTATAGTTGTTGCAGTGATCCGGTCATTCAAGCACGCGGGGCTGGAACGGTTCTTCCGGACGGGCTCGAAGGCCGGAATACAGCCGAGTCACGCGAAGAAATTGCGCATTCTGCTCACAGCTCTGGACGCTGCCTCGAATCCGCAGATGATGGATGGCTCGGGGTGGGGATTTCATTCCCTGCGCGGTTCGTTGAAGGGACACTGGGCGGTATCGGTGAACGGCAACTGGCGCATTACATTTACCTTCCACGGCGAAGATGCCGAGGTCGTGAATTATCTGGATTATCACTAAGGAGACGTTTATGGCGATGCACAATCCTGCACATCCTGGCGAGGTCCTTCGCGACTACATTGGCGAGACAGATGTTACCTCTTTGGCGGAGCGGTTGAAAGTGGCACGGACTACGTTGTCGCGAATTCTCAATGGTCATGCGGGGATTTCGGCGGCGATGGCGATCCGGCTGGCCGGCGCGCTGCCCAATACGAGTCCCGAGTTTTGGCTGCGAATGCAGATGAACTACGATCTGTGGCAGGCGCGCAAGGGGATGAAGCTGCTGGCGCGAAGGGTGGTTCGATCGACTCCAGTCGCAGCATGAAGTCGTGCGGGCGAGAAGATTGTTGCGTTGAAGAGAGGCGAGCGGGCGAGCGTGAGCGGACGGACGGGTTGGCAGAGGATTGCGCGGCGGATACGGGTTCCGATGGGGTTTGTCTTTGCGGCGCTGTATCTGTGGCTGGCGCGACCGAGCTGGCGGGCGATGGCGGCCAGCGCAGCGCTGGTGCTGCCGGGGCTGTGGCTGCGCGGGTACGCGTCGGGCTATGTGCGCAAGGACGCGGAGCTGACCACGACGGGGCCATACGCGCATACGCGGAACCCGCTGTATCTGGGGTCGATGCTGATCGCGTTCGGGTTTGCGGCGGCGGCGGCGAGCTGGGTGATTCTGGCGCTGCTGGCAATGCTGTTCGCGGCGATCTACATTCCCACGATCCTGAGCGAGGAGGCGTATCTGCGCGAGCACTTCGCGGACTATGAGGCGTACGCGCGCGCGGTGCCCAGGCTGCTGCCGCGAGGCGCGGGCGCGGGCAGGGAGTTGGCGGCGGACGGGGCGGTTGCGGCAACGGGAGGCTTTTCGGCGGAGCTTTACCGACACCACCGCGAGTACAATTCAGCCATGGGCGCGGCGGCAATCTATCTGGCGCTGGCGCTGAAGCTGCTGTATTTTTCACGCTAAGAGTTGCAACTATCTTTCTTGTGCGAGCTGCGAACTGTTGATGGGTTTGATCGGTCTGAATCATATCGCGGCCCACTCCTCCGGCTTTAAGTTGGCGCGGCTTGCGTTCGCCGCTCTGCTGCTTGCGGCGTTGCTGGCAGGGCTGTCTGGGCTCTTGGGTGGAGACCAAACGGCGCAGGCGCAGACGTTGCAGTCCCCGACGGTCCACATGGTGCAGACGGCGCAGCACCCCATCCCAACGCTGCAACCGCCGGTTGCGGGTTATGCGTTTCCCGAGCGGCAGACGCTGACCTTTACCGTGGACTGGCGCGTGTTTACGGCGGGCAGGGCGGTCTTTCACCTGGAGCGGCAGGGAGACCAGTTGAAGGTGACAGCGACGGCGGACACGGTGGGCGCGGTGAATCTGCTGTTTCCAGTGGTGGACCGGTTCCAGTCGGCGATGGACACCGGGACGGGCTGCTCGGAGGGGTTCTGGAAGCAGGTGCAGGAGGGACGGCGGCGGGTATCGAGCGACCTGACATTCGACCCGAGCGCGGGCAAACAGACGCAGGTGGAGCGAAACCTGGTGAAGGGCACGCAAAAACAGCAGACGACGTCGATTCCCGCATGCGTGACGGACTCTCTGTCGGGAATCTTCTATGCGGCGTCGCAGCGGCTCACGGTGGGGCAGGACTTCGGCTTTCCGCTGGCCGATGCGATGCGCACGGTGACGGTGACCATGAAGGTGGAGGCGCGCGAGGAGATCAAGACGCCGGCGGGGACGTTCCAGACCATCCGGGTACAGCCCACGGCCGAAGAGGGCGTGGTGAAGAACCGGGGCAACATCTGGGTCTGGTACACCGACGACGCACGCCATATTCCAGTGCAGATCCGGGCGCGGTTGTTCTGGGGGACAATCACCTTCCACCTGCAGAGCGTGGAAGCGAAGTGAGTTGAGCAGGGGTTGGGAGTGAGTTGGAGCGCGGAGGTGAGTCGATGTTTCTGGATGGAGATGCGGAGCCGGGAGTGCCCGCAGGCCTAGTGATCGTGGGGCGGTTTGAGAGTCCTTCGGAGGCGCAGATGGCCAAAGGGATGCTGGAGTCGGCGGGGGTGGAGTGTTTTCTGGTGGGAGAGAATGCCAACAGTCTGCTGCCTGCGGCGTTCCGGGTGCGACTGCAGGTGCGGGTGGAGGATGAGGCGGCGGCGCGCGAGTTGATGGCGCAGAGTGCCGGGGATTTGGCTGGCGAAGGCATCGCGGATGGGTGAACCGCGGAGAAATTGGGGTGGCGAGGGCGCTGATTCGGATGGAAGAAGATCGGGACGGCATGGCTGGGAGTTGAATTGGACGCGTCATTGCATGTAATTTGGTCAATGCCGATTGTAGAACGCGGATCTGGCGGCGTACGCGCGAGCAAGGCTTTGCGGAAGCAGGCATTCGGCCAGGGCGGCGAACACAGGATGTGATCGCCGAACCTGTCGCGGGACCGGCAGGCCGCGTGAAATGGAGTGAGGTCGGCGGTTTCGCCCTGCAAGGAAATGGATGGTTTTGGAAGTGACTGGTTTGCAGAGTTCAAGCTCTGCGATATGAGTACGATGAGAGAGGGTTGGGAGAGAGCGATGAAGATTAATGGGATGAGGATTGCGGGCGTGTTGATGGCATGTCTTCTGGGTTTGGTTACGCTGGCACAGCCGGGGCGGCTGATGGCGCAGGCTGCGGCACCAGCTCCGGCAGCAATACCGGGAGCCGCAAGCGTTCACGGCCATGTGAACGACCCGTTGGGGGTTGTTCCGGTCCCAAACGGCGAGGTCAGGCTGACCACCGACCGGAACCTGAACACGGTGAACAAGAAGTTCGAGTACACCTTCCCGGTCGACAATAGCGGCAACTACAAGGGCTCTGACATCAAGCCGGGCAACTACGATGCGTGGTTCTATCAGAACAACAACAGTATCGACCGTATGCCGTCACAGGTATTTGCGGCGGGGGAAGACAAGACGGTGGACTTCGACATGAGCCGCAAGGAGTACATCGACAAGATGAGCCCGGCTGAACGCGACCAAATGGAGCAAACGAGGAAGCAGAACGCGGAGATCATAGCGAAGAACGCCAAGATCGAGAACCTGAATGCGCTGCTGAAGCAGGCGCGCGCGGACACGGCGGCAGGCAACTATGCGTCGTCCATCAAGTCCATGACGGAAGCGACCGCGGCCAAGCCCGATGAACCGATCCTGTGGGACACGCTGGGCGATGCGCAACTGGGCGACGCCGTGGCGGCGGACAAGGCGGCGAAGGCGGCCAAGACAACCGACCCGTCGATTCCGGACAAGTTGACTGCGGCGGTGACCTCGTACCAGAAGGCCCTCAGCCTGAATGCGGCGTCGGCCAAGCCCAGCACAGATGTTGCCGCGGTGGTCAACAACCAGCTTGGACAGGCGCTGGGCAGGCTGGGCAAGACACAGGATGCCGAAGATGCATACGATGCGGCGGCCAAGGCAGACCCGAAGGGTGCTGCGAGGTACTACTACAACGAGGCGGTGACGCTCTATAACGCGGGACTGGCGACGGGCAAGGTGGATGGGGTTGCCGAGGCGGCGGACAAGGCGATCGCGGCCGATCCGACCAGGGCGGATGCTTATTACCTCAAGACACAAGGGCTGGCTCCGCTCATCACCGCAACGGCTGACGGGAAGCTTGTCGCGCCTCCGGGCTTTGTGGATGCCTGCAACAAGTATCTGCAACTGGCGCCTGCTGGGCCTCATGTCGCGGACATCAAGGCGCTCCTCGCGGGACTGAATGAACAGATCCAGACAAACTACAAGGCGCCACCGCCGCCCAAGAGGAAGTAGACTGACCATGAAGGATGGAAACGGCCCTGAGCGATACGAGTCCGGGGCCTTTTTCTTGTAGGTCGGGGGTAGGGGTTTTACGGGCAATGGAAAAGCAACGACGGAGATACTGACTCTTCGAGTCAGAATGACGCGTTGGGAGAGTGAAATAAGGGTGGGGTTGGCGGATCAGGCTTCGACGAGGCCGTAGCGGCGCTGCCACTGTTGTTTGAGGCGGGCCCAGACAGCAGCGATCTGGGCGGGCGGGACGGCGGGATCGGGGCGGGCGGCGAAGCGTTCGGCTTCGACTTTGGCCAGCTCCAGGGTGGCGCGGTCGCGCAGCAGGTTGGCGACGCGGAACTCGGGGAGGCCGGTCTGGCGCGTGCCGAAGAACTCGCCTGGGCCACGCTGCTGGAGGTCCAGCTCGGCCAGGGCGAATCCGTCTTGCGTGGCGACCATTGCGTTCAGGCGCGCGTCGGCCTGCTCGGTGACGTTGCCTCCGGTCATTAAGATGCAGAAGCTCTTTGCGGCGCCGCGGCCGACGCGACCGCGGAGCTGGTGCATCTGCGCCAGGCCGAAGCGCTCGGCGTGGTCGATGACCATCACAGAGGCGTTGGCTACATCGACCCCAACCTCGATGACGGTGGTGGAGACCAGGACGTCGATCTCGCCGCGATGGAAGCGCGCCATGGTGACTTCCTTTTCGTCGGCGCTGAGGCGGCCGTGCAGCAGGCCGAGACGCAGGCCGGCGAGCGCGCCGGTGCGCAGCTCGTCGAACATCTCGGTTGCGGAGCGAAGCTTGGTCTTCGGCGTGGCGAAAAGATTGTCGGCCTTCGTCAGTCTACCCTTCGCAACGCGAGTCTTTGCAGCTGACCTGCTGACTTGCTGACTCGCTGACTCGCCTGCTGGTTCCGGTTCTTCGTCATGGGGGAAATCGAGCTCGGGCTGGTCGTCGCGGCTGCCCTCGATGACGGGGTAGACGAGGTAGGCCTGGCGGCCCTGCGCGACCTGTTTGCGGACAAACTCCCAGACCTCGGCGGCGTGCTCCTCGGTGGTGCGGTGGGTGACGATGGGAGTGCGGCCGGGCGGCATCTCGTCGATCATACTGACCTCCAGGTCGCCATAGAGGGTGAGTGCGAGGGTGCGTGGGATGGGCGTGGCCGTCATGGAGAGGACGTCGGGATCGGTTGCGACGCCATCGGCTCCGGGCTTGCGCATCAGCTTGAAGCGCTGCTGCACTCCGAAGCGGTGCTGCTCGTCGACGATGACCAGGCCGAGGTTGTTGAAGTCGGCCTTGTCCTCCTGCAGGGCGTGGGTGCCGATGACGAACTGCGCCTCGCCGCGCATGATGCGGCCCTGCGTCTGACGCCTGGTGGCGGGGTCGAGCGAGCCGGTGAGCAGCGCGACCTTGTACGGCTGCCCGGTGCGGGGCGAGACAACACCGCCGAGCAGCTTGCGCGCGGAGAGATAGTGCTGCGTGGCGAGGATCTCGGTGGGTGCCATCAGCGCGGCCTGGCAGCCGTTCTCCATAGCGACGATTGCGGCCTGCATGGCGACAATGGTCTTGCCGGAGCCGACATCGCCCTGCAGCAGGCGGCGCATGGGCTGAGGGCGGCGCATGTCTGCGACGATCTCGCCGAGGACGCGCTTCTGCGCGGCGGTGGGATGGAAGGGAAGCACCTGCTTGATGGCCTCGCGCACGGTGGGGCCGGTGGCGAAGGCGGTGCCGACGCGCTCCCTCATGCGGCGGCGCTTGAGTTCGAGACCGAGTTCGAGGTAGAAGAGCTCTTCGAAGATGAGCCGCCGGTGCGCGGGGGTGGATGCGGACATCAGTTCCGGCATCGGCGTGCCAGCCTCGGGAAAGTGGACGGCGCGGAGAGCTTCGAGGCGGGAGGGGAGATGGAGGCGGCGGAGGAGTGCGGCGGGGAGGGTCTCGGGAACAGGTTCGGGGTTTGTCGATCCCACCCATGACGGTGAAGCTGTCATGGATGGGGCACCCGAAGGCTTTCCTTCCACGAGTTCCTCGAAGATGCTCCAGACGACGCGGCGCATCCACTTGGAGGTAAGCTTCGCGCCCCAGGGAGTGGTTCCGCCGAGCGATTCGTAGACGGGGACGATGCGGCCCATCTCCAGCATGGCGAACTCAGCGTCTGCGCCGGTGGCGCCGGGCTCCGGCAGTATCTCGAACTGCGGCTGGATCATCTTGAAGCGGCCGGCTGCGGCGCCGAGCGTTCCGGCTGCGGCGGCGGCCATGGCGGAGCGCGACGGCTCCAGCTTGCCGTAGACGGCGACCATCTGGCCGAGCTTGAAGCGATCTTTTAAATACGTCCCATGGAACCACATGCACTTGACGGTTCCCAGGCCCTGGCCGAGCGTCATCTCGAAGATGGGGCCGGAGCGAGTGCGCAGCAGCACGGTGCCGCGCACCTCGCCGATGACCGAGGCCGTGGTTCCGGCCACAAGTTCGGCCATGGGTTGCGGGTTCAGCCGGTCCTCGTAGCGGAAGGGGATGTGGTAGAGCAGGTCTTCGACCGTGTCGACGCCGCGCGTGGCGAGGCCGGCAGCGATGCGCTCGCCCACGCGCTTCACGAACTTCACCGGGGTGGAGAGTTCCAGCACACACCGATGCTACCAACATCTGATTGGAGTTGGAATGAATGGATGGTTGTTTAGAGAACGGCATTTCCGTTTTGTGCTATGAGCTGTGAGCGATGAGGTATGAGCTGTGAGCGCCTGGGGTTCAGTGGTAGTCTGGGCGATGTATGGGTGATTCTCTTCGAGTGACGGCGCGGGTCGCGGTTTGTGCGGTTGCGGCAGGGCTGTGCGCGGCTTCGGGGGCAGGGCTTGCTGCGCAGGCTCAGGCTCAGGGACCGGGTGCGACGACGATGCTGATGGAACCGCCAACGCCGCTGCTTCCCGCGACGCTGGGCAAGCTGAAGCGCGTGGCTGAGGGCGATGTGGGCGATGGGCTGGGTCTGGTGGATGCGGCGGACGCGCCGGTGATGACCGAGGACGGGCTGCGGCGGTTTGCGCGGTCGGAGTATGCGTCGGCGAATGAGAAGAACGCTTTGCCTCAAGGGTCGGTGACGGTCTACAAGTTTATGGATGTTAGCGGAGCGGTTGCGGCCTATGACTACTTCCGCAGGCCGGGAATGCGGCCGGAGAAGGTGGGCGACGGCGCGCTCTCGAATGGGGACGAGCTGTTGCTGCGCAGCGGCGCGAATGTGGTGGTGGGCCACTTCAAGCTCGATCACGCGGCGATGATTGCGCTGAGCAGGGAGCTGATCGACCACCTGCCGAAGGTCGGCGGCTCGGCGGGGATCGTTCCGATGCTGCCTGAGCTACTGCCGGCGCAGGGGCTGGAAGCGGATTCGCTGCGCTATGCGCTGGGGCCGGCGGGCTATCGCGCGATGGGCGGAGTGCTGCCCGCTGGAATGGTGGGCTTCGACAAGAACGCGGAGACGGTGACGGCGACGACGAAGGGCGGCGGCGTACTGACGCTGCTGCTCTATCCGACGCCGCAGATCGCGGGCGAACACGAGCGCGCAATCGAGGCGTTGGCAAAGCAGCCGGGTACGACTCTGGCGGGGACGGTGAAGCTGCGGCGCGAGGGGCCGCTGCTGCTGCTGACGTCGGGCGCGTGGACGGCGGCAGAGGCGCAGAAGATGGTGGACGGGATTCATCTGCGCAGCGAGGTGACGTGGGACAAGCCGGTTCCGCTCGACTTCGATACGGAGCTGCACAAGACCTTCAGCCTGCTGGAGAGCATTGTGATCTTCTGCGCGATCTCTGCGCTCGCGATGCTGGTTCTCGGAGTGTTCTTCGGCGGTGGGCGGGCGCTGGTGCGCGTCATGCAGGGAAAACCGGCGGCGAGTGAACCGGAGTTTCTGCGCATCGACCTGAGCGGAGCGGTGGGCAAGAGGCTGCGCGACCCCGAGGACTGAAGAATGGGAAGTGACGGAGTGAACGGCGGTCAGGGGGCGGCGGAGTGGCGCGAAACGCTGGGACGGGCCGGGATGCACATGCATCGGTGCATTTAGTGGGGCTAAGTCTATGACTTCACAATACTTCACTGATTTGCGAGCACAGGCAAAGAGAAAATAAAGCGTATATTTACAAATTGTCTGTCTGCGCAACATATTTATTATCAACGTGTTGCAATGGTAATGTTTTAGCCTTGACACCGGTTTTGGCCAAACTTACTATGCAGCCAGAAAGTTCTGATGGCTTTGCCTCCGTTGGAACTATTCTCCCTAAAGAAAAGGCCGCCCTGTTGCCGGGCGGCCTTTTCGCGTCTGCGGGGACAATGGGTGTGCGTGATGCTGCGGCAGACGACGGAGGAGTGACCTAAGTTTGCGCTGTGAGGCGGACGCCTGTTGGAGCGGCCTGGTTTCGCCGATAACGATGGAGTGAGTTAAGTTCTGCTCCACTCGATCGAACCTGAGGCGGCTCCGATGCACAACTTTCTAGCGGGACTTGCGTATGTAGCGATTGTGATGACGCCGTGCGTGGTGGCGCTGACGACCTGGCTGCGCGATCCGAGTTGCAGGTAGGCTTGCGCGCGGAGCGATTGCAACGCGTGGAACGCGACTCTTCCATTGAGACAAGATCGACGTTCAGGGCCGGAATGACAATACGCCTTCGCTTTGCGCGATGCGGGCGGAGCCGGTAGAATGAGGCTGGCAGGCCGATGTAGCTCAGCTGGTAGAGCAACGGTTTCGTAAACCGTAGGTCAACGGTTCAAATCCGTTCATCGGCTCCATTTATCCCATCCATTCACAACTTTTATCCAGTCCCAGCGCTTTCAGTTTCACATTTCTGCCGTATGATGCGAATTGTGAAGCAGCGGCCCGTGGGCGTTTCTCCACTTGATTCTGCAATCGTAATCAATACTGGAGGTTGCTCATGCGGGCCCTTGTCGTGCTAGCGTTCTGTCTCTTTTCTGCTACGAGCTTTGCCGCCGAGTCCAACTCTGTAATCAGTTTTTCTTCGGTTACAGGCTTTACCGGAGGAGCGCCGCTGCGGCCTGCGCCGAAGACGTCGCTCTTGCGCGACTCCACCAACAATGGAATCGCCAATGCATGCATCCATGGAGCGTCCCGTTCCGAGCTTGCCAAGCTGAATGTGCCGGACCTGGACGATCGCCTGCAGAAACTTGTGGCCGGGAATGTCCTGGTGCTGCGCGACGACAAATATTTTGTCGCGTTTCCAGTCATTGCCGGGGACGACCGCGTGCGGCTGGCGGCGACCGTGGACTCGGTGGCGAGTTCGTTGACGCCGCGGGTTATTCCCATCCTGGACCAGATTGTTCAGGCGCTGCCCAACCGCCCGGAGATGGTGTTTCATGTGTTGTGGTCGCGGGTGATGGACCGATTCTGGTATGACGGTTGGGGACAAGCATTTCATCATGGCACCCCTCCCACGGCTGAGTGGCGGATATTTCCAGAGCATCCTTATATGGTCGGGACAAATTCGTACGACTCCGGAGTGGGCGACGATTCTTTCAGCGTGACCTGGGGTCAACGAACTTCCTGCAACAGTCGAACGGTCTTCGGCTCGCAGTTTGAGTTGAACCGCGCAGCGTGGGGGCTTCCAGTGAGCGCTGCACGGGCTGAGCCGCTGCAGCAGCTCGGTTTGTTCGACGCGGACCTGAAGTTTCAGGGGTTTGCCTATCACCGTGGAGACAGTCTGGACAAGCTGTTCAAGAAACTCGCAGGCGAGTATGCCAATCTGGTTGCGAACGCATACGACTATAAGCAGCTTGGGCAATCCTATGGCATCTCTGCCGGCGAGATGTTCCTGATCGTGCAGCATGAGACGGCATACGCAATCCTGGAGGAGCTTGCGAAGGCAGGGAGGCTGGTGGAGCCTGCAGTTCTGCGGGACTCCGACGACCTTCATGGTTGCAGATCGCTGATCTCGGTGCAGCTCAATAAACCGCCGCGAACCAAAGATGACGCGATGTTCCTATACAAGGACAGCCGCGGGAGCCAACAGACGGTTGAAGCTTTTCAGACTCTGGTGAGCGAAAATCCCGAAGACCTGGAAGCGCGGCTTTATCTCGGGTACGCCCTCTACGATGCGAAGAACTATCGCGAGGCGTTTGATGCATTTCAGACGCTGAACGGCCTGGCGGAGGCGAAGCGGGACAAATTGGGGGATTGGTCCCGACTGTGGATGGGGCAGATGTGCGATCTGCTGGGTGAACGAGATCAGGCGCTGCAGCAGTACCAGATGGTGCTGAGCTCCAAGGAATCTGGCAAGACGATGGAGCTTTCGCAATATGGCATGGGTTCGGCTACTGCCAAAGAGCTGGCGCAGCAGCGGATATCTGCTCCCTTCACGCGGAAATGAGGCGAGCGGAAGCTGCACTCCATATTGCGCGGTTGCTCTAGTTGCCGGAGTAGTAGCCGTCGCGGGTCTGCAGGAAGAGGTCTTTGGGGCTGGACTTGGAGAGCGAGAGGACGATGCGGTGGTAGCCGTCGGAGGCGGACTCCTTGTCGGGGGTGTAGCCGAGGCGGTACTGGGCGCGCAGCTCATCGCCGATCTGCTTGTAGATCTCGGCGAAGGTCTCTTTCTTGCTGACCTCGAAGAGCCCTCCGCCGGTCTCGTCGGCCATGCGTTGCAGGACCTTCTTGCCGTCGATATGGCTTGGGAGATTCTCTGGCTGACGGCCCTGGCCGCCTCCACGTCCACCACCACCGGGATAGCCACCGCCTCCACCGGGATAACCACCACCGCCACCACGGCCGCCGGGGAATCCTCCGCCACCCTGGCGGCCCGGATTCTGATTGAATCCGCCGGCTGTCTCGCGGCCCTTGAAGTAGATGGCGTAGACGATGGTGTCGGCGCGCTGGGCGGCCTCGATGAAGGAGGCGAGCGACTCCTTGCTGCCGCTGTCCACGCCGTCGGAGAGGATGACGATGGCCTTGCGTCCTGTCTGCTTGCTCATCAGCTCGTCGGAGGCGAGGAAGAGCGCGTCGTAGAGTGTGGTTCCGGCGCGGCGCGTGCGAGTGGAGCTGTCGCTGGAGCGACCGGAGCCGGTATCGCTGGAGTTGGGGCCGGAGCTGGTTGTGTCGTAGTCGCCGCCGGAGGCGGGTGTCTCCAGTTGCTTGAGGCCGGCCTGTAGTTTGGGCTTGGAGCTGGTGACGTCCTGCAGCAGGTCGGTCTGGCGGGCGAACTGGACGACGAAGGCCTTGTCGCGGCCGGCGGGGCCGGTGAGCATGTCGTCGAGGAAGGCGAAGCTGGCGGTGCGTTCGTCGTCGATGGCGTCGCGCTGGCTCAGGCTGACGTCGACCAGCAGTCCGAGGGTGAGCGGAAGATCGGTGTCGCGGTTGAAGTAGCGGATGGTCTGGGGATGGCCATCAACCTGGAGGACGAAGTTGTCCTTGGCGAGGGTCTGCACGAGGGCGCCTTTTTTATCGTGGACGACGACAGGGATGTTGATCAGGCGCGCATCGACGTTGAGTGTGGGAGCGGTGGTGGCGGGGGCCTGCTCGGGTGCGGCGGAAGATTGGGCTTGAGCGGCAGCGCCGGACGGTTGCGCCAGCAGAGGCGCGGCATTGGCTGAGGTTAGAAGCAGCAGCGCGGCGAAGAGGGAAGGGCGAAGGATTCGCATGGGGCTCATGACTATCACAATAGACGGAAACGGAGGCGAACGGTTGCTGCGGGGCGGCAAATAATCGTGGTCGCGAGGCATGGATCGGGCGCATGCGGCGGGAAAGCAAGGCTTCCGGGGAGGACCAGCATGAGGGATGCGTTGGCATGGGGCCGCTTCAGCGGACAAGGCCGTCCTTGTCGGGCCAATCGCCTGGTCTATCGGCGCCTGGACGGGAGACAACTGCCGGTAAGTGACTAACGATTTTTTTGGACCATGTGACTTAGGTTACTCAATAGTTGTAGTTTAGTTACCATAAGGTTAGTTCCTTTTTGATTGCCGGATGCTAGCCTTGCTTTGCACTTGTTTGTGGGCCATTCTAAATCGACAAGACGTGGGACGCTGAAGCAGTCACGTCGGCGATGTGTCATGGAAGGCGAACCGTTTGATGAAGCTAAGTAGCAAGGTTATTAGGCGGATCCGGCTGTCTACATTTGCGTTCGGGCTGGTGGCGCTGCTCGTGATGGTGTGGCGGCTTGCAGCGGCGGGCCGCTCATCGGTGTCGCCGACCGTGGACAATGGCTTCACATGGGGAACGGCGGTACTGTCGATCATTGTCATTCTGCTGGTGTGGCGCGAGCGGAGCGAGGGTGGGGGCTATCGCAAGAACAGTGAAGAGAACGCACGGTTTATCGCGGCGGCGGAGACCAGCCCGGACGCTTTTTCCATACTGGATTCGGTGCGGAACAAGGACGGCGAGATTGTGGGCCTGCGGTACCGGTATGTAAACTCCCATGCTGAAGAACTGTTGCAGAAGCCACGCATCGAGCTGTTGGACCGCGACCTGTGCGAGGTCTTTCCAGCGGACAGCACCGGAGAACTCTTCGAGAAATATCGCAGCGTGGTGCTTTCTGGTAAACCGTTGTATGAAGACCTGGTGGTGCATCTGGACGATGGCGGGGAGAGGTGGCTTCGCCGGCGGATTCATAAACTTGACGATGGCGTGGCGGTTACGGTCAGCGATGTGACCGAAGTCAAGGAAACGGAAGAGCGCTACCGGAGCCTGTCGAACTTCAGCAACTCGGTCTTTGATACGGCGCCGTTCAGCATTATCGAGACGGACCTGAACGGAATGATCCGGGCGATGAACGGGGCTTCCGAAAAACTGACGGGATATACGCGCGCGGAGATGGTGGGCAAGGTGGCGATCACCATGCTGCACGATCCCACGGAGCTGGCTCCTCTGCCTGACGAAACCGCGCCGCAAGATGGCCCGCGGTTGGAGGGCTTCGCCCTGCTTACGGCCAAGGCCGCCCAGGGAGAGGTCGATGAGAAGGACTGGACGTACATGCAGCGGGACGGCACTACGCTGCCGGTGCATGTCGCGGTGACGTCGGTGCGCGATGGGGCGGGCGAGATCAGCGGATTCATCGCCATTGCGTCGGACATCACGGAGCGCAAGCAGTTGATGCTGTACCTGAAGCATATGGCCTCCCACGACCAGTTGACGGGCCTGCCGGGACGTCCGCTGCTGCGCGAGCGCATCGCCGAGGCGATCGAGAAGGCCACGGCGCACGGGCGCAAGGCGGCGGTGTTTGTGGTCGACCTGGACCATTTCAAGTGGATGAACGATTCGCTGGGACACAAGGCCGGCGACGAGGTGCTGGTGGGAATGGCCGATCGGATGCAGCAATCGCTGCGGCGCTCGGACACGCTGGGACGGCTTGGCGGCGACGAATTCGTCATCGTGATGCCGCAGATCGCAGGCATGGAAGATGTGGAGCGGTGCGCGCAGCGGCTGGTCGACCTGATCGCCAGCACCGCGCAGGTGGGCGAGATGGAGGTCAACCTTACGGCCAGCGTCGGGGTGTGCGTCTATCCCGACTTTGCCGGGGACGTTGACACCATGCTGGAACGCGCCGATGCGGCGACCTATGTCGCCAAGGCAAATGGCCGCAACCAGTACCAGATGTTCGCCGACGCGATGCTGAAGCAGTCGCAGGACCGCATGTCGATGGATGCCGCGCTGCGCCACGCGCTGGTGCGCGATGAGCTGTTCATGCACTATCAGCCGCTGGTGTCGCTGACCACGGGCCGGGTGGTCGGCATGGAGTCGCTGCTGCGCTGGCGCCATCCCAAGCTGGGCATGCTCTCGCCCTCGGTCTTCATCCCGTTGGCGGAAGAGACGGGGATGATCGTACCCATCGGCGAGTGGGTGATGAAGCAGTCGTGTAAAGAGGCGAAGGCGATCTGCGACGATCTGGGGATGGACCTTTCCGTCTCGGTGAACCTGTCGCCGAGGCAGTTTGAGCAGAGCAACCTGTTGGAGGTGATCGGCGAGGCGCTGGAGAGCAGCGGACTTCCGGCGAAGAGCCTTCAGGTGGAGTTGACCGAGAGGGTCCTGATGATCAACTCGGCGTCGAACCTGGAGAAACTGCAACAGATCCGGCAGCTTGGCGCGCGGGTTGCGATCGACGACTTCGGCACGGGATTTTGCAGCTTCTCGTATCTATTGAAGTATCCGGTGGACCGGCTGAAGATCGACCAGAGCTTCATCCTGAAGGCCGTCTCGGAACCGAACGCCGCGACGGTCGTGCGCGCGATCCTGTCCATGTCGCACCACCTCGGCATCAAGGTGACGGCCGAGGGTGTGGAGACGACAGACCACCTTAAAATTCTGGCGCGACGCAACTGCGATGAGGCCCAGGGGTACTACTTCTCACGCGCTGTATCGGCTGCGGGATTCGCCGCGGCGGTGGAATCGATCCATCGCATGTACGACGAACGCAAGCTGGCGGATGAGGCCCAGTATGCGTCGACCGAAGCAGGGATGGAGCAGTACGAGAACTGACCGTGGGCTGCAGCGGACGGTTGCCTGAGTGAGTTTGGAATTGTGTGCCCCTCGTCCAGAGAGTTCGGATGGGGGGCACACTTTTTTGCGCTACATTCCATTGCGGATGGCCCAGCCACTCCATCGCTGCCGGTCCAGTCAAACCATCACTGCGGGCCCAAATACTCTATGTGGACGTAGGTGCGGAGGCGCACGTTGTAGGCCAGGTACCAGCCGGGGTGGTCGGGGTCCTCGTAGAGAATGATGGGGTCCGAGTCCCAGAACCAGGCGTTGCAGAAGCCGATGTCGAAGGGCGCGACGTGGAAGAAGAAGCCGCCGAACCAGAAGCGGTCGGGACCGCCCCCGGCCAGGTGCCAGACGTGCGTGGGGCCGAAGCCTGCGGTGAAGCGGCCGTGCGCGAAGGGATGGTCGAGCTTGTAGTGCGGATCGTTGCGGCCAGTGTCGTGGCCGACCCACTTGCCGTCGGCCTCGACGTGGGGCGCGTTGGGATGGCCGGGCGCGTCGCTGTAGTTGCGGTTGGGCTGGGTATTGGGCCTGCCGTGGAAGGCAGCGGGACCGCGCGCCGGCGGCTTTGCAGTGCTGCTGTGGGCGGGGGGTTGTGCGAGCAGCGCAAAGGTTGTCAGCGAGAGCGTGACCAGCGCTGCAAGAAATACCAGGGACCGTTTCATACTTACCTCCTGCGAAAAAACGATAGCACACCTTGGTGGGGCATTCATCGGCGGTTGTCGGTGGCGGGTTCGGGGTGGATGAGCAGGCGGTCGACCTCGGGCGCGACGAGTTTGAAGGCGCCCTCCAGCGCGGTGATGACGGCGTGGACGCGGGCCATGGGCAGGTCGTCGGGCAGGGTGCAGTGGCAGGAGACCTGGGTGTGAACGGGAATGTTGCCAGTTGCACGTTGCAGGTTTTCAGATGCAGGCTGCTTGCCGGTTTGGGTGGGATTGGAAGACGCGGCGTGCGCGGCGGCAGGGACGACGCTGGGGGCGTGGCGGGTGACGTAGACCTCGTGGATGTCGAGGACCTCGGGGAAGGCGGTGGCGACGTGGCGCAGGCGCAGTTCCAGCTCGCGGTCGCGCTCCAGCGAGGCGGGCCGCTCGATGGTGGCCGGCTCGCTCTCGATGTGGGTGAGGATGGAGGCGATGGCGAGAACCTCGCGGCGCATCTCGGCCTCCAGCGTAGTGACGAGGTCGTGGGCCTGGCGCAGGGGCATGGTTTCATCGACCTCCAGGTGCTGCTCGATGTGCAACCGGGGATGGAGGGGGTCGTGCTGCTCTCCGCTGATCTGCTGCACGCTGATCTCATGGATGGCGAGGTTGCGGCGGGCCGCGACGGCGCGGATGCGGTCGTGGACGCTCTCCGCAAGCGAGGCGGTGGGGACAGTGTGGACGACGACGTCGGCCCCGGGCAGGTGGCGCTGCACGGCCTGCGTGGCGGCCAGGGTGAGCTGCTCGGAGCGCTGGAAGGTGAGGTTGCGCGGCAGGCCGAGCGTGACGTCGGCGAAGTAGTTGGGGCCGGAGCGGCGGGTGCGCAGGCGTTCCACCGAGAGCACGCCGGGGATGGCGGTGAGGTCGTGCAGCAGATTGGCGCGGAGCTGGTCCTTGGACTGAGGCTGGTGACTGGTGGGGTCGGTGGTGGGTGTGGCGTCCAGCAGGGCGTCGATGGTCTGGTGGGCAAGCCGCCAACTGACGCGCAGGATGACTCCGGCGACCACCAGTGCGGCGATGGGGTCGGCGTACTCCAGCCAGGGACGGGCGAGGCGCTCGCCGGCGTAGGTGGCCCCCAGGCCGAGCATGACGGCAAGCGTGGCCCACATGTCGGTGGCGAAGTGGAGGGAGTCGGCGGCGAGAGCGGGGGAGCGGTGCTGGCGCGCGATGCGGCCCAGCGTGCGCGAGCGGCTGAAGTCCACCACAATAGAGACCAGCAGAACGGCGAAGGGCCAGAGCGATGGCAGCAGCGCGAGATGGCGGTGGAGGACGATGCGGCTGACGGCCTCGTAGACGATCCACGCGCAGGAGGCGAACATGATGCCCGTCTCGACGAAGGCGGCCAGCGACTCCACCTTGCCGTGGCCGTAGTTGTGGACCTCGTCGGCTGGGCGGTCGGAGACCTGCACGGAGAAGAGAGTGATCGCCGAGGCAATGAGATCGATGGCGGAATGGGCCGCCTCGGAGAGCATTCCCAGCGATCCGGTCAGCAGGCCGGTCAGCAGTTTGAGCAGCGCGACCAGAGCGGCGGCGGCGACCGAAAAGATTGCGGCGGTGCGCTTGGCGGCGTGAGGGGACGGGCCGGGCGAGAATGCGACTTGCGTCGGGCTGACCGGAAGGCTCATGGCAGTGATGCTATCGCTTTCGAGGGGTGCGTGCCGGATTATCAGGCTGCGGAAAAACTTCCGGCATTGCCTTTGGAGGGAGCAGGGGGCTTCAGAGGGAGCTGAACGACTCCGTTGTTGCCTTTTGGAGGGAGCAGGGGGCTTCAGCCCCCTGAATAATGCCAATGGATTCAATGGGCTTTAGCCCCGGGCCTTCGCAAAACGTGAAACACAGGTCTTCCGCGCGGCTTCATGGCTTGATCGCCCGGTAGAGCCCGGCGACGCCGAAGGTGTAGGGGGTCCAGGTGGGCGCGGTGAAGCCAGCGGCGGAGATCAGCTCGATCATGCGCGGCGGGCGTGGGAAGCGGGCGACCGACTCCGGCAGGTAGGTGTAGGCGCGTGGGTCGCGCGAGATGATGCGGCCAAGCAGCGGCAGAATGCATTTGAAGTAGAGCGAGTAGAGAGCGCCCATGAGGCCTGTGGGTTGGTTGAAGTCGAGGAGGGCGATCTGGCCCGCGGGGCGCAGGACACGGTGCAGCTCGGCGAGGCCGTCGGTGTAGCTGGCCAGGTTGCGGAAGCCGAAGGCGCAGGTGACGAGGTCGATGGAGCCGTCTGCAAAGGGGAGATGCAACGCGTCGGCCTCGATGGCGCGGATGTTGCGGCCAGCAAACTTGGGCTGGGCGAGGGCGAGCATCTTGCGGGAAAAATCGACGGCCAGGATTGGAGTGGGGAACGTGGCGTGGGTTTCGCCGGCTTCGGACGAACTGGTCTTGCTTAAGGGCACGGCTTCAGCCGTGCCGACAGGCACCGTTATAGAAGCGGGCTTTAGCCCCGGAGGTACCCGATTTCGCGGCTTGGGACGAAGGCGGTCGAGGGCGAGGGTCATGTCTCCGGTGCCGCAGCATAGGTCGAGGACGATGGCTTCGGGGCGCGCCAGGATGGGACACAGGGCGCACGCGGTGCGCCTCCACCAGAGGCGGTCGATACCGAGCGAGAGCAAGTGGTTGGCGAGGTCGTAGCGCGGCGCAATGGCGTCGAACATCTGCTGGATGCTCTGGGCCGCAGCGGCGGGATCGGAGACGCCGCCGGGACGCGCGCCTGGGGTGGGGTCGAGATGGGGAGTGGTCGTCAAACGAGTGTATACCAGTGGTTACTGCCACGTGCTATTAAGCGGACTTGTGAAACCCAAGGCTAAAACCTTGGGGTATCTAAAGACAAAGTAGTGTCCGTTCTCGATGAGGCGGCCCAGACGGCAATGGATAGTGGGACTAGTTTCGGGGCGTACCAATAGAGAAGGCTGAAGCTGTTGAGGATATGCTGCGACGCGGCGAGGGCGAAGCTAAAGGCGAGCAATAGGCAGAATAGGATAAGCCCGGGCCGCAATTTGCGGGTGATGACAAAGAAGGCCGGAATGTCAGCAAGGAAGGTAAGGCAGAAGAAGAGGGCTTCGCTAGGTGTGTCGTTCTTTCCGTAGGAGAACATGGTGCCAGCCAACCAAAGAAGGTTGTATGCACTGTAGATGGCCATGATGACGTAAAACGAAGTTCGTCGCGGTGATCTCATTCTGGCCTGCTGTAGGTGCGCATGTCGGTGAGCATGGCGTTGGTGGCGGCGATGAGTTCGGCGTCGGTGACGTCGTAGGCGACTAGGGTGCGGCCGATGCCGGTGGCGAGGACGAAGGCGCGGCGGCCACTGCGCTTCTTCTTGTCGGCGGAGGTGAGCGCGACGAGCTTGGCTGGGTCGGCCTTGAACGGCGGGATGGGGCCGTAGCGCAGGATGAGGTTGGCCGTGCGGGCGAAGTCTTCCGGAGTGATGCGCGCACGGCTGAGCGATACATGCAGCGCGGCGATGCTGCCCCAGGCGACCGCTTCGCCGTGCAGGAGCTTGCGGTAGTGCGTGGTGGCCTCGATGGCGTGACCGATGGTATGGCCGAAGTTGAGCACCATGCGCAGGCCGGATTCCTTCTCGTCCCGGCGGACGACCTCGGCTTTGACGCGGACGCTGGCGGTGACGACGCGGGCCAGAGCGGATGGATCAGCCGAGAGAATTAAATCAGCGTTATATTCCATATAGCGGAACAACTTCGCGTCACGGATTATGCCTGCTTTGATCGCCTCCTGCAGGCCTGCGCGAAGTTCGGCGGCGGGGAGAGTGGCGAGCGTGTCGATGTCGCTGAAGACGGCGAGCGGGTGGTGGAAGGCGCCGATGAGGTTCTTGCCGGCGAGGAGGTTGACGCCGGTCTTGCCGCCGAGGGATGAGTCCACCTGTGCCAGCAGCGTGGTGGGCAGGCCGACGTAGCGGATGCCGCGCATGTAGATGGCGGCGAGAAAGCCGGTGACGTCGCCGATGACGCCGCCCCCAAAGGCGAGCAGGATGGAGTCGCGGTCGGCCCCGGAGAGGGCGAGCTGCTGGGCGAGCGACTCGACTGTGGCGAGGCGCTTGTGCGACTCGCCGGGGGGGAGAAAGAGCACGGTGGGCTGTTGGGCCGCGGGAAAGCTGGCGAGGAAGGCCTTATGCCAGAGCGCCCAGATGGCGGGCGAGGTGACGACGAAGAGGTGCGGAGTTTTTCCCGGCGTGAGCCTGCGCAGGCGCGGGTAGAGCGTGCGCAGCAGGCCGGGGGCAATGGTGACGTTGTAGGCGGCGGCGGGGGTGGTGACGCGAATAGAGGACACGATGAGGTAATGGTATCGCACAGAGATCATCATGGCGCAGGCTGTATGCATCCCACCCATCCTCACCCCAGCGAGCAAGCTCGCCGGGGACCCCGATCGCAAGTGCGCGATGGATGGGGCACCCGACCGTTCTCGGCGCTTCGCGTTAATACGGTGGTAGCCTTGAAGTATGCGCGTGGTGGATTATTTGGTTGTGGGCGGTGGGATTGCAGGGTTGCGTGCCGCGGTCGGGCTGGCCGAAGCGGGTAGCGTTCTGGTGGTGACGAAGGAAGGCCTGGCGGAATCGAACACGGCCTATGCGCAGGGCGGGATTGCCGTGGCCATGGGCGGCGACGAGGACGTGGCGCTGCATCTGGCAGACACGGTAGCGGCCGGTGACGGGCTGGTGAACGCGGCGGCGGCGGCAGTGCTGGTGGAGCAGGGATCGAGGCGGGTGGAGGAGCTGATCGCGTGGGGCACGGGCTTCGACCGTTATCCGGCAAGCGCGGCAGCGGAGCTGGCTGGCGAGTTGATGCGTACGCGAGAGGGCGCGCACAGCCTGGCGCGGATACTTCATGCCAATGGGGACGCGACGGGGCGGGAGATCCTGGTGTCGCTGCTGCGCCATCTGCGCGGGCTGGAGCGCGTGGAACTGATGGAGTGGGCGACAACGGTAGACCTGATTGTCTGCTCCGACGAGGATGGCGCTGGGCGGGTGGTGGGGGCGACGCTGCTGAATGCGGCGGGAGGGTTGATCGAGGTGCGCGCGCGGGCTGTGCTGCTGGCCAGCGGCGGCGCGGGGCAGGTCTATAGCGATACCACCAACCCGGCGGTGGCCACCGGCGACGGCATCGCGATGGCCTATCGCGCCGGAGCGGAACTGATGGACATGGAGTTCTATCAGTTCCATCCGACGGCGTTCGCGAAGGATGGAGCGCCACGGTTTTTGATGAGCGAGTCGCTGCGCGGCGAGGGCGCGTGGCTGGTGAACGAGAGCGGAGAGCGGTTTATGCAGCGCTACCACGCGGGGACGGAGCTGGCGCCGAGGGATGTGGTGGCGCGTGCCATCGGGCGCGAGGAGATGGAGGGGGCGGTCTATCTCGATATGCGCGAGGCGGGGAAGAGTTTCGATATAAAGGCGCGGTTTCCGGGGATCTCAGGCTTTCTGGCGGGGTATGGGCTGGAACTGGGGAGGGACCGGATTCCGGTGCGGCCGGCGGCGCACTATTTGATGGGCGGGATCAGGACGGACACACACGGGCGGAGTTCGCTGGCGGGCCTGTACGCAGCGGGCGAGGCGGCATGCACGGGAGTGCATGGGGCGAACCGGCTGGCCAGCAACTCGCTGCTGGAGGGGCTGGTCTTCGGCGCGCTGGCGGCCGAGGCGATGGCTGGAGACGAGGCAACAGGGAACAGGGAGCAGGGAACAGACGACAGGCAGCGTGAAGCAGGGAACAAGACGGAGGATGGAGCGATCGATGAGGTGGGTGTGGAGACCTGGATTGCGGAGCTGCGAGGGCTGATGTGGCGGGACGCTGGGCTGCTGCGCGATGGGGCGGGGCTGCGGCGAGCGCAAGCAGGATTGGCGAAGCTGCGGAAAATCGGGCCGCGGGGGATGACGCGGAGGGCGCAGGAGGCGCGCAACCTGCTTGTGGTGGCGGAGGCGATTGCGCAGGCGGCGCTGGGACGGAAAGAGAGCCGTGGGGCGCACTTTCGCATCGATTATCCAGAGCGGGACGGGGTGGCGCGGCACTCGGTTGTACGGCGCGGCGAACTGCGGTTTGTGAAGTAAGGCGGAGCGCCGTTCCCACTCATCGCTAACCACCCCAGCGAGCCAAGACCGCTCGACGGGGACCCCGGTCAACGCGATGAATGGGGCATCCGGCGTTCTCTAGCACTCAAGCATCAGCAAAAGAGCGGGCAGTTTGCGTAGTGCATCGCTAATTAGCTTATCCGTAATATCCTGCGCCTCACTCCAAATAGTCACGAAATGACATTCCAGAAAGCGGTAACTATAGCTGCCCCTTCGGAACTGAATCACTGGCATATATTTGCCAATACAGCTCATAAGTGGAACTATCTCGTTTGGCCGCCCCCGATGGTACTGTTCGCCAAATAGCGAGCCATCGAACATTATTATCTGCGCCACGGGTTCGGAAGTGTATGTGCGAACCTGCATGTTCAACCTCTGTCTCAGACCCGCTGTGTCAAGGTGGACCATTCTCACAAAGTCAGCCACCATGCGGTCAAACTCAACCTCTCCAATTTCCTTTCTCAAACGAATCATCCGCTCAAGGAAAACGGCAAGCAGGCCAGTCGATATAGCTTTTTCTATATCATCAATTGTGGAGTTGCCATGTTCAGCCTTTTCGCGCAATCTCGCAGCTTGACATTTTGGATCGAGTAGCAAAACCTTCAAAGTTTTCGCAGGCAAGTTGAGAGCCCAGCTCAGTGCTTCCCTAGCCTCGCCACTTGGGTCGAAGAAAGTTTTAAAGGCCACTCCTAGTAGAGAAATTGTGGTTGAATCGGAAAGTGCTTTTCGCATCGCTACATACAGGTCGGATGAATCTTGTTTTCTGGAAACAAATACCGACTCTATTCCCGCACGTGTACATGAGTTAAGTATCTTGAACGCCTGCTCATTATGGATGGATTGGAAAAAGACTGCGACAGGAAGAGTGATGCCGGTTGTAAGAAGCGCAGATCCTAGTGTAATGAAGAAGGGGTGCCAAGTTGGCCGAACAAAGCCGATGGCAAAGCACGAAGCTATGCCCATTACATCAAGAAACAGGAATAGAGGATGCACAAGTTTGCTTACAAGTGCTTTATGATCAGCCACAATAACCTCCAACACGTTGAACTCGGCAGGAGAGGATGGTAGTACTTTCCTATCTGTCAGTCAATTGATGAAATGCCCGCGTCACTGCAGTTCGTGAATACACAAGCAGGCCGCTTGAAACTATCGCTGGTTGATGAGGCGGATGGATTCCAGGAAGAGGTCGGCGGAGATCTGCAGCGACTGGGGGCTGAGCTTGTCGATGGTGTCCTGCGCGGTGTGGTGGTAACCGTCGGGGGTGGCGGCGGTGTGCGGGCCGTAGTCCACGTCGATGACGTCGAGGGCGGGGATGCCGCGCTGCAGGAAGGGCAGGTGGTCGTCCTCCTCGGAGCCCTCGGTCTTGAAGACGTTGGCGGAGTGATGGGTGTTGGCGGCGGCCTGGCGCAGGATGGCGCGCAGCCATGGGGTGGACTGCGTCTCCAGCAGGATGTTGAGGTCGCGGTCGCCGATCATGTCTGCAACCAGCACGGCCTTGATGCGGCGGGCGGTGCCGTCGGCGAACCACTTGGCTGCGAGGTGACGCGTGCCGTAGAGCGAGTCGGATTCGGACCAGGAGCGGACGGCCTCTTCGCCGTCGTCGAAGACCAGCCAGACGGAGTAGCCCTGCGGCGGATGGGCGCGAAAGTATTGGCCGAGTGCGATGAGCAGGGCGGTGGTGCAGGCCCCGTCGTTGGCGCCGACGAAGGCGATGTCGCGCAGAGGGTAATTCGTCTCGTAGTGGCTGGCTAGGACGATGACTCCATCTTTTTTGCCGGGGAAGCGGACGATGAAGTTGCGCATGGTCTGCGGGCCGGCGGGGGTGTTGGCGGTGAACTGGTCGGTCTCGAAGTTGCCCTTGGCGGCCTCGGGCTTGAAGTGGTCTTTGATGAAGTTCTCTGCGGCGAGATGGCCGGGCGATCCGTTGAAACGCTTGGGCGCGACGGCGAGGAGTTGCTGAGTGAGGTTGTAGATGGATTGTCCGGTGGGCTGCAGGGCGCGGAGTGGCGGGCAGAGAAAAACGAGCAACAGCAAAAACAAAAGCGAAATGCGGGGATGCTTCCCCTTCACCCTGTTCAGGGTCAGAATGACAATTCTATTTGCAGTTCGATTTGGCTCTATCATGCGGCGGACTTTTCTTTGCGTTTGCGGCGATCGGGATGGACGAACCAGGCAACCCCAACGCCGAGGAAGTAGAGCGCCAGCATGGGGCTGGCGAAGAGGCACATGCTGAAGGGGTCCGGCATGGGGCAGATGATGGCGGCCACCAGAAAGATGGCGAGCACGGCGTAGCGGAAGTGGCGCAGCAGGAACTTGGCGTCGACGATGCCGAAGAGCGCGAGGAAGAAGATCAGAATCGGCAGCTCGAAGCAGATGCCCAGGCCGAGGATGACGGCGAGGAAGAAGCCGGTGTAGTCGTCGATCGTAATCATGTGGCTGAAGTTCTTGCCGAAGTCCATGACCAGGATGCGGATGGCGCCGGGCAGAACATAGCGATAGCCGAACCACGTGCCGGCCAGGAAGAGGCCGACCGTGGCGCTCATGAACGGGGTGACGTACTTTTTCTCGTTGGCGTACATGCCGGGCGAGATAAAGAGCCAGACCTGGTAGAGGATGAAGGGGCTGGCCAGAATGGCGCCGGCGACAGCCGAGGTTTTAAGGATCAGGTTCAGCGCGTCGGTGGGGTGCGTCATGGTCATGCGCAGGCCGACGTCGACCAGCGGCTTCTGGATGATGGCGACCAGGGTGTTGTGGAATCCATACGCTATGGCAAAGCCTGCCGCGAGGAAACCGAGAGAGCGCAGGATGCGCTTGCGCAGCTCTTCCAAGTGTTCCATCAGGCTCATGCCGGGCAGTTCTGCGCGGTCGGATAGGGCGGCGCGGGCGCGGTCGATGGGGCCGGTCTCAGCCATGCAACTCCTCGGCATCATGCGCTGCTGCACCGTGGGCCGGAACGCCGGCCTGGGCGGGGGACTCGGCAGGGAGGTCTTCGGGGAACGGGAGTTGCCCGGAGTTTGCGACGGGCAGGTCTGTGGACGGAGGCAGAATGCCCGGCTCGCCGGAGACCGCAATGGGGAGTGGGGCTGCGGCCGGCCCAGGCTCGGTCGTAGAATCGGGAGTTGTTTCGTGGGCCGATTCGGGCAGGGAATCGTACGTGGAATAGTGCGCGGAATCGGCAGTCGAATCGAGCGGATATTGGGACGCGGATTCGTGTGCCGAATCGAGTGAAGGCTGGTCCTGGTTTGCGTACACGGACTCGGCTTCGATGGCAGGAACTGCGGGTGCGGCAGCTTCAACGGAGGCGGCCTGCTTCTGGCGGTCGGCCTGCTCGGAGAGGCGCAGCTCGTCCTCCATCTGGGTGCGGAACTCGTTGGAGGCGCGGCGGAAGTCCGCCATCAGCTTGCCGAACTGTCGCGCCAGTTCAGGCAGCTTCTTCGGTCCGAAGAGCAGCAGGACGAGGAGGATGAGGACTGCGCTGTCCGGAAAGCTGGGCATAGAGTCCTAATGATACGGCTTGCGCGGGGAGGGAAACAAATGCTCTCTGCCCGGGAAAAACGATAGAAGCAGGTTCCTCCTCCTTCGACTCCGCTCAGGTTGCGGAATGACTAACAAGTTGGAATGACAAACAGGGAGGGATGGACAAACAAGTGAACCGCGGGGCGCGTCGTTTCGGGGCCGGTTTCGTCTAAAATGGAGAAGGCGCGGCCCCAATGGTCGCGCGGGTACGAAATGGGCGGCAACATCCCCGCGGATTGGGTGACGGCTCCGAGCAGGGGCCGCACAGGTGAGTCCGCTGCACGCCCCGCTGGTAAGTGCTTTCAACATCCCCGTTTCGCGGTGCGAATCATTCTGCGTTGAGCAGGTGAGGACGCGCTGGCGAGACTGAAGGCGGCATAGCATGAATGGACTGTTACTTGACGAGGCCCCGGTGCAGACTGTGGGCGAGGCGTGTTCGCTGGACCACTACCTGGTGCAGCCGGACGAGACGATGGACGCGCGCATCCGTGCGGCCCGCGCCAAGCTGGGCGCACAGGCGGTCGTGCTGGGGCACCACTACCAGCGCGACGAGGTGGTCCGCTTCGCCGACTTTACCGGCGATAGCTACAAGCTCGCGAAGGCCGCCGCCGAGTCGAACGCGCGCTACATGGTCTTCTGCGGCGTGCGCTTTATGGCGGAGACGGCAGACATTCTGGCGCGTCCATGGCAGCAGGTGATCCTGCCGGACCTGAACGCGGGCTGCTCGATGGCCGACATGGCAGAGATTGGGCAGGTGGAGGACTGCTGGGAGTCGCTGGAGCGGCAGGGAACAGCGAGCAACGGCCAAGGCATCCTTCCGCTGACGTATATTAATTCCGCGGCGGAGATCAAGGCCTTCTGCGGCGAGCGGGGAGGGCTGGTGTGTACCTCGTCGAATGCGCACGCGGCCTTCGAGTGGGCCTTCCGGCGCGCGAGAAAGGTCCTGTTTCTGCCCGACCAGCACCTGGGCCGGAACACGGCGTATGCGTTGGGGATTCCATTGGATGAGATGGTGGTGTGGGACCCGTATCAAATCAACGGCGGCGTAACGCCGGAGCGGCTGCGCGCGGCGAAGGTCATCCTGTGGAAGGGACACTGTAGCGTGCATCAGCGCTTTCTGCCGGAGCACGTGGATCGCGTCCGCCGCGAGGAGCCGGGGATGCAGGTGCTGGTGCATCCGGAGTGCCGCTGGGAGGTCTGCCAGAAGGCCGACGCGCTGGGCTCGACCGAGCGGATCATCGAGCTGATCGAGCAGTCGCCACAGGGGTCGAGCTTTGCCGTGGGCACGGAGATCCACCTGGTGAACCGGCTGGCCGAGCGCTTCCGGCCGCTGGGCAAGCGGGTGATCACGCTGGATGAGTCGGGCTGCCTGTGCACCACAATGTATCGCATCTCTCCCCAGCATCTTGCGTGGGCGCTGGAGAATCTAATAGACGGGCGCGTGGTGAACCGCATCCAAGTGGATAACGAGGTGCAGCACTGGGCACGTGTTGCGCTGGACCGCATGATGGAGATCAAACGTTGAGCAGAACATTCACATTGAACGAGGCCCAGACGCTGCTGCCGGTGTTGGAGGCGCTGCTGCGCAGAGCACAGGCGGCGGGAACGCGTGCTGGTGAGCTGGAGCAGGAGATGCAGCAGCTGAACCAGCGGATCTTCCTGGCGGGCGGGATGCGCGTGGATGTGTCCCAGGCGGCGCGGCGGCGGGCGGAGCGCGAGAAGGCATTGCAGGAGGCCCGCGACACACTGGCCGAGATGGACGAGATCGGGGTGCAGGTCAAAGACCTGGAGAAGGGGCTGCTGGACTTTCCCTCGGTGATGGACGGCCGTGACGTGCTGCTGTGCTGGAAGCTGGGCGAGAAGGAGATCGGCTACTGGCATACGCCGGAGGACGGCTTTGCCGGGCGCAAGCCGCTGGACGCCCGCTCGGACAAGACGCACAAGGAACGGCTGAACTAGAGATGGTTGTTGGTTGCCGGTTGTTGGTAAACAGCTAAAAGCAAAATCGAGGTGATGTATGGCAGACGAAACAAAGTGCCCATTCTCAAGTGGTGTTCGCAAAACAATTGCTGGGACCCAAATGAACGCAGACTGGTGGCCCAATCAACTGAACCTGAAGCCCCTGCACCAGCACTGCCCACTGTCCAATCCCATGGGCGAGGCGTTCAATTACGCCGAGGAGTTCAAGGGCCTCGACCTGAATGCGGTGATCAAGGACCTTCGTGCCTTGATGACGGACTCGCAGGACTGGTGGCCTGCGGACTACGGCCACTATGGACCGTTCTTCATCCGTATGGCTTGGCATAGCGCCGGCACCTACCGTATCGCCGATGGCCGTGGCGGCGCAGGCTCCGGCGCACAGCGTTTTGCTCCCCTCAACAGTTGGCCGGACAACGTGAGCCTCGACAAGGCGCGCCGGTTGATCTGGCCGATCAAGCAGAAGTACGGCCGGAAGCTTTCCTGGGCCGACTTGATGATTCTCGCTGGTAATGTGGCGCTGGAGTCGATGGGATTGAAGACCTTCGGTTTCGGCGGTGGACGCGTGGACATCTGGGAGCCGGAAGAAAATATTTACTGGGGACCTGAGGGCAAGTGGCTGGCAGACGAACGCTACAGCGGCGACCGTCAGCTTGAAAATCCTCTCGCCGCTGTTCAGATGGGCCTGATCTATGTGAATCCGGAAGGGCCCAATGGCAAGCCGGACCCAGTCGCTGCGGCACGGGATATTCGGGAGACGTTCGCTCGCATGGCGATGAACGACGAGGAGACAGTCGCCCTCATCGCCGGCGGACACACCTTCGGCAAAGCTCATGGAGCTGCCGATCCGAACAAGTATGTCGGTCCAGTACCCGAGGGTGCCGACATCGAAGAGCAGGGCCTGGGCTGGAAGAACAGCTTTGGCAGCGGCAAAGGCGTCGATACCATCAGCAGCGGGTTGGAGGGCGCATGGACCACCAACCCGGTGAAGTGGGACAACAACTACCTGGAGAACCTCTTCGGCCATGAATGGGAACTCACGAAGAGCCCCGCCGGAGCTTACCAATGGACGCCCAAGGATGCATCTGCAGCGGGCACCGTGCCGGATGCCCACGACCCGTCGAAGAAGCACGCCCCCATCATGTTCACGACGGACCTCTCCCTGCGAATGGACCCAATCTACGAAAAGATCTCCAGGCGCTTCCTCGCAAATCCGCAGGAGTTCGCGGACGCCTTCGCCAAGGCATGGTTCAAGCTGACGCACCGCGACATGGGGCCCATCTCGCGGTATCTCGGCCCGCTCGTTCCTGCGGAGCCGCTGATCTGGCAAGACCCCGTCCCTGCCGTGGATCATGAATTGATCGGGGAGCAGGATATTGCCGTTCTGAAAGCCAAGGTCCTCGCCTCCGGACTTTCCATCTCCCAACTGGTCACGACTGCCTGGGCGTCGGCTGCTACGTTCCGCGGCAGCGACAAGCGCGGCGGAGCGAACGGTGCGCGCATTCGCCTCGCGCCGCAAAAGGATTGGGAGGTCAACCAGCCGGCCGAACTGGCGAAGGTCCTTAAAACGCTGGAAGCGGTCCAGAAGGATTTCAACGGCGCCCAGTCCGGTGGGAAGAAGGTCTCGCTTGCCGACCTGATCGTTCTGGGAGGCTGCGCAGCCGTCGAGGAAGCTGCGAAGAAGGCCGGCCACGACGTGAAGGTCCCCTTCTCGCCGGGGCGCACAGATGTGTCGCAGGAGCAGACCGATGTGGCCTCCTTCGCTGTACTGGAGCCGGCCGCAGATGGATTCCGCAACTACATCCGGAAGGGACACGAGGGATTCGCGGCTGAGCTGCTGGTGGACCGGGCGAGCCTGCTGACGCTGTCCGCTCCCGAGATGACGGTTCTGATCGGTGGCCTGCGCGCCTTGAATGCAAACTTCAGGCAGTCCGAACATGGCGTTTTTACAAAGCGGCCCGAAACATTGACCAATGATTTCTTCGTGAATCTCCTCGACATGAACACGAAGTGGCAGAAGTCCGCTGCATCTGAAGGCGTCTTGGAAGGGCGCGATCGGACGACCGGTGAGCCCAAATGGACGGGCACCGTTGTCGATCTCGTCTTCGGTTCAAATTCTCAACTCCGGGCCCTCGCGGAAGTCTATGCGTGCGCCGACTCGCAGCAGGCGTTCGTGCGTGACTTCGTGGCAGCCTGGAGCGAGGTGATGAACCTCGATCGCTTCGACCTCGCGTGATCTCAGAGGGAAGGAGAGAGCGGTCCAGCGATGGGCCGCTTTTTCTTGTTTTTTTGCAGCGGCAGCGGGTGATGTTTAACTGGGAGTAAAGTCGAATAGAGAGAATCTTGAAGGGAACGGGCTGATGATGGGTTTGCTTCGGCGAGTGGCGGCAGCGTTGGGCCTGGTGGCCCTCTGTTGGACGACGGGATGCGCCGGGTTCTGGGTCTATCCGGGGTCGAAGAACGGCAGTAGCACCACTCCGACGAACGACTATGTGTATGTTGCGAACGGGACTGCGGTGACGGTGAGCGGATTTGCGGTGGGCGCGGGGACGCTGACTGCGGTGACAGGCACGCCTTACTCGCTGGGGTTTACTCCCACGGCGGTGGCGGTGAATCCCGCCAACTCGATTTTGTTTGTCGCAGGCAACGCGGCGATCTATGCGTTTGCGATTAACTCCAGTACGGGGGCGCTGAGCGCGCTGAACAGCGGCGGCGCCGTGGGGTACGCTGCTGTTGCTTCGATGGACATCTCGCCCGATGGACAGTGGCTGTTCGCGCTGGACCAGAACAATATTTCGCTGGAAGAGTTTCAGATCAACTCCAGTACCGGCGTGCTGACGCAGGACACCCCGATCACCTACCCGGTGCCGACGGGTGCTACTGTCGTCGCGCATGGGGTGAAGTTTGCGCCCAATGGCGGCTATCTGTTTCTTGCGCTGGGCACTGCGGGCGATGTGGTATATCCCTTCAATACGTTGTCCGGCGCCGTGTCTGTTCCTCTATCGCTCTCGCTGGGAGCGGCATCGAACAACAGCGACAATGCATTGGCGGTGAGTCCGGACAGCACACTTCTCTTCATCGCGAGGAGCGGGCCCGCAGGCGGGCTGGCGGTGTACACGATTGGTTCGGGCGGGGCACTGACGTCGGTGAGCGGGTCGCCGTTTACTGCGGGGACGCAGCCCTACTCGGTGGCGGTCAATACCGCGGGCACCGATGTCTATGTGGCCAACCGGGGAGGCAACACCATCTCCGGGTTCAGTATCGCCAGCGGCGGTCCCTTGACGGTGTTGAGCGGGTCGCCCTATCAGAGCGGGAGCGCGGTGACGGCGCTGGCGGTGGACAGCAGCGGCGATTATCTGCTGGCTGCGGCCAATGGCGGATCGCCCGACCTGACCATGTACAGTTACGACTCGGCGACGGTGGGGAAGCTCGATTTTGCAACGTCAGTCCCGACCGGGACTGACCCGACGGGGCCGGTTGCCCTGGCGATGACCCACTGAGGCAAGGAAAAGGCCCACATCTCTGAGCGGGATGTGGGCCTTTCCAATCTTGCTTGGGCTGGACCGCATGACTCCGTGGAATCATGCGATCGGCAGGGGTTAGGTGACGTTGATGTTGCCGGAGACACCCTCCGGATAGAAGGCGCCCTCGTAGTTGCCTGTACCCGTACCGCCATAGAGGACTGCAAGGACCTGTGAGAAGGTTCGTGCGTAGGCGAAGCCGGCGGGTGTGGCGCTGGTGGCGTTGCTTGTGCCGGCGGTGGCGAAGAACCCTTGATACACAGGCGGGGAGCTCGATGTATCGAGCGCTGGGCCGAGTGCGGCTGCGGTCGCGCTGAGCGGGTCGACTGGCACGACCTCATAGGGATCCGGCGTGGCGACGGTGGCTGTGCCACTGCCTGTGGAAATGGCAGGTTGCGAGATGGTGATGGTGCCTTGTCCAACGGTGAGGGTCTCGGCAGCGGGACTGCTCACTGTGCTTACCGTGGGACTGGTCAGCACCTCTCCTCCACTGGTGATGGGCACCGGGGAGAGGCAGGTGAGGCTCACTCCTGCGGGGAAGCTCATGATCTCTGACGTGGTGATGGTCGATAGCGCGGTGACGGTGAGGGTGGCGTTTGCCGCCGCTCCAGTAGTCGCCGACACCATCGTGATTGTGTAGGGCGCCGTGCTGCTAATCGCCGAGATCACTGAGTTGGCAGGGATGCCGGTTCCAGTCAGGGCCTGCCCGACCGCCAACCCGGTGACGGTCGATACACTCGTGAGGGTGGGGCTGCCGCTGGTGGTGACGCCTGTAAATGTGACTGGTGCCAGGGTGGCGGTGGCGTTCTGCGACATCGTAATCGAGTAGGGGTACACGGTGCCCCACGACGTGATGGTCGCTCCCGCGGGGATGCCTACTCCGGTAAGGGGCTGTCCGGCCACCAATCCGGTGAGCACCACCGTGCCAGATGCCCCCACCCCCCACGCATTCGTGATCGTGTTGCTGCCGGCGGTGGTGACACCTGAGATTACGATCGGTGCCGGGGTAACGTTGGCGGGCGCCGACATCGTAATCGAGTAGGGCGCCGTGGCGCCGACGCTCGTGATGGTTGCGTTGTACGGGATGGGGCCGGAGCTGACGATGGTCATTGCAGAGCTGATAGTGGCGTTGGCTTTCGCCGACATCGTGATTGTGGTGCCGCTGATCGAACTGATGGTTGTATTGAGCGGGATGGGTCCGGTGCTGGTGATGGGCTCTGCCGTGGTGATGGTGTAGTTGGCGTTTGCCGACATCGTGATTGAGTAGGGCGCAGCGCTGCCAGTAATCGACGAGATGACTGTGTTGGCAGGGATGCCGGTTCCTGTGAGGCCCTGCCCGGCCGCCAACCCGGTGACGCTCGTTATACCTGTGATGGTGGGGCTGCCGCTGGTGGTAATGCCTGTGAATGAGACTGGTGAGGAGAGTACCTGCCCGACCGCCAGGCTAGCGCTGCTGGTAATGGTCACTGCCGTGCTGACGGTGGCGGTGGCGTTTGCCGACATCGTGATTGTAGTGCCGCTGATCGCACTGATGGCTGTGTTGGCAGGGATGCCGGCTCCAGTGAGGACCTGCCCGATCGCCAACCCGGTAAGGCTCGATACACTCGTGAGTGTGGGGCTGCCGGAGGTGGTAATGGCTGTGAATGAGGCGTTGATCGACACCTTCGTGAGGGAGGCGCTGGCGTTGGTGGTGATGGCTGTGAATGAGACTGTCGGTCCGGCGATGACCTGCCCGACAGTCACTCCGGCGAGGCTTGTAACATTCGTGATGACGTTGCTGCCGGCGGTGACGGTGCCGGTGGGCGTGACGGTGCTGCTAGCGATGGCGGGCAAGGACATCGTGACCGTGTTGGCGCCGACCAACGTGATGAGCGCTCCCGGAGCGATGCCGGGTGCGGTAAGGGGCTGGTTGGCCGACAATCCCAATCCGGCTGTGCCCGGCACACCGGAGGCGCTCGTCACTTGAGTGATGATAGTCGGATCGTTGCTCGAAGTGGGCGCTGTTAAAGAAGTAGGCAAAGTGGCGTTGATGATGCCGTTGAATGTGGTGGTGGTTGGGAATGCGCTGGTGGCGGTGGCCTTCGCAGACAACGTGACAGTGGTGCCGATGGTCGAGATTTTCGTTCCTGACGGGATGCCGGCTCCGTTGATGACCTGCCCGGTCGCCAGCCCGGTGGTGCTCGACACCGGCGTGAGGGTGGTGCTGCCGTTGGTGACGATGCCGGTGATTGTGACTGTGCCCGTAGCAGCGGCGGCCTGCGACATGGTAATTGTGGTGCCGCTGGCCGCCGTGATGGTTGTGCCGGCCGGGATGACTCCAAGAACTTGTCCAACGACTGCCGTTGTCGATGACGTGATGGGCTGCCCGACGACCAATCCGGAGACGCTCGACACACCCGTGATGGAAGTGCTGCCGGCGGTGAGGTAGCCGGTGGGTGAGACTGCAGGTGGGGTGGCGTTGGCGGCCTTCGAAATCGTGATTGAGTAGGGCGCAGTGCTGCCGACCGCCGAGATGTACGTGAGGGCCTGGATGCCGGTTGTTCCAGTGATGGGTTGTCCGACCGCCAGCCCGGAGATGCTCGACACCCCCGTGATGGCAGTGTTGCCGGAGATGACGACGCCGGTGGGCGAGACGTTTGCTTTGGGGGTAATCGCTGTGATCACCGCGCCCGCTGGAATCAAACCGGGGGCAGTGATGATATCGCCTACGACGGCGGCCGTCGAGGGGAGTATCGCGTAGACAGTGGGGCTGGCCTGGTTGGTTCCTATCTGGAAGTTGCTCTGGTACAGCGTCCCTTGATACGCTGCGCCGGTCTGGATGCTGGCCAGGCGAAGCGCGGCCGCATGGCATCCGTCGACGGCCAGAATCTGGGTGGCGATGGCGAGATTGGGCCCGGTGAGATACGAGAGCGCGCCAGCGAAGGCTGTGACGCTGATGTCTTCCAACATCCGGGCCTGGCCGATGGCCTGGGCCCCGGTGGAAATCACTGTACCGGAAGGCGTCACATAGGTTGCGTTTGCGACGGAGTTGCCCAGCAGGTTCATGGTCGCCCTGGCAGCGGAGGCGACGCCGAGAAGATTGCGCAGGTCGATCAGTTGATTCAGCTCATCGTAGTACATCTCGTTGAACATATCGGTGATCTGCGCGGCATTGGTGCCGGAGAAGGTAATCTTTCCCGGCGCGTTGTAGACCTGGCCCGAGGACAGGGTGACATAGCTCGAGCCCGGAAGATCGGCGCCCTGCGTGACGTAGGAATAGAACGTCGCCTTGAGGTACTTGATATTGAGCAGAAAGTTGAGGACGTCGGTCTGCGCAAAACCGTTGGGTGTGGGTTGCTGAGCGCGTGCAACCGGACCCGATCCCAATCTCGTGCCAGCAGCGATACCAGCCGCTCCGAGGGCAGCCATGAAGTGCCTGCGATTCAGGGCGACTTTGGATACGATGTTCTTGAGCTTCTCGACCGTTGCCGTGGGATCGAGGACTTCGATGTCATTGCTGCTGGCCATTTCGTTGGCCTCCTTGTCAGTAGACTTGCGAGTTGTGCGAAGAGATTGGGTCATGATGAAATGCGATGCCCGCGTCGAGTTCAGGTCCGAGTGTGTCCTTCCATGGCTTAGACGACTGTGAGGTTGCCTTTCACTCCGCTGGGGAAGAAGCCGCCCGAGACGTTGGAAGATGCAAGCGCTGTGCCTGTGCCGTAGAGAAGCGCAAGGACCTGCTGGTAGGTCCGGGCGTAGGAGATGGCGTTAGAGCCGTATGTGCCGGGGGTCCCGATGAAGGATCCGGTGGAGGCGGTGCCGGTGGTGCCGGGTACGGCCGCACCACCGTAGGTGGGGAAGAATCCGCCGCTGGCGGTTGGACCGGCTGCTGCAAGGGTTGCCGAACCCAGGTCGTACGGCGCCACGTCCAGGCCATCGGCGGCAGCGATGTCGGCGGCGATGGCGGGGTTCTGGATGCTGATCAGGCGCAGCGCCCCGGAATGGAAGCTTTCCGCGCCGAGGATTTGCGCGGCATAGGTGGCGTTGCTGGTGGTGAGCCCAAGAATGCCGCCTACGTATGAGGTGACCCCAATGTCTTCCAGAAGCCTTGCAATCGAGAGGGCATTGGTCGCCGTGATCGCGCCGAAGGCGGCGAGATTGATCGCCGGCCTGGAGATGGCCGCGGAGCCGAGGATATTGCGCAGGCCGATCACATGGTTCACCTCGTCAAAATAAACCTCATTGAGCAGGTCGGTGATCTGGGGGGCGTTGGCTCCGGTGAAGACCACCGGCGCGCTGAGCGTGCCGGTGATGGCGCCGCTGCCAACCGTGAGAGCGGACGGCAGGTCGGCACCCTGGGTGATGTAGGAGTAGAAGGTGGCCTGCAGGTACTCCAGGTTGAGAAGGAAGTTGAGAATATCAATCTGGCCCGATCCAACAGCGGTGGTGACAGCCACGGAACTGGTGGTGGTGCAACCCGACATTAATCCTGCGCCTGCCGCTGCTCCAGTCATCCCCAGGGCGGTGATGAAGTGCCTGCGATTCAGTGCGCGGCCTGCCGCGATCTTGTTGAGCTTATCGACCGTTGCCGCAGGGTCGAGGACTTCGATTTCTTTACTGGCCATTGTGTGGGCCTCCTTACCAGTTGACGAGTGATGTGGCCGATCCGATTGCGCGATGGACGGAGTTGGATTCAGGGTGTCGCTAAAGTGCTTTCCTGGATTGGTTTTGTTTCCGTACGCAACTGTATGCGCAAGAGGGCACTTCGCGCAAGACTCTAATTTACGAGATGGAATGCGAACTGGCAACAGAGGGCGATTTTGCCCTGGACGGGGCGGCAAAAAACTGGTAGAGGGGGGATTTTTCTGGGAAAAATGCCCTTTTCAGCCTGCCGCCCCACTCCAGCCGGGAGAAGGGCCCGCGGAGGAGCATTTTGCCCTGTATGCTGGAAAATGTGCCGGACAAGATTCCCAATCGTTCTCTTCGACCCTTATCCCGGGTGCTGCCGGTCCCGGGGTTTCGCCTGCGGGGACCGGTTCGCTGCGCCATATGGCCTGGTTTCGGGGCGTTCCTCTGCGTGGCTGCGCTGTGGGCTGCGATGTTGGGCGGGTGCTCGCATCTGCGGTCGAGGCCGGCAGCCGAATCGGTGTATGTGACGGCCAAGCAAACCTACCTTCGCGACCGCGTGGCTGCCGTCTCCAACCGCACCGCGACGGTGGAGAACGGCCAGCGGCTCCAGGTGCTGGAGCACGGACGCCGCTTCTACCGCGTGCAGACGGAGAAGGGGGAGCAGGGCTGGATCGACGAGAAGGCGGTGGCGACGCAGGAGGTTTTTGACGAGTTCAAGGCCCTGGCGGAGGCGCATAAGAACGATCCTGCGGTGGTCTCGGCGGTGGTGCGCGACGAGGTGAATCTGCACCTGAGGCCGGGCCGGACAACGGAGGTCTTCTACCGGCTGGCGGAGGGCGACAAGGTGCAACTGCTCGAGCGGGCGACGCTTCCCAAGCCGGTGACCGCAGGTGCGGCCCCGGTAAAAACGGCGGATGCCCTGGGGGCTGAGATCGCGCCTCCGGTTGCGATGGAGGACTGGTGGCTGGCGCGCGATGCCAGGGGCCGCTCCGGCTGGCTGCTCTCCCACTATGTGGATGTGGATGCTCCGGACTCGCTGACCCGCTATGCCGAAGGACAGCGCTTCGTGGGCGCGTACGTTCTGACCACCGTGCATGACGACAGCGCGGCACAGGACAACAAAGACATTCCGATCTACCTGGCGGTCCTGGCCCCGTATACGGCGGGTCTGGCCTACGACTTCGACCAGGTGCGCGTCTTTACCTGGAACCTGAAGATGCATCGCTACGAGACGGCCTTCCGCAACAAGAATATTGAGGGCTATCTTCCGGTCTCCGTGAGGATGGAGACAGACCCGTACGGCAAGTCGGCTACGGCTCAGACTCCGCTGCCGGCATTCAGTTACAGGGTCCTGGCGGCCGACGCCGGGCCTGTGGTTCCCGATCCGGCGACCGGAATCGCGACGCCGGGACGGCTGATCGAGAAGACTTATCGGCTGGAGGGGAACCTGGTGCGGCGGGTCGCGGCTGCGGGCAGCAAGGACGAGCCGGAGGCGCATCCCGTGGCTGAGGTGAAGAAGGCGCTCAAAGGGAAGAAGCGGTAGGAGGTATTTCGTGGAGCCAATCAAATCAATCAGCGAATATAAGCTGGCATTCCCAGACTCTGTGGAGGGAAATAATCAATCAAAGCGAGGAATGGCGCTTGAACTGGCTTGGAAGATAAGAAACTTTGAAATTGAACTTTATTGGAAAAGGGCCGCATATTTCTGGACATTCATTGCGGCTGCCTTTGTTGCCTTTGGAGTGATGGCCAGTGCAAAGTTTCATTCCGAGACGGTTCGATCCGAGCTGCTTGTTTTGTTCGGATGCCTAGGAGTGGTGTTCTCGTTTTCATGGTTTCGCGTGAATAAGGGCAGTAAATTTTGGCAGGAAAACTGGGAAACACATATCGATTTGTTGGAAGATGAAGTTTTGGGGCCACTCTATAAAACGGTTCTGATGAAGAAGACATCCCCTTGGTATCGTGGAATGACATCCTCCCGCGCCATTTCGGTATCCAAAGTCAATTCACTAGTAAGTGTTTTCGTGACCTTATTCTGGGGTTTCTTGGTTGCGATGAATCTTGGGATTAGTGCTAAACAACCGATTGACTTGTGGAAGGTTGCGAGTGTTGCAATGACTGTCGTCTTCTGTATCCTCATATACCTGATCAAATCTGATGATTTAGAGAATCCCAGCCATTTGGTAGGCACGGAATTGAGGGTGAAATCCAGGCCATTGTGAAAAGTAGAAGCCCCCGCTGTAAGCGTTTACATGTATGCACTCAGATTGACTCAGTCATAGAAGGCGCGGATGGCGGCGACCACGGTCTGCTGTTCGTCGGCGCGCAGCTCGGGGTAGAGGGGCAGGGCCAGGACTTCGGCGGCGGCGCGCTCGGCCTGGGGGAAGTCGCCCGGCTTGTAGCCGAGGCCGCGGAGCGCGGCCTGCAGGTGGATGGGGACGGGGTAGTAGATCTCGCTGCCGATCTGCTGCGCGGTAAGGTGGGCGCGCAGGGCGTCGCGGCGTGGCGCGCGGATAACGTACTGGTGGAAGACCGGCGTGGCGCGCGGGTCGGTCCACGGAAGGACTACGCCGTCTGTTGTGGAGGCGACGGACGCGGATGAGGTGGACTGGTCCGTGGCTGGCCATTCGACGGCGAGGCCGGCTTCGCGGAGGAGCTGGTTGTAGCGCGCGGCTCGGTCGCGGCGTTGCTGGTTCCACTGGGTGATGTGACTCAGCTTGACGTTGAGGACGGCGGCCTGCAGCTCGTCCATGCGGGAGTTGCAGCCGACCTCGTCGTGGAAGTAGCGGCGGGTCATGCCGTGGGCGCGCAGCGTGCGGACGCGGCGGTCGATCTCTGCGATGGATGTGGTGACCAGGCCCGCGTCTCCGAAGGCGGCTAGATTTTTTGTGGGATAGAAGCTGAAGGCCGCAGCATCGCCCAGCGAGCCTGCGGGACGGGTTGCCGGTTGGCCTGCTGAGGTCTGGCTTGCGGAGGTCCACGTCGCGCCGAAGGCCTGGGCCGCGTCTTCGATCAGCAGCAGGCCCGGGTGGGTACGCTGTACAGCAGCAAAGCCGTCCCAGTCGGCGCACTGGCCGTAGAGGTGTACGGGCAGAATGGCTTTGACGCTGCTGCCTGCGGGGCCGTTGAGAATCTCTGCGACCGACTCCGGCGAGAGGTTGAAGGTACGTGGGTCAATGTCGGCGAAGATGGGCCGCGCCCCGGCGCGCAGGATCGAGCTGGCCGTGGCGAAGAAGCTGAAGGGCGTGGTGACGACAGCGTCGGAACCCACCCATCGCTCTGCCACCCCAGCGAGCAAAGTCCGCTCGCCGGGGACCCCGGTCGCCGCGATGGATGGGGCACCCGGATTTGTGCCGATGCCGGCGGCAGCCAGCGCCAGCCAGAGGGCGTCGGTGCCGCTGGCGCAGCCCACGGCGAAGCGCGAGGCGCAGGCGGCTGCCGCGGCGGCCTCGAAGGCGGCAACCCGCGGGCCTAGGATGAAGTGCTGCGAGTCGCAGACCCTCGCGATGGCGGCTAGTATCTCCTGCCGAAGGGGAGCGAACTGGCGCGCGAAGTCCAGCATGGGAACGGGTTGTGGAGCGGGTTTGGACACTGCAAGCCATGGTACAACGCTGGACGGCTGAATCCATTGCCTCAGCTACGCGTCTAACGTAAATATCGACGGCAGCGGTGGGACCTCCGCGCGGCGCAACGCTCTGAACGCTGTTGCTTGCGTGGAGGATGCGGGCCGCCGGTGTTGATAATCGCGCTTAAGGCCTGTATCGTGAAATTGTTGGTGGTTGCATTTGGCGGGCAGTCCGCTGTGGGGACTGAACGCCGCGAGGAGCAATCGAGCGCTCCGCTCCTTTTACTTTACTTTTTTGCAAGAGAAACCAACTCAAGGAGATCGGCATCATGGAATCAAAGCCGGCACAGAATATTCAGGATACGTTTCTCAATACGGTCCGCAAAGACAAGAGTCCGATCACCATCTACCTGGTGAGCGGCGTGAAGTTGACCGGCAAGATCCGGTCCTTCGACAAGTACTCGGTGCT
>JBEKRR010000015.1:0-45728 GCA_049518555.1 Acidobacteriaceae bacterium
CCATGAACCGTCAACCGGGCATGATAGTGATAGTCCATCGGACCTCCGAAGTTACTGCTTGCTCATCACAATCAGCTTCTTCGTTCTCGGCCCGATGGACAACAACCTCCTGAAACTTCACATTTAGCCCCTGAGGTCTGCTTATTGGAGCAGTCACGACGTTTTGCGCCGCTGCACCGCTGACCGGGCGAAACGGATTTGCCGGCGTTATCCTTATATAACAATGAATAAAGTGCTGCGCTGTGTGGTGATGCTCTGGCTGCTTGGGATGGGTGGTGCGCGGATGGCCCGCGCGATTGAGGTGAAGGTCTCGGCGAAGGCGCTGGAGCGGACCCTGCGCACGCAGCTCTTCAACGGCCCCGACGGCCGCTACTACATGCGCGGCGATGCAACCGCGCCCTGCTTTGTCTACGCCGAGGACCCCCATGTCACCTTCAGGGACGATCGCGTCGTGGTGCATGTCCACACCCGGGCCAAGCTGGGCAAGGCGCTGCGCGGCGCCTGCGTCGGCGTCTCGCTGAACACCGAAGCGGACGTCTCGGTCGTCCCCGACGCGGAGGGTGAGTCGGTCGGTTTCCGCGATGCGCGGATCGAAAAGATCAGCGAGTCGAAGGAGCTGAACTTCCTGCTGGTACCCTTCCTCAGCCACAAGCTGCCCTCGCAGATGAAGCTGAACGCAGCGGACCTGATGCGCAAGCTGCTCAGCCAGTCGGTCGCATCCACCGGCTACACGCTCACGCTCCACACGCTCAAGCTGCACTCCATGCTGGTCGATCACGACGCGCTGACCATCGATGTAGACGCGGCGATGAGCGTCGAGTAGGCGACGCATGGCGCGGCATCGCCGTAGAGCGATGCAAGCGCCCGGGCAATGCTTCGTAAATAATTGTTAAACAAAGGTTTATAGGTCAGACTCAGGCTCAGCCGTGTTTGCCGGGAAGCGCTCTTTCGCGCGCAGCGAACCCGCGTTCAGAGGGGGGCAGCCCACTCATACCCCGTGGAGGATGTTTATTTTCATAAACAATTGACATTGGTTGGCTTGAGCGACAATAATCCTCTCCGATTCCAAATCAATTATTTCCCTGCACTCCAAGGGACGACTCTGAATTCATCTGCCGAGGCGATATGAATCACACATGCTTTACATCGGGCTCCACGTTCACGAAGGCGGTTCTCAGGGGCTTCTCCCTGTTCGCGTTGTTTGCTCTCCTCGCAGTTCCGGCCGCGCTGAAGGCGCAGACAGGCGGGACGGGGGCAATCGAAGGCACGGTTACCGATCCCTCCGGTTCTGTGGTGGCCCGTGCCACGGTGACCGCCGCGAACACCTTGACCGGGGTCAAGACCGCCAGCATCACGACCAAAGCCGGCTATTTTGTCATCCCCTTGCTGAAGCCGGGCACATACGACCTCTCCGTCACGGCATCCGGCTTTGCCACGCTCACGCAGGAGCATGTGGTTGTTGATGCGCTTGCGACTGTGGCGGTCAACCCAAAACTGACCATCGGCGCGGCCACCCAGTCCATCACCGTAACCACTGAGACAACCATGCTGATGACGGAGGACGTCAAGCTTGGGTCGAATATAGACAATGAGACCTACGACTCCCTTCCGCTCGCCATGAACCAATCGGCCAGGGACCCAACGGCCTTCATGGGACTGGCCGTGGGCGTGAACAGTGCTAGTGTGCAGGCGGCCGGTCCATCCACAGCCTCCTTCAATGGCGGCCAAACCTATCAAAATGAGACCTATGTTGAAGGCATTCCGCTGACCAGCGCCGGCACCGAGAGCGATACGCGCAATCTGGCTTTCGGTATTTCCGTCGAGGCCGTGGAACAATTCCAGGTAGCCACGGCGGGCACCGAGGCAACGTACGAAGGACAAGGCGTCTCGAATTACGTTGTGAAATCCGGCACCAACAAGTTCCATGGCGGAATTTACGAGTACTTCCGCAACACCATCTTCGATGCCAAAGCCTTCTTCTCGCCCACCTTGCCGACCACGGTCGAGCACCAGAATGAATTTGGCGGCACGATCAGCGGTCCCGTCCCCTTCCTCAAGCTCAAGAACAAACTGTTTTTCTTTGCTAATTATGACGGTTACCGTTTTGATTCGGCGACGATCCCCGCTTATCAGGACATTCCCACGCTGGCCGAGCGCACGGGCGACTTCAGCGCATACAGCACATACGCCACAGGGACCACCACACCGACCTTGTATAACATCTACGATCCATTGACCTGCCTCACCTGGAGCGGCAGCAGCTGCACCAGCCGCCAGCAGTTTTCCTCCATCGTCAACGGTGTATCTACACTGAATGTCATTCCTGCCAGCCGCCTCTCCGGCGTCTCGAAGTCCTTCCAGTCGTATCTTCCGGCTCCGACGAACAGCAATCAGGTACTCAATTATCTGGCGACGCTGCCGAATCTGGTGAATAACGACAGCGGCACGTTGAAGATGGACTACAACATGTCGGACAAGCACCGGTTCTGGGGAGTTTATAGCCGGGGCAAGTACGCTAATCCGATCGTCGGCAGCCTGTCGGCGGCCTCACAATTTTCGAACTCCACATTGCCCACGCCCTATACCGACGGCAGAAGCGTGGTTGAGTATGCGACCCTGGCGCAAATCCACGAAGCTTACACCATCAGCACAAATATGGTGAACGACATTGGCTGGGGGCTAAGCCGGCTCTGGATTCCGCTGATCAGCAACACCTACGGCGGCAACTACCCGGGTACGGCGGGCCTTACCGGCCTGCCGGCCGGAGTGGCGAGCTCGGGCTTCCCCGACATCACTTTCAGCGGCGGTGTCGACTATCCCGTCAGTTGGGATGGCACGAACTCCCACGCGTACAACGAAGCTCAAACCACGTTTACCGTGCAGGACAACCTGCTATGGACCAAGGGCAGGCACCATTTCACCTTCGGCTTCCAGTGGCAGGCGCTCCAGGACAACGAGAATCTCCCGTTGACAGGCAGCCAGGCCGGTTTCACCTTCAGCACCCAGGAAACCTCGAATTTCCCCGGTACTACAACGATCAGCCCCACTCAAGGCTCCTCTTACGCGAGTTATATGCTGGGGATGGTAGACAGCGCCGCGGTGACTCAGAATGCGGTGGCCGAGACCGGCGGACGCTATAAGACCTACGCCCCGTATGTTCAGGACAACATTCAGGTCACCCCAAAACTGACGGTGAATGTGGGCCTGCGCTGGGACCTCTGGTCTCCCTTTACGGAAGTTCATAACAATATGTCCTTCTTCAATCCCAACCTCGCCAACCCGGCGGCCGGCAACATTTTGGGAGCGCTGCAGTTTGCGGGACACGGCGCTGACAGTTGCAATTGCAACACTCCGGTACAGATGCATTACTACAATTACGCGCCCCGCTTTGGGTTTGCGTACAGCGTCGATCCCAAGACCGTTGTCAGAGCCTCCTACGGCATCTTCTACGCGCACGCCGGCGGCGTGGGCGGGCGCACAAACGGACGCCAGGGCCTGAGCCAGATTGGATTTGACAACGCCGGCTCTCTGACCAGCGTAGGAAGTGGACTGGGCGCCCTTTATGCCGCCCCCGCCACCAGCGGCACCAACCCGGCGAGCTTAACCGACGGGTCTTGGGACAATGGCTACCCCGGCAACCCAACCGCTCCGCCATTCATCAACCCAAGTTACGGAACCGGCAATATTCTTTCGCCGGGACCCATTGGAAGCGCTGCAAATCCGATGGGCTTAGGCCCCGCTTCCGCGCAAACCCTGGTTTATGGCGACCCAGCGAAAGGCGGCCAGGCGCCCCAATACCAGGATTGGACCGTGAACATCCAACACTCCTTCTCGCCTAACTTGACGGTGAGCGTCGCCTACGCCGGCAGCGTCGGCCATCACATGCCCGGCGCGGCTGTAGCCGGACCAATGACCAACCAGGTTCCGCTGCAGTATCTTCCGCTCGGATCAACGCTTAGCAGCACATTGGTCAACACCACCACCGGTGTTGAGAGTTCCTCTGTGCTCTCGGCGGTGCAAGCCGTATTTCCGGGGCTGTTAGCTACTCTTCCGTTCCCGCACTTCGTCGGAACGGTCGCTCAGGCGTTGAAGCCATACCCGCAGTATACGAGCCTTAGCGATCCCTGGCTGGATGTGGGGAATGCCAACTATAACGCGCTGCAAGTGTCAGTCAACAAGCGCGTGTCGGGCGGCTTGACCTTTATGGCGAACTACACCTTCAGCAAGGAGATGGACGATTTGGCTGGCGTTCGGCTTCCCGGCGCGGACAACTTGGAACGGTCGGTGGGCACCGTAGATCGCAAAAATGTGGCCCAAGGGACATTCTTGTATCAACTGCCCTTCGGCGCCGGCCACAAATTGAGCAGCGACAATGTGGCGTTGCGCCAGGCTATCAGCGGCTGGCAGTTCGCCGGCATCTACCAGGCGGCCTCTGGCGCTCCGATCTCGGTCACCGGCACTTGCACCGGATACGGCATCATCGATGCTTCCTGCTACCCGAACCTCACGGCGGTGGGAGCAGTTGGCTCTTTGTCGGGTGTCACATGGACGGGCGGGAGCCCGTGGCAGAACGGCAAGCCTACCACGGCAGCCGCCGCCACCACAACTCCTTACCTCAACGGCGCGGCCTTCGTAAATCCGGCGGCAGGCACTTACGGAAACGCCGCGCGCACGTCGCCAGACAACCTGTTTGCTCCGCGCACGGCGGATTTCGACCTGAACATCCGCAGAACGTTCGCGATTCGCGAGTCGCTGAAATTCTCGATCCAGGCGGATGCTTTCAACCTTACCAACTCAGTCTATTTCTCGGCTCCGAATGCGGTCGTCGGTTCAGCGAGCTTTGGGGAATATTCAGCGCAGGCCAATCAGCCCCGCAAGATGCAGTTCAGCGCTAGGCTTACGTTCTAGCCGACTAGCCGAAGTGAAGCCGCCACATTCATGCGAATGTGGCGGCTTTGTCTTGCGCGAACGGCACCAGAATGTGGCCTTGGTAGCATGACGCTTGACCCGGTGCGGATTCGCGTCCTCGGCGCATTGATCGAGAAAGAGATTGCCACGCCGGAGAACTACCCGCTCTCCCTCAACGCGCTCTTTCGCGCGCAGCAAACCCGCGTCCAGAGGGGGCGCAGCCCACTCATACCACGTGGGAGGCCCTGCTCCCTGTGACGTGCGAACATATTCACGGAAATTTTCTTGGCAGTTTCCACTTGACAGGAAGCGGCCGCATAGCATAACTTTCCGCGCATATGAAAACTCCATTAATTTCCTTCCTCCGCCGGAGTATGTGTGTTTTTTGCGTCCTAACGCTGGTTCTGCTTGTGTTTTCTACGCAGTCGCTGGCACAAGGATATGGTTCCATCGTCGGTACCGTCGCCGATCCAACGGGTGCGGTCGTCGCATCCGCCACGGTAACGGTGACGCAGACAGACACAGGCAGAAAGACGGTCGTTACGTCAGGGCCAAACGGGGCGTATGTTTTCCCCACCTTGCTGCCCACGGAATACATGCTCACGGTAAACGCGAAGGGGTTTCAAACCTATGTGCAGTCCGGCATCGTGCTCCAGGCCGACCAGTCGCTGACGGTCAGGGTTCGGCTTGAGCTCGGCGCTGCCACTCAGACGGTTCAGGTTACCACCGAAGTTCCCCAGGTCGACACCACCAGCGGCACCTTGTCCCAGGTCATCGATGAGGCCCGCGTCGTCGATCTGCCGTTGAACGGCAGAAATGCGGCCCAGTTGGTGACCCTGGTCGCCGGCATCGTCGACGCCACCAACGAGGGCAACGGTGTCAACCAGGGCAATGGAAAGACATTCCCTGCTGCCGTAGTCACCAGCGCCAACGGGACCCTGCCCAACCAGTCGAACTATCTCCTCAACGGCGGCAACAATGTCGATGAGATGACCAACGTCAACGGGCCATTCCCCTTCCCCGACGCCGTGCAGGAGTTCAGCGTGCAGACCAGCAACTACAACGCCGAGTTCGGTCAAAGCGCCGGTGCCGTCGTCAACATCGTCACCAAGTCCGGAACCAAACAGTTCCACGGCGACCTCTTCGAGTTTCTGCGCAACGGCTACTTCAACGCCAAGCCCTACTTCGCCACAACCGCGGACAACTACCACCGGCACCAGTTTGGTGGCACCATCGGCGGCCCGGTCATCATCCCCCATTTCTCCACCGGGGCACGCACTCAATTCTTCTTCGGCTATCAGCACACGCTCTTTCATTCAAATTCAAGCGCCTCTCAGACGACGGTTCCCACCCTCGCGGAAGAAGGCCTCACAGCCACCGGCGGACAACTCGGTTATGCCGATTACAGCAACCTGTGCAACACGGCATCCGGCAACTCGTTCGCCGCCTCCGGTGCTAACGTCGGTCTCTGCGTAAACTCCGCAGGAGCTCTCGTCCCCGCCCAGCAGATCTACAATCCGTTTACCGGTGTCGCATACGCAAATAACCACGTCCCCGCCAGCGCGTTCGATCCGGCAGCCGTGGCGTTTGAGAAGGCTTTTCCCACTTTCTCCGGCACGGAAGCGGCCGGCAAGATCGGGGGCGCGGTCAATTTCTTCCAGCCCACAACTCAGTTCTATGACGAATACATTGCCCGCGTAGACCACGCCTTCAACGACAAGGACCACCTCTTCGGCCACTACTATTCGAACTACTTCCTGCAGGCAGCCGATTACAACCCCGCGATGCTCTCCAGCTACAGGTCGTACTTCAATACCCGTTACCAGAACGCCCTGCTCTCCGAGACCCACACCTTCACCAATAACCTGCTGAACAACCTGATCCTCAACTACCAGCGCGAAGTGGCCCTGCGCGGCGGGCCTCCGGGCAGCACCGACATGACCGCATTCGGAGTCAATAATATCTGGCAGCCTGCGACCGGCCCCTATATGGCGACCATCATCACCGGCTACTTCTCGGCGTCGTCCTCGGCCTTCGCAGCCTGGTCACGCAACAACTACACCTTCAACGACGACCTGCACTGGACCAAGGGCTCCCACAACTTCGCCTTCGGAGGTCACATCGAGCTGAGCAAGTTCGACGTCACCAACGTATACCAGTCGTACGGAGCATTCGGTTTCAATACCACCACGCAGTATGTCAACGCGATGGCCAACTACCAGATGGGCTTCATGACCAGCTTCACCCAGGGGAACTTCGAGCAGGTCAACGACCGCAACCACTTCCCCGGTCTCTACGCCCAGGATAGCTGGAAGGCCACTCCCCGCCTCACCGTCAACTACGGCGTCCGCTGGGAAGACTTCGCCCCGTGGGCCAACCGCAACGGGAATATGCAGGAGTTCAGCGCCTCCGCCTACGCAGCCAAGACCGGCACGTCCCAATTCGCTATAGCCACGGCACCGGGAACTCCAGGCTTGCCGGCCGGTATGTTGCTCACCGGCGATCCCGGCGTACCCAAGAACAGCGTCAACAGCAAATTCGCCCAGTTCATGCCGCGTGTCGGCTTCGCCTACGATATCTTTGGCGACGGCAAGACCGTGGTCCGTGGCGGCGCGGGCATCTTCTATCAGGACCGCCTGCCCGGCTTCTTCAACCTCAGTCAGGCCAGTTGGGTGCCCAATAACGAGTCCGTCACGCTCACCAACGACGGCATGTACAGCACCACAGCCGGCGCCAATCCCGGCGGCCCATTCAGCGATCCGTATTGCACCACAACCGCCTTCTGCGTGGCCGACAAGGTCACTAACCCATTCCCCTACACTCTGCCCTTCCCGTCCACCCAGGTCTTCCCCAGCGGGATCACCCTGGATGAATACGATCCCTCCGGCAACTTCCAGGTGCCTGTCACCAACGACTTCAACCTGACCGTCGAACGTCAACTCTTTACCAGTTGGGCCCTCCGCGTCGCTTATGTCGGTTCCACCTCCCGCCATCAGTTTGTCAGCGTGGAACTCAACCCAGCCGTCAACCTCACCGGCCTCACCGGCGCCTCACTCGGCGTCAACCAGCGGCGTATCTACAATACGGCACCCACCGTCGGCCCATGCACATCCGGAACAGGCTGCAACGCAAACTACTCCGACATCATCGACGCGGCCATGATCGGCAACGCCCACTTCAACTCCTTCCAGGGGACCCTGGAAAAGAAGATGTCACACGGCCTCTCCGTGCTGGCCAACTATTCCTGGTCGAAGACCTACGACGACATGCCGCAGGCTACCAGGGTCAACAACACCGAGGACCTCAACTCGGGCGACTCCTATGTGTATCCTCTCTATCCGACAGGGGCGGGGGTGGCGAATATACCTGCGGCTGCCTATGTCCCGGACATCAAGGCGCTCGACCGCGGCCTGTCTGACATCGACCACCCCAGTGCCCTCTCCGTCTCCTACGTCTACGACCTGCCCAAGCTCCATCAGGGGTACCGCGCGTTGCAGGCGGTTGCCAACGGATGGCGAACCAGCGGTCTCTTCCAGCACCACTCCGGCGATACCCTCACCGCTTACATGGGGAAGGACAACTCGCTCACCGGCCTCACCCAGGACCGCGCGCAGCGCGACTTCACCCAGCCGGCTTACTCAGTCGTGCCGGGCGGTGGCAATTGCACGGCTGGCAAATCCTGCATCACCTGGCTGAATAAGGCCGCCTTCTCCACCCCCGCCAACACCGCCCCAGGCATGGGATTCGGCAACATTATTAAAGGCACGCTCCGTGGTCCCGCCTATACCAACTGGGATGCGGCCGTCGTTCGCACATTCCCCATCTACCGCGCAACCAACATGGAGTTCCGTGCCGAGTACTTCAACGTGGTCAACCACACCAAACTAGGCAACCCGCAAGTCTCAGAGTCCAGTGCCGCCTTTGGGACCATCACTTCATCCAACCCCTCAACGGACGCTGAGCGCATCGCGCAGTTCTCGCTCAAGTTCCTCTTCTAGACAGGACGCTTCCTCAACCGTTGTCAAATGAAGTGCCGGCGCCCAGCTCTCGCTATTGAGAACTGGGCGCTGGCCTTTTGCGTCTCTTGGACTGCTTCAGCGCCAGCAGAAGCAACGTGTGCTCGTATGCAGTCCCTCACTTAGGAACGATCGACAGCGCAGACTGCCCCGCAGGCATCGGTCCCATCTCTTGAATTGCCTCGGAAGATCGCTGACGGCACGGGGCCGGCGGATTTATACTGCGCGGCATGGGACAGGTGCGGGATCTGCTGCGCGAAAAGTGCTGGGGGCTGCGCCAATCGCGCATGCTTGCGCGCGAGATCGGCGGCTACAAGCCCTCGCTGCGCGCGCTGGTGCATGAGCTCTTCGGCCAGCAGGCCAGGCTGCGCATGCGTGCGGCCGATGTGGCCCGGCGCATCACGGACCGCGATCCGGCCCCGCTCCAGCCCTACGCCGACGAGCTGGCGGGTCTGCTGGAGTCGCTGCCCATCGAGGAGAAGCAGACGCGCTGGCACATGGCGCTGATTGTCTCGCGCGTCGCGCACACCCAGGCCCAGCGTCTACGCGCGGCGCGCACGATGTCGCTGCTGGCGGAGGATGAGAGCAACGCCCTGCGCTGCGCGGCGATGGAGGGGCTGGCGACGCTGGCGCTCAGCGAGCCTTCGCTGCGCGGCCAGGCCGAGGCGCTGGTCGAGCAGTTCCTGTGGAACGGAACCCCCGCCATGAAGGCCCGCGCCCGCCACATGCAAAAGCGCCTCACCAGGAAGTATGCTGAAAGATGAACCGAGGTGGTCCGATGAAGAAATGGTCTGTTACCAGCGCTGCCGCCGATTTCGATGCATTCTGGGATAAAGTGGAGAACGAAGGGCCGCAGATATTGCGGCGTCGCAGGGTAGATTTCGTCATCGGTAGCCGGACTGATCTTGAGGCGCAGATGGGCAAGGCCTACAAGATTGCGCCGGAGAACACACACGATTTCTGGGATCTGGATACTAAATCGCACGCACTTTGAGCGGCTGGATGTGGCGATTGTGGAGTTCTGACCCCACCCATGCGCGATGCGCATGAATGGCGCACTTGGCATATCGTTCTACGTCGCTTGGAGTAAAAGACGTCCTATTTGCTCGAATGCAGAAGGCAGGGATTGCTTGAGTGATTGACGATACTGAACACATAAGTAGTGAGATTCTCGAACTCAAAGGAAAGGTGGAGCGTATCCCCACTCTACTCAAGGGTCATTTTCTGCTTGAGCAGATTAACCGTGATTTGCGAGACTTGCATTCAGCAGTTTTGACAGCAAGGTTTGCGAAGGAAGGAGAGTCTGGGAACGTCCCCAAGAAAGAAGTTGATCACGGAAGCCGAAAGGTAATGCCATATTACCGAAGACGGTGGTATCTTCCGGGCAAAGAAGCCGAGAATGAACGTCAATCAGCTCTAAAAAACTTGTCTTACATCGCTGATGGCATTGAGCATTTTGCTTGGCTGCTATCAGAGAAAGCACTCGATGCAGATTCCGAAGACGTGTTCGACCTGATTCACTATATACGGGATTTTCAGCTCGATGTTAGAGATCGCATTCGTGGTGCTATTGATAAGTCCTTGAATGAACTTGCTTTCTGTGTCCGGTCTATCGAGGTTGCACTTCACGAAACAACCGAATATATCGGTGGAAAATATCGACTGTCTGGCGATGAATACGTCTCACCACCGGATTGGCGAGATAGCTTGGGCTAGAGCGGTGGCTGTGAAGCTCTGATCGCCACTGCATGAACCCTATCCATGTGCGATGAGACTACGCTTAGATGAGGCACCCGTTAACAGCCAATGGCATCCTCAAATGTTTTTCTTAGAGCTTTGGCTGTTCCACGAAGGTAATTTGCCCGCGAAAGGCTTCCAGGCTCTTTGCTTGGAGCAATTAGCGGGTCGCCGTTATTGATCAAATTAGCCGTTTCAATGGCGGTCTGTTCAGCTAAGTTAACAATTCCTTTCAACAGCTTCACGATTGTTTCGTTATTCATAATCAAACCTCCGAGAAAAGTACAGCACACAATTACGTTCTTGTGTTTGCTTACACTACATTTCTTTTTTATGAGTATTCAAAAACAGAAAGGCCGCCATTGCTGGCGGCCTTGTTGTTGCTGTCGTTTAAGGTTTGCGCGAAGCGCGTCTGCCTGGACGGCTAGTCCCCGACGGTTACTTCTTCTTCTTCCTCGACCTGCACCGGCGTGGCGGGCTTGATCTCGTTGAGGGAGACGAAGGCGGGCTGCTCCTGTTCGCCAAGGATCTCCTTGCGGTAGAGCTTGGCCATGCGGGCGTTTTCGGCGTCGAGCTTCAGCTTGGCGTCGCGTGCGCGAATCTTCTCCTCGCGCGCGTTGCGGGCGATGCCGTTCTTTTCAAACGTATCGTTGGCCGCCGCGTTCACGTCCGCCTCATTCAGCGTCAGTTCGTACTTGTCCTGATGATCGAGGCTGACCTTCTTGCCGCCGGCAAAGATCTCGTGCCGCCCATGCTCCTCGTACCACTTGGTCAGCGTCGAGGTCATGTGCATCTTCTCGATGATGTTGCGCCAGCCCACGCCCGTGTTGTACGCGCAGAAGCTGATCTCGCCCTCCTGCGTGGCGTACGGGATGATGCACTGCTCGGTGCGGCGGAAGTCGTAGTTGAACAGGTCCTGGAACCACATGCCCGCGATGAACAGGAAGTTCCAGCGGTCGTTGCGCCGTTTCTCCACGTCTTCCAGAGTGCGGTCGGCGGTCACCTTGCCGTAGTCGCGTCCGCTGGCCCCGAAGCTCTTGTCGAACTTCATCAGCAGGTCCTTGATCTTGAAGTGCGTCGGCGCGTTCTGCGGCGTGTAGTTGCGCAGCAGCGCCAGCGCGGCGCCCAGCATCGTTAGATACTTGCCGCGCGCCGCGTCGTTGACCCGCGCGATGTCCTTGGCCAGGCGGTCGGCGTTGATGAACGCCGTCACCGGCGCGGCCTCCTTGGTCTCCTTGTCGATCATCAGCGCCATGGAGATGCCGCAGTTGGGATGGCATCCGCAGCTGAGCTGGCCCCACTCGCGGTTCGGCCCATGCACCAGGTCGGCCCAGTCGGAGAAGGTGGACATGAACGAGATGGGGAACCAGTCGCGCGTGGGTTCGCCCAGGCCGGTCTGGTTCTTCACGTCGTGCGCCATGTGAGAGAGGGTATAGCGCTGCGCCTCGCGGCGTTCGTCGCTGATGGCCTCGTCGCGGCCCGTGAAGCTGACCGGCTGGAAGCTGAGGAAGTTGATCTTCTTGGGATTGTCCAGCGCGAACTGGATGATGCGCCCAACCTGCTCGTTGTTGATGCCGTTCACGATGGTGGTCACCGGCACGATGTCCACGCCCGCCTCGTACAGGTTGTGAATGGCCTGCAGCTTCACGTCGAACGCGTTGCCCACCTTGCGATGCGAGTTGGCCGCGTTGCCGATGCCGTCGAATTGGAGGTAGACGTAGCGCAGGCCCGCCTCGTACGCGGCCTTGCAGAACTCCTTCGACTTGGCGAACTCGATGCCGTTGCTGGCCGCTTGCACGCTGGTGTAGCCCACCTTGCGCGAGTAGGCCACGGCGTCCAGGAAGTACGGGCTCAGCGTCGGCTCGCCGCCGGAGAACTGCACGCTCATCTGCCGCTTGGGCTTCACCGTGACGGCGTTGTCCAGCATGGTCTTGATCTCGTCCCAGCTCAGCTCATGCACAAATCCGACCTGGTTGGCGTCCATGAAGCAGGGGTCGCACATCATGTTGCAGCGGTTGGTCAGGTCGATGGTCAGCACCGCGCCGCGTCCGTGGGTCACGGTGGACGTGCCGTGGTTGTGCAGGCGCGCGTCGTTGTGCGCTCGGATGTCGCGGCCGGGGAAGACCTCTTCCAGGTGGCGCATGAAGGCCGGGTCGATCGACATCACGTCCTCGAAGTGGCCGTGGATGGGGCAGTCCTTCACCATCAGGATCTTGCCGTCGCGCTCGATGATCTGCGCCTTCAGCTCGCCCACCTTCTCATTCAGCAGGATCTCGTGGGGCAGCTTGCCGTCCACGATCTGCTGGCGAATCTCCGGCAGGCACTTCGGACACAGCGAGTCCGTGGTGCGCGGCCAGCCCAGCGGCGGCTTCTCCTTCTCGTAGCTCTTCAACAGGGGCTTGTCGCTCCACTTGGGCGTAAAGCTGGGGGTATCGGCGAACAGCGAGTTGAGTCTGCTGTAGACAAACCATCCGCCCTTGGCGGTCTGAACGATCGCGCGTTCCATCAACTTTGCGGGCTTCTTTGCGGGCGTTGCCATAGTGGTTCTCTCCTGAAAAAATTGTAGGGACGGGGCTCTCTCATCCTGTTGCTTGAAGAAACCAAGTCTGCTGTCTGATGAAACGAATCCTGGGAATGGTCCAACCAACCCGTGCTGGAACGCGCTCCAGTGTTCAATCGGAACGGGTGTCTCCATGACACAATGCCGTCGTTAAACAAGACGCATTCCAGCCATAAGACTACGCATCCGGGGGCTACATTTAAACGAACAAGTAGCGAACGGCAATATCCTGCATTGAATGGGGACCATGTGCGGCGAATGGAACTGCGGGGACGCTTGAAATACGCGCGCAAAGTTGCCCAGCCAAAGCAGATTGGCTGCTCCGAAGGGTGGATTACCAATCAGGCACTGTGCGTCCGATAGCGCCACTGCGGCATTGACCCGCGCTTTTCCGCCTACTCATACTGGAGTGTGGGGAGGTGTCGCCATGGCGAACGACCAGTCCAAGCGTTGGGAGCGGCAGGTGCGTGATGCCGCGGTGCGCGTCGAAGAGGACCTGCGCCGCGTCGTCGCCTACATCAACGATCAGGTCGTGCCCGACATCCGTCGCGACGGGTCCCGGGCGCTGCGCGCCGCCGCCGAGCAGTTGCAACAGTTGGCCCAGCGCATGGACGATCGCCGCGCCGCGGCACACGGCGAGGGCCCGCCGGCTCCTCAACCCCCTGCGCCAGAGAAGGACAAGCCGCAGCCTTGAACCGCATCGCTCACCGCCGCCGCCGCAGAGCCACCGCGCCTGGCCGGGCGCTGGGCAGGATTCTGAACTGGACGCTGCTTCCCACGCTTGTGCTTGGCCTTGCGGGCTGCCGCCACAAGAACACGACAGCCTCCTATCAACCTCCGCCGCCACTGCCCTCCACCGCTCGCAGCGCCACCGCCGCGCGTCCAGCCCATCCGAACGCAGCCAGCCAAGCCACGCCCAGCCCCTCTGCGGGAACGACAGCCCCCGCGCCGCAGCCGGCCCTGCCGCACGGCAAGCCGGTCTCCAGCGAGATCGGCCTGGCAAGCTGGTACGGCCCTCCCTACGCCAACCGCAAGGCGGCCGACGGCAGCGTATACGACCAGAACGCCATGACCGCCGCGCACCGCACCCTGCCCATGGGTTCCATCGTCCGGGTCACCAACCTCGCCAACGACCAGTCGGTCGTCGTGCGCATCACCGATCGCGGCCCCTTCGTCGGCGACCGCATCATCGATCTCTCGCTGGCCGCGGCCAAGGCAACCGGCGTCTATCGCGCGGGAGTCGCCAGGGTGAGGATAGAGGCCTACGCGCCGCCTGTGCATCCGGGCGTCGATCCAGCCGGCAAATGGTGCGTGCAGATCGGCGCGTTCCCCGACGAGGCGGACGCCATCAAGCTCAAGAACAACCTCATCCGCCGCTACTCGACCGCCAAGGTCATCGAGTTCGCCGGCCCCACCGGCCACTGGGTGCGCATCAACCCGCTCAAGGACGACCGCGCCACCGCCAGCCAGATCGCCAACAGCATCCACGTCCCCGTCCCCGGCGCACTGCCCTACATCGTCCGCCTCAATTAGCAAACCGCGCCCGTTTGCGTTGGATAGAATGGGTACGGTTGAGATTTAGAGCATTTTCACTATTGCTATAGAGGAATAAGGATTGTCATTCTGACCCTGAGCGCAGTCGAAGGGGAAGAATCCCCGCATTTTGCTCGCAGAGCGACACTCTACAGCATTGGTAAAAATGCTATAGCCGGAATGGACGGCAAGAAGACAAGAAGTTGAACAAGATGATGCTCAGTGGAGTACGGTAACTCCCACCCTTCGCAAACAACGCGAAGCATGGGCACCCAATGTTTCGGGGTTGTGAATGAGAATAACTATTGAAAGGGTGTGCCACCCGCCCAGTGGTTTTTCTGGAGGGCTCAAAGAAACCGCAGTCAATCTGGCAGTGGATCGGATCAGCTCCCGCCTGACGGGCGGTTTATTTCCTGGAATAAACAAAGCTACGAAATCTGCCACTGCCGCACTCCTAGGAGATATTCCAGTGGCGCTTATGAATGTGGAGGCCGCTTGTGGTGGCTCATAATGTAATAGGCCGTAATTGGATCGTCCTGCTTGCGGCTGTAGCTCTTCTAATCGAGGCCCTGAGGGGCTTAGTGACAGGGAGTACGATATTGTTCTACCGTACGGTGACACGGTCGGAAGATGGGTTCCTGTATTGGACTGCTATATGGTCGGGGGTGGTAGTAGGCATAGCTGCCCTGCTGGTAGTTTTTCTCTGACTACCCGGATATGTTTTCACAGTGACGGATGGGTGGGTGGGGGGCTGGCCCACTCACCGTTTTTTCTCCGAACTACTCGAAGCCCCCGTGCCCCATTCATCGCGCTCTTGTCTCATGTGATCAGGGTCCCCGCCAGCTTCGCTGGTGGGGTGAGGATGAGTGGGTCTACCGCCAACCTGTCCGCTCCCAAAGTTTTTCCCCCGAATTTCCCCGTAAAATCCGCGTGTCAAGCCCCTCGATCCACCAAAATCTCCTCAACCAATAGAAAACAAAAGAGAAATAACTTCTCCGCAAGTGGCATAGTAGTTATGCCCCATCCTGTAAAATAGAAGTAGATAGAAAACAAGGGAAACCTCGGCAGCGCGCCGGGGTTTTTCATGCCCGAGACCGAAAACCGGAGGAAACCATTTATTTTCTTATTGATAGCTATAAACAGTCTGAAATCTAATCTTTGCATGCCCAAACTCACATCTCGTTGGTTCCAGGGACTTTAGGAAGCACGAAAAGAGGGGGGGGGGAGGGGGAGTTACTAACTGATTAATAATTCATGCCGGGTGCCCCACTCATCGTTTTTCTTTCGATCACTCGATGAGGTGGGTGCCCCATTCATGCGCGGCGACCGGGGTCCCCAGCGAGCGGTCCTTGCTCGCTGGGGTGGCTGAGCGCATGAGTGGGAAGCGGTTTACTTGACGCCCGCCTGTGCAGCGGAGGCATCCAGCGAGGGTGGCGGGTAGTAGGGCAGCTTTTGCTGCTCCTCGGTGGCGCGTTTCACGCTGATGTCGCCGAACAGCAGGCTTGGCGCAATGGTCGTCACCGGGACCGCGCCCAGCGTGTTGGAGACATACTCGTCGTCGCCTGCCGCCACAATCTCCGACCTCAGGCTGCGGTTGTCCAGCTCGTCGAAGACCGCGCCGCGCACCAGCTCGCGGCTGCCGTCGGGATGCACCAGGTACAGCAGCCGCGGCGCCAGCTCTCCGCCCAGCGTCTCCGCCGCGTACACGTCGCGCCCCTGTTCTTTCGCCATCGCTAGCAGCCGCGCGTTCATCGCCGCAGCGCTCAACGGCGCGTTCGACTTGAAGAGCATCACACCCTCGCGCGAGCGTGCAGCCTGCCCCACGGCAGCGCGTCCGTGCCCGTTCGACGCGGGGAAGTCCCGCACCGGCGTGCGCCCGATCAGATAGTTCTCCAGCTTGCCATTCACCGCTACATCGACCGCCTGCGCCGGCACCCCTTCATCGTCCACCGTATACGAGCCAAGCAGCGTGCGCCCCGCGAAGCTCTTCATCAGCGGATCGTCCGTCGCGCTGAGAAAATCGGGCAGCACGCGCGCATGGAAGCTCGAAGTATAGATCCCCTGGGTGCGCGCTGTGGTCCCCATCTCGGGCCGGTCCGCCTCCACATTGGGAATGAAGAGCCGGTCCATTACGTCCGCCGCCGCGTCGCCGCTGAACAGCACCGGGCCGTGGTAGTCCTCGGCCGAGACCACAGGCGCATTGCGCAGCGCCTCCAGGCTCTTCAGGTCGTCGATCACGCGTTTGCGGAACTCCGGCCACGTCTCCATCTCCTTGGCATTCGCCGCGGTTGTCCCGTTGTCGCGGGCCAGTTGCATGCCGTCGGCTGCCTGCCCGCCCACGCTGATACTGGCGCTGTAGCCCCCGTATCCCTGGCGCACAACCGTCCCTTCGGTATTCACCAGATAGCGGTTCACCGCCAGGCCGCGCAGGCTGGCGGACGAATACTGCACATTGGCGGCATTGGTGCGGACCTCCGGGGCGCTGGCGTAGAGGCCGCTCGCTTCCACGATGCGCCGCTTCCACTCCGCGCGGTCGATCTCCAGCGGGACCAGCGGGCCGATGGATGGCACCGCCTTGGCCGGAGCAAAATCCTTCTCCGTCGGTGGAGTCTGGAAGCGCTTCAACGCGGCCACCTTGGTCGTATACGCGCGCAGGGCGTTCTTGTAGGCCTCGTCGGTCGCGGTCCACAGGCAGTAGCGAATGGCCTCGGGATTGTTGTCCGTCGGTGCCAGCATCGCCGTGCCTTCCCCGCGGCTGCTGCTCGAATCCGTCGTGTAGCTGCCAATCCGCACCGTGACCCGCACAATTCTCTGGTGGCCTTCCGCCTCGCGCACCAGCGCGCCGAAGTTGGCCACCGCCTCGTAGGTGGCGAAGTCGTCCACGCGGTACTCGATGAAGTAGGGCCGCTGCATTCCGGGCAACACCAGCTGGGCCTGCTCGCGCTCCAGCTCCGTCTGCATGGCGCGCAGCACCGGGTCGTCCTTCGGCAGGTCCTGCGGAACAGCCGAATATGTAACCAAAGTTGCGCCAAATAGGACACATGTGGCAAAAACCCCAGGAAAACCCCGCCTGATTTGTAACCCAGAAAGAAGCATTTTCATTGATTTGCTCCTTTTTCTGGTCTTAATTCCTCTGCCGGAGCGCCCGGTGGAGGAAGAATGGGCGGTCGCGCCGAGCCCTGTGCCTGGCGCTGCGTCTCAATCTGGCTCACCAGCATCGCCGGAGCCACCGCGCTTACCGGAATGCTGCCCGACTCCGCGCCGCATATTCCGTTGAATATCTCCTGCTTGTCGCCGGTCGCCACAATGCTGTTCAGCGCCGCCTGCGGCGTGCCCACGATGCTGACCCCGCGCACCAGCTCGTCTGGCCGCCCATCCACGTACACCCGGTACACCACCAGCGGAATCACCTGGAAGGCCTGCGGCGAACGCCGCGTCGTCACCGCGAAGCCGGAGGAGATGTCCTCGAAGTAGAGCCCGTAGGCCTTGCCCTGCTTCTTCGCCTCGGCAATCAGCATCTGTCGCAGCTCGCTCTCCGGCACCGACTTCGACGAGGTCACAATCAGGTTTCCCTGCCGTCCGGTGGGCATGTGGCCCGATTCGGCGCGTCCGTGGCCGTTGCTCTGCGAGACGCTTGCAATGGGCTCGCGCGACATCAGGAAGGTCTCCAGCACGCCGTTCTTGATCAGATCGACCCGCCGCGCGGCCTGGCCCTCATCGTCGAAGTCGTAGTGGCCGCTCAGCGATGTGCCCTGGAACGTGGACAGCGTCGGATCGTCGGCCACGCTGAGGAACGTGGGCAGGATTGGTTTGCCGAGCATCTTGGTGAAGGTCTCGCCCTCCTCGTCGCCGCGCTGCCGCTGGCCCTCCAGCCGGTGCCCCAGCACCTCGTGGAAGAAGACCGCCGAGGCGCGTCCGCTGAGGATCGCCGGCCCGTCGAACGGCTCCGTCACCGGCGCCTCGCGCAGCGCTTCCAAGTTCTTCGCCATCTCGATGGCCTTGTCGGCAATCGTCTTCTGATCGGGCAAACGGTCGGCGGATTCGGCCTCGAAGGTCTCCTCGCGGAAGAGGTCCATGCCGTCTTTGGCGCGCGTCCGCGCCACAATCACCAGCCGCGCAATCTGGCTGGGCGTGGCCACGCGCGCGCCCTCCGACGAGACGAAGTAGTCGGTCTCATTCGACGCCTCGAACTCAACCTGGTCGGCAAATACGTCGGGAAATTGCGCGAACAGGCCGGAGATCTCGCGCAGGCGCTGCTCCCAAGCCGCGCGGTCTACCACCAGTGCCGGCGCGGGCGGCAGCAGGTCCGTCTGCGGTTGTTCCACGCTGAAGTCCGCCGAGGTGTCCTCCTCCTTGGCGCGCACCTGCTGCTCGGTCTTCACCTTCAGGTAGCCGTCGAGAGCGCGCGCATATCCGCGGTTGGTGGCGTACCACAGCGAGCGCGCGATGGCGTCGCGGTCGTCGGTCAACGGAAGCGGCAAAGTGGTCAACGCGCTGTTGCGATGGTCGCCGTGCGTGTTGTCTTCCGCCGGGCTGCCCAGCCGCACCTGCACGTCCACCGAACGCACGCGGCCCTGGTTGGAGCTGGTGATCGCGCCGTACTCCGCCGCAATGCTCACCGCCGTCGCATCGTCCACCGCATAACTGATGAAGTAGGGCTTGGGCTGTTGCGCAGCAGCGGCCCCATCGGCCCCCAGCGACGACATCGCCCGCTGCAGCTCCGCGTCCAGCGCATTCACCAGAACTGGTTCGCTCGCGACCTGCCTGGCCGCCGCGGCGGAGCTTGCGGGAGCAGCACTGGATGCCGCCCGTGCGCTGCGCTGCGCATCCAGCCTGCCTGCGGCGAGCAGCGCTGCCACGGACGCAGTGGCCATAATCACAACTCGGTTGATCCTGCGTCTGTTCGTTCTGCTCTCTGTCATTGACCCCGTCTTTGTTTGTAAAGCTGCGACATCCAGTCTATCGGAATGCTACACGGTTGCTGCGTCCGCTGTCTTTGCGGCCGCGCGCATCGCTTTTTCGTTTGGACGGTCCGTTTTGCGTTTGGCCGCATCGATGCGGCACGCGGTGGGGAGATGGCCTGGCTGTAGAATTCTCAGCAGGCATTTCATCAGATTTTGTGCGAGGTTGTCGTTATGAGTTTCGATTGTCTCTTCTGCAAGATCGTTGCCGGCAGCATTCCGGCCAAGCGCGTCTACGAGGACGGGCTGTGTATCTGCTTCACCGATCTCCGCCCCCAGGCGCCGACCCATCTGCTGATCGTTCCCCGGCAGCACATTGCGTCGCTGGCGGAGGCCGAGCCTGCGCAGTCGTCGTTGCTTGGCCATCTGCTTACCAAGTCCGCAGAGATTGCGCGCGCCTGCGGGCTCGACCGCGGCTATCGCGTCGTCCTCAACACCGGCGCCGACGGCGGCCAGACCGTCGACCACCTGCACCTGCATCTTCTCGGCGGCCGGCCCATGGGCTGGCCACCAGGCTAGGCATGGGCTGGCCCAGGCCAGGTTTTCTGTGAGTTACCAGATAGATTCGTCCGAGAGTTCACAATGGATCAGGAAGAATAGCGTAGAACCTGCGGGGAGCTTTCGCGCGCGCTGTTGCTGCAGAGCAATGCGCAGCCGTTTATGCGGAGGAGTACGCCGCCGCTGTTCCTCAGTGGATCGTCCGGCCGTTCTACAGAAGGGGCTGACTCGTGTCTTTCGAATCCGCGCACTCGCAACCCGGCCACGCTGGTCCCCACAGCCTTGACGGCACGAGCGATCACGCATCCCCGCCATCCAACGAACCGCTCTGCGTGGACCTGGATGGCACGCTGGTCAAGAGCGACACGCTGCTGGACACGGTGCTGGCGCTGGCGCGGCAGAGTCCCCGCTCGCTGCTGCAATTTCCCAGGTGGATCGCCCAGGGCAAGGCTGCGTTCAAGCGCAACATCTCGTCGGTGGCCGCACTCGATGTCGCTCATCTGCCTTACAATCAGCCGCTGCTGGAGTATCTCCGTCAGCAACACGCCGCCGGACGCGAAATCTACCTCGCCACCGGCGCGGACCATCTGCTGGCCGAGCGCGTGGCCGAGCATCTCGGAATCTTCTCCGGCGTCCTCGCCTCCGATGGCAGCCTCAACCTCACCGGAGGCAACAAGCTCGCTGCCTTCCAGCAGCGGTTCCCGGCGGGCTTCAGCTACATCGGCAACGCCCGGCCCGACCTGCCTCTGCTCACCCACTCGGTCCATCCCATGGTCGCCAATCCGCAGCGCGGCCTGCGCGCGGCACTCCGCTCGACGGCAGTGCAGCCGACCCGGACCTTTACCGACAAAGCCTCGCCGCTGAAGGCCTGGATGCGGGCCATCCGGCTGCATCAGTGGGCCAAGAACACGCTGATCTTTCTGCCCCTGCTGCTGGCCCATGTGCGCGCCGTGGGGCCGGTCGTCGCGGCCTTCCTCGCCTTTCTCAGCTTCGGACTGGCCGCCTCGGCAACCTACATCTTCAACGATCTGCTGGACCTCGAAGCCGACCGCCACCACCCGCGCAAGTGCAGCCGTCCCTTCGCCGCCGGAGACCTCTCGCCAATTACGGGTGCAGCCACCATCCTCCTCTTTCTTGCGTTGTCCCTGGCGCTTGCGCTGCTTCTGCCGCGCGTTCTTACGGCGTTCTCTCCGCAGTTCCCATGGAACGGTCAAGGCAGATTCATCGAGTGGCTGGTGCTCTACGCCATCTCCACCATCGTCTACTCGCTGCGCCTGAAGCGGATGATTCTGGTGGATGTTATGGTGCTGGCGTGCCTGTACACCATCCGCATTCTCGCCGGCTCTGCGGCCGCCGGTGTGATGGTCTCGCCCTGGCTGGCCGCCTTCAGCATCTTCTTCTTCCTCTCGCTCGCCTTCGTCAAGCGCTTTGCCGAGCTGGAAAGCATGAGCCTGCGCAGCCAGGCTCCGGACGCTCTCGCCGTCAAGGGCCGCAACTACCGCGTCTCCGACCTCGAGCAACTGCGCAGCTTTGGCACGGCCAGCGGATACGCATCAGTCGTGATCTTCGCGCTGTACATCGGCACCGTGGTCGCGCAGGGCCTCTATTCGCACTACGCGCGCCTGTGGCTGCTGGTCCCCGTGCTTCTGCTCTGGCTCAGCCGTCTGTGGCTCAAGGCTTCCCGCGGCGAGCTGGAGGAGGACCCCGTCGTCTACGCCATCACAGACCGGCGCAGCCTCCAGCTCGGAGTGGTCGTCGTCGCCATCGTCCTCTCCGCGCTGTGAAGCCGCGATACACTAGAGAGCGACAGCACTCAGAGTGGAAGCCCTGAAAATGACGAGGCAACCAATCCTCCGCCGAATGGATTCATGAACGAAACCATCCCCCAACTCCTCAGCTACGACGAACCCTCCCTCGACGCCGCCTTCGCCACGCTCGCCGATGAGCTCCGCGCCGCCGGCACCGTGGACCCCGAAGCCTTCCGCCTGCACTGGCTCGGCCGCAAGCAGGGCCGCCTGAAGCTCATCAGCGACGCGTGGCTCAAGTCCGCGCCCGCCGATGCGCGCAAGCCCCTCGGCATTCGCTTCAACCAGCTCAAACAGCAAATCGAAGTAGCCCTCGCGGCAGCCGTCGCAGCCCCGCCGGCCGCATCCGCGAAGGCGGGAATCGACATCACCCTCCCCGGCTCCGTACGCGCCCCAGGCATTCCCCACCCGCTGCTCAAGACGATGAACGAGATCGTCGCCGTCTTCCATCATCTCGGCTACTCCACCGCGCTCGGCCCGCAGGTCGAATCGGACTTCTACAACTTCGAGGCGCTCAACTTCCCGCCCAACCACCCCGCGCGCGACACCCAGGACACGCTCCTCCTCGCCGGTCAGCAGGCAAAGCCCTCGCGCGACCGCCTGCTGATGCGCACCCACACCTCGCCCGTCCAGATTCGCAGCATGATCGCCCAGGCCCCGCCCATCCGCATCGTCGTCCCCGGCAAGGTCCACCGCAACGACGCCGCCGACGCCACCCACTCGCCCATCTTCCACCAGGTCGAGGGCCTCGCGGTGGACACCGGCATCACCTTCTCCGACCTGAAGGGAACCCTCGACCACGCCATGAAGGCGCTCTTCGGCTCCAGCGTCAAGACGCGTTTCTTCCCCAGCTTCTTCCCCTTCACCGAGCCCAGCGCCGACGTGCAAATCTCCTGCATCTTCTGCTCCGGCGCGGGCTGCCGCCGATGCAAGCACTCCGGCTGGATCGAGCTTCTGGGCTGCGGAATGGTCGATCCCACCGTCTTCGCCGCGGTCACCGACGAGCGCCGCAAACTCAATCCCGCCGACGACGCATACAATCCCGAAAAGATCTCCGGCTTCGCCTTCGGCATGGGCGTCGAGCGCATCGCCATGGTCCAGCACGGCATCTCCGACATCGGCCACTTCTTCTCCGGCGACATGCGCTTCCTGGAGCAGTTCGCATGAGACAGCAAGTCAGCAAATCAGCAAATCAGCGAGTTAGCAAGTCAGCAAGTCAGCGAGTCAGCGCATGAACGTCCTTACCAAGTGGCTCCGCACCTACATTCCCGGCATCACCGCAGACGACCGCCAACTCGCCGCAGACCTCACACTGCGCGGCATCGCCGTCGAAGGCATCCACGACCTCGGCCCTGGGAACGGCCACCTCTTCGAGATGGACATCACCACCAACCGCGTCGATGCCATGAACCACTACGGCATTGCGCGCGAGGCGGCGACCATCTACAACCTCCCACTCGCCCCGCTCGACACCGCGTTGCCCGCCGCGCAACCAGCCGCGAAACCCTTCTCCGTCGAGATCGCCCCCGATGCGAAGAGCCTCTGCGGCCGCTTCACCGCGCGCGTCCTGCGCAACGTCACCATTACGCCCTCCACCGGGGTCGTCGCCGAGTACTTCGCGCTGCTGGGATCGAAGCCCATCTCCAACGCGGTCGATGCCTCCAACTTCGTTCTGCAAGGGATGGGCCATCCCACCCACGCCTTTGACCTGGACAAGCTCGACGGCGGAATCATCGTCCGCCTGGCGCGCCAGGGCGAGCGGCTGCGGCTGCTCGACGGAACCGAGCGCACCCTCGTGGCCGACGATCTCGTTATCGCCGACCACGCCAAGGCTCTGGGGCTGGCCGGCGTCATGGGCGGCTGGGACTCCATGATTACCGCGGAGACCAAAAACATTTTGATCGAGGCCGCCTGGTTCGACCCTGCATCCGTCCGGCTCAGCGCGCGTCGCCACGGCCTGCACACCGACGCCTCCCACCGCTTCGAGCGCGGCGCGGACTTCAACGCCTGCCCGGTTGCCAGCGCGCTGGTCGCAAAGCTGATCCTGCAATCCGGAGGCGCGCCCGAGGGCGAGCTGGTCGACGTCATCGTCCCAGCCATCGCCGCGCGCACCGCATCCCGCCCGCCCATCGCGCTCTCGCTTCGCCAGGTGCGGCGCCACCTCGGCACAACCCTGGACGACCAGCCCAACCAATCCGCGCTCACCGCCGATCTGGTCCGCCAGGTCCTCACCGCACTGGGCTGCACCCTCACCGAAGCCGCAACCAAGGGTCTTCAACCAACAACCAGCAACCAGCAACAGACAACCTTCTCCATCCAACTCCCCTCCTGGAGGCTCGACCTCGAACGCGAGATCGACCTCGTCGAAGAGGTTGCGCGCGTCTACGGATACAACCGCTTCGCCAACACGCTGCCCACCCCGCTGCCCGTCATCGCGCACCCGACAGCCGCCGCGGAGTCCGCCGTCCGCACGCGTCTGCTGGCGCTGGGCTACTCGGAGGCGATCTCCAGCAGCTTCGCGTCCGAATCCGACGGCGCAACCTTCGCCGCCACAAATCTGCAAGCTCCAGGCGGCCTCATTGCGCTGGAGAATCCGCTCTCCGACGAGGCGCGTCTGCTGCGTCCATCGCTCGCGCCGGGAATGCTCGCCATGCTCGCCCACAACCTCAACCGCGACGTGCGCGAGGTGCGCCTCTTCGAGCAGGGCACCGTCTTCACCGGCACGCCAGAGCAAGTTACAGAGTCGCCCAGCCTATCGCTCGGCCTCACCGGCGAGCTGCCGCCGACGCGCCTGCACAGCTCCAAAGACGCAGCCGTCTTCGAGCTGAAGTCTGTCGTCGAATCGCTGCTCTCGCTCTTTGCCGCATCCGTGGACGCGCGCTCCACCAGCGCCGCCTCTGCGCTCGCCTTCTCGACCGACGCGCCCGCCTGGCTCGAGCCGGGCCGCAGCGCCACCGCTCTGCTCAACGGCGCACCCATCGCCTGCTTCGGCGAGTTGGCTGCCAACCAGCGCGAGTCGCGCAAGCTGCGCCAACCCGTCTTCCTCGCTGTACTCGACCTCGACACCCTCTATCGCCTGCCGCTACGCCGCGCCGCCGCGCGCGAGCTCTCGCGCTTCCAGGCCGTCGAGCGCGACTTCTCCTTCACCTTCGCCGATGCCGTCCAGTGGCGCACCATCGCCCAAGCAATCGCCGCGCTCGCCATCCCCGAACTCACGCGCTTCGCCCCGGTCGAGATCTTCCGCGATGCGCGCGCCGGCTCCCCATCGGCAGCGCCGGCCGGCCACTACGCCCTGCTGCTGCGTTGCGTCTTCCAGTCCACCCAGCGGACCCTGCGCGAGGACGAGTTGTCCGAGTGGTCCACCCGGCTCATCGCCGCCCTCACCGCGCTGGGCGGCGCAATCCGCACCTAGCCAAATCCCACCGCCTTAACTGATAGCTGGATCGCTCCCAGCTTACAGCTCAGGACCCATGCCTTTCGTCGTTGCATTGCCGTTGGCCTGCCGGGTTCAAAGAATCACACCAACACTGGTTTTGCTCTAGTCTGCTCTCCCAATCCGCTCCCTTGCATCGTCCCCCAATAGAAGCCCCGTTTTGCACAATCACGGAGAGGCCGATCGGCACTCAATCCGCTCTATACTTGCGACTATGAGTTCCGGTATCAGTGTGGATGAGTTTCAGGCGCTCGAGCAGAAGGTGCTGCGGGCAGTGGAGATCGTAAAGCGCGAGCGCGAGGCGCGTAGCGCAGCCGAGGCCGAAATCGCGTCGCTGCGCCAGCAGCTTGCCGCGCAGGCGGAGGCTGCCCAAAGCCAGATTGCAGCTGCCCAGAGCAAGGCGGAAGCTGCCCAAAGCCAGATTGCGGCCGCCCAGAGCCACGCAGAGACTGCCCAGAGCAAGGCAGCGACGGCCGAGGGCCAGATCCAGGCCGCGCAGAGCCAGGTGCAAGCCGCCCAGCGCGAGAAAGCAGCCGCCGAGGGCCAGGTCGCCGCGCTCATCCAGGAGCGCGACGCGGTGCGCCAGCGGGTCGAGCGCATGCTGCACCAGATGGACGAGCTGCTGTAGTCTGGGCCGCTGCAATGCGATCGGATGCGCCGGTTCAGAGGCACACTATCGGGAGAGGAGACGCGCGTGACGGAGTGGAACGGGAAGCAGGATAAATCTGGCCTGGGTGGCAATCCTTCGACGAATGCCGCCTCCGACGGCCCCGGTGGCGCCCCCGCTCCCGACGCGGTCAGCGTCGAAATCTACGACCAGATCTACAACCTGCGCGGCACCGACGACGCATACATCCAGCAGATTGCCGCTCTGGTGGACGCCAAGATGCGCGCCGTCGCGGCCCACGGCGGCACGGCCGATTCGTTGCGCGTCGCGGTGCTGGCTGCGCTCAACATCGCCGACGATCTGACGACCCTGCGCGCGCGCTACGACGCGCTGGCCAGCAGCAGGGACCGCTCCGAAGACTCCATGCGCTCCCGCGCAGACACCCTCTCCGAGATGCTCGACGACCTCCTTGAAGACCGCCGCGCCGGTTGACCTCGCAGGCTGTTGAGCTAGGAACGGAATCTGCTTAGCGGCGGTTCAGCCCCAGCAGGCTCAGGAAGAAGCTGCCGAAGATCACCTCCACACCCAGCATCAACAGCGTGGCCGAGGGCAGCGTCAGCCGCAGCATGTGCGTCGGCGACAGCGCTCCGAAGCCCGCCGCGTGCCACAGATAGATCGCGTAACCCAGGATTCCCGCGCCCAGTAGCAGCAGCAGGCAGCCGAAGAGAAGCCCCGTTTCCAGCGTGATGTGCTTGAACAGCCGCTCGAACTGCGGGTTGGGCGGAAGAAATCCCTCCTGCGTCCCGAAGACCTTGGCCGAGACGGCAAAGACGGTGATGTGCGTCCCGATCAGCACCAGACCCAGCGCATAGGTCAGCGTGTCGACGTCGAAGGTGTACGCGCCCACCCGAAGCGGCCCGGGCAGCAGCGCGGCGGCGAGCACAAGCCCCACCGCCAGCGCGGCCAGCCCAGGGTAGAAGAAGAGCCAGCGCGGGCTGTAGAGCAGCAGGAAGCGCAGGTGTCGCCAGCCGTCGCGCCACGAGCGCAGGTGCGGTGGGCGCGAGCGGCCGTCGGGCGAGAGCGTGGTCGGGACCTCGGTCATGCGCAGCCCCGCAAGTCCGCTCTTCACCACCATCTCGGATGCGAACTCCATCCCGGTGGTGCGCAGATTCAGCCCCAGAATCCGGTCGCGGCGGAAGGCGCGCAGCCCGCAGTGGAAGTCGCGCACCGGAATGGAGAAAAATATCCGCCCCACCGCGGAGAGGATGGGGTTCCCGATGTACTTATGCAGCGGCGGCATCGCGCTGCGCTCGATGCTGCCGGCAAATCGGTTGCCCATCACCAGGTCGTAACCCTCGTCCAGCCGCGGAAGGAAGCGCGGCAGGTGCTCGAAGTGGTAGCTGGCGTCGGCGTCGGCCATCATCACGTACTTGCCGCGGGCGGCCTCGATGCCCGCGATCAGCGCGGCGCCGTAGCCGCGCGTGGCAACATCGACGACGCGTGCGCCCCCCGCGTGGGCGATCTCCTGCGAGCCGTCGGTGGATCCGTTGTCGGCAACCACAACCTCGCCCGTGACGCCGCTGGCCTCGATCGCCGCCACCGCCTGGCGCACGCAGATGGCCAGCGTCTCCGCCTCATTGAGACACGGCATAAGAATCGTAAGTTCGAGATCGGCCATGGGGTGATGGTAGCAAAACGAAGGCGTTATCCGTTGTTCGTTCTTCGTTGACCGTTCTCCCTAAGCATCAAATCGCACGAACGCACAACGATCAACGGAGAACGTACAACGCACTCATCGCAGCGGCAACGCATAATAAGTTGTGTCGCCGAGCTGTTGCCAGTTGCAGAAGGCGGGGTTGGAGTCGCTGACGCGAGCGTTGTCGAAGTCGCCGACCAGGACCTTCGCGCCCTGGGCGCGAACCGTGGCAATCACCTCGTTCCGGTTGGGCAGATCGGCCAGGAAGGGATAAACCGGAGTTTCGGGGTCGTAGATCTCGGTAAGAATGCGCGCCCCGGCCAGCCGCGCCCAGTACGGGTCGTTGAGGCAGGCCGTGTGGCCGATGCAGGCGACCGTATCTCCGGGCTTTACGCCAAGCGATTGCAAACCCTCCGCGATGTGGACCATGGTGGGCGAGTACCAGCCGCCGGGAGACTTGACCAGCGAGAGTTGTCGCCGGTCTTCAAAGACCGTGCGCAGGCTCTCGCAGGTGGCCAGCAGCGCAAGCAGAAGAATCAGCGCCGAGGCGGTGAAGCGAAGATTTACGGCCGGGCCGCGCGCCGCCGGCGAGTCCGCTTCGCTCTGCGCATCGGGCAGGCGCAGCGCGGCGAAGAGCGTCAGAATCACGCAAAAATACGCCACCGTTACATATCGCTCTTCCGTGTTGACGATGGCATAGATGCACCAGATGGCGACGCCCAGCAACAGCGGAACCAGCCAGAAAGCGTTTGTGCCGTGCCTGCCGGGCTTCCACCGCAACTCGGGGCGCGCCCCCAGCAACACCAGCAGCGCCAGCAGCAGCAGCGCCTCGGGGTGATTGAAGAGGTAGCGGACCATCAGGACCGAGTCGCGCGTGGCGCGCGGAAGGTCCTGGCGCAGGCTGAAGTGAGGCTTGATCTGCTCGTTCCAGTAGGTGGTGTCGAACCAGTCCGGGTAGGTGCCGTAGGGCATCTCGGCGTAGCTGAGGACCAGCGGCGTGTGCATCAACTCCTTCTCGGGATGTTTGAGATCGACCTCGGAGGAGCCAAACTGTCCGGTCTGGGTTGGCTGCAGGTGCATCTTTTCGGTGCCGCCGACGTACCACGCGTAGTTCAGCGTGCCGGAGTCGCCGAAGTCGAAGCGGTGCCTCTGGTGGGAGAGCGCGGCAACGTATGGCCCCGCCACAACCGCAAAGCATGTGAAGGCGATCAGCGCGGCAGACAGGATTCGCATCAGTCCGTGCCGCAGCCAAATCCAGCGGAAGAGCGCAAGCGCAATAATGCAGAGAAATGCAAAGACAAACGCGAACGACTTGGTGAGATAGGCGCATCCCAGCGCCACGCCCATCAGCGCGGCATAGCGCAGGCGACCGCTGGCCAGATGCGTCAGCAGCGCGGCGATCGCAAAGAGCAGGAACGCCTGTAGCAGCGCGTCGGGCCGGACCTTGCCCATCGATAGCTCGCGCTGGCTGGCAATCACCAGCAGCGCCAGTCCCAGGTAGCGCAGCATCGTCCGGTCCAGCAGATAGCTCGCTCGCTGACTCGCTGACTCGCTGACTCGCTGACCCGCTGTCTCCCTCAACCGCGCAAGCGAATCCGTGAAGCAGACGATAGCCACCATCCCCAGCAGAAATATCCCAAAGTTGACGAAGTAGTACGCCCGCAGCTCAGTAGCCGGAGTTGCCCCCAAGAGCATGTGTCCCAGCGCCAGGAACGCCGGGTACATGGGGTGCCAGTAGCCGTTGACGATCCCCGCCCAGTGATGCGCGCGCAGCAGGTCGCCCAGGTCCATATACGCCACCGCGTCGCCGTCAATCTGGTAGCCGTCGTAGAGCGCGTAGCCGAAGGTGGCCAGAGCCGCCAGCGCGCAGTAGAACGGAAAGAATCGGCGCAGGAGGGTGGAGATGGCGGTTTCTTCGAGATGATCTTTCTGCGGATCGCCTGGGTTCACCTTCAGACTCCCTCCGTTGCCTCGATTATCGCAGAGCAGTCCGCGGACTGCCCATGCGTGGGTCGCGCGGCGCATTTGTGATACTTTCTCCTTGTACCTCGCGAGGCCGGATCGTCCGGCCTCTACCTGCTCCGCAAACCACGGCGCGGCGGCGCGGATGGGGGTTCAAGCGGCGATCCGAATTGAGGAGATTCCTATGCCAAAATCACCCATCGTTTATCTCGAACTGCCCTCCAACGACGTAGCGGCCTGCAAGCAGTTCTACCACTCCCTCTTCGCCTGGAGCTTCCGAGACTTCGGCCCGGACTACGCCGCCTTCTCCGGTTCAGGCCTGGACGGCGGCCTCAACGGCGCAAGTCCTGCCGAGGGCCGCACCAAATTCCCCCTGGCCGTCATCGACACCAACGACCTCGAAGCGATGGAGAAGAGAATCGTAGCTGCAGGCGGGCGCATCACGCTGCCCATCTTCTCCTTCCCCGGCGGCCGCCGCTTTCACTTCACCGACCCTTCCGGAAACGAGCTGGCCGTAATGCAGAAGGAATAGCTCGTTCGCCGAGCGGACGATTTCTCACCTTGAAATAACATACGGGCGGCCAGTGTACTTCCACTGACCGCCCGTTCTCATTTACATAATTCCAAATTCAAGCTCGCGTTAGATGTCCTTCACCCCATCCACAAACGCCTTCAGTTTGCGGCTACGGCTGGGGTGGCGCAGCTTGCGCAGCGCCTTGGCTTCGATCTGCCGGATCCTCTCGCGCGTCACCTGGAAGCTCTGCCCAACCTCCTCCAGCGTGTGCTCCGATCCATCTTCGAGACCGAAGCGCATCTTGATCACGCGCTCTTCGCGCGGCGTCAGCGTGCGCAGCACCTGGCTGGTGTACTCCTTCAGGTTCACCGCAATCACCGCGTCCGCGGGCGAGACCGCCATGCGGTCTTCGATGAAGTCTCCCAGGTGCGAGTCCTCCTCTTCGCCGATCGGCGTCTCCAGCGAGATCGGCTCCTGCGCGATCTTCAGCACCTTGCGCACCTTGGCCACCGGAATGTCCATGCGCTTGGCGATCTCCTCCGACGAGGCCTCGCGGCCCAGCTCCTGCACCAGTTGCCGACTGGTGCGAATGAGTTTATTGATCGTCTCGATCATGTGCACCGGAATGCGGATGGTCCGTGCCTGGTCGGCAATCGCGCGTGTAATCGCCTGACGGATCCACCACGTCGCGTAGGTCGAGAACTTGTATCCGCGGCGGTACTCGAACTTGTCCACCGCCTTCATCAACCCGATGTTGCCCTCCTGGATCAGGTCCAGAAACTGCAAGCCCCGGTTGGTGTACTTCTTGGCAATGGAGACCACCAGCCGCAGGTTGGCCTCGATCAGCTCGCGCTTGGCGCGCTCCGCGTCCATGTCGCCCTGGATCATCTCCCGCTGGGTCCGCTTCAGGTCCCCAATGGGCGTCCCCGCGTCCTTCTCGATGCGCTCCAGATCGATGCGGCAGTTCTTCTGCTGGCGGCGGTACTCCTTGCGCAGATCTTCGGACTTCGACGCCTCATGCTTGGCTTCCAGCGACTTGATCTGCCGCTCCAGCGTGCGCATTGCGTCCACCGTCTTGTTGACCTTGTCCAGCAGCCGCTTCTTCTCGGAGTTGGTGTACTTGAACTCGCGAATGATGCGGTTGATGTAGACGTGTTCGCGGCCCAGCAGCCAGCGTGTCTTGCGCAGCTCGCGGGCCTTGGCTTTTGTCTCCTTGCCGGTGTGCGCGGCCGCCTTCTCGCTCAGCGTCTGCACCTTCTTCTGGTGCTTCACAATCACGTCGATGCGGCCAACGGTGGAGTGCACGCGGGCCTGCAGGATCTCTTCCGTCAGCTCCTCTTCGTCGAAGGTCACCACTTCCTTGATGTTGCGCACGCCGCGGCGCAGGTCCTCGCCCAGCCCCACGATCTCGTGGATCACGATCGGCGAGCGCGAGATGGCTTTCATTACGCGGTTCTGTCCCCGCTCGATGCGCTTGGCGATCTCCACCTCGCCCTCGCGCGTCAGCAGCGGCACCGTGCCCATCTCGCGCAGGTACATGCGCACCGGGTCGTTGGTCTTCTCCAGCGTCCCCGGCGACAGGTCAAGCTCCACGTCGTCGGACTCTTCGCCCGCCTCCGGCTCGTACTTGTCGCGGTCTGCGCCCATGCGGCCGTCGCCCGTGAGCACATCGATGCCCTGGGTGTTGATGGTCGTCATCAGGTCGTCCAGCTCGTCGGGCGAGGTGATGTCGCCGGGCAGCAGGTCGTTGACCTCGCCAAAGGTCAGGTAGCCCTTCTCTTTTCCGGTGTCGATGAGTTTCGCCAACTCGTCTTCAAACTTGTCGATCTTGTCGATCTTTTCGGTCTTGTCGATTTCTTCAGCCACGGCGGTGCGCGCTCCTGGGGAGAAATTTTTGTGGGGCCGTCAACGGTTCAGGCGGACATTTCCCTTGGTTGTTTCGTGGTTGATAGGGAGTTGTTGCGGTAGTGACCGCGGTGGCAAGCCCGATCGCCTCATGGCAGATCAGGGCATTCATAGGCGCACGTCCCCATTTCATACTAGCCTACCACATCGTTAGATGAATCAGGCCGAAATATGACTCATGCCGTGGCTATTTGGGTTCCGCCTTCCCCCGCCGCAGACGCGCCAGCAGCACCGCGGGCTTCAGTGATGGCGGATAGTGCATCAGACTGGCCATGAACGCAGGAAACGTGTCGTGCGCGATGCGCAGCGACGCGGGCAGCACATAGCAGTTCATCGCCAGCTCCGAGATCAGCAGCGCCGCCGCCGCGCCATACAACCCCTGCCAGCGCGCAAGGTAGAAGCACGCAACGCAGGTCAGGCTGGTCGCCGCCACGTAGACGGCGGCCATCCTCTGGTGCTGATTGGTCGAGGCCATCAGCGTGGAGCTGGTCGACCACAGGGAGTAGAAAACCACCACCACGAGCAGAATGGTCAGCAGTCCGCGGCTGGGCGGCACGTGTCCTCCCGTCCAGTGGTGCAGAAAGGACGGCCCTACCGTCATCACGCCGGCAACCATGACCACCCCGATGATCAGGGCCAGTTGGCAGGCGCGACGGTGCAGCGTCCGGATGAGGGCTACATTCTTTGCGCCGTACGCCAGCGACAGCTCGGGCCAGACGGTGGTGCTCACCATCTGCACCATCTGCAGCGCCACCCGCGAGACGGTGCGCGCGGTGGCGAAGATCGCCACGTCGACCGGTCCCAGCGCATAACCGACGGCGATCAGGGTTCCCTGCAGGTTGAGCGCGTAGCCGATGGGAAATCCCATGAAGGCGAACGCAAGCGGGGCGAGGCGGCGTATCTCGGAGAAGTGCGCGTGCTTCCACCCGAACTCGATCCAGGGAATGTCCTTGCGCACAAACAGCCCGAAAGTGACGGTGCCGATGCCGTTGGCGACGAAAAACACCAGCGCCGCCGTCCGTGGGCCGTAGCCCAGAACCACCGGCGCCATGGTCGCCGCGAAGGCGGTCAGCGAGATCATGTTCTTGACGAATGTGCCGTAGGGGTAGCGCGCCACGCAGGTGTAGGCCGCGCTCATCAACTGCTCCAGTTGGCCGAGCAGAACGGAAAAACCGAGGTAAAAGATGGTCCACTTGGCGTCGGACTCGCTGATGGCGTGGATGTTGAGCAGGCTCGCGGCGGGGACCAGGTAGAGTATAGGCGCCAGAAGCAGTCCAACCGCCGCGCAGATCAGCGAGATCAGCCACCAGCAGCTTTGAAAAACGCGCAGCGCTCCCTCGCGGTCGCCGGCCGAGTTGAGCATCGTCATCTCGTTGGAGGCCACATTGCCGAAGCCGATGCTGGAAAAGGCGAGATAGGTGGGAATCGTGTTGACGATCAGCCAGTCGCCGTACACGCTGGTCGCCCAGAAGTGGAAGAAAACAGGGACCTGGACGAGCTGCGTGATGGTGCTGGCCAGCTTGCCAACCCAGTTGGACGCGAAGCCGAGGGCGAGTCGTCGTTTGATTCCGCTATCCAAGCTGCGCTCCCGATCTGTGAGATTGAAATGCTTGCGTGCGTCTCGAACCAGTCGCATAAACCATCTGCATCGACTCGCGGAGTTCATGGGCCCCGCCTTGTTGGCGGGTCTCACAATCGGCCAAATGGGCCCGAAGACATTTACGAGACCGGTTGTAGCGTCCAGGAAAAGAGAAACTTGATCTTGCGCGGTGCGATGAAGTATACAGTATGCCGTAAAATAACATCTACACGCTGACCAGACATGACCGTTGAGTCGGGCCAAAGGATTTAGACGCCTCGGAGAAGAGGATAGATGGGCAGATTACAGAACCGGCCGTCGCCAGCGAAGATAAGTATGTATCTCGGCTCATCGAAGTATTGGTGGGCTTACCTTGGAATCAAATCGAACCCATCCATCGTTCCCCTTCTGAATGACGGTTTTGATCGCGCAGTTTTCTTCGACGACATATCCCTGCTCCCCCCAGGCCACGATGGTCCAGGCCTACATAATATTAAATATTTTTATATCTTATGGGATGGGCTGAGGGACGGAAGATTAATTGAAAAAGCAAGCCTTTCGTTTGGACGCAACGCCGATTTGACAGCACTTATTGTCGGGGATGTTTCGCGAATGTCTCAGGTGGAATACAAGCTCCAAAGCCTTTATCGGGAAGGCGAGCTGAGTTTCAACGGATCTCCGCTCCGCTTCGATTTAAGGACCGCGGCGATACTGCTAGGCGCAAGAATAAAGACCGTATTGATGCCCCTGAAGAACATCTTTCAGAATGAGGGAAGGATTATTCAGAGTATCAGGCTGCTTCTTGGGAAAAAACAGGTTGTTTTCTGTGGATCGTTCGGAACCAGCCCACTGCTGATGAAGATGTTCTGCGAAAGGCACTCAATTGACTTCAGTCTGTTTGCGAAGTACGAGTTCTACTATAACGAGCCAAATCCGTCGCTGGATAATTACAGAGGGTATCTGCGCCGCGACGGATTGTTTCTGGCCGATCTATATGATCGATCTGAGATAAACGCGGTTTTTTTTCTCTCGGCAGCTCATTTGCTTGGCAGGGAATACTTCATTGAGAAGATCCGCTCCGCCGGTCTGGGTATTTTTGTAAATGGATCTTCCCCGGGCCGTAACATCAATGTCTACACGACTCCGTTTTATTCGCAACATGTATTTATCGATTTCGGAAGTATTGCTGGGACCGGAAACTATCCGCGACTGGCCGATCTCAAGTATTTCAAAAAAACCTTTGTAAAAATCAGACTCGGCAACGATCTCGATGAGTTATTGGCTTTGGCCCGTGCGGGAACGCTGGAGAAGCATTTTGAGCAGGAATGGGAGTTGAAATACCCGCAAATACTACAGGCGATGACAATACCCAGGTGAATGGTGGTCCGGGTTGCCGTATGCACCCTTTGTTCGAACAGACCAATCCTGGTGTTGCGAGCGAGGCGTTCAAAGTTGGGACGAACGGCAGTTCTATAATGCGGTCGCTGCAAACTGCGGAGGAGACGCGCCGGATCGCAAAAGCTGCGCTCGTACCTTGCGTATCGATCCCACGAGTGGCACAGTAGCATAGCGGGGACACCAACCGGATGCTCCTGTGGCGGAGATTGTCGTATCCTTATTTGAGAATCACGCCGATTCCGTAGAGTCCCTCTGGATGAACCATGTATTCGCGATGAGGAAAATTATCTTTAATCTCATCCCAGCATCGCTTTACCTGCGTCTCTCCATAGTTGCTGGCCACGTCGTGAAAAGCAATGATTCCACCTTTGCGGACCAAAGTTGAATACATCTCCCAGTCTCGCTTCACCCCTGCGTAGCTATGGTCTCCATCAATAAACAAGAAATCGATCTCGGATCCGCCAAAAAGCCGCTTCACCTGTTCGAGCGTATCAATCTGGTGGGAGTCGGCCCTCACCAGGTGCAGTCGTTGCTGCCGACGCGCAAACCGGCGGTAAATGGGGGTCCGCAGGCGGGAGTAGCCACCGCAAGCCTTATCACTCCGCAGGTCAACGCTGACTATCGTTGCATCGGGTCGGGCGACACGCGTCCAGAGGTACAGAGTCCCCCCCTTGCAGGTGCCAATCTCAAGGACTCTTTTCGGGTTTAGCTTCTTTACGTCCTCAAGCAAAGATGTAATTTCTTCCAGGACTTGAACTGGCTGGAGGAACGCATCGGCGTAGCTGAAACATTGGGCAACTATCTCCTGTGGATGGTCGACTATGCCCTCGGTTCGACGGTTCAGGCTTCCCAGACCCACATACGCTCTGACGCATTGAAATGCTCGACGAAGAAGGCTCATAGCTAGAATGATACCATGGCAAGCACTGGCGAATAGCGCGATTGGGCCCGCGATGAACCGTGGGGTTCTACAGGCAGAAGTTATCCACTTGCGTACCCCAGCAGTGCCTGTCCTAGATAGGCTTCTGCCGATCTTGAGTGCTTTTCACCCGGTAAAGATCTTGGGGAAACGACCCTCGCGAAGTTGATGAATTCGATCTGACTCGGGCGAGGCATTTTGGATTCTCCAGTTTGGTCTCGACGCGCTTGCACTCTTTGAATGAAAGCACAAACCAATTTTGAAACGTCCTGACTATTGCGCACGTAGCTGGCGATCAATCTGCAGCTTTTCCGCGATGAGTTGCGTCAGCATCTCCTGGTCGCCGCGGCGGTCGGTATACGATGGAGGGATGGACCGCTATTCCAAGACTTTCGCTGCTCTTCAGAGCCAGAGCCGTAGCGTTCGTCTGTTGAACTACATCCGCCCGAACATCCTCGCCACGCCCTTTTACAAACTCATGCTCCCAAGCCAGCGGCGGGGAATCGTATCGGTTGACGGAATAAGGCTCTACCTCGATCCCGCATCCCATCTAGGGCACACCGTGTTGACTGCCGGCTACTACGAACCGGACACCGTGGCCGTTCTGCGCCAGCATATCAAGCCGGGCAACGTCGTTCTGGACATAGGAGCCAACGAAGGGGTGATGAGCGCTTACGCCGCCTCTCTGGTGGGTCGGACTGGCTGCGTTGTCGCTGTGGAACCACAAAGCAGGCTGCTCGACGTGCTTGAGATCAACCTGGCGTTGAACTCTACAGGCTCGTATCAAGTGGTGCATGGTGCCGTCTCCGACCACGATGGCCCGGTCACTGTCTCGCTGAGTGCAGAGGGAAACACGGGAGCTTCCAGCATCGTGCAAAAGTACCGCTGGAGCCGCAAAACGGAGTCTGTGCACGCATACACGATTGAGAAACTGGCCAAGGCCTGCAATCTAACCTCGATCGACTTTGTAAAGATCGACGTCGAAGGCTACGAGCCAGAAGTGCTCAAGTCGCTGCTCGGAAGCAGACAGAAGATAGGCACGGTTTTGGTCGACTACCACACAGCGATCCTCGAAAATCGAGGCATAAACCCTGAGACCCCGCACAACAACATGCTCAAGGCCGGATACAACACCCTGCTCGGATCACTCTCCGGCGGATATGTCCTATACGCACTAGCGTGAGACATGTTGGTTTCTCCTGGTTCTTTACGGGCCGGCACTCTTACTTAGAGTGATACGTCAATCCAATTCGGCAGCGGCGCACCTCCCTAGCGGTCGCGCAGCTTGCGGTCCACGTCCAGCTTTTCCGCAATGAGTTGCGTCAGCATCTCCTGGTCCCCACGCCGGTCGGCCTCGGCGATCTGCGAACGCAGTTCGCGCTGGCGACGCTCCAGCCGTCGCCCCTCCAGCGTGTGCAGCGCGTCTTCCACCTGCGCCAGCAGCGCGGGATCGTTCGCCCCGGGCGTGGTTTCCAGCGCCTGTGCCAACTGCGCGCGTGCCTCGTCGGTCGCGGCGGCGTCCAGCGGGTTCGATGGCGCCGGCGCGTTGGCCAGCGTGTCCAGCAGGTCGGCCGTAGCCAGGTCCGCGATCCACGCCGAGTTCTCCGCCAGCCTGCGCGCCGCCAGCTTCCGCGCCGGATCGCTCTCCGGCAGCACCAGCGCGCGCAGCAGGACCCGCTCCGTCTCCGTCAGCAACTCCTTCCGCTGCGCCGGAACGCTGGCCAGGCGATGCGCCGCGGCCTGCTTCAGCTCCTGGCGCATCAGCGCCGAGTCGATCCCCAGCTTGTTCGCCGCGTCCTCGGCAAACTGGTTTCTGCGGATCGGGTGGGCCATGCGGCGGATGTGCGGCAGCAAAAAATTCATCGCGTTCACCTTGGCCTCCGCGCTGTGGCCGGGAAACAACTGCCGCGCGCGATCGATCAGGTAATCCGAGTGGCGCTTGGCCCCGCGCAACGCTGCCCCGTACGCCTCGATCCCCTTCTCGCGCACAAACCGGTCCGGATCCAGCCCGCCCTCCAGCGTCACCAGCTTTACATCAAAGTCCTCCTCCGTCAGCAGCGCGATCGACTTCTCCGCCGCTGTCGCCCCCGCCGTGTCCGGGTCGAAGTTCACGATCACGCGCTTGGTAAACCGCCCCAGCAAACGCACCTGCGTCTCCGTAAACGCCGTGCCGGAGATCGCCAGCACATTGCGAATCCCCGCCATGTACACCGAGATGCAGTCCATCTGCCCCTCCACCAGCACAGCGAAGTCGCTCTTGCGCATCTCCCCCTTCGCCTTGTCCAGGTTGAACAGCACGTTGCCCTTGGTGTACAGCACAGTCTCCGGCGAGTTGAGATACTTCGCATTCTTGTCGTCCACATCCAGCGCACGCGCCGTGAACGCAATCACTTTGCCCGCCTCGTTCGCAATGGGAAAGGTAATCCGCTTGCGGAAGCGCGCATAAAGTTCGCCGGTCGGCAGGCCGTCGTCGCTCTTCTCTTTCGAGCTGAACAGTCCGCTCGCCCGCATCGCCTCCTCGGAAAATTGCGTCTTCAACCGGTCGCGCATCGCGTTGAAGTCGTCCGGCGCGTAGCCGATGCGGAAGGTCTTGATCGTCTCCGCCGAGACGCCCCGCCCGCTCAGATACTCCCGCGCCCGCGCCGCCTCAGGGGCCTTCAACTGCGCCTCGAAGTACTGCACCGCAGCCTCGTGCAGATCGATCAGTTGCCGCCGCAAGTCCGCCTGCTCCCCGTACTGGCGCGCCTCCTCCGGCGTGTTGAACTCCCGCTTGGGCAGCGCAATCCCAGCCTTCGCCGCCACCGCGCGCACCGCCTCGGGAAAGCTCAGCCCCTCCATCTTCATCACAAAGTTGAAGACATCGCCCTTCTCGTGGCAGCCGAAGCAGTAGTAGTACCCATGCGTCGCATTCACGCTGAACGACGCGGTCTTCTCCTTGTGGAAGGGACACAGCCCCGTGTAGTTCTGCGCGCCCGTCTTGCGCAGCTTCAGGTATTCGCCCACAATGCGCACGATGTCCGCCTGCTGCTTCACGAGTTGTGCGAAGTCGTCCGCCATAAGCGCCGCAATCTAAGAGTGTAGTTGAAGAAGGTCCATTACGAAGCTGTCATCCTGAGCGGAGCCTCCCGCAGTCTCATCGCGGGAGGCGGAGTCGAAGAGCCTGTCCTGAGCGTAGCCGAAGGAACCCCGACGAACACAATCCTGCCTTAACAGCCCGTCCCTTTCTCCCTCGGAACTTCAGCCCACAGCTCATCGCCGAAACCTTACAATAGAACTCGATGCCGACCCCTGAAGAGCTTGACCGCATCCACATCGTCCTGGTCCGCGCGCGCAACCCCAACAACATCGGAGCAGCCGCACGCGCCATGCACGACTTCGGCCTCCGCCATCTGCGCGTGGTCAACGACTTCCCCGTCCCCTTCGAGAGCGCCCGCTCCGCCGTCGACGCCTCCGAGGTCCTCGCCGATGCGGTCGCCTGCGCCACTCTCGCCGAAGCCATCGCCGACTGCACCCTGGTCGTCGGCACCACCGCCGTGGGCGAGCGCGACCTGCAGCACCCCCTGCTCCTGCTGCATGAAGCCGCGCCCCGCATCCGCGCCGAACTTCGCCGCGGCACAGGCCCCAATAGCAACCCAGGCCGCGTCGCCCTGCTCTTCGGCTCCGAGAAGACCGGCCTCAGCAACGAAGAGCTGAGCCACTGCAACTTTCTCCTCACCATCCCCATGCAGCAGGTCGCAGGCGCGCGCCATCTCTCCCTGAACCTCGGCCAGGCCGTCGCGGTCTGTCTCTATGAGTTGGTGCGTGGGCCCGCCGCGGTCCCTCCCAGTGAATCGAACCCCGCCGCCGAAGCTCATGCGGTCGCCGCAGACTCCCCAGTCGCCGCGGAACCCACTTCCGCCGCCGATCTCGAACGCCTGACCGCCTTGCTCGCCGAGACCCTCGAAAGGTCGGGATACCAGCGCCGCCACCCCGCCAACAGCGACCCCGTGCAACTGCGCCGCCTGCTCCGTCGAATGTCCCTGGACGCGAGCGACGCCGCCGTCTGGATGGGCGTCTTCCGCCAACTCCTCTTCAAGCTCCGCCGCTTCAACTAGAACTGGCCTGCCGCCTCATTCTGGCGAAGCCCCACCCTACTTCGCGTCGTTCTTGAAGATCTCTTCGGCGAAGAAGTTCTCCACCTTCGCCTGGTCGCGCAGCATCTCGAAGTATGCGTTCTTCAGCAGTTGCGACCGCCCATCGTGCAGCAGTTGGCGGATGTGCTGTTGCACCACGGGATCGGAGATCTCGCGCTGCCCGGCCGGTTCGCGCTCCAGCAGCTTGTAGATCGTATAGCCCACTGCCTTCTTGCTCTGCGCGTCGATCAGCGGGAAGATCTCGGTCATCTGTCCCGGCTTCAGCTTCAGGATCGCGGCCCCCACCGTGGGGTCCGACCGCAACTGGCTCTCCGGCACAAATCCCATGTCGCCGCCGCTTGAGGCGGTGCTCGGGTCTTCGGAAAAATTCATCGCGATCGCGCCAAAGTCTTCGCCACTGTCGAGCCGGTTCTTCAGCGCCTCGATCTTCTTCTTGGCCTCCGCGTCGGTTGTCGCCTTGCTCCCCTGCAGGTTGCCGGGTTGCGCCGAAGGCACGCTGGTCACGCGGATCGCCGCCAGGTGGTACTGCGTCTCGATCAGGTCGAACTCCGCCTTGTGCGCGCCATAGTAGCTGGCAATGTCCGCGTCCGACACCGTCACCTTCGAGTTGATCTCCTTGTTCAGCAGCTTGTCGATGGTCAACGACCGCCGCAGGTCGTGCGTCACATCGTCCAGCGTGCGGCCGGACTCCTTCAACCGCGCGGCGAACTGCTCCTCGCTATAGGGGGCCTTCATCTCGGCCAGCTTCGCGTTCACCTCTTCCGTGGTCGCGGTCAGGTTCATCTTCGCCGCGCGCTGCTCCACAATCTCTTCATCGATCAGCTCGCGGACCACTCGCAGCCGCAGTGCATCGGCATCCTCGGGCGATGGCTTCTGCCCCTCATCCTGGCCCAACTGGGCCGTGTACATCCGGTCCATGTCGGCGCGCACAATGGCGTGGCCATTGACCGTGGCAACCACGTCGGCGCCATGCGTGCGGTTGCATCCGCCAACCAGAAGAAGCGCCATCGGAAGCAGGCCCGCGGCCGTCCCGCGAACCATGCGCCAACCATCCCCAGTCCCTGTCTGCTTCGCCAAACCCATGCTCGCTCTCCTGCTCATCTCACTCCATCCCGATTCTAGTCCCGTCCGGATCGCGGTACTCTCTCCATCCCATCTTCCCCCAACCGCATCGTTCTGTTAGCTCCCCGGCTTGGCCGCGACCGGCGCGGGCTGTGCCGGCGCTGCAACCGGCGCGGGCTTTGCCGTTGGCGGTGCTGGAGGGGGGCTCACAGGCGGTGGCGGCGTCTTGCCTGCTGCAATCAATGCCCCATCGATCATCCGATAGATCGTCTCGATCGGCACCAAGCCCTCCACCTTCTCGCCGTTGATAAACAGCACCGGCGTGGAATCCACGCGCAGCGGGTCCGCCTCTGCCGCTTGCACCGACGCCTTCACCCTGCTGTCGTCCTGCTTCTGGACGCAGGCCGCCAGCTCCGCTCCATCCACCTTCTGCCGCGCGCCCTCGTCGAGTGCCAGCTTGTCCAGGGTCGCATCGGCCCTGGCCGCGGTCTTCTCTGCGCCCGCCATCTCATCGGCATGGGCGTGGACGTAGTCGATAAAGTTCCAGTAGCCCGCCGTGCTGGCTGCGCCCAGACAGTTGGCGTCGATCGCCGCGTGCATCGCCCACGGATGGATGTCGTAGAGCGGAAAGTCGCGGTACACCACCCTCACCTGGTCCTTGTAGCGATCCAGAATCGCGGGAAATATCTCCGCATTCATCTGCGCACAGTAGGGGCACTCCAGGTCGTCGTATCCCACCACCAGCACCGGAGCGTTCTCCGCCCCGCCGCGTGCCGGTCGTCCCGCCGCCGGCACCATCTCCCTCGGGTCCTGGCTTAGATCGTACTTGTTGAACTGCGCCAGCGTCTTGCCATCGGTGGACAACAGAAACGGCGCAGTCTTGCTCTGGTTGCCGTCCGCCGTAAAGGTCACAATCACCTGGTCGTAGCCTGCGATCTCACTCTTGGTCGGCTCGCCGATCGAGATCGCATACGCTGGAGTAACGGCCTGCGACCGGTTGCGGATTGCCACCTCAACCCGGCGGGCCATCTCCGGCGACAGCTTCACCCCCACCTGCACCGCTTGCGTTCCGGCTGCCGGGGGCACCATCTGGACGCTCGTCTGCGCATGGCAACCCAGCGCCGCCGCCAAAGCGATCAACGCGAGATAGCGCAACGGCCTCACTCCATTCAGCACAACACCGATTATCTCACGCACAATGCCGACCACACCTCTCCAACTCCGTCATCCTGGGCGTAGTTTGGCGCGGACTTGCGCTAAACGGAGTCGAAGGGCCTGTCCGGAGCGAAGCCGAAGGAACCCCGATAAACTCCGCATCCCCACAATCGCTCGCTCCTTTCTCCCACAAAACTCCCGCCCCGGCCCTTGCCGCCCCCCGCCTCAAAACACCTGGTCCGAGTGGCGCAGGTTCCCCGCGCTCCCGATATTCGCCAGCGTGAAGTTGAATTTGAAACCACTGTCGTTGCGCGCCGTCCCCAGCTCGTACTTGCGATACTCCACGCTCACTCCGCAGCAGTTCCAGTTGTACGAGGCCTGGACCGCGCCATACTGCACCGTCCCCAAGTCCAGGTCGATCCCAGCGCTCGCCGCCGCGCTCAAACCCGGCTTGGTCGGCCTTCCAAAGCCCACCGTAGTCCGCATCTGGCTGAAGTCCGCCACGCTGGACGCAACCCCCTCCACATACGAGCGGCCCGGCGCATTCAGCCGCGCATAGCTCACCCCGGCGAAAACATCCCTCTGATGCACATCCACATAGATGTTGTCCGCCGTAAACTTCTTCGCGCCGGTGTCGTAATCGAAGTCCCACTCCACGTCCGTCTTCTCCGACGTCCGCACGCGCAGCCGCGATGTCAGCGGCGATATATTGCGCGGCTCGGTCAGAAACGCAATGCCGGAAAAATCCAGCGTCGATGCCAGAATGTTCCGCCGCCCATCCACCACCGCGCCTCCGAAAGTTGGGTCAAAAAAATACTTCTGCGCCACCCGCCAACTGATCCACTCGCGGTTCCCGCACACCGGCTGCGCGTCGTCCGTCCTGCCCGCAGCCTGGCCGGGCTCCTCAATAGCATCGGCATCTCCGCCAGCCGCCCCCAGAATCTCGGTCGCATCCGCCCCGGAGCCCGCCGCGCGGCACGGCTGGGTCCCCGTCCGGCGCAGAAACAGCCGCTGCGTCGCGCCATACTCGATCTCGTTGCTGTCGCTCGCCACGTCCACCGCATCGAAGCGCAACACATCGGCATAATTGTCGATCCCGTTCACATAGCGGTAGGTCAACTCCGGCTCGATGGTGTGCTTCACGTCGTGGCGCAGCAGCCGCTTCACAAATCCCGCGTCGAAGGTCCGTTCCAGCACTGGCGGCCGCAGGTCCACCTGCACCTCCACGTCCGACCGGCTCAGCGTGGCGAGGCTCTCAACCTCCGGCCCCGCCACGCCCGGGACCGCCGGCAGCCGGCTTCGGCTGTAGAACGTCTCCCGCGCCGCCACCGAAGGCCGCACTCGCCATCCGCCCGCGCCGAAGGGATACGCAATCTCCGGCCGCACGTCCATCCGCTCGATCATCCCTCCGGTCACAAAGTTCGGCTGGATCCGCTTCAGCATCGCCACCGAGCTGTCCACGTTCCACTCCAGCCCGGTCGTCCCCAGCCCGTGGTCGGCCGTCGTAAACTCCACGGCCGGAGCGTGGAAGATGTGCACCTGCTCCTCCGTCCGTGGCGGAATCGACGTAGTATTCGCAACCCGCTTTTCGCCCTGGTACCGGTCGCCTTCCGCCGACACAGCCATGCCGTTCCACTCCCGAGTGCCGTACACCGTCGACACCACATCGCTCGACACCGCCTGGTTGAAGTTCGACGAAAACGCCTCGCGGTAGGGGAACGAACTCAGGTATTCCACGTCCGCCACCGCCCTCGTCTGCGAATCTCCACTCCCATTGGCCGAGGCTTCGCTGTCCGCCGTCTCGTCCCCGACAAAAAAGTCGCGCCGCCCCGAAAACACTAGGTCCGTACCGCTCTGGTTCACATACACCGTCCCTCCTCCCGGATAGTATCCGCGGTCCTGCAGTCCGCTGTAGTGAGACTTCGCAAAGTCCTGCCCCAGCCCGCGATAGTGGAAGCTCGCCGTCTGCTCCCAGCCGCGCGCCGAGTAGAAGATCGTCCCCACCGTCAGCTCCGTGCTGCGGTTGATCGCCCAGTACACCTGCTCTCCAACCGTCTCTCCCTTGCTCGCCGAGTTGAACCCAATCTCAGGGATCAGAATCCCGCTCTGCCGTGCGTTCGCATCCACCGGATGGGTCACATACGGCAGCCACAGCAGCGGCATGTTCCTCACATGGAAGACGCTGCCCCGCGCCCGCGCCTTCTCCCCGTCCACGCTGAACTCCGCGGCAGACAGAAGCCAATCCGGCTTCTGCAACTGGCACGACGTCACCGTCCCCCCGTAGATCTGGTACTCCCGAGGCCCGCTCTTCACCACCAGCCGGCCGCTGAACAGGAACGGATTGCCGTTGGTATATACCGCGCGCTGGCCCACTACTGCCGCGCCCAGCGCAGGCCTCTGCCGCAGTCCCACTGACCCCGTCACATCGTAGAACCGCCCCGCCTGCGTCTGCACATTGATCGCCCCGTGGCTGGCGTGGATGCTCTCGTCGTTCTCTCCGCCCGTCACCTGCAAGTGCCCGGTCAGCGTCACCTCACCACTGTCCTTGTCGTATTCAATGTGGTCCGCCTCGAGCGTGCGGTCGCCATGGGTCACCACCGCATGGCCGTCCAGAACAAAGACGCTCCCCTTCATGGAACAGGTGTCCGCCTCGAGCCGCACCGGCAAGCCCTTCTCCGCCGCCGCAATCGGCGCCGCCTCCGGATACTGCGTGGCGCCCGGAGCATCTGGCGCGCCGGGCAGCGCATCGGGCAGCCCCGCAGGCGCGTCCGCCGCCCCTGCCGCCGTAAGCATCACGCATCTGCCGCTTGCCGCTGTACTCGCCGCCGCGCCCGTTTCACTCAGAGGTGCCGCACTCGTCACCTCTTGCGCCGCAAGATGCGTAAAACTTGCCACCCCCCCCGTGATACTTATGAAGAAGCAGACACTGCTCAGCGCTTTCGCAAGGCTGAACCGGTCGTCAACATGTCGCGCATGCACCACCCTTTGAGGGTATAGCAATCTCGGGTTGCTGTATCCGGAGTCAACAAATCCGGAGTGGCTTTTCCCGACCGGGGTCCCCAGCGACAGGTCCACGTCGTTGGGGTGGAACGAAAAGTCACCCGCAACACACCAACCAAGGGCAATTGAACCCGGAGATTGCTCATTAGACGATTTCACGGAAGTGAGTTTGAGTTTTGAGCAAAATGGGCTCCGCACTGCTTGATACCGACCCGCCGGCCCCGGCCTTCGCCGATGCGTCCAGCGATTCCCCCTCCGCGGTCGCCCACGCCGCGGCCCGCGCCTCCGCGTCTCCCGCCTCCACCGAGGCCCTCCGCCGCCAGGTCGCGGACCGCCTCGCCGCACAC
>JBEKRR010000016.1:0-44138 GCA_049518555.1 Acidobacteriaceae bacterium
AGCAGCAAAATAGTCTCCAGGGAATCGCCAGCCTCCCGCCGCACTCACTCGCATTTGTTGTCATCCCGTAGCGCAGCGAAGGGACCTGCTTCTTCAACTCGCAACCTGCAACCTGCAACTCCCCAACCCCCCACCGAATCCCCCGCCGAAACCCGTGCCTGGCGCGACGCCGAAATCCTCGCCGCGCAACTCGATCTCGCCGCCGACTCCGCCGCCTCCCGCGCGCTCCCACTCATCGCCATCTGCGGCCGCCCCAACGTCGGCAAGTCGACGCTCTTCAATCGCCTCACCGGCTCGCGCCGCTCCATTGTCGGCGACGAGCCCGGCATCACCCGCGACCGCATCTACGGCCTCATCGAGTGGCAGTCCGCCGACGCGCGCCTGGTCGACACCGGCGGCATCGTCCCCGACGACCCCGCGCTGCTCCCCGCCGAAATCTTTCTCCAGGCCCGCACCGCCCTCGCCGAAGCCGCCGTCATCATCATGGTCGTCGACGGCCGCACCGAGCTCGCCTCGCCCGACATCGCCCTCGCCCGCCTCCTTCTGCGCGGCGGCAAGCCCGTCTTCCTCGCCGTCAACAAGATCGACACCACCGCCCTCGCCCCCGCTGCCGAAAACTTCCGCCGCCTCGGCTTCCGCAACGTCCTCGCCATCTCCGCCGAGCACGGCGCCGGCATCGGCGACCTCCTCGATGCGGTCTTTTCGGCACTTCCAGCCGCCGTCTTCGCCGCCCTCCCCGCCCCTACCACGGAACCGGGTGCCCCATCCATCGCGACGACCGGGGTCCCCGGCGAGCGGTCTTTGCTCGCTGGGGTGGCTAGCGATGGGTGGGATGATCATCCCGACCCTCCCCGCCGCCTCCGCTCCCACGGCGCCTTCGTCGAGCACGAGACCCGCATCGCCATCATCGGCCGTCCCAACGTCGGCAAGTCCACCTTGCTCAACGCCCTCACCGGCAGCGCGCGCGCCATCGTCTCGCCCATCGCCGGCACCACCCGCGACGCAGTCGACGAGGTCGTCACCCGCGGCTCACACGACTTCCGTTTCGTCGACACCGCCGGCATCCGCCGCAAGGGCAAGACCCGTCTCATGGCCGAAAAATTGTCCGTCATCATGGCCCGCAAGCACCTCGAGGCCGCCGACGTCTCCCTCCTCGTCCTCGACGCCACCGAAGGAGTCGCCGCTCTCGACGCCAACATCGGAGGCTACGCCCACGAGTCGGGCCGCTCCGTCATCCTCGTCGTCAACAAGTGGGACCTCATCACTAACCCGGTCAACAAGTCGGGTGCCCCATGTCTCGCTTCTGAGACATGGGATTCGCGGGTGCCCCATTCATCGCGCACTTCTGCGATGAGTGGGATTTCGGGTGCCCCATCCTTCGCCGACGTCGGGGTCCCCAGCGAGCGGTCTTTGCTCGGTGGGGTGACTCGCGAAGGGTGGGATGCAAAACGGTCCGGCAGCCCTACCGCCCCCGTTGATCAAAAAGTGTATGCCCAGCAGGTCCGTTCCCACCTCAAGTTCCTCGACTACGCCCCGCTCGTCTTCGTCTCCGCCACCACCGGCCTCGGCGTCCAGGAGCTCTTCAAGAAGGTCGAACTCGTCGCCCGCGAGCGCCGCAAGCGCGTCACCACCGGCCAGATGAACCGCTTCCTCGCCGAAGTCGACTTCCAGCGCGCCTCGGTCCCCATCAACCGCCGCGTCCGCATCTACTATATGACCCAGGCCGCCGTCGCCCCGCCCACCTTCGTCCTCTTCACCGACCGCGACGTCCGTCTCCACTTCGCCTTCGAGCGCTTCCTCGCCAACCAGATCCGCGCCGCCTTCGGCTTCATCGGCGCCCCCATCCGCCTCAAGCTCCGCCCCCGCAACAAATAATCCCCCGAAGAATAATCAACGCCGGAAGGGCACGCAATTACCCACTCATCATTCGTGCAGCCACGAACGGAAGGGCACGCGTTCACGCGTGCCGTAAACGCCCATCCTCCCCTCCTTTTTTTCTTTCTGGATCGCGCAGCGATCCAGAAAGAATAACAACCCAATAAACCACCCCTGCCTCCGTCTTTCTTCTTTTACAACCGCCCACCACACTCATAAACTCACACCATGGCCATCCCGCCGAGAACCACCACCTCCGGCACATTCTTCATCACCACCATCACCTACAACCGCCGTCGTCTCTTCCAACTTCCCGCAAACGCCGAGCTCTTCCTCGCAACCCTCCAACACTACCGCGCCGAGGGCGCATACAAACTCCACGCCTTCGTCGTCATGCCCGACCACGTCCACCTTCTCCTCACGCCGAACGGCAAAACCATCTCCCAAACCATGAACCTCATCAAGGGCGGCTTCTCACGTCGCATCGGCTCGAAGTTTCCCGTCTGGCAACGCGGCTTCGCCGACCACCTCATCCTCGACCGCGAACATTTTGAATCCCGCCGCGCCTACATCCACCAGAACCCCGTCCGTGCCCACCTCGTCACCGCCGCCGAACTCTACCCGTACTCCTCCGCGTATCGGCCCGAGATCCCAGCGACAGAAAAATAATGGGGGGGATGCGACTCTTCGGCACGCGTAAACGCGTGCCCTTCCGATACTCATCACTCCACCCTAGATTTCGTGGTGAACTCAACCCGAAAGGGCACGCCTTCACGTGCGCCCATAGCCCGATCCACCTGAAATCCCAAATCTTACAACGGCCCCGGAAGGGCACACGTTTACGTGTGCCATAAACCACCCAGACCGGAAGGGCACGGCTTCAGCCGTGCCATAAGCCATCGCCGCTACCCGGAAGGGCACGCGTTTACGCGTGCCGTAAGTCGCCCCCTTTAAGCTTCTTTCTCCCTTGATTGCGCAGCAATCAAGGGAGAAAACAAGGACAATCCTGAATCACGCCACCACCCCGGAAGGGTACGCGGTCACACAACCACGACATTCTCGTTTCGTCACGAACGGAAGGGCACGCGTTTACGCGTGCCGTAAGTCGCCCCCTGTAAACTTGTTTTTTCGCCAACCAGATCCGCGCCCCCATCGGCTTCATCGGCTCCCCCATCTGGTTCAAACTCCGCCCCCGCAACAAAAAGTCCCCCGAAGAGTAAGCGGATGTACCGATACCAATGTTCAGGCTTTAAATTCAAATGTCAGCGGTAGCAATAGCTGATCGATTGACATGCGAGAAGTGATATCAGAAACAAAAAAACGCAAATACGGCCAAAAAATCAATTTTGCTTCACTTTGAGAGAACCGCTCAACATGTGCAGGGTCAAGAGAAACGGCAGACTCAAACAGGGCAGAGAACAACACATTAATTGTGACCACCGGTTCTGGAGCATCTTTACTTTTCTGCGTGATTGAGTAGGAAGCACCAATAACGAAACGATCAGACTCTTGGATCAGGACTTTGTATTCGGCTCCAAAACCTGTCTCAAGGGCATGACCCGCAGATCGAGTATTTGCGAGTACAACTCTATCGACATTAGTCGAAGAAGAATCAAGTCCGAGACCGAGAAACTTCAAATTTGTCAGAAATTTTTTGTATGGCTCAGTTGTAGGCGATAGTTTTGTCTTCTTTGGCATCGGAACAACCTCCCTTCAACCGCAACACCGTTGTATGCGGCTTCTTTGACGGATCAGTCGCAAACATTTCTTGCAAGTTGGTACGAAGAATAAGGTCATCTAGCGATGCTGGTGTAGTGCTCATATCTGATTGATACATCAACTCGGCAACGCTGAAACTAGCACCGGCGCGTAGTGTAGAAATGTCAAGCGCAGTAACGACCGAAGTCTGTGCGCCAACAGCTTCCGCCAGCACAGAAACAACATATTGATTCAGGCTCACCCGTTCACGACGAGCCAAATCCGTCAGCTTTTTGTGCAGCGTCCGTGGAACGCGTTGAAGCCACTTGCCGCTTGGCAGATCTTCTTCTTCAATCGCAGGCAGTGGAACATGCTTTCCTTCGTTGAGACAGGATTCAATCCAGAGTCTCTTCATGGATTCGAGTGCAGCAAGAGCCTCTACGGCGTCCTGACCATGAGCGACACAGCCATCAAGTTCCGTAATGGAAGCGATGACATCCCCTTCATCGTCACGCCTCATGACGATGGTGTAGTTGAGAGCCGCGAACTCCTCAACCCTTGTATCCAAATTTTTAGTTTTCATACCATCCGGTCTCCGACATAGCCCGGAGAAATTCCTTTACGTATATGGCCTTAAGCTGCTTACCGCCAGACCGATGAGTACAGACACCGAAGCGAACACCATCGATGGCGTACATCCGTTGATGGTCGTTCTCAACTGAAGAAACGGTACAGTGATCCTGCAGTTGGTTCATCACACGTTCGATTTCAGCAAGGGTTACGTTGTGTTTTCGTCCCGCAATCTCGCGAATCAACAGCTTTATCTTCTCGGGGTTTGACATCCTTCACGCTCCATAGACTTATAGCCATGACATTCCTCATATAGTCGCCTCCCGGTCTTTGATATCAGATATGATACCACAATTACAATACCATATGCGATATCGGATGCATTTGTAAAGACTTTAGATGATTTTTTTTGAGAAGCACCGGAATGGTCCGCATTCACGCGTGACGGGTGGCCCACCCACACAATCATTTTGGGTGCCCCATTCATGCGCGGCCCTATCGCGCATGGGTGGGGGCAGCCCCTCACGGAACCCCTCCCGCCCCGCCCTTGCCTGTTCCCTGTTCCCTGCATCCGCGGGTGGCCCACCCCAGGTTTCCAACGCCAACAATGCGGGTGCCCCGTCCTAGCTCTGCTAGGGCGGGCCGAGCAGCCGCCCCCCGTATCTGCCTTTGCCGTTGCTTCTGCATCTCGGAGGGAGCGCAGGGCTTCAGCCCTGCGAATCATCGCCTCGCGTAAGCGCAGGGCTTTAGCCCTGGGCCTTTGCCGTTGCCCTTGCCTGTTCCCTATTCTCTGACCCCTGTTCCCTGACCCCTGTTCCCTGTTTTCCTGTCAAGGGTCTCGTTCCGCCCCAAAATCTTCAACCAACACAATCCAAACCCCTTCCACCCCAATAATAATCAAAAATACTTGGCATAGTAGTTATGCTCAATCCGCTATCATTAATGTAGGGGGAAAATTGCCTGCTGCGACCATCTCCGCCCAAACCGCCGCAAGCATCAACTAAACACATGATTCCAAAGACTTTACAAATATCTCCAATGCAATCAATACTTTGACCCGCAAGTCCAGACCAAGTCCAGACCTATCCAGACCAAGTCCAGACTTAACATACATGTTGTGAAGACTTTAGGACTTTTCGTATACAAGGAAAGGAGGTCCCAACTCGAAACCAGTCGCGAAGCGGGCCGCCCCGGAGCGATAATGCCCATGTGACGCCATGATCTTCGAGGACCGTCAAGACGCTGGACGCCGGCTCGCCACCCACCTGACCGAGTTCGCCGGTCGCCCCGGCGCCATCGTCCTCGGCATCCCCCGTGGAGGCGTCGTCGTCGCCTCGGAGATCGCCCAGGCCCTGAGTTTGCCGCTCGACATCTTTCTCGCCCACAAGCTCGGCGTTCCCGGCCACGAGGAGCTTGCCTTCGGGGCCATCGCCGACGGCGGCAGCCGTTATCTCGACGAAGAAGTCATCCGCGCCGAGTGCGTCTCTCCCGAAGCCATCGACCGCGTCACCGCCCAGGTCCGCCAGCTCCTGAACCAGCGCGCCCTCCTCTATCGCGGACGTCGCCCGCCGCTCCAGCTCGCCGGCCAAACCGTCCTTCTTGTGGACGATGGAATCGCCACCGGGGCCAGCGTCTACGCCGCCGTCCGCGCGCTCCGCCAGATGCAGCCCGCTGCGCTCATCCTCGCCGCTCCCGTCGCGCCCGCGTCCACCTGCGCATGGCTGCGCAGCTCGGTGGACCGCCTCGTCTGCCTCCACGCCCCGCAGAGCTTTTACGCCGTCGGCCAGTTCTACCGCAACTTCTGCCAGGTCGAAGACGACGAGATCGTCCGCCTCCTTCAGCCTGCCGCCTGACCGTACGGTGGTACTATTCTCTCCGCCGGAGTTGCACCATGCGCAAGAGCCGACACACCCCGCTGATCGTCATCGTCGCCGTGCTGCTCGTCCCATTCATCGCCCTGCGCATGTGCGCGCGCAGCCGCATCGCCGCGCCCCGCCCCGCAAACCCGGCCAGCTACGAACCGCAAGGAGGCCACCCAATGTCCTTCACTCTTGTCTCACCCGCATTCCCCAACGGCGGCCCAATCGCCGCGCGCTACACCTGCGACGGCGCCGACCTCTCGCCCGCGCTCGCCTGGTCCGAAGTTCCCGCCGCCTCGCAGTCCCTCGCCCTCATCGCCGACGATCCCGACGCGCCCGCCGGAACCTGGACCCACTGGGTCCTCTGGAACATTCCAGCCCGCGCCTCGCTGCTGGCGGAGAACGCGGAAAAGGTCGAAGTCCTCGACAATGGCGCGCGCCAGGGCCTCAACGACTTCCGTCGCATCGGCTATGGCGGCCCGTGTCCCCCGCCGGGCCATCCCCACCGCTACTTCTTCCGGCTCTACGCCCTCGACGTCCGCCTCGATCTCAAGCCCGGCGCCAGCCGCGGCGAACTGGAACGCGCCATGGCGCCGCACATCCTCGCCCAGACCCAGTGGATGGGCACCTACAAGCGTTAGCAATCATCATCGCCCGCCGCTCGCAACAACAGATCCACGGAAGACCTTCGTCAACGCCATCCACCTGCCGCCCCGCGATTAACTATTAACTATCCGGCAAGATACCTTCCAGAGGGAAACGGAGGCGGCCTCGTCCCGCTTAAAAACCACCGGCGGGAACAGAGGTTGTGTCGTCAGTCACCGATGCCGTAGACATTCGCAGTCGCTGCCCGATCGCACTCGGGCGCATCTGCTTGAAATACAAGCAGAATCCCCGCAAGACCGAGAATTATCCACAGAAAAGGTTACCTTCGTAACCTTACGTGTTTGATATGCTGTTATGTAATTGATTTTACTATACTTAGAGTAGTTTACATCTTATGATCATTTTGTTGGATTTGTCCAGCAAAAAAAATCGTTCCGACTATTAAGAGTAACCGAAAGGGAGCTTCACCATGAAAATCATTGTACGCTGTCTCGTCATCGCCCTCGCCTTAACCGGCGCAATCGCCACCACCTCCGCGAAGGCCTCCTCCGCCAGGACGACAGTCAACATCTCCAAGACGAGTGCGGTGCCAGTTCCGACCTGCCCCCCGGACGACCCCGACGGCTGCGGCATCAATGATTAATTGCAACCTACGGTAACCAAAGTAACGCAAGATAGCTGTTGACGCTCCCCCTGGATGAGGTATCCTTTACTTGTCCGGGGGTGTCTGCGCGTGACCTCAATGCCGTTTCTCACATTGCTCGGTTGGCTTGAAGTTGCATTTTGCCTCGCGGCCCTGTGCGCAATTCTGGCCAAAAAGCAGTGGAAGGATTATTGGTCGCTCGGCGCATTTCTCGCAGTGCGGGCCTTCTCCAGCAGCGCCTGCATGGCCATTATTCACTTCGGCAGACTCCTGGGAACACACACTGCATATCACCTTTATTTTTATACCTACTGGATCAGCTTCGCGGTCGAGTCGGTCCTTGCCCTCATCGTAGTCTACAGCGTCTACCGGCTTGCCATGGCCCCGCTCAAGGGCCTGCAGCAGCTCGGCATGCTGGTCTTCCGCTGGGCCGCATCCATCTCCGTCGTTGTAGCTCTCGGCTCGGCCTTTGCCCCGGAGATGACGAGCACCAAGTACCTCATCGCCGCCATCTCGCAGTTGCAGCGCACCCAGAGCATCCTCACCCTCTGCCTGCTGGTCTTCGTCTGCTTCGCCATCCTTCCCATGGGCCTCAACTACGGCAGCCGCATCTTCGGCATCAGTCTCGGCCTCGGCGTACTGGCCACCAACGATCTGGTGGAGTCTGCATGGCTGGCCCTGAACCCCAGCATGCATACGGCCTACAACCTGATCAACGGCGTCGTCATCTGCATGGTTCTCGCCACTTGGGCCACCTACTTCGCTCTGCCTGAGCCCAAGCGCCGCATCATCGTCCTGCCCACCACCTCGCCCTTCCTGCGCTGGAACCAGATCTCGCAGGTCCTGGGCGACAACCCAGGCTTCGTCGCGATCGGCGGAATGCCGCCCGAACTCCTTGCACCGGCAGAACTCGAGGTCATGCAGCGCGCCTCGCTCAAGATGGCTACGCCCTTTCCCAGGTCGATGAACGCTTAAACGCGCCTGTTGCCCGCAGCAAATAAAGCGCCCATACCGGTCTCCGGCATGGGCGTTTCTCTTCTGCACTCCTCTTCGCTCAATGCTACCGCCGAACAGGCCGGCGATGATGGCGGTGCCGGGGCGCGGGCCGGCGATGATGTCTCTGCCCCACCTTCACCACAATCTGCGCATCCGCCTGCGGCGGCGTATAAACGCCGGCAAACACAAACAACATCGCCAATCCAAGCAACCATCGTCTCGCATGAAGCTTCATCTGCATCCTCAATCCTGCTTCGCCCAATCTGGGCCAGCACTCCATAGGATGCCGAATCGTCCCCGCGCGGCCACGCCGAAGCTCCGCTCAGCCGACATCCTGTGAACAGTGTCCCCAACCTGTTCCCTGATCCCTGTTCCCTGTATTACCGCACCACGCCAACCTGCTCCATCGGCCAGTAGACGAAGACCGCCTTGCCGTAGATCAGGCCGCGGTCCACCGGCCCAAAGTCGCGGCTGTCGCTGGAGATCGACCTGTGGTCGCCCATCACGAAGTACTCGCCGGGCGGCAGCACCATCTCCGACTGCGAACGGTCGTCGGCGAATCGGCCCTGCAGATACGGCTCCATCAGAAGCTTGCCGTTCACAACCACCTGCCCCTGGTCGATCCGGATCCTGTCTCCCGGCAGCGCAATCACCCGCTTGATGTAGCTCTTCGCGTGGTCGCGCGGATACTGGAAGACCACCACGTCCCCCGCATGGACCTCGCCCACGCGATACGCAATCTTGTTGATGAACAGCCGGTCCTGGTCTTCCAGCACCGGCAACATGCTGGTTCCCTCCACCCGCACCGGCTGGTACAGAAAGACAATGATGAACGCCGACACCGCAACTGACACCACTAGGTCGCGCAGCCACGAGTGCCAGCCGGCAGACCAACGGGAACCTCCATCGTTGCCTTCCCCCCCGGCCTGGACCTCCACTGGCCTCTCGGCCCCCATCCGTTCTTCGTCGCCCACGCTCTCTCCTCGCACCCTTGTCTCTGCTGCACTCGTTAGTTAGACGCAGCAGCCCCGCCCTTGGGACTCACCGTTCCAACACTCTTCGGCCCCAGTCCCAGTCCCGGCGCCAGCGTCTTCCCGTCGATCCCCCCTGCACGGCTCCAGGCGATGCGGCAACCCCCGGGAAAAATCGTCTTCATTCCGCTTCGCACTGGGACATTTGGACGCTCTCAACCGTATAATAGGTAATGGAAGAACCGGCGCATTTCGGTTCGCGTCTGGTACCCGGCCATCAGTCAGACCAATTCTCACCACGGCGGCAGTAACCTATGGCAACACTCACCATGATGGAACAGACGGACACGCCCAAACCTCACATGCAGGTCGTGGAGGGCCCCCACGATCCCACCACCGAAACCTCCAACATCGCGTCCGAGGGCCTGGATACCAAGTCGGCGCTGGAGATTGCACGCATCATCAACCACGAAGACGCCAAGGTCGCCTCTGCGGTCCGCAAGGCCCTCCCCGAGATCGCTATTGTCATCGACATCGTCGCCCGCGCGCTGCGCGATGGCGGCCGGCTCATCTACGTCGGCGCAGGCTCCAGCGGCCGCATCGCCGCGCTCGACGCATCCGAGTGTCCCTCCACCTACTCCACCCTCCCCGCGCAGGTGCAATACATCATGGCCGGCGGCCCCAAGGCCCTCGCCTCCGCATCCGACGTCAACGAGGACTCGCCCGAGCTGGGCCAGCGCGACATCGCCCGCCGCCGTCCCACCCGCAAGGACATTGTCCTCGGCGTCTCCGCCTCTGGCAGCACTCCCTACGTCCTCGGCGCGGTGGAGTACGCGCGCGCCCGAGGGGCCATCACCGCCGCCATCACATGCAACACCAATACCCCGCTCGCCGAGGTCTCCGACACCACCATCGTCGTCGAGGTCGGCCCCGAGGTCGTCTCCGGTTCCACCCGCATGAAGTCCGCAACCGCCCAGAAGATGGTCTGCAACATGATCACCACCGGCGCCATGACCCGCCTGGGCTATGTCTACGACAACCTCATGGTCAACGTCCACATGAAGAACGCCAAGCTCGTAGAGCGTGGCATCCGCGTCCTCATGCGCGTCTGCGGCATCGACCGCGACTCCGCCATCCGCACCATCAAGTCCGCTGGCAAGTCCATTCCCATCGCCGTCGTCATGCTCAAGGCCGGCGTGGATAAGATGGAGGCCGTCCGCCGCCTCGCCAAGTCCGACGGCAACGTCCGCCTCGCCATCGACGACTCCCGCCTCGAACTCTAAGCAGTGAATTCAAAGTAAGATCAGCGAATGAGCGTTGCTCCTGCATGGCGCGTCCGCGACACACTCACCGCCGCCGCGCTCTTCCTCTTTACCGCCGCCTTCACCCTCTGGCAGAACGCCCGCGTCGCCGTCCTATGGGACCTCAGCTACCTGCTCGACACCAGCTTCCGCATCTCGCTCCACCAGCTCCCCTGCCGCGACTTCCCCCTCGCCCACGCGCCGCTCACCTTCCTCCTGCACGCCGCCATCATCCACCTCTTCGGCCGCGTCTATCTTCCGCACATCCTCTGCGCCGCCCTCGAAGCGGGTTTCGCAACCCTCCTCACCTGGCGCATCCTCCTCCACCTGCTCAAGCCCCTCGCCAACCGCGCATTCCTCATCGCCACCCTCCTCGCCGCCCCGCTCATCTTCCTCGGCATCTACGGAATCTACCCCCACCCCATCTACGACAGCGATTGCATCCTCGCCGTCCTCCTCGCCCTCACTCTCCTCCAGCGCGCCCGCGAATCCGCGCCGCGCAACCTCCTCGCCGGAGCAGCCTGCGTCCTCCCGCTCTTCTTCAAGCAGAACATCGGCCTTCCCTTTCTTCTCATCACGCTCGCCGCCGTCGCAACGCTCGCCCTCGCCCGCCGACTGCAACGCGCCAGCCTCGCCCCGCAGCTCTGGCTCCTCACCGGCGCACTCACCACATTCGCCGCAGCCGCGCTCTTCATCCACATCACCGTCGGCCTGCACAACTACCTCACCTGGACCATTACCTTCGCCGCCCAGCGCCGTCTTCCCGGCCTCAGCCTCATCCTCGCCATCTACCGCCAGTCCTCGCTCCTCTGGACCCTCCCCGCCGCCCTCATCGCCATCGTTTTGCTGCGCAGCAACAAGCGGGTGCCCCATCCATCGCAGCCTCATCACGATGGGTGGGAAGTAGAACTCCGGGTGCCCCATCCATTCCGCGTCCTCTGCGGAATGGGTGGGAGTGAAAGAGCCGGGAGCGGAAACAGTGCGAGCCCACCTCGCTCGTTCAGTGCCCGACCGATCACCGCCTTCCTCCTCCTCGCCGCTCCCTTCCTCTGGACCATCGCCTCCCTCGCCCTCACCAGCGATCCAGACGACCGCGCCGGCCAGCTTCTCTCCCTCTGGCCTCATCTCCTGGTCCTCGCCGCCGCCCTCGCCCTCGCCAATCTTCGCCCCAGCCTTTTGCTCTCGAAGCCGGGCCTCACCCTGCTCCTTCCCCTCATCCTCATCGCAACCATCCACGGCGCATTCCTCTCTCAGCAGCTCTGGGGATCCACCTATGCCCTTTGGCCGCTCCTCACGCTTCTCATCGCCGCGCTTCTCACGCAAGTCCCCACCATCGCCCGCCCGCTTGCCGTCATCCTCTCCGCCACCTTCCTCCTCTGCGGCGGCCTCTACTCCACCAGCCACGAGCGTCTCAGCTACATCCATCTCGACGGCCCTCTCGCCCGCGCCACCCTCCCCGAACTCCGCGGCCTCGCCACCCCCGGTCCCTGGATTCCCGGCTTTGAACAGCTCGTCCGCGTCACCAACGCCGAGATTCCCCCCGCCGACGCAATCCTCCTCATCCCCGGCGACACGCCCTTCTACTTCGCCACTGGCCGCGCGCCGCAATTCCCCGTCCTGCTCTTCGATCCCACCACCAATCCCTACACCCCGCAGCAAATTCTCGACCAGGCCCGCGCCCGCAACGTCCGCTGGCTCATTGTCAGCCGCAACCTCCAGCTCACCGGCCCGCCCTCGCCCGACCTGCCCGAACTCCTCCGCGCCCTCCAGCCCGGCTTCACCCTCGTCCACTCGCTCGCCAACTACGACATCTATCGCCGCAATTAGTTGCGATCCACCGGGTGCCCCACATCTCGATTCTGAGATGTGGGTTTCGACTAAGACACATGCACCATCGTAGCCACTCATCTCCACAGAGCCGTTCCCGTAAACTATCTCCATGGACAAGTTCGTCGTTCGCGGAGGCAATCCCCTCCTCGGCACCATCAAAATCTCTGGCGCAAAGAACTCCGCTCTGCCCTGCATGGCCGCCGCCATCCTCACCGAGGACGAGCTCATCCTGGAGAACATCCCCCAGGTCCGCGACATCGAGACCGAGCGCCGCCTGCTCGCCGCCATGGGTGCCGAAGTCGATCTTGGCTACGGCCGCGCCCAGCACCGCACCAGCATCCGTTGCGCCGTCCTCTCCGACCCCGTCGCCAAGTACGAGATCGTCAAAACCATGCGCGCCAGCTCGCTCGTCCTCGGCCCGCTCATCGCCCGCGCCGGCATCGCACGCGTCGCCATGCCCGGCGGATGCGCCATCGGCGGCCGCCCCATCGACCTGCACATCAAGGGCCTCGAAGCCATGGGTGCCACCATCACCCAGGACCACGGCTACCTCGAAGCCCGCACCAACCGCCTCAAGGGCGCGCACATCGTCTTCGACAAGATCACCGTCACCGGCACCGAAGACCTCCTCATGGCCGCCGCGCTCGCCGACGGCGACTCCCTCTTCGAGAACTGCGCCCGCGAGCCCGAAGTCAGTGACCTCGCCGCCCTGCTCAACGCCATGGGCGCAAAGATTAAAGGCGCAGGCACCTCCACCATCCAGGTTCACGGCGTCGCCAAGCTGCACGGCGCGCGTCATCGCATCAATCCCGACCGCATCGAAGCCGGGACCTTCCTCATCGCCGGGGCCATCACCGGCGGCGACCTCAACGTCGACTGCTGCAACCCCGCCCACCTCGGCGCGCTCATCGCCAAGCTCGAAGCCTGCGGCGTCCGCCTCAATGTCGGCAACGACCACATCCGCGTCCGCTCTGGCGGCTCGCTCAAATCCACCAGCATCTCCACCGAGGAGTTCCCCGGCTTCCCCACAGACATGCAGGCCCAGTTCACGGCCCTCGCCACGCAGATCGAAGGCACCACCACCGTCACCGAAAACATCTTCGAGAACCGCTTCATGCACGTCCAGGAGCTCAACCGCATGGGCGCCAACATCACCGTCGAGGGACGCACCGCCACCGTCCGCGGACGCACCCCGCTCGAGTCCGCCGCCGTCATGTGCTCCGACCTGCGCGCCTCCGCATCCCTCGTCCTTGCCGCATTAGTCGCCGACGGCGAAACCATCCTCGACCGCGTCTACCACCTCGACCGAGGCTACGAGCACTTCGAGGAGAAACTCCGCAACGTCGGCGCCCAGATCCGCCGCATGGGCGACGTCTTCAGCAAGAAGTAATTCGGAACGGCCGCTAGTCATAGAACCTATTGACTATCTCGGACTAAACTACAGAATCGTACTTGTTTTGCTTAAGGGCACGGCTTCAGCCGTGCCGTAGATGCTGTATTTGAACTTCGGCTTTAGCCGCTGAGGTCAGTTTTTGCGGCACTCGCATGACTTTCTAAACAGGTTCACGGGAGAACTCCATGAGTCAACGTAGCGATGTTGCTGTCAACAAGCTGCTCGCCGGGTACAACTGCGCGCAAGCGGTTCTCTACGCGTTTTGCGACGATCTCGGCCTCGACCGCAACACCGCTCTCAAACTCTCCTGCGGCCTCGGCGGCGGCATGGCGCGCAAGCAGGAGATCTGCGGAGCGGTCACCGGAGGCATCCTCGCCCTCGGCCTCGGCCACGGACGCGGCGAGGGACAGGACAAAACTCCCACCGAGGAAACCTACCGCAAGGTGCGCGAACTCATCGCGCAGTTTGAATCGAAGCACGGCTCATGCATCTGCCTCACTCTGTTGCAAGGCTGCGACCTTAACACTCCGGAGGGCCAGCTAGCATACAAACAGAACGACCTCCTCAACAAAACCTGCAAGCGTTGCGTGCAGACCGCCGTGGAGACGTTGGAGACACTCCTCTAACGTGAGTGCGGGTGCCCCATTCATCGCGTTCGTAGCGCGATAGGTGGGTGCTACCCCACCTCCACTGTCATCCTGAGCACAGTTTGGCGCGCACTCTGCGCCAAACGCAGTCGAAGGACCTGTGGTTGTTTTGGTTGTTGCTTGTTCTTGCTGTCATTCTGAGCAGAGCGAAGAATCCCCGCATTTGTATTTGAAAATCGGTCCGATCGGTGTCAATCGGTGTTAGGCCTTTCGCCCTACCGCCAGCTCACCGCCAGATGCCACCGCAGCCCCGCCTTCACTGTCCGATCCAGCACGCACGCGTACTCCAGCAGTTCGGCCAGCACCTGCGGCCCCTCGGTTCCAAGCTGCAGCGGATCGCCCTGCAACTCCGCCACCAGCGCCAGCACCGTGGCCAGTCCATCGTCCGCGAAGTACCACTGCGGTGGTGGCAGTCGCCGCATCAGCTCGGGATTCCCCCCGCCCTCCTCGATCAGCAGCGCCATCGAGTTCTCGTCCGCCGAAAAAAACTCGATCAGCGGCCTCACCCCCAGCTTCAGCGCCAGCCGTTCTAGCGCGTCCTCATGCCGCGCCAGCGCCCGCCCGTTGACGAAGATGTCGTACCCCGGGTCCTCGCCCTCCACCACGATGTACATCGAAGCAGCCATTGTCAGAAGTGTACTTCGCCCACCGTAAGCCGCGTAAGCAAAATCGTCCGCCGCGCACCACCCTCGATTCCTTGCCGCGAATGCACCCCACAAACACAACGGCGAAGCCCACAATCGTTCGGGCCTCGCCGTTGTTCCATCCTGCATTGCATCCGCTACATTCCCTCGTGACGGCTAATCTCTAGCGGTTTCCGCCGCCCTGTGACCCGCCGCCGCCGGGCCGCCTTCCGCCGCGCCGCCGCCGTCCGCCGGGACGACGATCGCCGCCACCGCCCGGCCCGCGCCCTCCGCCAGGCCCGCCAGGCCCACGTCCGCCTGTGTTGCCCGCCGGCGCCGGAACGCTATCGGCGCGGTTGAAGTTCGGCTCGTCGTCCGGCGCATCGTCCTCGTCCTCCTCGACGGGGAACTCCTCGCCGCCCTCAACCAGCACCTCCTCGTCGTCGTCTTCAACGGGAGCAGAATAGGCCGCCGCAGCAACGTGGCTCTGTCTGCCACCGCGTCCGCCGCCCTGCCCGCCATCCTCGCCGACTTCAGGCAGTCCCAGCTTCGCCCGCTGCTCGCGCAGCACGGCCTTGCGCGAGAGCTTAATCCGGTTGCCCTCGATGGAGAGCACCTTCACCAGGATCTGATCGCCCTCGCGCAGCTCGTCCTTCACCTCCTTGACGCGATGCTCCGCAATCTCGGAGACGTGCAGCAGTCCGTCCGTTCCCGGGAAGATCTCCACGAACGCGCCAAACTCAGCGAGCCGCACCACCTTGCCCAGGTACGTCTTGCCGATCTCCGGCACTGCCGTCAGGTCGGAGATCATCTGGATGGCGCGCGCCAGTCCGTCCGCATCGCTCGATGCCACGTTGACGCGGCCCGTATCGTCCACGTCGATCTTCACCCCGGTGGCGTCGATGATCCCGCGGATCACCTTGCCTCCCGGCCCAATCAGGTCGCGGATCTTGTCCGTCGGAATCTGAATGGTGTGAATGCGCGGCGCAAACTGCGACTTCTCCGCGCGCGCCGTGCTGATCGTCGCGTCCATGATGTCCAGCAGGTGCAGCCGCCCACGCCGCGCCTGTTCCAGCGCCTCGCGCATGATCTGCGCCGTGATGCCCATGATCTTGATGTCCATCTGCAGCGCGGTAATTCCCTTGCGCGTCCCCGCCACCTTGAAGTCCATGTCACCATAGTGGTCTTCTGCGCCCGCGATGTCGGAGAGCACCGCGTACTTCTCGCCCTCTTTCACCAGCCCCATCGCAACTCCGGCCACCGCGCCCTTGGTGGGAATGCCGGCATGCATCAGCGCCAGCGACGCGCCGCACACCGTCGCCATCGAAGACGACCCGTTCGACTCCAGAATGTCCGACACCACGCGCAGCACGTACGGCGATTCGTCCTCGCCCGGCAGCACCGCCTCGATCGCCCGCCATGCCAGCGCGCCGTGCCCGATCTCGCGCCGCCCCACGCCGCCCATGCGTCCCACCTCGCCCACCGAGAACGGCGGAAAGTTGTAGTGCAGCATGAAGCGCCGCTTCTGTTCGCCCTCGTAGCTCTCCATGCGCTGCGCGTCGTCGGTCGTGCCCAATGTTGCGGACACCATCGCCTGCGTCTCGCCGCGCGTGAACAGCGCCGAGCCGTGCACCCGCGGCAGCACGCCAACCTCAATCGAGATCGGCCGAATCTCGTCAAACGCGCGATGGTCCGGGCGAATCCGCTCGTTCAGCACCTGGTCGCGGAAGATCTGCTCGCGCAGCAGCTCATAGTACTTGCTGAACTTCTTCGCCGCCGCGGCGTCGCCCTCGGGCAGCGCCTTCTTCAGCGCGTCCTTGATCGCCTTCACCAGCTCGTGGCTCTCGAACTTGGGGTGCTTCGCGGTGTCCAGCGCGTCCTTCAACTGCGTGCCAACCTTCGCCGTCAGATCGTCGAGGTATGCCCGATCGATCTCCTCGGCAACGGGCACGCGCTTCGCCTTGCCTGCGCGCGACACCAGGTCCTCGATCGCCGCGCAGATCTTCTTGATCTCCCCATGCGCGAACTCGATCGCATCCACCACCTGAACCTCGCTGCACTCCTTCGATCCCGACTCCACCATCACAATGCCGTCCTTGGTGCCGACCACCATGATGTTGAGCAGGCTCTTCGCGCGCTCCGCATACGTCGGGTTCACGATGAAGTCCCCGTCGATCAGTCCAATCCGCACCGCGCCCACGGGCCCGTGGAATGGAATGTCGCTCAAAGCCAGCGCGCAGCTCGCCCCGTTCATCCCCAGCACGTCCGGATCGTTCTCCTTGTCCGCCGAGTAGACGAACGCCACCACCTGCGTCTCGTTGCGGAAGGCCTCCGGAAACAGCGGGCGAATCGGCCGGTCGATCTGCCTGCACGTCAGGATCTCCTTCTCGCTCGGCCGTCCCTCGCGCTTGATGAAGCCCCCGGGAATGCGTCCGCCCGCGTAGGTGTTCTCGCGGTACTCCACCGTCAGCGGGAAGAAGTCAATCCCCTCCTTCGGGTCGGGCGAGGCCACAGCCGTCGCCAGAACTGCGTTGTCTCCGCTCGTGGTGAACGCGGCGCCGGAGGCCTGCTTGGCCACCCGTCCGGTCTCAAATGTAATCCGCTTGCCGCCGGCAAGCTCAACTGTCACTTCCTGTTTCATGTTTTGCCTCTTCTCTCGTTTTTCTTATCAATTAGGAAACTTGGTGCTGCGCCGCTTAACAACGTACGCAGAGTTGCAGCCCGGAGTGGCCGTCCTCGCGGCCGCCAGCGGAGTGCATAGTCGAAATCTGTGGACCGAAATCGCGGCCCATTGCGCAGCGCGACCAGCCCGGAACCAGGCCGTCGCAGCCGGCAGTATTCGCCATCACAGCCTCTCCCATCGTCAGCAACTCCGGCGGCAACGGCCGTTGCGGCTGCGCGTGAAGTGGACTGCCGTGGTGGGTCGGGTCTTGCTTTCGTCCATGATGGGGGTTGTCCCAGTCGAGTCTACTTGCGAATGCCAAGCTTCGTGATGACCTCGCGGTAGCGGTCTGCGTCGCACTTCTTCAGATAATCGAGCAGACCGCGCCGCTTGCTCACCAGCATCAGAAGTCCCCGGCGGGAGCCATGGTCCTTCTTGTGCGTCTTGAAGTGCTCGGTCAACTCGCCAATGCGCTCGCTCAGGAGGGCGATCTGGACCTCCGGACTTCCGGTGTCCGAATCGTGGGTGCGATACTTCTCAATAATTCCTGTCTTCTTTACCGATTCCAGCACAGCAGTTGGTGCTCCTGATCTCTAGTTCACTCGTGGCCTTAGTGTCTTCGTAAAGGATAGCACCCGAAGCGAGAACGCCGCAATTCGACACCACCCCAAAATGTCTCAACACCATCTCTGTTAATAAGCTGCGGGAAAATCGTTTTGCTGAAGGGCGCGGCTTCACAGACTGCGGAGAAACCGTTCTGCTTAAGGGCACGGGTTTACCCGTGCCACAAGTGCCACTCTTGCACGGCGGCTTTAGCCGCTGAGGTACGATTTTTGCCCGCGCTGATCGAACGCATCCCGCACCGCAAAGAAGCTGGCCTTCGCCTTCCCCGCCGCGTCGAACAGCAGCGGCCGCTCCGGCTTCCCGTCCGCGCGGCCCTCCTCGTGGTCGAGCCAGCTATAGCGGTCCGTGATCCCCCAGGTCAGCACCAGTCGCACCGCCGGATCGCCCAGCACCAGCTCCAGATACTGCTTGTACGCCGCGGCCACCACCGCATCGCGCCCCGGCCCGTCCGCCGCCAGCGCGCGGTCATTCACATCCATCTCAGTGATAAAGACCTGCAACCCCAGCTCCCGCGCCGCCGCAATAAACCGCATCAGCCCCGCTCCATACTGCGTTGCCGCACTCTTATTTCCACCCGCCGCAACAGCAGCCGCAATGTGCGACTGCACCCCAACCGCATCCACCGGGACCCTCCGCGCCACCATCCGCCGCAGCAACTCGATCACGGCCTCGCGCTTCTGCTCGCCCGCGCGCGTCTCCGCCTCGATCCCGTACTCGTTATACGTCAGCAGCGCCTGCGGGTCGGCCTCGCGCGCCGTCTTGAACGCCAGCTCAATGTAATCCTCGCCGATCAGTCGCAGCCACACCGAGTTCCGCAACCCGTCCGCCCGCCCATCCTCCACGCGGATCGCCTCGTTCACCACCTCCCACGAGTGCATTCGTCCCGCGTACCGTCCCGCCACCGTCTCGATATGCGTCACCAGCAGATTCCGCGCATTCTCCTTCGTCGCCGTCGCCTCCAGCCACTTCGGATTGCCCTGGTGCCACACCAGATTGTGTCCGCGGATCTTCATCCGATTGGTCTCCGCAAACGCGACCAGCGCATCGGCTTGATCAAAATTAAATCCCTCAACCGAAGGTCGCAGCGCGCCCCACTTCATCGCGTTCTCCGCCACCACGATCCTGCACTGCTCGCGCACCAGAGCGGCATAGGCCGCGTCCGCGCCCAGCGCATTCATATTCACCGCGCAACCATACAACAGCCCGTGCGCCGCCCCATGCGCCCCCAGCGACGCATCCCCCGTAATGCTCTCTGTCGTTGCGCTCGCGTCAGCAGCTCTGCGCGGCTTAGCCGCATAAGCACGACCGGCAACAACCAGCGGCAGCACCGTCGCCGTCGCCGCGCACGCGCCCAGCCGCGCAGCCATCCCCACAAACTCCCGCCGCGAAGCCCCCCTCAAAGCCAACTCCCCAATTGCGGACGATCCAGCCTCGCCGACTTACCAGGCTGCAGAATAACTCCTGTTTTTGTCTTTGGGAGGGAGCAGGGGGCTTCAGCCCCCTGAATTAGGCCAAGCGCATCAAGGGGCTTTAGCCCTGGGCCTTTTGCTCGTAACGCTGAACAAGTCTTTTTGCGCAGCCTGTTACGCCCCGCCCTCAACGCTTCTCCACCGCGTGTGCGTAGCCCCTCATCTCCGTCAGCCATTGCAGAAATCGCAGCAACTGCCTGCGTTCGGCATACAGAAACCGCAGGAAGTCCCGCAACCCGACCTCCTCCGCGTGCTTCCCCGTGTAGGTCTCCACCCGCCACTTCAGGCACTCGCTCCGCCATGGCCGAAGCCGGCTTCCCCGCGTCGCATTCCACAGAAAGATCAGCCCAGCGCCCATGCGAGATTCCCTCGTCACCAATTATAGTTTCCGCCGCGCGCTGGGAATTCGATGAATCAGTCCTCGTTTTGAAGGGGACGGGCTTCAGCCCGTCCATCAGTCCCGAAAATCAAGAAGGCTTTACAGGCTGCGGAAATACAAATGTTTTGTCTTTCGGAGGGAGCAGGGGGCTTCAGCCCCCTGAATTAGGCCAAGCGTATCAAGGGGCTTTAGCCCCGGGCCTTTTGCTTATCGCGCCAAAGTTGAGTTTTTCCGCAGCTTGTAACGACGCACTCACTGCCCCTGCTGGAAGTGCTCTCCCCGCCGCTTCCCCCCAAAATCCTTCGCCAACGTGCAGGATTTCAACTTTCCACTCTCATAGAACTCAATGTCTGGATCGTTCGGGTGCTTGATGGCTATGCCGTACGCAACGCCAAGAATGCTTTCCTCATGTCTGCACGGAACTCCCTGCACCACCTGGTCTCCGGCCAGGTAGCATAGCTCCAGCTTCCCGCTGGGATACAACACCGTCACCGCGCCCTCCGACGGTCCCAGCAACCAGTTCCCGCCGCTGCACTTCACCCCCGCAACCTCGGAATTGTGCTCCATCATGGCGTACTTCGGTGCCCCGGTCCACTCAAGAGCAAGAATCGATCCCACCGGCAGCTTCGCCTCGCCAAACATGAATTCCTTCGACACCGCGCAGCTCTCCAGCTTCCCATCCGCATAGAACCACGTATATCCCTTGTCGCACGGATAGCCCTGAATCACAGTGGCTTGCTTCAGCTTGGTTCGATGCGTCACTGGACGGGGATGTGCCGTCTGCGCCACTCCATACCCCACCCCAACCAACAACACGCAAACTGCAACCAACCAGCCCAGCTTCTTCATCGCACTTTCCTTTCCCGCGGAGTCCTGGTCCGCTCCCATCACCATGACGCAGCCGCGCCATAAATGTAGCTTCGGAAGCCTTGACAAATCCTTGAAGAAATCCTTCGCAATCTCTGACGAACAGCAAAATCAATGGCTTACCTTTTCGCCAGCCAGATGCGCCCCCACCTGCGCCGCAATATCCCGTGCCGCCAGCTCCTGCGCCTCTGCCAACTGCTGCGCTGGGTACTCGTAGCTGTCAGACCACACCAGCTTCGCGCTGTGCACATCCACCAGCCGCGCCGTCACCCGCACCCGCTCTCCCGCCCGCTGCACCGTCCCATCCACCATCACGTCCATCCCCAGCACTCGTGCCATAAACGGCATCGACAACCTCGCGCGTTGATACGTGTGTACCGTCGAGGGCGACAGCACATGCACCCCCTCGAGCTGCGATAGATGCGCCACCAGCAGATCGTTCAGCCCGTGCGGGAACGTCCCGCAGTCGAGCTCCGGGCTCAGGCACTCGAAGGGCACCACCGCGATGTTGGCAATGCCGTCGCCCGAGGCGAGATAGCGCGACGGCCGGTAGAACTGCCAGTACACCACGCAGAGAATCGCGCACAACCCCGCCACCGCCAGTAAAATCCAGCGGCCCCGCCGCGCCCATGACGCACCCGCCCTCGCACCAGCCTGCCCGCCGTCCTCCGCCCTCTCCGTCACCACGTCTCCCACAAACCTGTATCCCCGCTTGGGAAGCGTCTCGATGTACCGTCCAGCCTCGCTCTCGTCGCCCAGCGCCTTGCGCAACTGCGAGATGTTCCGCGCCAGCCCGATCTCCTCCACGCTCGTGTCCGGCCACACCGCGCGCATCAGCTCGGCCTTTTCCATCACCGTTCCATGCCGCTCCAGCAGCACGCGCAGCGTCTCCGCCACTTTGGGGGCCAACGGCACCATCTCGCCCTCGCGGAACAGCAGCCGCTGCTCCCAGTCGTAGCGGAATGGGCCGAAACAGGTTGCGCGCTTGTCAGCCGAATTGATGTCCGTCGAGTTCATGTCCGTCGAAGATGGCCGTTGTAACTTCTGCATCGCAAATCGCACTCGATTCTTCGCTTGCAATATCCTACCCCCTGCGCTCGCAAGTAAAATGATCTCGGTCGATCGATGCCCCTCCCGGTTCCTCGGGAAGCCCTGCGCAGGCCCCGCCGATCGAAATGGAGCAGTATGAAACCCTCTGGATTTGCAGTTATTCTCACAGCCGCGGCAATCGCCGCCTGCACTTCCCTGCGCGCGCAGGACACGCGCAGCGTCACCGAGCCCGTCATCCCTCCCGCCTGCATCACGCTGAAGGCAGCCCTCACCACCGCCCAGGCCACTAGCGGCGAGATCGAATCCCGAGCTAACAGCAACTCAATCCTCGACACCACTCGCATCCAGCAGGCCCTTGACCACTGCGCCAAATCCCACGCCGTCGAGCTCGCCCCCAATGCTGCAAACACCGCCTTCCTCTCCGGCCCCATCGCCCTGCGCCCCGGCGTCACCCTGCTCATCGATAAATCCGTCACCCTCTACGGCTCGCGCAATCCCACGGACTACGAGCTCTCCGAAGGCTCCTGCGGCCTGGTCAACGACGCCTCCGCCGGATGCCGTCCGCTCATCGCCGCACGCAGCGCCACCGGCTCATCCATCATGGGCGACGGAGCCATCGACGGCCAGGGCGGCGCCAGAATCCTCCTCGACGGCCATCCCTCCGGCAAGTCCTGGTGGGACCTCGCCGAGGACGCGCGCACCGCCGGCCGTCAGCAGGTCCCGCGCCTCATCGACACCGACCTCACCGACGACTTCACCCTCTACCGCATCACCCTCCAAAATTCTCCCAACTTCCATCTCTCCTTCCATCGCGGCGACGGCCTCACCGTCTGGGCGGTCAAGATCGACAGCCCCGCCACCGCGCGCAACACCGACGGCATCGATCCCGCGCAGTCCCGCAACATCACCATCACCCACTCCTTCATACGCACCGGAGACGACAACGTCGCCATCAAGGCGGGCGACGGCCCCACCACCAACGTGAGCGTCCTGGACAACCACTTCTACTCCGGCCACGGAATGTCCATCGGCAGCGAGACCAACGGCGGAGTCAGCCAGGTCCTCGTCCGCGGCCTCTCCCTCGACGGCCCCGACAACGGCATCCGCATCAAGTCCAACGCCGCCCGCGGAGGCCTGGTCCAGGACGTCCTCTACGACGACATCTGCATCCGCAACTCCAAATACCCCATCCTCTTCGACACCGCCTACTCCTTCCCCGGCAAAGGAGTGCAGCTCCTCCCGGTCTACGACGGCATCACCCTGCGCAACGTTCGCATCTCCGGCGGTGGCAGGCTCCAGTTCAACGGCTTCGACCACACCCACCGCATCGGCGTCACCCTCGATGGCGTTCTTCTCCTCGACGGCCCCGCCCGCTACAAGGCCCAGGCCATCCACACCGACCTCACCTTCGGCCCCCGCCCGTCCAACCCCATCTTCACCGGCGACGACTCCACCGTCACCGGCAAGGAAGTCAGCGGCGCCCTCCCCGCCTGCGCCGCCAGCTTCATCCCCTTCCCAGCCCCGTAGCAAGCGATAAAATTTGGATCGTCATTCTGAGCGAAGCTCAGAATCTCTGTATTTCGCCGTTGCCTGTTCTTGCTCGTCATCCCGACCGGACACTGAGCGAGCGCAGCGAGTCGAAGTGGCAGTGGAGGGACCCCCGTATTTTCTTTTCGCTCACGGGAAACATCGTCGCTGGTTTTGCTTCCCCTCACGCCTGCGTCTCTAACGCCGATAGACGCTCTGAGGCCAAATTAAAAGCATGAGCGTAAGAGTCCTGATCGTCGATGATTCCCCGGTGATGAGAAAAATCCTGGAGGGAGCGCTTCGCCACTCCGGTCTGGATCTGGCGGAGGTGCTGCATGCAGCCAACGGCATGGAGGGCCTGGCAGCTCTCGAGAACTCCGCGAGCGAAGACCGGCCACTCGATCTCATCCTGTGCGATGTTCACATGCCGCAGATGAACGGACTCGATTTCCTGCTGGAAAAGCAGCGGCGCAACCTTGCTCCGCGGGCGCCGCTGGTGATGATTACCGCCGACGCCAGCGACCCGCAGGTGCTCAAGGCAGTGGCCGCCGGCGCACAGGGCGCCATCACCAAGCCATTCACGCTAAAACATATCCAGAAGTGCGTGGCGTCCCTGCTGCTCCCCCCGAATGAACCTGCACCGTCGGCCACGGGAGACGCCCACGAATGAAGGCCGGTGATTGCGCACAGGACCAGCGGATCTGGCAGATCGACGACATCGTCGCGGATGTCTTCCACATGTTGCTGCAGCAAAGCTGCAACGTGGTGGGGGATGCCGCCGCCGCCGGCATCGACATCTCGGCAAAGGTCCTGCTCTCGGGCTCCATCGAGGCCCAGTGTCTGGTCGAGTTCCCGCAGGCCACCGCCAAAAAGTTGACCGATGCCTTCCTGGGCTGCGAAAACAACTGGGAGAACGCCTTGATCGAAGACGCGGTCGGCGAGCTGTGCAACATGATCGCCGGTGGTTGGAAGAGCAAGCTGGGAGCCTTAGCCTCTGCCTCCGACCTCTCGGTGCCGGCAATCTCGCGATCGCGCGGGCCGGACCGCAACACGCTGAATGGGCGCCACCTGAAAATGCGCAGGACCTACGCGTTCGACAACTCGCCATTCACGGTAACTCTGGCAATCCGCCAGCCGCGAGACATCTAGAGAAAACCAGCGATGCTGTATCCATCGCCTTAGCTGATAGCTTAAAGCTGATTGACTTAAAGCTCATGAATCATGTCTTTCGTCTTTTGCCGAGTGATCGGAACTCAGGCCTCAAAGGACACACCCACTCTGGTTTTGCTCTAAACAAAAAGCGGCCCGGACCATGGTCAGTCCGGACCGCTTCACAATGCAAAATCCTTCCGCCGCCTACTTCACCACCGTCTGGAACAGGGGCGATGTGAGCAGACTGGAGAACTGGCTGTCGGAGGAGGAGTAATCGACGGTAAGCGTTCCCGAACCGGAGTCGATGGTCGTCTCGTCCAGGGCGGTCTTTTCCAGTGGCGTTCCCTGCTGCTTCTTCAGCAGTTGCAAGCCCTTCAGCAGGGTCGCGCAGGTGGCGGCCGTCAGCGTGTCGGACATGCTGACAGCCATGTTGAACTTCACCCCGTTCGAGAAGTCCATGGTGTAGCGCGAGCCCTTCATCCGCTCCTTCACCGTGTCGTAGTCGGCAAGCTGCGACGCCGTGCCCAGCACGTTCCGCATCATCTGCTGCGTTCCCTTGGCGTCCAGCAGACTCCATATCGCATGGCTTTCGACCGAGACCATGTCGGCGACCAGGTCGCTGTCGGTCAGAAAGTTCGGGGCAAATCCGTCGCGCGAGTCCACCGCCGCCTTGATCGCGTCCTTGTCTCCAAAGACCATCGTGGTCTGGTTCATGAAGACCACGCTCAAGCCGCTCTCCCCCATGGGATAGATGCTGTTGTTGCGGATAATCACCGGCTTGGTCTTGTTCTTGGTCAAGTTGGCCAGAACGTCGTGGGTGTGGAACTGGCCCTGCGCGATGCCGACAATCCGCTCCACCTCGGCGCCCTTGCCGTCCGGGTTCGGCGTGCGGAAGGACACGAAGGCCAGCGCATCGGTGTCCTCGTCCACCTTCAGTCCGGATTGCAGCAGCGCCTGCTCCAGATGCTTCAGCTCGGGAGGCATCACGCGTTCCTTCAGGCTCATCGCGGCCGGCGAGTTCTGCATCGCGCGGTAGTCCACCATGATGATCTGCTGAACGTCATGCGGAATCGAGGCCTTGGCATCGCTCGAAAGCTGTTCGGCCTGGGCAAAGGGCGCGCAGATCGCCAGCATCGCAGTCAGCGCGGCAGCCATCGCCAGCTTCAGTCTGCTCTGCCGGTTGGATCTGGATCGGAACTCGGAACCTAAGATACGCACAGTACACTCCCGTACATCGGTGGTCGTTGAATTGCCGGCTGCGGTTCTCGCCCACAGCACGCCCATACCATTGTTCTCTGAATCGACAATCGAGGCAAGTGGCGTTCATTTGCTTGGACGAACAGATTGCAAAAAGGTTTGCCGTAATCCCAACCGCGATTCCCGCGTCACCCGGCTCCCCAAACAATGCGCAAACCCGCCCGCCTCACCCCTCGGGCCACGGCAGCGGGTGTTCCAGCCTGCGTTCCAGCACCTTGGCCTCCGGGTCGAAGTCGGGGATCTCGCGCAGCCATTCCGCCTCCGCCTCGTACGCCTCCTGCGGGATTAGCCCAATGATCTCGCCCCCCGCCGCAACCGCGCCGTGCGCGCGCGCAAGCTCCCGCACCCTGTCGTGTACCCGGCCCATCGGCGTGGCGCGGAAGTCCGTTATGTTCATGCTCACCTGTGCCCGCCCGTTCACGCTCACCCCGATCGCCTTCACCCCGTGCAGCCCGCCCGCCGAGGCGCGAATGGCACGCGCAATCGCCCGCGCCGCCGCAATCTCCGCCTGTGCGGCCAGCGGCAACCCGCCCCCACCCTGCGCCGCCGTCTTCGGCGGTTCCAGATAGATGTTGTACGCAATCAGAAAGCTGCGCGCGCCCACCGCGCTGGCGCCCGCCGTCGGATGGATCTCCGGCCCGCCAACGTCGGGCCGCCGCGCCGTGTCGCGGTGCGCCGTCTCCAGCAGCCCCTCGAACTGCCCCCTCCGTACGTCCTCCAGGTTCACCCGGTCCGGCCGCGCCGCCGCCGCCTCGTAAAAGTACACCGGGACCCCGAACCGCCGCCAGATCTCCAGCCCCGCCTGCCGCGCCAGCATCGCGCACTCCGCCAGCGAAACCCCGCTCACCGGAACAAACGGCACCACGTCCGCCGCTCCAATCCGCGGATGGACCCCCTTCTGCTTGGTCAGATCAATCAGTTGCGCCGCCCGCCCAACCCCGCGCACTGCCGACTCGAAGACCCCCATCGGCGCCCCCGCAATCGTCACCACGCTCCGGTTGTGCGCCACGTCCAGCGACCAGTCCAGCAGGCGCACCCCCTCCACCCGCATCGCCGCCACAATCGACGCGACCTTCCCCTCGTCCGTGCCCTCGGAGAAGTTGGGCACGCATTCAATCACCGAATTCGGATTCAGGCTCGACGGCATAATCTCACTTCCACCAACTGTACCCCAACGTGAACTGCACGCTCGCGTTCACCCCCGGGTTCTTGTCGCCCAGCGACGCGCTCGATATATGGATCGCGTTCGCCCCCAGGTCGATCGACCGCCTGGCGCTCGTAAAATAATGCACCCCCACGCCAAATTGCGGCGTAAAGTTCCACACGCTGGTCTCATCGTTCGGCCCGTTGTCGCCCAGCGTGCTGTAGCTGAAGCCGGCCGTGCTGGACAGAGGCGGCCCGCCAAACGCCGGATACTTGTGGTTGGTCCACAGCAACCCGCCCGCCCCCTGCGCCCACGGCGCAAACCGTCGCGTCCCGGCAAAGTTCCAGCGCAGAATGATCGGCGTAATGCTCGCCCCGGTAAACGTCCCTCCAATCGTGAACGGAGCGGAGCACTGTGCCCCCACTCCACCCACCGGCCCCGCCGCAACCGTGCAGTTCTGCCGCAGCCCGGTCGGCGTATACGACTGCCAGAACGGAAACGCCTCCACAGCGTACTCAAAGTTCCCCCTCATCATCCCCCGCCCATGCAGCGTAGACAGTACCTTGCCCGCATGAATCCCCGCCATGAAGAACTTAAATCCCCCGCGGTCCTCCGTCACGCCAAACCCGCTCTGTATCAGCCCGCCAAAGTCCCACGGCTTCGCGTCGCTGCGGATCGGGTTGCTCCTGGGCGGTTCCAGGACCTCGAAGTAAGTCGATATGCGAGCCGGAGGATTGGAACTCGCGCCGCCAGTCGTCGAAGCAGTCTGCGCGCCCGCCGCGCAGTTCAGCAGAACCAGCGCAACCGCAAGCCTCATATAAATCCTCGTTCCCCTCAAAAAATTGCTCCAATCCTAACCAAACTAGAAACCCCGCACAGAAGAAAGCCGCCGGCGCTCCGGCGGCCCCATCTTTAAAATAATCCTTCGCTCTTAATCGGTGCTCTCGGTGTCAATCGGTGTTAAGCCTTTCCCATGCCTTACCCCGCGTGGGCCGCCATCGCGGCCTCATCCATATCGAAGTTGGTGTACACATTCTGCGTGTCGTCCAGGTCCTCCAGAACCTCCAGCAGCCGCATCATCGCCGCCGCCTGGTTCCCTTCCAGCTTCTGGTGGGTCGACGCCACCATCGTCACCTCGGCGTACTCTGGCGTGATCTTCGCCGCCTTGATCGCCTCCAGCACTGCGTCGAACTCCTTCGGCCCGGTGATCACCTCCCACCGGTCGCCCTCGTCCGCCAGGTCGTCCGCGCCCGCATCCAGCGCGATCTCGGTCAACTTGTCCTCGTTCACCTTCGACTTCTCGATCGCGATCACGCCCTTCTTCGTGAACAGGTATCCCACCGACCCTGACTCGCCCAGGTTCCCGTTGTTCTTCTGGAACGCATGGCGAATCTCGCTCACCGCGCGGTTCTTGTTGTCCGTCAGCACCTGCACCATGATGGCCACGCCGCCCGGCCCATAGCCCTCGTACACCACCTCCTCGTACGACAGCCCCTCCAGCTCGCCCGTGCCCCGCTGGATCGCCCGCTTGATGTTCTCCGCCGGCATGTTCTCCGCCTTGGCCGCCAGGATCGCCGTCCGCAGCCGCGGGTTGCCGTCCGGATCGCCCCCGCCGCTCTTGGCCGCAATCGAAATTTCCTTGATCAACCGGGTAAAGATCTTCCCCCGCTTGGCGTCGGTCGCGCCCTTCTTATGCTTGATGGTCGCCCACTTCGAATGGCCTGACATCTCTTCCCTCGCAACTCTCAATTTTGCAGTCTGGCTGGCTCAGCAAGCCAATCTACGCGCAGACCACAACGCGCCGCAAGCCCCAGGCAACAGTCGATTTTAGCACGTCGAGATTAGCCGGGGGCCCCATCCATGCCGCGTTCGTTGCGGAATGGGTGGGATTTCGGGTGCCCCATTCAACGCTGCCGCACCGGAAGGGCACGCGTTCACGCGTGCCAAAGAGCGCACTCATTTTTTGACTGCGCGTTCTTGATTGCGAAGCAATCAAGAACGCGCAAGAACGTTACGCCGCCAGCAACCCCGACAAATCCATCGGCCGCGTCACCATCGCAATCCCACCCTCCGCATCGCGTGGCCACTCCGCCTCCGGGCGGTCCCAATAAAGCTCCACCCCATTCCCATCCGGGTCGTGCAGATAAAGAGCCTCGCTCACCCCATGGTCCGCCGCGCCGTCCAGTTCCACGCCATGCTTCCTCAGCGACCGCAGCGCCGCACCCAGCTCCGCCCGCGTGGGATACAGAATCGCCAGATGATACAGCCCGGTCGACCCCACCGGCGGCGGCCCTCCTCCCTCGCTCTCCCACGTATTCAGCCCAATGTGATGGTGATACCCGCCCGCCGACACAAACGCCGCCGACCGCCCCATACGCTGCGTCAGCTCAAACCCCAGCACGCCGCAATAAAACGCCAGTGCCCGCTCCAGGTCCGCCACCTTCAGATGCACATGCCCAATCCGTGCCCCACTTGCAATCGCCATAACAAATCAGATGCAGTCCGCCCCCATCACGTCGCAGACTGAAGACTTTGTACGTAACGATGCGCGAGCGCGACGAGGCGAATTATTTGTGCCGTTTCGCAGTCTGGCGCAGCGTAACCGAGAGCGACGTATCCACGCGTTGGTAGAGGAGGACATCGTCGTTGTGGTCGAAAGGGCCATTATCCCAGGCTGGCACTAAAAAAGAATATCCGCTCACCACTCGTAGGGTAATCGCAACAGCCTCGATTGGAACAAAGAACGACCCGGCAAGGCTGGCAGCACTAACAGCATAAAACGAGATCACCGCGTGTCGGTCACTGTGAGTGGGCGGCGCAATGATGGCCGCGACATCACTTCGCTGGTACACCACAGCTTTTCTACCGCGACCACAGGTAAGCGAGTCTGTTGTAATCGCGCTCGCACGGCATCTGTGACGAACTCCCGGTTGAGAAAGTGTGACGATCTCAAGGGGGGAGAAATATTCACCAGTAATCTTCTCAGGCCAGTCTGAATACTTTGCATGTACCACCGCGTGTGCCGTGGCATTGTCGGCGATCTGTGCGGACAAGCCAGTCGAGGCAGACATAACGGCGAGGGCGAGAAAGAGGCGGGGCACCAAGCGATTGCGCATACAGCTCCTTGCGAAGAGCTTCTCACTTCAGGAGCCATTCTAGCTCTCGTAGAGAGCGCGAATCGCTACCTCACACAATCTCTGCCGCAAATAAATCCTTGAAGGTCTCCCGCCGCCGGATCAGTCGCGCCTCCGCCCCATCCACCAGCACCTCCGCCGCCCGCGCGCGCGTGTTGTAGTTCGATGCCTCGCTCATCCCGTACGCCCCCGCGTCCAGCACCAGCACCAGCTCGCCCGCCTTCACCCGCGGCATCTCGCGGTCATGCGCAAAGAAGTCTCCCGACTCGCAGATCGGCCCCACCACATCCACCTTCGCCGTCGCCCCGCGCCCCTTCGCCACCGGCAGAATCTCGTGGTGCGCCTGGTACAGCGCCGGCCGGATCAGGTCGTTCATCGCCGCGTCCGTAATCACAAACGTCTTCGTCCCGTTCTTCTTGACGAAGAGCACCCGCGTCAGCAGCCCGCCCGCCTGCGCCACCACAAACCGTCCCGGCTCGACGAGAAGATGCACCGCGCCTAGTCCCGCCGCGGCCTTCCCCAGCGCCGCCGCATACTCCGCGACCTTGCGCGCTGCATCGAACCTCGGCTCCATCGGCGAGTCGTTATAGTCGATCCCCAGCCCGCCGCCCGCATCCACATAGCGAATCTCGTGCCCATCTTCGCGCAGCTCGCCCACCAGCCCGGCCACGCGCGCCAGCGCCGCGGCAAACGGCCCCACCGCACGAATCTGCGACCCGATGTGTACGCTCACTCCCGCCGCATCCAGCCACTTCGACCGCGCCGCCCTGCGATAGATCGCCCGCGCCAGTCCAATCTCAACGCCGAACTTGTGCTCGCTCAGCCCGGTCGAAATATACGGATGCGTCTCGGCGAAGACATCCGGGTTCACCCGCAGCGCGAACCGCGCCCGCACGCCCAGCGCCTCCGCCCGTGCGGCGAGCACCCCCAGCTCCGCCTCCGACTCCACGTTGAAAAGCCGTATCCCGGCCTGCAGCGCCGCGTCAATCTCCCACTCCTGTTTGCCCGCGCCGGAGAAGACCACCCGCCCCAGCGCCGCCTTGCTTTCTGTCCCGCCCGCCCGCCGCACCCGCTCCAGCTCGCCGCCCGAAACAATGTCGAATCCCGCGCCGAGGCCCGCCAGCAGCCGCAGGATCGTCAGCGACGAGTTCGCCTTCACCGCATAGCAGACGGTCGCCTCACGCCCTGCGAACGCCTTCTGAAACAGCCCGAACCGATACCGAATCTGCTCCGCCGAGTAGACATACAGCGGCGTTCCATGCTCCTCCGCAAGCCCCTCCAGCGAGACCCCATCGCAGCACAGCATGCGCCCGCGGTAGTGGAACGGCCGCGCCGCAACCGTCTCCCGCGCCGCCGCGCCTTTGCCCGTGGCCCTCCCCGCGCGAGCGCTCAAGCCCCGCTCCCCGTGCTGCGCTCAGGCAGTACGTACGGCGCCTCGGGAATCACGATCCACGCAATGATATAGGCCAGAATCCCAGTCCCCAGGAACAGAACGCACAGCACCCACAGCAGCCGCACTGTAACGACGTCCCACCCGTAGTGCAACGCCAGCCCGGAGCACACTCCGCCGAAGACGCGCGGATAGCGTGGCCGCACAAGCTGTCCAAATAACGGCGCTCGACCGGCCACCACGGGCAGCAAAGCCGCGCCGCAGGCGGGACAGAACCGTGCCGCCGCATCCACCTGTCTTCCGCAATGAGAGCAATACATCGTGTGCCTCCGGGAGTCTCTTATTTTCCCACATCCCACACTTCTATACGCAATCGCTCACCGGCCAGTTCCGAGAGAGAAAAGAATTGTCATTCTGACCCTGAGCCTGCGAAGGGGAAGAATCCCCGCATTTGCCTTTCCCTCCCAAAATCCATCCGCAAGGCCCCTCCGCCTACTTCCCCGCATACGGCGTCTTCATCAACCGCCGCGCCATCTCGGCCTGCGACTGGTCTCCACCGCCCGACGACGCCATCCGGTATAGCCCCACCGCCTTCGCCCTCTGCTGCAGCAAATCGTACATCTCGCCGGCATTCAACTGTGCGCGCTTGCGCAGCCAGTCGCTGCACTCGGGCTGCTCGGCCGCCTTCAGGTAGTTCTCCGCCGCGCCGGCGATGTCGTTCCACCCGCGCTGGGTGTCGGCCAGCCCAAACCACGCCATCTGCACCCGCGGGTCGGCAAAGTATCCCGGCTTGGCCGCATCCGCCAGCACCTCCTTGTACAGCGCCATCGCGCCCGGCCCGTTGCCCTCGTCTTTGGTCAGGTTGGCCTCTTCCAATCGGAACAAATAGTTGTGCGGAAACTCGACCGCCAATCCATGCTGCACCGCCAGCGCCTCCGGATAGCGCGCGTCGTGGCGCAGAAACAGCGACAGCACCGTCCGCGATTCCACCGCCGTCACCACGCCATGCGCCGCGCAGTCGCGCAGCAGCGCCAGCCCCCGCTCCCGGTTCCCTCCCACGCCCATCACCCCCACCAGGATGCGCACCCAGCGCGGAAGGCTGGCCACCGCAAACTGCTGGATGCCGATCGCCATCTTCGCGTCCGCGTACTGCGGGTCCAGCTTCAACACCGCTTCGGAGTCGTTGCGCGCCGCATACCCCTGCCTCGCCGCCGCCACGTAGCTGTGGTCCACCAGCGTGATGAACACCGCGTGCATCCCGCGAATGTACCCGCGCGCAAAGGTCGCGTTCTTGTCGTTCGCGTTGGCCTTGATGCGCTCGTCGCAGAGTTTGATGCCCGTGTCCGTGAGCCATTCGATCCTTTGCCGTGTGGCTGCGGGAACAGGCACGTCCCGCTTCGAGGTAAGAAAACTGTTGTGCGCATAGTACGTCGTGTCCAGCAGGTCCTGGTGGTAGAGCTCGCGGAACACCGTCACCATCAGCACATACCCGTAGGCCATCGGGTCCTGCGGATGCTCCTTCAGCACCGCCTCCGTGCGGCTCAACGCGCCATCGAAGTCGAGAACATAAAAGTGCTCATAGGCCTCGCGCACCACGGGGTCGAAGTTCAATGGATCGCTGTGCTGCGCCGCCGCCGCCTTCAACTGCGGCGCGCCGGAGGCGGCCAAGGCAGGCGCGGCCAAGGCAGGCGCGACAACGGCAAGCAGCACCATCAGAAGCACAGATGCGCCAACCGGCCCGGCGTTCCTAAGGCTGCCAGGAAGCCGCAAGGCAAGCCGCGAGTGAGACTGCGAAGAGAGCTGCGGCCAGCGCGCTCGCGACGCACCTCTGCCGCTCACGAAGCATCCATCGCACACATCGGATCGACTGCTCGCAACAATCTCAACTCCCGTTCCCGCCCCCCGCTCAACGCGCAAGGCACCTCCATAGACTGTACCTTGAACATTGGACGCGCCGGCGGTTGGATTGGCTTCGCGGCAGTGCATGGGCATCGATCCAGACGGGCCCCGCCTGCACCGGCGCCACACCTGCACGGAGAGCAGGCAGCGGGAAAGACGCGCGCCACGGGAGCGGATCAGGTGCGGAGGCTCTTGCGGAACCGGAAGAAGCGGTGTTCGCAGACGTTGCAGCGCAAGGGCACCATGCCGATGCTCCGCAGCAGGAAGTCGAACAGTCTGCGATGCGACCTCCGGATGTCGCGTTCATGACACTTTGGGCATCGAACAGCCATAGCTGGCAATCTCCTGAAAACCTATGGCCCGGCGAAGTAGGTCTTCCAAGGCGGCCTCCGCCGCATTCAGAGCAGCAAGACCGCGCAAACTCAGGGCCACAGTGCGGCGCGGGGAGTGTATCAATATGATGCACGCAACGCCACGAATTCGCAATCTGGCAGGATAATCTCAGGTAGGTTCAATCCTGTTCTTCGACCCATTCTTCCGCCCGGTAAGTCGGACTTTACCCCAGGAATCAGCCCCTTATGACCCGCTTTGAACTGCTCCATCTGCTCGTCGCGCAGGCCCGCGCCAACGGCTTCGACTTCCGCAAGTGGTACACCGCCAGGCTCGGCCTGCCCTGGGAGTCCACTCGCCGGTCGGTCGAGACCCTCTGCGCCGAGCGGCGTTACTACGCCCTCCTCTTCTCCCACGAGTTCGCCTCCAGCTTCTGGAAGGACGGCGGACAGATCACATTTCAGGTCCCCAATCAGACCTTCACCCGCCGCATGGCCGATGGCTCCATCGCCACCGTAAGCCGCAAGGGATACACCCGCCGCAGCACCCGCCCCGACGCCTGGCGCTACCACCTGCGCGAGCTCGCCCTCGCTGAGGATCCCCTGCGCACCATGCGCAAGTACCTGCGCGTCGAAGAAGACCTCGATCCCGACGCAGACGACCTGCCAGTCCCATCCATCGCAGCCGATCAGGCGCCCCCGCCCGCGCCCGCCGGCAAACCGGCCCCCGCCAAGATTGCCCTCGTGCGCAACCGCCTCACCTGAAGCCCGCGCTGGATTGGTTTCAGTCTCCGTTTTGAAGGGAACGGGCTTCAGAGGTTGCTGAAATACTCCGTTTTGCTTAAGGGCACGGGTTTACCCGTGCCGTAAAATGCTCAATCTGCAATGCGGCTTTAGCCGCTGAGGGCAGGTTCAAGGCGACACACCGACTTTTTCAGCACCCGCTTTAGCCCCCGAGGGAATTTTGAACGCTGGTTCACCGCCCTACGGCTTCAGCCGCTCCAGCGCCTTGCGCGCCTCCCTGGCCTCTTTGTCCACCGGGTCCAGCTTCAGGCACGCCTTGTACTCCGCAATCGCCTCGTCGCGCTTGTTCAGCTTCAGCGCCGCCTCGGCCAGCGCAAAGTGCGCGTCCGGATCGTCCGGCGCCGTCTTCACCGCATCCTGGCTGCGCAGATACGCCCCCTGCAGGTCGCCCGTCTCGGTGTAAAACTTTGCCACGCTCAGGTCCTCGGCCTCGCGCTCCTCGGGCGTCTGCAGCTTCGTCCCCACCGGATTCACCCGGTGCAGCAGGTGCCTTCCCGGAGTGCCTTCGCTGCCCTTGTCCTTCAACCCCGCCCCATCCGGCGTTGCCGCTGAATTCGCGTCCGCACCGGCCACCGCATCGTCATCAGTGCTGGAGCTGCTGCTCGAACTGCTCCCATCCGCGCCTGCGCTTGCATCCGGAGTGCCGCTCACGCCGTTCTTCCCCTCCTCGCCGGGAAATGGAAACTGCGCCGCCGTCTTCGCCGCCGAACCGGCGCCGGAACCCGCACTAGGGGCCGCGTCGGAAGCCGCGCCGGGGGCCGCGCTGGGAACGGCGCCAGCAGCATCAGGCGCCTGCGGGACCCCGCTCAGCTTCGCCGGCTCCGCGTACGGAGTAAGCGACGCACCGCCTCCGCTCGCCTCGCCGGGGAACGGAAACTGCTCCGTCGCGCTCTGCTTCCCCGGGTCCGCCGTCTTTGTGCCGCACGGCACCGGCTGTGGCGCCACCGAACACGGCGCTGGACCGGACGCAGGCGAAGGCATAGTCCCAGCCGCGGGCGTAGGCGCGGGGCCAGCCGCAGGCGTACTCTGCGCGCCGCACGCAACCGCAGCCCACGCCATCCACGCACCTGCAACCAACGCCATCCCGAAGCGTCTCCGCATCGTCGTCCCCTTCCACCTTAGTTTAGACGCTCCGCCCCGCCCAAACGTCTTCGCAAAACCGCTTCGATAGGGTGCGGGTGCCCCAGGTCTCGATTTTGAGACCTGGGTTCTCCGCCGTTGCCTGTTCCTGCCGTCATCCCAACTCCGGCAAAAAATTACACCCCTCCTCTTGGCGATACAATCAATACTCGTCCATGGCCTACCAGGTTCTAGCCCGCAAATACCGCCCTCAGCGCTTCGCCGACGTCGTCGGCCAGGACCACGTCACCGTCACCCTGGCCAACGCGCTCGCCCAGGACCGCATCGCCCACGGATACATCTTCAGCGGCCACCGCGGCATCGGCAAGACCACCATCGCGCGCATCCTGGCCATGTCCCTCAACTGCCGCAATCCCATCGGCTCCGCCGCCCGACCCACCGTCGAGCCCTGCCAGCTCTGCGAATCCTGCACCGAGGTCCGCGCCGGCAACGCCGTCGATGTCATCGAGATCGACGCCGCCACCAACCGCGGCATCGACGAAATCCGCGAGCTGCGCGACGCCGCCCGTTACGCCCCCGCGCGCGACCGCTACAAGATCTACATTCTCGACGAGGCCCACCAGATCACCGACGCCGCCTTCAACGCCCTGCTCAAGACCCTCGAAGAGCCGCCCGCCCACATCGTCTTCATGATGGCCACCACCCAGCCCGAGGACATTCCCCAGACCGTCCGCTCGCGCTGCCAGCACTTCAGCTTTCACGCCGTCAAGCTCCTCGACATCCTCGGCCAGCTCCGCTCCATCGCCGCCGCCGAAGGCGTCCTCGCCGACGAATCCGCCCTCGCCCTGCTCGCCGAGGCCGGCGACGGCTCCATGCGCGACGCCCTCTCCATCATGGACCAGGCCATCGCCTCCGCGCCGCAGGAATCTGGCCACGCCCGCCTCGACGCCGCCCAGATTCGCGAGTTGATGGGAACCGTCCCCAACGCCGTCTTCGAGCGCATCTTCGATTCCGTCAACGCCAACAACTCCGCCGAAGTCATGGCCGCCGCCAACCAGCTCCTCGACGCCGGCAACTCCCCCGCGCAGCTCGCCCGCCAGTGCGTCCGCTACCTGCGCAACGCCCTCATCGCCAAAATCGCCGATCTCTCGTCCGAAGGCGAATCCGCCGAAGGCCTCGGCAGCGAGCTGCTGCAGATCTCCCCCGACGAGCAGCGCCGCGCCGCACGCACCGCCGCCCTCTTCAGCGAGGAAGAACTCAGCCGCTTCCTGCAAGTCATGCTGCGCACCTTCGACGAGCTGGGCTACCGCCAGGAGCAGCGATTCCACTTCGAACTCGGCCTGCTCAAGCTCGTCCACCTGCGCCGCCTCCTCCCCATCGAAGAGGCCCTCAGCCAGCTCCCCATCAGCCCCTCCGCCAAACCGGCTGTTCCATCAGCCACCAAATCGGGTGCCCCATCCATGCCGGAGCCTCATCCCGGCATGAGTGGGAAAAGCACCACCAAACCGGCTGTCCCATCCGCCACCAAATCGGGTGCCCCATCCATGCCGGAGTCTCATCCCGGCATGGGTGGGAAAGCAACCTCAGCTCCCGCCATCTCCCCCCTCGAGCAGGACAACCTCCGCCGCCGTCCCCAGATGTCCGCGCCAATCCCTATCTCCGCCGTCTCACCGCAACCCATCCCCGAGACGCGCGGAGCCACAGCCATCTCCCTCGCTGCATCCACCGAACCCACTCCTGCGCCGCTCCCCGTCATCGAACTCGCCCCAACTCCGGGTGCCCCATCCATGCCGGAGCCTCATCCCGGCATGAGTGGGTTGTCTTCTCTCGCAGTGGCACCCAACCCCCAGCGCGCCGTCGTCGAAGCCCTCATCGCCGCCGCTCAAACCTCAGCCGCCGAAGCCCTCGCCGACGCCGCATGGACCATCGCCGGCGGCGAAGCCCGCATCCAGACCGCCCTCTCCAAAACCATGCTCCCCGTCGTCCTCAACCCCGACGCCGAACGAATCGCCCGCGCCGTCCTGCGCGACGCCGGCATCCTCAAGCTCACTCTGCTCGCCGCCGCTGCAACCGCCGCCGCAAAAAAGCCCCGCCCCGCCCGCACCGGCTCGGTCCAGGCCAAGGCCCTCGAACATCCAATGGTCCAGCAGGCGCAAAAGCTCTTCGCCGCCGAACTCCAAACCGTCATCGACCTCCGCGAAGAATCATGATGCTATCGTCAACCGCGCTACGCGCAGGCAAGAACGGAAGGGCACGGCTTCAGCCGTGCCGTAACGCGTCCATTTCATCTCCGCGCGGGCCTGATCGCTTAGCGATCAGGCCCGCGCAAAGCTAATCCAACGGAGCCCTATGCCCTTCCCCGACCTCGCCAAGATGAAAGAAATGATGTCGCAAGCCCGCGAGATGCAGGCCCAGATGGAGCGGCAGCTCGCCGCCACCATCGTCGAGGCCGAATCCGGCGGAGGCATGGTCTCCGTCCGCATGAACGGCAAAAAGGAAGTCCTCCGCCTCAAGATCGAGCCCACCGCCCTCGGCGCCTCCACCGGCGACATCGAGCTCCTCGAAGACCTCATCGCCGCCGCCATCAACGAGGCCGGCCGCCGCGCCGACGAGGCCATCAAGTCCTCCGTCTCCAGCATGATGAGCGGCCTCAACCTCCCCGGTCTGGAGTAGCCGATGAACCGCTTCGCCGACCCCATCTCCCGCCTCATCGACGAGCTGCGCAAGCTCCCCGGCATTGGCAGCAAATCCGCCCAGCGCATTGCGTTTCACATGCTGCGCGGCACCGACGAAGACGCCCGCGCCCTCGCCGACTCCATCCTTGTCCTGCGCGAAAAGCTCCGCCTCTGCTCCATCTGCAACAACATCACCGACGTCGATCCCTGTATCTACTGCGCCAGCCCCGCCCGCGACCGGCACACCGTCTGCGTCCTCGAGGAGCCCACCAACATCGCCGCCATCGAGAAGACGCGCAGCTACACCGGCGTCTACCACGTCCTGCACGGCACGCTCTCGCCCATCGGCGGCGTCGGCCCGGAGCAGCTGCGCATCGGCAGCCTCCTCGCCCGCCTCGCCGATCCGGCAACCAGCATCGCCGAAGTCATCCTCGCCACGTCCCCCACCACCGAGGGTGAAGCCACCGCCGCGTACCTCGCCGCTGAGATTCGCCGTATCGCGCCCATCCTGCGCATCACCCGCATCGCCACCGGCCTCCCCGCCGGCTCCGACATCGAATACGCCGACGAGGTCACCCTCTCCCGCGCCCTCGAAGGCCGCCGCGACTTCTAAAGCATCTCGCGATCGCTATACGCAGTGAGATTAAAAAACAAGGCCGAGCTGCACATCGCAGCCCGGCCCCTGTTCCCTGTTCCCTGCCTTTACGCGTAGCTGGAGACGCTGCCCGCGTTCTTGGCTCCGCGCTGCTTGCTGATCTTCTCCACGTATCCGCTCTCTTTCAGCGCCTTCAGCGGCTCGGCGGGCAGCTTACGCGCCACGCGCCACTCCTTCACCATCGGACGCACGTCGGTCCAGAACGCGCCGCGGAAGGTCTCCTCGGCCTCCACCAGGCTGCACGACTGTTGCAGCTTGGCCAGCTTCGCGTGGTCCACCAGAGAGGCCTTGGCAAACAGCTCCTGCGCCGTCACCACCGACTGCACCATCGCCTCCATCTTGCCCTTCAGGTTGTGGCTCTGGTCGATCATGTACGCAATCCCCTTCACCGCCGGCGAATCGCTCACCAGTATCTCGTGGAAGATGCGGAACAGTTGGTACGGGTCGATCGATCCCAGCGTCAGGTCGTCGTCGGCAAACTTCTTGTCGTTGAAGTGGAACCCGCCCAGCGCATTAAGGTGCAGCAGCCAGGTCACGATCTGTTCGATATTGCATCCCGGCAGATGGTGTCCTGTGTCCACCAGCACCTTGGCCTTCGGCCCCGCGCTGCGCGCCAGCGACAGCGCCATGCCCCAGTCCGCGATGTCGGTGTGGTAGAACGCCGGCTCAAACGGCTTGTACTCCACCAGCATCCGCTGGTTCTTGCCCAGCGCCGCGTGGGTCGCGCCCAGCGCCTCCTCCAGCCACTCGATCCGCTTGTGCATCGACTGCGTCCCAGGATAGTTCGATCCATCGGCCAGCCAGATCGACACGTCCTTGTTTCCCAGAGCCTTGCCGATCTCCACCGAATCCAGCAGGTGCGCCAGCGCATGGCCGCGGATCTCCGCGCTCGGGTGCGCAATCGACCCGTACTTGTACTCCTGGTCCTGGAACAGGTTCGGGTTCACCGCCCCCGACTTCACGCCGTACTTCTTCTCCAGCCGCCTCAGCTCCGGAACGTCGCCCTTGCCGTTGGGCAGGTCCCACAGCACATGCAGCGCCACCGTCGGGCTGGCGCCCGTGAGCTTGTTCACCTCGCCCGCGTCGCTGAACTTCTCCTCCAGCGATGTCGCCGCGCCCGCCTGCACGAACTTGCCAAACCGCGTCCCCGTATTGGCAAAGCCCCACGATGGGACCTCAATCCGGAACCCGTCCAGCGCCGCAAAAACCTTCTCCGTCGCGCTCGCGCCGGAATTCGCACTGCCCTTACCCATGACCTACCCCCTTAAAACTATGGAACTGCATTGATGGAAATATACTCCCTGCGCAATTACATTCGCCAACCTGCCCCGCCCGTGTCATGCCGGGTTCCGGGTGCCCCAGGTCTCGCTTCTGAGACCTGGGGTCTTTGCCGTTGCCTGTTCTTGCTTGTCATTCTGACCCTGAGCTTGCGAAGGGGAAGAATCCCCGTATTTGTCTTGTTTTGCTCAAAGGCACGCCTTCACAGGCTGCGGAAAAACCCAGTTTTGCTTAAGGGCACGGGTTTACCCGTGCCGTAACAGCCGAATTAGCATTGCGGCTTTAGCCGCTGAGGTCAGACTTTCAGCCCAGCCAAGACTTTTTCCGCAACCTCTTCTGGGCCGATCCTGAGCGCCGTCGATTGAATGCCGAAATGCAACCTCATTTCGCATCCTCGCGGTCCGCTTTATGTTAGTTTGTTTGGTGGAGGTTTCACCCCAATGAGCAAGTGGCAGGGAAAGATCGGCATCGTTGGCGCGGGCAGCGTGGGGGCGACCATCGCCTACGCATGCATGGTACGCGGAATCGGCAAGCACATCAGCCTGTACGACGTGGTGAAGTCCAGAGTGGAGGCCGAGGTCCTCGACCTCAACCATGGGCTGATGTTCGTGCCCATGGCCACGGTCGACGGCTCCGACGACATCAACGTGATGGCGGACTGCGACGTCATCGTCATCGCCGCCGGCGCCCGCCAGAAGCCCGGCCAGTCGCGCATCGAGCTGGCCGGAATCAACGCGGAGATGTGCCGCACCCTGGTTCCCGACCTGCTGCGCGTCGCGCCCGATGCCAGGATTCTGATGGTCACCAACCCGGTCGACGTGCTCACCTACGTCGCGCTCAAGGTCAGCGGCCTCCCGACCTGCCGCGTCCTGGGCAGCGGCACCGTGCTCGATACCTCGCGCTTCCGCTTCATGATCGCGCAGCACTGTGCCGTCGCCGTGCAGAGCGTGCATGCCTATATCGTGGGCGAGCACGGCGACAGCGAGATCCCGCTCTGGTCCGGCGCCAACATCGGCAGCGTGCCCGTGCGCAACTGGGAGATTCCCGGCCGCGGCCCGCTCAACGCCGCCGACGAGAAGGCAATCCTGTTTGGCGTGCGCAACTCCGCCGAGATGATCATCCAGGGCAAGGGGGCCACCAACTACGCCATCGGCCTCGCCGGCTCCATCATCCTGGAAGCTCTCCTGTGGAACGAGAGGCGCGCGCAGCCCGTCAGTTCCCTGCTCACCGACTACCGCGGCATCAGCGACGTCTGCATCTCCGTGCCCTCGCTTGTGGGCCAGCAGGGCGTGGAGTGTCTGCTGCCCGTGCCCATGAACGAGGAGGAGGAGGCCGGCCTGCGCGCCAGCGCCGATTCCATCCGCAAGGTCATCCGCACCCTCGGCTTCTAACCCCGGGTGTCTCTGGCGGCAGCGCACGGGTTTACAGGCTGCGGAAAAACCCTGTTTTGCTTAAGGGCACGGCTTTAGCCGTGCCGTAAGTACCGCAGAATCAATGGGGCTTTAGCCCCTGAGGTACGGTTCTCGTCCGCACCAAGCCTTTTTCCGCAACCTGTTTACGCGTGCCGTAACGCGCGCTCCTATTGATTGTTTTGCGGGTGCCCCCATGTCTCGATTCTGAGACATGGGATTCCACCCCCGCACAGTTTTGAAGGAGCACTGTTACACAGGCTGCGGGAAAACTCCCGTTTTTGCCTTTCGGAGGGAGCAGGGGGCTTCAGCCCCCTGAATAAAGCCAATGGACGCAAGGGGCTTTAGCCCCGGACCTTCAGCCAGGAGTGGCAATCAAGCCTTTTTCCGCAGCCTGTTTACGCGTGCCGTCTGCGCGCTTACTTTGAAGTCTCGCGTTCCCAGGATCGCCTGCGATCCAGGGAACGCGAAAAATCAATCTGTCGTTTTTCTTCCACATCGCAGCCGCCTCAGATAAGATGGAACCGCCTTAAAAGTTCCTCCTGAATCGTCCGCATTCTTCACCGAATTCAACCCGCAAAAGCGAGGCGCCGTGGTTCCCAATGCGTTTATCGGAGTCATCTACAACCTGATCGGCGGCTTCTCCTCCGCCACCAACTTCATCCCCTTCCGCCAGATCAAGCGCTGGTCCTGGGAGGTCTACTGGATCATCCAGGGCTTCTCCGCCTGGATCGTCGCGCCCACTCTGCTGGCCTGCATCTTCGTGCCCCACATGTGGTCCATCATTGCCCAGGCCCACGCCGACCCGGCCAACCATGCCATCGCCTACACCATCCTCTTCGGCGCGCTCTGGGGCATCGGAGGACTCACCTTCGGCCTGGCCATCCGCTACCTCGGATTCGCCCTCGGATACTCCATCGCCCTCGGCCTCTGCATGGTCTTCGGCACCCTCATACCGCCCATCTACCACGGCCAGATTATGGCCATCGCCCACACCCACTCCGGCCAGATCACCCTGCTTGGCGTCCTCGTCTGCGCCATCGCAGTCGCCGTCAATGGCGCCGCCGGCTACTCCAAGGAGAAGGAGATCGCCCCCGATGCGACCATCGAGTCCGGGGAGCAGACCTTCGCCTTCGGCAAGGGCCTCGCCATCGCCATCCTCGCCGGTTTCATGAGCGCCTTCTTCGCCTTCGGCATCGACGCCGGATCGCCCATCGCCGCCATCGCCAAATCCAGCCTGCTCGCCGCCGGACACCAGGACCTCTGGCAGAACCTCCCCATCCTCGTCGTCCTCCTCTGGGGAGGCTTCTTCACCAACATCGTCTGGTCCTTCATCCTCATCTTCAAAAACGGCTCCATCCGCCAGTTCGCCGGCGAGCCCGGAGTCAATCCCATGCGCGCCGCGCCCACCGCCGGTGACACCCTGGTCGACTTCGACCCCCTCGACGCATCCACCTACGACCGCATCGCACCCTCCACCCTCATCGCCAACTACCTCTACGCCTCCCTCGCCGGGGTCCTCTGGTACTTCCAGTTCTTCTTCTACTCCATGGGCAAAACCCGCATGGGCCGCTACGACTTCTCCTCCTGGACCCTGCTCATGGCCTCCATCATCATCTTCGCCACCCTCTGGGGCATCCTCTTCAAGGAGTGGCAGGGCACCAGCGCGCGCACCAAAGCTCTGGTCGCCGCCGGCCTCGTCCTCCTGGTCGGTTCAACCATCATCATCGGCTACGGCAACTACCTCCTCTCCCTTCATCAATAGCCGCCATCTTTCACGCGAACTATTCACTTATTACTATAGATAACTGGATTAAATAGATGAAAATACGGTGGTTCTTAGCAATACTAAGAACCGCCGTATTTGTCTTTACAACGATAGCAAAACCAGGAATGCCACCGCCTTCGCTGATAGCTTGATGGCTGACAGCTTACAGCTCAGGAATCATGCCTTTCGTTTTTGCCGTGCCGTTGGCCTGCCGCGTTCAAAGGGACACTCCAACACTGCTCTTGCTCTAGCTGATAGCTTGATGGCTGACAGCTTATAGCTCAAGAATCATCCTTTCGTTTTTGCCGTGCCGTTGACCGGGTGCCCCATCCATTCCGCGTCCTTTGCGGAATGGGTGGGATGCGATCCCCTACGGCGCCCCCGCGTACCCCGCTCCCGCATCCACTTGATCAGCAGCTCCGGCCACACGCTCAACTGCGCATTCCCCACTCCTAGCCCCGACCCATGCCCCCCATGCTGGAACAGGTGCATCTCCGCCGACCGGGTGCCCCATCCTTCGCGTTCTTTGCGATCGGGGTCCCCGGCGAGCTTGCTCGCTGGGGTGAGGAAGGGT
>JBEKRR010000017.1:0-61788 GCA_049518555.1 Acidobacteriaceae bacterium
TCGACGCCGAGATCGCCGCGCGCAAGCTCCGCTCCCGCATGACCCTCCAGATCCACGACGAACTGCTCTTCGATGTAATCCCCGCCGAAGCCGACGAACTCTGCGCCCTCGTCAAGCACCAGATGGAACACGTCGCCGAATTCAGCGTCCCCATCCTCGCCGAAGTAGCCCTCGGCCCCAACTGGCGCGACATCAAGTAAGCGCGAAAAAGAATGTGCGATGGACGAGGTACCTGGTTATCGGTCGTCAAGAATGCGGTATCATCGTTAGAGTTCGATTTGGTGAAAACATACTTGACTGACTGTGGAAAGCTATTGTAGGCACTTGACTTCTGGGTAAGCATGTGTCTTTCTTGGGGGATGGCTAGTTGTGCGATCCCCGCGAACGTCGATTCTGCGATCATCTACAGTACAGGTGAACCGCTAGAGGGGGAGTGCGTGGAATTTCGATTGCTCTATCAAGGCGACCAGCTTACATCAGACGGAAGTCCCACTGTCAAGCACGCGATCCGGCGACAATTTCACCCACAACTGCGGCAACTCTGGAAGTCTAATTCCCAACTAACCAACCTGGCGCGGATGAGGGGGATTTATGCCGACCGAGCGGAGCCTCTTCCCGCCGACTCGCCGGAAGAAGCCTACGAAGCGTCTTTCTTCGAGTGGATGGGAAGACTTTACGAGCGACAGAACTTCCACTTTGTTCCGCTGATCGAGCAGTCCCTTTGTGTCAAGGTGAGTCTGGACATTCTCTTTCTACGGAGAGACCAGCACCCGCTGATAAAGGCTGGCGGAGATATTGACAACAGGCTAAAGACACTGTTCGATGCGCTTCGTGTACCGGAGACAACAGCGGGACTAGGGGGAATACCTCTTGATGGAGAAGACCCGTTCTTTGTGCTTTTGCAAGATGACTGCCTTATCTCTGAAGTACGTGTGAGCACTGACAATCTGCTAATGCTGCCGCGTCAAGTCAACCCGAACCCCAAAGATGCCTTCTTGGTTATCGACGTGAAGCTAAAGACAACCGAGCGCACATCGCATAATTGGGCATACGAGTAATAGCGCCGGATCATGGCGGGAGTAGAATGACTCTCATGCCTCAAACGATGATCGTCGCACTTCTCGCCATCATTATTATAGGGATGGCGTTTCTGCTGGGGGAGCTGAAAGAGATACGTGCTGCAATAAAGTTGCTTACTGACGAAGTGGAAAGGGTTCGCAAAAAGTAAAACCCCGCTGGCAGGTGGGGCTTACGGTTCTTTGAGATGTGTTGAGGATGCAACCCACTCTGCGCTCAGGATAGCGCGGAGAGGAGATTTGTGCAAATCGTCAATCGCGGTATCATGTTCTTGACGATCAACGGTCTAGATCGGGGAGCAGTTATGGGAACTCCAGAAGAGTGGGCGAATCGTCTAGCAAAGAGACTGGAAGATAAACGCATCCTCCGCCAAGCGGACGATGATGCGGTAGCCATGAGGCGTGAAATTGTTGCCGAGAAGTTGCCTGTACTCTGGGAAGAGTTGATAAAAGAATTCCGCGAATACTGTAAGGCCTACAATGAGCGGATTAGGCCAGAGAGAAAACTTGATCTGTTCCCAGAATTGGACGGGTTTGTAATCAAACCTGACGCAAAGGGGGAGATCATTCGAGTGCATTTGGATCGGGGGACGAAGCGTATTAGCGTCGCCACTGCGAAGTCTAAGGATTGGTATTCTCCGAGTGTTGAAATGACAGGTAATGGAAACATTCTCTTGAAGTCTGATAGGGGCGGCCTTTTTTCCGTGTCAGAGATGACAGGGGAAACATTTGACTCACTGTTTGAGGAATAACGCCGGGTGCCCCATTCATCGCGGTTCTATCGCGATGAGTGGGTATCGCGCGTATGCGCGACCCGGAGGGAGCGTGGGGCTTCAGCCCCACGAAGAATGCCCCATTGATAGAAGGAAGGGCTTTAGCCCCGGGCCTTCCGCTGATGAATGCAGCCAATCGGAAGGGCCCGCGTATCGGGGTCCCCGGCAAGCTTGCTCGCTGGGGTGAGGGTCGGGGTCCCCGGCGAGCTTTGCTCGCTGGGGTGAGGATGGGTGGCCAGGCGCCCCGCGCGAACCGCTCTCCCCCCCCAGCCCTGAAATCTCTCCGCGCAAACGCAACGAAATCCTGTAGCCTTCTCCCGTGCGCCTTGTCCTCGATACCTGCGTCATCGTCTCCGCCTTCCGCAGCCGCAACGGCGCCAGCCGCCGGCTGATCGACGCCTTCGACGCCGGCCTGTTTTCAGTCCTGCTATCGCAGCCATTGCTTCTTGAATACGAGACCAACAAATCTCAGACTTCCTCGACAACCTCGTCGCACGTTCCATTCGAGTCAGTTTCCACCGGCGGCTGCGCCCGCAGCTCCGAGACCCGAACGATGAATTCGTATTGGAAACGGCAGTCAATGGATTTGCAGACGCCATAGTGACGCACAATATAAAGGACTTTCTGCCGGAGTTGGCCAAATTCGGCATCCCCATATTGACACCAGGGCATATCATTAGGGAGAGGCTGAGAATATGAGCGCAACCAATCAATCGATTGCCCTGCCCGAAGCCCTCGTTCAAGAGGCAGCCAATCAGGCGAGCCATCTCGGAGTCTCGACCGCGCAGTGGATCGAAACTGCGCTCGCAGAACGAATTCGCCTGGAAAACGCAGACGCCGAATACTTCCGCGCTCGCGCGGCGCGTGCCTCCGGCCGCTCCCTGGGCGAAATCCTCGATCAGGGCCGCGACAACCCGCCCGATCCCGGCGACGAACTCTAGACTGGGTTCCTGTGGGCGAGAAATAATCCCCGCAAAATCCCCAGCAAATCCGCATGTCAACCCCCTCGACCCTCCAAAATCCACCGAACCCCCATCCCACCAACCACTTCCCCCCGAAAAATACTTGGCATAGTAGTTATGCTCCACCGCGTAGAATTAAAGTAGGAGAGAAGAGAAGGAGGCTCCCGGCATGAGCCGTGCAACACAATTTTTCACCAATAACTCGTTTGTTTTCTTATTGATGACCTATAACCCGTTTTGATTGGATACTTTGCAGCCAATTTCTCGCATCTCCATAGATCCAGAGACTTTAACAGGTATGGGGGGGGAGGTGGGTACACCGAGCAGGAGCCAGCGCATCACGTCGCCGCAATCAGGTAATCTGGTTCAACCGCATCGTTCGCCCTGAAAACCATGCCCAATCCGAATCCAAAGATCGCCATCCTGCTCATCGACTGCCCCGACCGCAAGGGAATCGTCGCCGCCATCATCAACTTCCTGGTCGAGCGCTACGACATCAACATCCTCAACGCCGACCAGCATCAGGACGTCGAGCTCGGCCTCTTCTTCATCCGCGTCGAGTTCGCCACCGACGCCGCAGGGTTCACGGAAGCCGCATTCCGCGCGGCCTTCGAGCCCATCGCCCGCGAGTTCCAGATGAACTGGCGCATCGAGTTCGCAGCCGCGCAGCAGAACGTCGCCCTCTTCGTCTCGCAGTATCTGCACTGCCTCGCGGACCTGCTGCTGCGCCATCAGGCCGGCGAGTTCCGCTGCAACCTCGCGCTCATCGTCAGCAACCACGAGGCCGCGCGACCGCTGGCCGACTTCCACAAAGTCCCCTTCCACTACCTGCCGGTCACGCGCGACAACAAATCGCAGGTGGAGGCCGCGCAGCTTGCCCTGCTCGCCAAACACAAGATCGACCTCGTCGTTCTGGCGCGCTACATGCAGATTCTCTCGCCCAAATTTGTCGCCGCGTATCCGCGCCGCATCATCAACGTCCACCACTCGTTTCTTCCCGCATTCACCGGCGCAAAGCCGTACCACGCGGCCTTCGAGCGCGGCGTCAAACTGATCGGCGCCACCAGCCACTACGTCACCGAGCAGCTCGACGAAGGTCCCATCATCGAGCAGGACGTCACGCGCATCTCTCAGAATGACCAACTGCCAAGCCTCATCCAGAAGGGCCGCGACCTGGAGCGACTCGTCCTCTCGCGCGCCGTGCAGTGGCACCTGGACCACCGCATCCTCAGCTACGCTAACAAGACCGTCATCTTCGCCTGAGTAGAATCTCTGATGCCCATCGCAGTTCGCCCACAATTCGACTGGCGACTTCGCACGCGTACCCTTCCGCTTGGCCAGCGCACGCTGATTATGGGAATTCTGAACGCGACACCCGATTCGTTCTCCGACGGCGGCCGCTTCCTCGATCACCACGCAGCGCTCACCCACGCGCTGCAGATGCTCGACGAAGGCGCGGACATCCTCGATCTCGGCGGCGAATCGACGCGCCCCAGCTCCACGCCCATCACTCCGCAGGAAGAGCAGTCCCGCGTGTTGCCCATCTTGCGCGCAATCCTCGCCGCGCGGCCCGACGCAATCCTGTCGATCGACACCTATCACGCCGAGACCGCGCGCCTCGCCATCGAAGCTGGCGCGGAGATCGTCAACGATGTCAGCGGATTCCTGTGGGACGATGCAATGGCCGCAACCTGCGCGGTACTTAAGTGCGGCGCAATCCTGATGCACACGCGTGGCCGCCCGCACCAGTGGCGCTCGCTGCCTGCCCTTGCGCCCGCCGAAGTTCTGCCGCTTGTCCTTGGCGAATTAAACGAACGCGCCCAGGCCGCGCTCGCCGCCGGCATCGCACACGAGTCCATCGTCATCGATCCCGGCTTCGGCTTCGGCAAGGCCTTCGACGAGAACTTTCCCCTGCTCGCCCGCCTCAACGCACTCCACGCTCTCAACTTCCCGCTGTTGGTTGGCGTCTCGCGCAAAGGCTTCCTGCGCCATGCCCTCGCAGACAATGTCCCTGCCAAGGTTACGGGTGCCCCACAATCCGATTCTGAGATGTGGGTTTCCGCGACCACCGCAGCCAACACCGCGGCCATTCTTGCCGGAGCCCACATCCTCCGCGTCCACGACGTCCGACCCGCCCGCGAGGCAGCCGCAATCGCCGACCGCATCCTCGCCGCCCGCTAAATCGGTTCGATGTCCTCACCCGGCAACGGAGCATCCTCCGTAGAAGCTGCGATCGACAACGGTTGGTTCGGCTTCCAATCTTCCGCCTGCAGCGAGTGCATCTCCAGAACAAGCTCGTTTGTCTCTGTCAACTCGGCGCCGTTGCTGCCATATTTTTGCAATCTTCTTCCCAGGGAGAAAATCCCGCCGCGGCCTTCCATCTGGATGCGCGTTTTCTCCCAGGCTTTGGCGGCGCTCTTCAAGCGATCACCCAGTGCCGAGAACGCCTCGTACAGGCCTGCCACCTTGTCGTAGAGGCTCATGGCAGTCTCTTTGATGACCTGTACATCTCGCGCCGAATCTGCCTGCTGCCATCCATACGCGATGGCTTTCAGCAGCGCGATCAGCGTCGTAGGTGTCGACAGGATGACTCTTCCCGATCCGTATTCGATGAGCGTCGGGTCTGCCTCCAGCGCCGCGCTGAACAGGGCCTCCTTGGGCAGGAAGCAGATGACAAAATCGGGTGAGTCCGGGAACTGCTTCCAGTATGCCTTCGTCTCCAGCACATCCAGGTGTGCACGGACCTGCGCCGCGTGTCGAAACATCTGTCTCTTTCGCTCCTCCGGGTCCGCGGTGTTGATCGCCTGCAGAAATGCGTCCATTGGCGTCTTCGCGTCTACGATGATGGTCCGCTTGTTTGGCAGGTAGAGCACGCAATCGGGCCGTTGCGATTCGCCGGACTCAAGCCGCACAAATTTCTCCAGATCGAAGGAACAGTATTGCACCATCCCGGCGAACTCGATGCAGCGCTTGAGTTGCAGCCCGCCCCAGGCCCCGCGCGTACCCGAGTCGCGCAGCGCGGAAACCAGCTGGTTTGTCTCTCCGCGCAGAAGTTCATGTGTCTGCTTGATATTTCCGATCTCCGTCAGAACGGTCGCATAGGCGTTTTCTCTCTTCAATTCCAGCGCGCTTGTTTCAACCCCCAGCTTTTCCAGGGAGGCCTTCACGGGCTGCAATAAATCCTCGACCGCCTGCTTGCGCATTTCAAGGTCGGTCTTCGCCTCCTTCTGTTGTTCGCCCAGCTTCTCTTTTGCCAGGTCGACAAAGACGCTGTTGTTCTTATGCAGCGCGTCGGCCGCCAGCGCAGCAAACGCGTCCTTGAGCGCCTGCACATCCTCGGTCCGTTGTCTCGCCGATTCCTTCAGGAAATTGATCTGGGCCTGCAACTCGCTCTCACGCGCAGCACTCCGTTCTTGTGCCATGCTGCGTTCGCTCACAAACCACCTGTGCGCGATCAGCCATCCAGCCACCGTGCCCGCTACAAACACAACCGCGAACCACACCACCAACATGATTTGCATTCCATAAATCTACGCCAGTTGTTCGCCAAATCCCAAGTCAAAGTCTCATCGACGGCAAATGTCGTGCGTCGGAGTGTGGTTTCTGGATCGAACCTTGCACCCAAATCGCCCGCTTTGCTTTACACTCGGCTAGGCGCTCGGTATCCTTGAGACTTGCGCACCCGGCTCGGCGCGCCCTTGTGCCGCGGCCCGGCCCGCATCGGAATTTGAATCGGCACGCATCGGGTTTGAAAAGATAGACACACAGGAGAACGAAATGGCAGCAGTTGATGAAAAGGTAAAACAGATTATTGTCGAGCAGCTTCAGGTGGATGAAGCCGAAGTCACCCCAGGCGCCAGCTTTCAGGAGGACCTCGGCGCCGACTCGCTCGACGTCGTCGAACTGGTCATGCAGTTCGAAGAGGCCTTCGACATTCAGATCCCCGACGAGGACGCCGAGAAGATCAAGACCGTCAAGGACGCCGTCGACTACATCGAGAAGAACCAGAAGGCGGCCAAGTAAGAATGGAAGCCACGCATTCGTTGCAGCAGCAGCCCTGGCGGCGAAGGGTCGTCGTCACCGGAATCGGCCTCGTCTGCGGGGTCGGCAAGACCGCGCCTGAACTCTGGGAGGGCCTGCTCGCAGGCCGCAGCGGAATGGCGGAGATCAAGGCTTTCGACCTCACCGGCCATCCCGTGCGCATCGCCGCCGAGGTCAAGGACTTCGACCCGCTGCGCTTCATCGAGAAAAAAGAGGCGCGCAAGATGGGCCGCTTCATCCATTTTGCGATTGCCGCCGCGCAGGAGGCCATGGACCACTCCGGCCTCAGGATCGACGACTCCAACCGAGACCGCGTCGGCGTCCACATCGGCTCCGGAATCGGCGGCTTCGACGTCATCGAGCGCGAACACTCGGTGATGCTGGCCGGAGGTCCGCGCAGGATCTCGCCCTTCTTCATTCCCGGCGCCATCATCAACCTCGCCGCCGGCCAGGTCTCCATCCGCTTCGGCGCGCGCGGCCCCAACGAGGCCACCGCAACCGCATGCGCCTCCTCGGCCCACTCCATCGGCGACGCCTTCCGCATCATCGAGCGCGGCGACGCCGACGCCATGATCGCCGGCGGCACCGAGGCCGCCATCACACCCATGAGCGTCGGAGGCTTCGCCGCCATGAAGGCGCTGTCCACGCGCAACGACGACCCCACCCACGCCTGCCGCCCCTGGGACAAGGACCGCGACGGCTTCGTCTGCGGAGAGGGCGCCGGAATCCTCATCCTCGAAGAGCTCGAGCTGGCCCGCGCCCGCGGTGCCCGCATCCTCGCCGAGATCGTCGGCTACGGCATGTCCTCCGACGCATACCACATGACCGGAATGGCTCCGGAGGGCGAGGGATGCCGCCGCGCCATGAACGCCGCCCTCAACTCCGCGGGCATCTCGCCGGACACGATCGACTACGTCAACGCCCACGCCACGGGAACGCCGGTCGGCGACTCGCTCGAGTCCAAGGCCATCGAGAACGTCTTCGGCGAGCGCGCCCTCAACCACACCCTGCTGGTCAGCTCCACCAAGTCCATGACCGGCCACCTGCTGGGCGGTGCTGGAGGCCTCGAGGCAGGCATCACCATCCTGGCCATGCAGCACCAGATCGCCCCGCCCACCATGAACCTCGACCAGGCCGATCCCGTCTGCCGCCTCAACTACGTCCCCAACAAGCCTCAGGCCGCAAAGATCGACTACGCCCTCTCCAACTCCTTCGGCTTCGGAGGCACCAACGGCTCGCTCGTCTTCCGCCGCTGGACCGAGTAGGCCGCCAGCGCAGTTCACCGTCGCCAGTTCTTGTTGTCGTTCTGACCCTGAGCTTGTCGAAGGGGATGAATCCACGCATTTTCTTTTGTCGGTCCTTCACTCGCGGGATACTGCATCGCTGAATCTGCGCAAATCCGCAGTCAAGCTCTGGCTCTTGAATCGGTTGCATCGGTGTAAATCGGTGTTAAGACTTTGTCTAGCTGAACGCCGCCGTCGCCGCCACGCCGATCAGAACGATCAGCAGCCACCAGCCGACCACCACCGCCGCCGCCTGGCCCCATTTCACCTTCGCCACAATCGCGCCGCCGATCACCAGCAGGACCAGCGACCAGATCCCCACCGCGTCGAACGAGCCCAGCAGCGTGCGCAGCCACGGCGAAGCATCGGTAAAGTAGTAGCCGAGGTTGGTCCCCACCGGCTGCTTCAGATCGAAGCCCTCCACGTTCCCGCTGAAGCACAGCCTCACCACGGCGAGCAGGGCCGACAGCAGGTGCGGCAGCGAGCAGTACATCCATAGGCAGAAGATCTGTCCATACTTCGCCCGCGCTCCCAGGCCAAAGTTGAACGTCACCCAAAGCACCAGCGCCGCCAGCGCCGAGAGCGCCAGCATAAGCAACGGATACGCATACGACGAAATCTGGTAGCCGAGGACCATCCCGTGCATCTGTTTCGCCTGCTGCGCTGGAGTCAGGCTGGCCAGTTGGCTCTGCTGGCTTGGGCTCATCTGGATCTGCGTCTCCACCACCTGCTGCCAGCCCACCTGGTGTTGGATCGCAACCGTCACTGCCAGCGACGCCACCGCCATCAGCACAAACGGCAGCCACCACGACGTGCTGCGCAGAATGTCCTTGAACGTCGCCGTTGGCGCGACAAACGTATTCACCACCCGCTCCATCTGGCTCAGGCCGCGCGGCCCATCCATTCCTACCCCAACCTCATCCATGGCGTCCCTCCGTTTGCTACGACTGCTTTCGGATTGTAGCCCAATCGCAGCCGCAAGCGGGAGCGAATCCTGCCCGTCCACCTCCGGCACAGACAGAAAAGCCTCCCGCATCCGCCGGGAGGCCTCTCCTGATGATTGAAGCAAGCGGCTGTTACATCGTGACGCCGCCGCCCACCTTCTGTTCCTTCTTCAGTTCGTTCGCCTTGCGCGCGCCCATGGCCTTCTGGATCCACTGGTCGGCCATCGCAAGGTCCGCCTTCCGCGCCGCGTCGTTGGGGCACTCCAGGTTGGCTTTGCTCCGGTAGGTCAACTGGAGGTATGTCATCGCATCGTCGTAGCTCGGGTTCAGATCGATGGCTTTGGTCAGGTATTGCATGGCTTCGTTCACCAGATCGGTGTTGGCCGCCTGGATCTTCGCGCATGCGCCCTTGGTCATCTTCTTGTTGCCCTCGCCGTCGTCCACCAGACCATCCGCCGCCAGGATTGGAACGGTATTCTTGTAATGCTCCAGGTTCCAGTCGATGCTTCCCACAATGTAGTAGGCCTCCGGATCGTTCGGCGCCGCCTGGATGACCTTCAGCTCGTACTCCTTTGCCTGGTCGAACTTCCCGATGTTCCGGTCGATCGAGGCAACCTGCTTCAGCGCAGTCAGGTCGGTCGGGTCCTTTCTCAGCACCTCATTGAACCCGTCCAGCGCCTTCTGCGCGATTGCAAGGTTCTCCGGCGTCAGCAGGTTCGGGACCACTTGGTAGGCGTACGACGTCGCCAGGTACAGCTTGGCGTTTTCAGAGCTCGGGTCGAGCTTCACCGCGTTCTGAAAGTTGCTTACCGCCTCCTCGTACTGGGCGTTCTTGAACGCCGCAACCCCTTTGTTGATCTGGTCGCGCGACTTCAACTTGTCGCAGCCGGTCGATGTTCCAAGCAACACCAGCAATGCTACGGAAACCGGAATTCGTGCAGTCAATTTCATGGCGCGGTAAGTCTCCTTCGATGAGGCGCGTAGTTCAGATGCAAAAAACGCGGAATGGGTTTTTCTTGTCCACACGATTGTAATGGTTGCATGCCTGCCATGACCAGTGACAGCGATCACTCTCTTCGTGAAACCTGGCGCTTGCACCGTATTTGAGGCAATTCAAGCAATCTTCAGCGCTCGCCCGTGCCAGGCCCGGGCCTGCTCCCAAGGGAGGCGCTGCCGGCATCTGGAGGGTCTCTGAATCTGCGTTTTGGCTGTCGAATCCTACCGCTTGTACTCGGGCAGGACCTGGTAGCCGGTGTGCAGAAGCTGCTCGGCCTTGTGGCTGGCCGGTGCGCCCAGAAACTCGTCGTAGAGCTGCTTGATGTACGGGTTGTGGTGGGAGCAGCGCAACTGGTCGCCGTGGTCCTCACGGTAGAGTCCGGCGGCCCGCCCGGTGCGCAGTTCGTTGGTGGCCCCGTAGGGCTGGCCGCCTCCGCCAACGCATCCGCCGGGGCAGGCCATCACTTCGACGAAGTGATACGGCGTCTCCTCGCCTGCGGCCTTGGCTGCGCGGATCTTGTCGATCACCTGCTCCACGTTGGCCAGGCCGTGGGCCACGGCGATGCGAATGGTCTTGCCGGCCACCTCGATGGAGCCTTCCTTGACCCCCTTCAACCCGCGCGTCACATTGAACTCGACCTTGGGAGCGTCCGCGCCGGTGATATAGAAGTACGCGCTGCGCAGCGCTGCTTCCATCACACCGCCGGTCACTCCGAAGATCGTTCCCGCGCCGGTGTACATGCCCAGAATGTGGTCGCACGGCTCGTCGGGAATGGTCACAAAGTCGATGCCCGACTGCTTGATCATGCGCGCAAACTCACGCGTGGTGATCGACACATCCACATCCTGATAGCCGGAGGACCGCATCTCCTTGCTGCGGATGATCTCGGCCTTCTTCGCCGTGCAGGGCATGATCGAGACCACGTACATCTTGGACGGATCGATCCCCTGCTTCTGGGCGTAGTAGGTCTTGGAGAGCGCGCCAACCATGGCGTGCGGCGACTTGCAACTGGAGAAGTGCTGGATCATGTCCCCGTGGAACTTCTCCATGAAGTCGACCCAGCCGGGGCAGCAGGTGGTGATCAGCGGAAGCACCCCCTTGCCTTCCAGCAGGCGCGATTTGAACTCGGTGGCCTCTTCGATGATGGTCAGATCGGCGCCGAAGTTGGTGTCGAAGACCGCCTTGAAGCCCATGCGGCGAAGCGCCGCATAGATCTTGCCGGTCAGGTTTGCGCCCACCGCGAAGCCAAAGGCCTCGCCCACGGCCACGCGCACCGCGGGCGCGATCTGCACCACGCAGTACGCGTCCGGGTCTTCCAGCTTCTCCCACACCTTCACCGACTCGTCGTACTCCACGATGGCCCCGGTGGGGCAGTGCGCGGAGCACTGGCCGCAACGCACGCACGGCGAGTTGGCCAGCGAAATGTCCCCCGCTGCGGCGATGCGCGTCTCGAACCCGCGGTTCAGGAAGCTGAGCGCCCACACGTTCTGGTCCTGCTGGCACACCTGGATGCACCGGCCGCAGGTGATGCACTTGCGCGAGTCCAGCACAATGCTGCGCGTCGAGTCGTCGATGGCGTGTTCGGGAACGATGCTGTCCAGCCCCGTCCACGTCAGACCGAAATCGGCGGCCAGGGTTTGCAGCTCGCAGTTCTGGTTGCGCAGGCAGGTCAGGCACTCGTTGGGGTGCCGCGACAGAATCAGCTCCAGCACAGAACGCCGCACGTCGACAATCTCCGGCGTCTCGGTCAGGACCTCCATCTTGTCTTCGATGGCCGTGCAACACGCGCGCAGCATCTTGCCCGTGTTCTTGATCTGCACGATGCAGAGTCCGCAGGCCGCCGTGGCATCCAGGTCGGGATGCTTGCATAGAGTGGGAATGCGCACATGGACCTGGCGCGCGGCCTCCAGGATGGTGGCGCCCTCGGCGACTTCGACCGGCAACCCGTTGATCGTGGCGTGAATGGCATTGCTCATAGCGGCTTTTTCTCGGTTCCTGGTGGTCAGTCTTTCGTGGTGGCGGCCGGCAGCAGCCGCTCGGTGAACTCGTGCTCGAAATGGCGAATGGCGGACAGCGTCGGATTGGGCGCGGTCTGGCCCAGGGCGCACAGCGATGCCTTCTGCATCGCCTTGGCAACCTTGCGGATCGTTCGGATGTCCTCCAGCGTTCCCTTGCCCTCGACAATTTTGTTCAGCAGATGCAGCATCTGCGTCCCTCCGATCCGGCAGGGAGCGCACTTGCCGCACGACTCATCCACGCAGAAGTCCAGATAGAACTGCGCCAGCTCAACCACGCTGTCGTTCTCGTCGATGACGATCATGCCGCCGGAACCCATCATGGACCCAAGCTTATGCAGGTTCTCGTAGCTTACCGGCGTGTCGAACTCGTGCTCGGGAATCATGCCGCCGGAGGGCCCGCCGGTCTGGATGGCCTTGATCTTCAGGCCGCTGTCCGTGCCGCCGCCGATCTTCTCCACCACATCGCGCAGCGTCATGCCCATCGGCACCTCCACCAGGCCGTTGTTCTTGCTCTTGCCGGTCAGCGCGAACAGCTTGGTCCCCTTGGATTCTTCCGTGCCGCGCGATGCGAACCACTTCGCTCCGCGCAGCAGGATCAGCGGCACATTGGCCAGCGTCTCCACGTTGTTGATGCAGCTCGGCTGGTCCCACAGTCCCTTGACCGCCGGAAACGGAGGACGGGGACGCGGTGTGCCGCGCTTGCCCTCGATCGACGCGATCAGCGCCGTCTCTTCGCCGCACACAAACGCTCCCGCCCCCAGGCGCATCTCAAAGTCGAAGGCCCATCCGGAGTCCAGCACGTTCTTGCCCACCAGGCCGGCGGCGCGCGCCTGCCGCAGCGCCTTCTCCACCCGCTCCACCGCCAGAGGATACTCGGCGCGAATATAGAAGACGCCGTGGGTCGCGTGCATGGCGCGGGCCGCAATCAACATGCCCTCGATCACCGCGTGCGGATCGCCTTCCAGCACCGATCCATCCATGAACGCGCCGGGGTCGCCCTCGTCGCCGTTGCAGATGATGTACTTCACATCCGACGGCACATTGCGCGTCAGGTCCCACTTCAGACCGGTCGGGAAGCCGGCGCCGCCGCGGCCACGCAGGCCGCTGGCCAGCACCTCCTGGCAGATCTCCTCCGCGCTCATCCCCAGCGCCTTGCGCAGCGCCCGATAGCCGTTGCGGGCAATATAGTCTTCCAGCTTCTCCGGGTCCATCTTGCCGTTGTTCTCCAGCACCGAGAACTCCTGCATGGTGAAGAAAGGATCGTTCAGGTCCAGCGTGTGCTGTTCCAGATCGCCGCCCGGCTTCTCAATCTTGCTGCCCGCCAGCACCGGGACCACCGCCTGCTCCATGATCGCGCCAGCCATCTCCGGCTTGATCTCGGAGAAGAGAATGTCCTTCTGCGTCTTCGAGCACATGCGCACCAGCGGCCCCTTGCTGCACAGCCCCATGCATCCACTGCCGTTCACCTGCACCTTGGCGTCGAGCTGTCTGGCCTTGACCTCCGCCTTCAGTCCGGCGATCACGCCCAGGGCGTCAGACGATTGACAGCCCCGGCTGGAGCACGTGAACAGGCACACATCGAAGGCTTGCTGCTTGGCAAGCTCCGCGGCCGCTCTTACTTCAAGTTCTTCCGGTTTCATAAGCTTCCTGTACTTCGATCGGTTCGATTGCAAACAATCCCGCCCGCGCGGGAGTTAATCGGCGAGATCTTCCGCATCGGCTACGGCCATGGGCTTGTCGATCTGGATGCGCTCGATCACATGGCTGCTCTCATTGGTCTTCAACTTGGCGTACACCTTGCCGTTCACCGAGACCAGGGGCGCCAGTCCGCAGCAGCCCAGGCAGCGTACGGCCTGCAGGTGGTACTCCTTGTCCGGAGTGCTCTGCCCCTCCTTGATCTTCAGCTCCTTCTCCATCCCGCTCAGCAGCTCGGCCGACCCCTTGATGTGGCACGCAGTGCCCAGGCACACCGAAATAACGTACTTGCCCGGAGCCTCCAGCTTGAAATAGTTGTAGAAGGTGACCACCTCATAGATGCGCGCCAGGGGCACATCCATCAGGTGTCCCAGCTTCATAGCCGACTCGCGCGGCACATAACCGACCCTGCTTTGCAGGTCGTGCAGCGCCATAATCAGGCTGCCGCGCTTGTTCTTCCATTTATTTGCGATCAGGGTGATCTCGTCCTGGGGCGCTGCCGAGGCCTTGGGGGCCGCTGCCTTCACTGCCGTTGCCACTTCCGTTGGTGTGCTCATCGTTCCTCGTCCGCCGCGCTGGCCTGGCATCGCGTCCCAGGGGGATCTCCCGTGTGGCGCACCAATTGCGCCGTACGGCCCATAGCGGGACAGAACACCGCGTTTCGTTGCGCTTTCCCGCGATATTCTCCCGCGACTCCAGGCGCCACCCCTGTTGGAATTAGCGGCTGCTCAAACTCTATCAGCGCGCAATCGGCGCGGTATGTGATGGCCGTCATACTTCCGTTCAATGTGTGTGTGAGTGAATGCGGCAGGCCCCCCTGTTTGCGGCGTAATCCCGCTATTTCACAGGAGATACTCCCCGCATCTGCGCTCTCAGTGCGCCGCTGCTCCGGCCAGCGCCCGATAGCGGGCCAGCGCCGCGGGAAACGGCTCCAGCGCGCGGGCAAAGATGCCCAGGCTGTACGCAATCGTCAACCCATAGTTCGTAATCGGGACCCCCGCGTGCTGGCATTGCAGAATCCGGCTGAGCATCTGCCTCCGGTTCCACATACACGCGCCGCAGTGGATCACCAGCTTGTAGCTGGCCAGGTCCTCGGGAAAGTCCAGCCCCTGCACCGTCACAAACTCCAGCTTCACCCCGGTATACTGCGTCAGCCAGCGCGGAATCTTCACCCTCCCGATGTCCTCGCCGATGGGGTGGTGCGTGCAAGCCTCCGCGATCAGCACCCGGTCGCCGCTGCGCAGCTTCTCAATCGCCAGCGTCCCCTCCACCTGCGCCGTCAGATCGCCCTTGAAGCGCGCCATCAGGATCGAAAAGCTGGTCAGCGGCACATCCGCCGGTGTGTCCGCCGCAACCTTCAGAAACGCCTGCGAGTCCGTCACCACCAGCTTGGGCGGAGTCTTCAGCCGGTCGAGCGCACTCCTCAGCTCGCGCTCCTTCACCACCATGCACAGCGCGTCCGTGTCCAACAGGTCGCGAATCGTCTGCACCTGGGGCAGGATCAGCCGTCCCTTGGGCGCCTCCTTGTCGATTGGCACTACCAGCACCGCCAGCTCGCCCGGCCCCACCAGATCGCCCGCAATCGCCGGCGAGTCGATAAAGTCCGCCGGGGCCAGCTCCAGCAGCGCCTCGCGCAGCTCTGCCAGTCCCGCTCCCGTAATCGCCGACGCCAGCACAACTCGCAGCTTCTCCCCGCGCAACCGCTCCACCAGCGCCGCATCCGCAGCGGTCGCATCCGTCTTGTTGATCACCACAACCGCCGGCGTCTTCCGTACCGCAAAGTCCGCCAGCAGCCCCTCCTCGAACTCGCCCCACACGCCCGGCTCGGCCACCAGCACAGCGATCTCCGTCCGCTCCAGCGCCTGCCGCGTCTTCTCCACCCGCAGCGCCCCCAGCTTTTCAGAAGCCCCCGCCCCGCCCGCTTCGTCGATCCCCGCCGTATCGATAAACAGCACCGGCCCCAGCGGAAGCAGCTCCATCGGCTTCTCCACCGGATCGGTCGTCGTCCCCGCCACATCCGACACAATCGACACATGCTGCCGCGTGATCGCGTTCAGCAGGCTCGATTTGCCCACATTGCGCCGGCCGAAAAACCCGATGTGCAGTCGCAATCCCTTGGGTGTCGTGCTCATCCCAATCTCTCCTCTGCTTCGTGCTCGGATGTTTAGTACTCCGATGCTTCGTGCTTAGGAACACGCAAATTCAGGCCCTGTAGCGGAAAGCCCTTGTCTTGCTTAAGGGCACGGCTTCAGCCGTGCCGTAAGTGCGTTCCTTGTAACGCGGCTTTAGCCGCTGAGGTCAATGTTTGAGTCCAGTCACATTGTTCCAGAAAGCTGTTTAGCCCCCGAGGGAATTGCAAGACAACTTTCAAACCTTACCCGCTGGCTCAACCTTCCGCACCGGCGAACCCAGCCTGCAGATCGCCTCCGGGCTGGTTGCCTCATCGAACTCCTCCCCGCTCATCCAACCCAGCTCCACAACCACCTCGCGCAACGACTTGCCCTGCTCGCGCGCCATCCGCTCCGCCTCTTCCGCGCGCTCGTAGCCCAGCCTGGGGACCAGCTCCGTGGCCTCGGTGGTTGCGTTCATCACATGCGCCCGGCAGCGCGCCTCGTCCGCCTCGATCCCATCCACGCAGAGCCGCGCCAGCACGTCGTCGGCCCGAGCCAGCAGGTCGAGCGTCTCCAGCAGGCAATGCGCAATGAGCGGCAGAAACGCATTCAGCTCCAGGCTCCCCGCCGCGCACGCCGCAGCGATCACGCTGTCGTTGCCCATCGCCAGCATCGCCGCCTGCGTCGCAGCCTCGGGAATCACCGGGTTCACCTTCCCCGGCATGATCGACGAGCCCGCCTGCCGCGCCGGCAGCCGAATCTCTCCCAGCCCCGCGTCCGGCCCCGACGACAGCAGCCGCAGGTCGGTCGAAATCTTGATCAGCGACACCGCGTGCGCCCGCAGAATCCCCGACACCTCCGCGAAGACGTCCGTATTCTGCGTCGCATCTACCAGGTTCTCCGCCCGCGCAAATCCAATCCCCGTCAGCGCGCGCAACTGCTCCACAGCGCGGAAGATAAACTCGCGCGGCGCCCCCAGCCCGGTGCCGATCGCCGTCCCGCCCAGGTTCACCACCCGCAGCCGTTCCTCGCACTTATAAATCCGCCAGCGGTCGCGGTTGATTGCCTCCGCGTATGCGCTCATCTCGCGGCCCAGCGTGGTCAGCACCGCATCCTGATACTCCGTCCGCCCCACCTTCACCACATGCGCGAACCGCCGCTCCGCCCGCTGAAACGACTCCTGCAGCGCCACCACATTCGTCTCCAGCACATGCAGCAGCCGGATCGCGGCCAGCCGCAGCGCGGTGGGATATGTGTCGTTCGTCGACTGATGCAGATTGATGTCATCCAGTGGTGATACGCGCGCGTACTCGCCATGCGGCAAGCCCAGAATCTCCAGCGCGCGGTTCGCCAGCACCTCGTTGACGTTCATGTTGGTGCTGGTCCCCGCGCCGCCCTGCAGCGCGTCCACCACAATCTCGCCCACCAGCTCGCCCTCGCTCAGCTCGCGGCAGGCCTGCTCGATCGCCTCCGCCTTGGCCTCGTCCCCGACCCACGCGCCCAGCGCGCGATTGGTCAGCGCGCAGGCCAGCTTCACCTCGCCAAAGGCCCGCGCCAGCGCCGGATGCACGGCCCTCCCCGCCAGCGGAAAGTTCTCCAGCGCCCGCGCCGTGTGGATGCCATACCGCGCCTCCACGGGCAGCGTCCGCGTGCCGAGGTGGTCTTCTTCGATGCGTTCGCGCTGGCTCATTCTGTCCTCTCCGCCGGGTGCTGCACTCTCTATTGTGCGCCAACCGCCAGGCTTCCGCTGTGACCGGCGTCTCAGCAATCGCTCCGCCTCTGCCATACCATAGAAGTCAACGGCGAATCGAATTGACCTTCTGACCCTGACCCTGAGTGCAGTCGACAGGGAAGGGAAGAATCCCCGCATTTCGTCGTTGTTCTTGCTTCTGAGATAGGTCCGGGCTTTAGCCCGGACATTGGAGATTGACAAAGATTGGGGCTTTAGCCCCCGGGATACAGGCTTTCAATCCGCCCGCAATCCTCATCCATTTATTCTTCGCCCCACGGAGCACCCATGAAGACCGCCATCGAAGCCATGCACTCGCGCCGCAGCATTCGCAACTACACCGCGCAGCCGGTCGACCGCGCCATCATCGAAGAGATCGTCGACTGCGCCCGCCTCGCCCCCACCGCCATGAACGATCAGCCCTGGGAGTTCGTCGTCCTCACCGAAAAGTCCTCTCTCGCCCGCATTCCGCCGCTGCTGGGCCACGCCGAGTTCATCGCCAACGCCGCCTTCTGCGTCCTCGTCCTCTCGCGCCCCTCCACCTGCGCGGTCGAGGACTGCTGCGCCGCCACCGAGAACCTCCTCCTCGCAGCCGAGGCGCACGGTCTCGGCGCCTGCTGGGTCGCCGGCGCTCCGCAACCCTATGCCCCAGCCGTCGCCCGGGCCTTCGGCGCTCCCGCGGACCTCGCCCTCATCAGCATCGTCTCCGTCGGCCACCCCGCAGAGTCTCCCGCCATCGAAAAGCGCCCCCTCGCCGATCTCCTCCACTGGGAGAAGTTCTAAGAACCTCCCAGGAAACAATAGGAGTCGTCATTCTGGCCTGAGCGAAGTCGAAGGCCAGAATCTCAGTAGTTGTATTTTCGGTCCAGCAATGCGTTCTGGAAACGGTTTCTCACCGCCGCAACGCCCTTTCCCGCCCTGTGACCAGTGTCACTGCGAGTCGTTATGCCCGCGTGTTATTCCTCAATACAGCGTCGCTTGGGCCACGGAAGCGCGCTCGCAGCCGCATTCAACCCCGTGACTGGCCTTGCTGCAATGGCAGGCGGCGCAGCACCGTCCAACCTTGCCTCAGCCACACTGCGCAGCCCGAGCCCGCCCGCGTCCGCGACCTCTTCGCCAAGGCACGCGAGATGCAGGGCCTCACCTTCGACGAGGTCGCAACCCTCATCGCTCTCCAGGACCCTGAGCTGACCGAAGAGCTCTTCCACACCGCGCGCGCCGTCAAGGAGGAGATCTACGGCTCCCGCCTCGTCATGTTCGCCCCGCTCTACATCAGCAACCGCTGCACCAACGAGTGCCTCTACTGCGCCTATCGCGCCAGCAACCGCGACCTGCACCGCATCACTCTCTCCCAGGAAGAGATCGCCGCCGAGATCAAGGTCATCATCGAGCAGGGCCACAAGCGCATCCTCATGGTCGCCGGCGAGGCCTATCCCAACTCCAACAGCCTCGACTACGTCTACAAGGCCATCGAGACCATCTACGCCACGCGCAGCGGCAACGGAGAAATCCGCCGCGTCAACGTCAACATCGCCCCCCTCCCGGTCGACGACTTCCGCAAACTGAAGGCCTGCGGCATCGGCACCTATCAGTGCTTCCAGGAGACGTACCACCGCCCGACCTACGCGCGCGTCCATCCCCGCGGCCGCAAGTCCGACTTCGACTGGCGAGCCACCGTCATGGACCGCGCCATGGAGGCGGGCATCGACGACGTCGGCATCGGCCCGCTCTTCGGCATCTACGACTGGCGCTACGAAGTCCTCGCCATGTTGCAGCACATCCATCATCTGGAAGAGCGCTTCGGCTGCGGCCCGCACACCATCAGCGTTCCGCGCCTCGAACCCGCCGCCGGCACCGACTTCACCGCCACCACCCCCTGGAAGGTCTCCGACGCCGACTTCCTCAAGCTCATCGCCATCCTGCGCCTCACCGTCCCCTACACCGGGATGATCATGACCACGCGCGAGTCCGCCCGGGTGCGCCACAAGTGCTTCCAGATTGGAATCTCCCAGACCTCCGCCGGCAGCCGCACCGATCCCGGCGGCTACGAGCTCGCCGCAGGAGACTTCAACAGCAGCCAGTTCGCCGTCGGCGATACCCGCCCGCTCGATGCTGTCGTCCGCGAGATCGCCCAGATGGGCTTCACCCCCTCCTTTTGCACCGCCTGCTACCGCCTCGGCCGCACCGGCACGGACTTCATGGACATGGCCAAGCCCGGTGAGATCAAGTACCACTGCGAACCCAACGCGCTCTCCACCTTCACCGAGTATCTGGAGGACTACGCCAGCCCCGAGACCAAGGCCGCCGGCGAGAAGCTCATTCTCACCCATATCGCCGAGATGGACGCCAAGCAGCAGCGCATCGCCAAGCCCATGGTCCAATCCGTCCGCTCCGGCCAGCGCGACGTCTTCGTGTAATCGGTATAGAACTCGAACATCGTTGCGGAGTGTCAATCAATTTGAAGTTGTCATCTAATTTAAAATTGTCATCCTGAGCGGAGCCTCTCGCAGCTTTATCGCGAGAGGCGGAGTCGAAGGACCCCGACGCTCTCCGCCCAATCAGGCCGTCTGAACCTTTCTCCCGTATTCTTCGCTCCAACCGCATCACCCGTAGGTTGAACCCCGATTGACCCGCCCGGAGCGCATCGATGCCTCGAATCGCCCATGCAGAACTCCTCCACTGGCTGCGTGAAGAAGACCCCGCCGCCCTCGAGCAGCTCTTCGCCCGCGCCGATGCGGTCCGCCGCGCCCACGTCGGCGACGACATCCACCTGCGCGGCCTCATCGAAATCTCCAGCTTCTGCGTCCGCCAGTGCCACTACTGCGGCCTGCGCTCCGCCCGCTCCATGCCGCGCTACCGCATGTCGCGCGAAGAGGTTCTCGCATGCGCGCGCAAGGCAGTCGAACTCGGCTTCGGCACCATCGTCCTCCAGGCTGGCGAAGACTTCGGCATCGAGGCCGCGTGGTTCGCCGAAATCATTCGCACCATAAAAAAAGAGACCCCGCTCGCCATCACCCTCAGTCTCGGCGAGCGCCGCCGCAGCGAGCTGTGCCTCTGGCGCGAAGCTGGCGCCGACCGCTATCTCCTGCGCTTCGAGACCTCCAACCCCGCGCTCTACAACGCAATTCATCCTCGCTGCGGCGCAGCCATCAGCGACCGTATCACCCTGCTGTGCGATCTGCGCGAAATGGGCTACGAGATCGGCAGCGGCGTCATGGTCGGCATCCCCGGCCAGACCTGCGAGATGCTCGCCCGCGACATTGAGCTCTTCGAATCCCTCGACCTCGACATGGTCGGCATCGGCCCATTCATCGCCCACCCCGACACGCCGCTCGGCGCGCCCAATGTACCAACCGCAGGCCCCGACCAGGTCCCCAGCAGCGAGGGTATGGTCCTCAAGGCCGTCGCCCTCGCCCGCCTCGTCTGCCCCGAGGCCAATCTGCCCAGCACCACCGCGCTGGCCACCATCAACACCCTCGACGGCCGCGAGCACGGCCTGCAAAGCGGCGCCAACGTCTTCATGCCCGTCCTCACCCCCGCGCCCTACCGCCAGATGTACGAGATTTACCCCGGCAAGGCGTGTCTCGACGAAGACGCCACGCAGTGCAACACCTGCCTGCGCGAGCGCATCGAGCGCCTCGGCCGCGCCGTCGGCACGGGCCCCGGAGGCCGCTTCACCCGCGTCGCCTCCTGGATCGGAGGGCCCCCGCGCGGCGACCGGCCATCCAGCACCGGACAGCCACCCCGCAGCCAGCCCCGCTTCACCCCGCAAAAAGACCGCCCCTCGCCGCTGGTCGTCCTGCCCTGACCGCGTCCGAGGAAGGCTCTTGCAATGTGACAGCAGGATTAGTATCGCGCTATAAGATGTTTATTTTCATGTGTTAAATTAGCCATACGTTATTGATACCCCCAAATATACCCCTTACGAAGCTGCGCTGAGGCCGCGAACCGCACTTTTCCCACCCTTGCCGGGCAGAGCTAGCAACACCCTCGTCTGCCTCCGGTCTTGCCCCTAGAACTGCCAGGACGGCGCTCCAATGGGGCGGGGTAGCTCCAACCCAATCCCTTCCCTCGGCTCATCCCAGTTCATCCCTTGACCGTCCGCGTAGCGCAATACGTCTGCCCGACCGCCTGCCGTTTGGTTGCTCGATACTGATGGATGCTGACCCGCATCTTGACGATGAGGCGCATAGGGGCGAACGTGGGAGCCGTCCGGCGCTCATCTATGGACTGCTTTGGCGGTTTGCCGGAGTCTCGAAAGTTGTCCGCTACCCCAACTTCCGGTAGGCACGCGTTCGCGCGAACTTCGCGAATTTGCGAGGATACTGCGACTTCGTGATGCGTATACCTCAATGTTTTGAATGGCTTACTAATCGGCGATTGAATTGCGTTGAAGAAGCCGCGAGACAGAATCGAAAGGAGCACTCCAGGCTACGATCTAGGCATATCATCCACAACTGAAGCGAAGTACTCCACAGGCATGAGAGAGGGACTCGTATGGGAACGCCAGAGAACTCCTGGTTAAGGAAGACGACGGCCGGTGACGACAATGGCATAGCGTATCCAGCTCTATTGGCTTTGTCCCCCTGGTACATCAAACAGATAGCCGGTACTGCAGCGACACTTCGCGACTAACCAGCATTGATAGCAAGCCAAGGGGCCGCCCACCCAGCTTCTCTGGCAGAGAGTGAGGGAAAATGTACAGAAACATTGCCGTGGCCTATAACGAATCTGCAGAGGCCGATCGTGCTCTGGCTGCTGCGATTCATCTCGCGAAAGCTCTCAATGTCGGGCTTCAAACGATCACCGTGATGGAAAAACTTCCACCATACACAGCATTCGCCACCGGTTCCGATCCTGCCATTGCCTGCCTTCTCGAAGAAGATCGCTTGAAGTTCTACGAACAGCTGCAAGCGAATGTGCGGGCGGCCGCGGCGCGCGAAGGAGTCGAACTTGTCACTCACCTGATGGATACAGAAACTGTCGGCGGAATCGTCAGCTACGTTTGTGAGCACAAGGTCGATCTACTCGTGATCGGATTGCATCGCCGCTCGGACCGCGTGTCCCGTCTCTGGAGCACGGTGTTCACGATTGCGCAGAATGTTCCATGCAGCGTGCTCGGCGTCCATTGATGAGTGGACGGCTTTATCATTGCGGAACGGCTTTACGCAGGAAGCCAGTTTTTTATCCGGACGAATGGAGGAAACGGTATGGGTGCCCTGGTCCCGTTAAGTGACGCATCGCGGCGTCCTGCGCGCATTCCCGCCGTTACGGCTCTGATCATCCTGGTGAATTGCTTCGGCTTTGTGTTGGAGCTGGCGGGCGGCGATGCATTCGTGAACACGTGGTCCGCGATCCCCGCACAGATTGTCTCCGGTCATCAATGGATCACATTGATTACCTCGATGTTCATGCATGGCAGTTGGTCGCACATCATCGGCAACATGATCTTCTTATGGGCTTTTGGCCCACAGATTGAAGACGCGATGGGCCGATGGAGGTATCTTGTCTTCTACTTTGCCGGCGGATTGGTGGCGATGCTTGCCCAGGTCGCAGCCGATCCCCATTCCACAGTCCCAAATCTAGGCGCCAGCGGCGCGATTGCCGCGGTGATGGGAGCTTTTCTGATTACCTATCCCCGCGATCGGATTCGATCGGCTTGGATATTCTTTGTGTTTGTGCGAATCACGTTTATCCCGGCCGTAGTCCTGATTGGCTTCTGGTTTCTCAGCCAGCTCCTCGACGCCGGCTCAGTGGCCGATGTGCAGACCGGTGGTGTGGCGTATGTGGCGCACGTCGGCGGCTTCGTCTTTGGGGCCGTTACGGCGCGGCTGTTCGAAGACCCGCGACGAATCGCCCGGCAAGAGGAGTTGGACTGATTTCGATCGGGCATCCGGTGGATGGGCAACACCGAGCCGGATTTCCAGCCGAGACAGGCGTGGCCACTCATTCCGCCGGACCCGATAGGTTGGGCCTTGTGTTTTAGCGCAGGAGATGGCGGAAGAGCACCACTGCACAATATGTGCCGAAGCCGAGAAGGATGAGGCCGAGTACTGCGTTGGCGAGGCGGAAGAAGGTGGCACCGATACGGTTGGGAATGAAACGAATGACGGTGACGAGCGCAGTGAACCATGTCATCAGTCCGATACCGACCATCAGTGTTCCCAACCAGGGGGCGCTGAAGCCAAAAACTGAATAGGCAAAGGGGAGCCACCGGGAGGTGACGACAGCCCAGTAGATCATGGTTAAGGGATTGAAGACGGTCATGGCGGCGCTTCTGGCGGCTTCTTCGGCCAGACGCGCGGGGATAGGGCCTTCGCTCCAGCGCCTGCGAGCACTTTTGAAGACGCGATGGGGCTCCTTGACAGCGAGCACTAGGAAGTAAATGCCGACCGGTAACAGAACGACTACGCCAACGGTCACGAAGATGATCTGGAGTTTCGGGTTGGACAAACCGGGCAGGAGGTAGCTGCCCCCGATGAGGGCCAGAGAGAAGAGAAGCAGATCGCCGCAAACGGAGCCGATTCCACAGGCAAGCGTGTGGCGCCAGCCACTGACCACTCCACGGCGAATGGCCATCATGTTGACAGGACCCATCGGCGCGGCCGCCGCCAATCCCATCAGGAATGCCGCTACAAGCACGTGGATGTAGGAGACGAATATCATGATGCGGCGTTTGTATTAGGTTTTATGATCCCCCTTCCAGTGCATTCTTGATGGCTGTGAGCCTGCCTTGAAGAGACGAAGTCGATCGTTCGATTGCGACCTTACGAACAAGCAATCCTCGAATACCACTCAAACCCGCCTGCTCCGATCCCATGGTCATGATCAGATAGAAGCCGGGGTGTTTCGGGTCGTCGCGTCCGCGAACGCAATAAGTCAGGCTGATCGCAGTCTCGAAGTAGTGGCTCGAATAGAGTTGCTTATCGGCAATGGCATAAGCTATATCATCCGCAGTACTGCCCTTCATGGTCATCACATGAGCGACCCGCAAGGTCGGCTTTAATCCGAATTTCACCTTAGCCCAATAAAAACTGTCTTCGACGTTTGCCGGCCTACCGTAGGGATAGGCGAGAAGATAGTGGTAGAAATCCGGCAGATGCGCCGGCAAGGCGGTGTCGTAGCTGAGCAAATAGGCAAACTGCTGGGCCACATTGGGAGCGTCGCGTTTATCGTTATACACTCCCAGGGCCTGATTGCCTTCACGCTGGTAGTCGATCAGGTTCTCCACGATGGCCCTGCGCAGAAACTGATTCACCTGTTCGCTAGCGTTCGCGGCAGACCAATCGATGGACCGCTGGAGATCCTCGACGGTCCTCGCTGGGACCTGGACCAGGCAGTCGCCTGGGGTACAACTTCGCAACGCCTGGATGTCATCGCTCTCGAAGGAGAGCCCTTTCAGGTCGGACAACCGCGGAGGGTTTCCGAACCCGCCGACGCCCATGAAATTGGGAAGCTGGCGAAGACGATCGAGATCGCTTGAAAACTGGATGTACTTCGAGGGAACGGCATGAATGTAGACCGCGCCGAACAGAAAAACCTCGGCCGGCGTACGAGCGGGAAGGGCTTTCACAACCGGGATCCCGTTTCGTATGTCGGCGATCTGATTCTGGCTCAACCCGATATTTTCCCGGAAATATGTCTGCAGGCGTGGGTTCAACGGAGCGGGACCGGGTTGGGCGGCCGCGGCGATCGAGGCCAGCACAAAAAGCGCTGCAATTCCGCTTCGGAGCAAGCCAATCTCGTGCGGGCGCCAGCCGCAGCATCTCGCATTGAGAGTCCCTTCGAACATTGCTCCCATGATACGTCGGACAATCTGATTCACGCTTCTCCCATGTGAATCGAATGCAGGGCCAGGCCTACGTTGCTGCCGCCAGAGGATTCCCCTGTTTGGCCGCATGATTGCGGGCTGTTTCACGGAGAAGCAACCGTTTGGCAATTTCCACCAGGAGGAGATAGGCCACGGTGGCGACGGCCACAAAGGCAAAGTAACTGAGCGGCAGGGGTGTGAAACCCAGCATCTTTGCCAGCGGGCTGAACGGCAGGTAAGTCCCCACCGCCACCGCGGCTAGGCAGCTTGCCAGCAAGGGCCCGCTGGGGCGGCTGCGCAGTGGATTTTTCGCGGTGCGGATGACGAAGATCACCAGCGTCTGGGTTGCCAGCGATTCGATAAACCAGCCGGTGTGAAACTGCGCTTCGCTGGCGCGGAAGAAATGCAGCAGCACATAAAAGGTCAGAAAGTCGAAGATGGAACTGATCGGCCCGATGAACACCATGAAATTGCGGATCAGATGAATGTCCCAGTGCTGGGGCTTTTGCAGGTAAGTCTCGTCCACATTGTCCGTGGGAATGGTGAGCTGGGCCAGGTCGTAAAGAAGGTTGTTCAGCAGGATCTGCGTGGGCAGCATCGGCAGGAACGGCAGGAACACCGAAGCGCCCGCCATGCTGAAGACATTGCCAAAGTTCGAGCTTGTGCCCATCAGCAGATACTTCATCACGTTGCCGAAGGCCTTGCGCCCTTCGATAATGCCGTCGTGCAGGACCCGCAGGCCCGGCTGCACCAGGATCACGTCGGCAACTTCGCGCGCCACATCGACGGCGCTTGACACGGAGATGCCGACATCGGCCGCGTGCAGCGATGGCGCATCGTTAACGCCGTCGCCCATGAACCCCACCGCGTGGCCGTTGTGTCTGAGGGCCAGCAGAATCCGGTTTTTCTGCGCCGGAGAGATGCGCGCGAATACCCGCGTCTGCTCCACGTCATGCGCCAGCGCCGGGTCGGTCATCCGGTCCAGGTCGTCGCCAGTGACGATCTTTCCAGGGTCGATTCCAACCTCGGTGCAGACGTGGCCGGTGACCAGGTCGTTGTCGCCGGAGATGACCTTCATCTCCACCCCATCCTGCTTCAGCGAACCCACCACCTGGGCGGCGTCAGCCAGCGGCTCGTCGGCAAAGGTCAGGAAGCCGGCCAGGACCAGATTGCGCTCGTCCTTCACCGAATAGTTCGCGCACACAGGAACTTCGACGTAGGCCACGGCCAGCGAGCGGAATCCCTGGCTATTCAGTTCCTCGCTGGTCTGTTGCGCGCGCCTGGCCGCGTCATCGCTAACGGGTACGATCTTGCCTTCGACCTCGTAGCCCGAGAGCAGCGGGAAGATCCCTTCAGGCGCGCCCTTGGTGATCAGAATCCTCCGCGACTGCTGCTGCACCACGACGGAGAGCCTCCTCCGCTCAAAGTCGAACGGAATCTCGTCGCATTTGGTGGCATCGTCCATCTTTGGCGGAGGCTGGCGCAGGATGACGTCATCCAGCGGACTGCGGATGCCCGTCTCAAACTTGCTGTTGAGGTAGGCGAGCTCCAGCGTGCGCTGCGATGGATCGCCAAAGGGGCCGAGTGAGCGGTCCAGCGACATCGTGCCTGCGGTCAGCGTTCCCGTCTTGTCGCTGCAAAGCACATCCAGGCTTCCCAGGTTCTCGATCGCGGAAAGGTGTTTGACGATGACCTTCTTGCGCGCCATGGCGACCGCGCCCTTGGAGAGCGTCACCGACGTAATCATGGGCAGGAACTCAGGCGTCAGGCCCACCGCCAGCGCAACGGCAAACAGCAGCGACTGAAGCGGGTCGCGGTGGCGCGCGATGCTGACGACGAGCAGGAAGAGGACCAGAAAAAAGACCGTTCGCGCCAGCAGCACGCTGAACTTCCGCAGGCCTTGATCGAAGGCCGTCTCCTCCGGACGCGCGCCCAGGCGCGCCGCAATATCGCCAAAGGAGGTCCGTGGGCCCGTCGCCACAACCTCCGCGGTTGCCGTCCCGCTCACGACCGATGTGCCGAGGAAGACCATGTTGGGCGCATCCGCCTTGGTCGAAGCAGGCTCCGCGGTCGCCTGCTTTTCTGCCGGAAGCGATTCGCCCGTCAGCGCTGCCTGTAGCACATAGAGGTCGCGCGCGGTCAGCAGGCGCGCATCCGCGGGGACCAGGTCTCCGGCGGAGAGACGCACGATGTCCCCCGGCACCACGTCCCGCCGCCGGATCTCTTTCCACTCCCCATCGCGCAGGGCGGTTGCCGTAGGGGCCACCTGGGCGCGCAGCTTTTCGATTGCCTGCTGAGAGCGGTAACTCTGGGTCAAATCGATCGCAGTGCTCAGCAGAACAATAATGCCGATAATCGCCGCATCCACTCGATCGCCGGTAAACGCCGACACGGTAGCGGCAATCACCAGGATTAGCACCAGCGGGTTGGCAAACGCATGCCACAGTTCGGCGCCAAACGAGTGGCGTTCTTTCGCCGCAGGCTCATTCGGCCCGAACTGATCGAGCCGTGCCTGGGCTTCCTGCGTCGTCAAGCCGGCAGCCGCGGCGCTGGTTTCATCGACGTTGGTCGGCATGGTCGGTCTTCCTTTCGACTGGGCCCTCTCAACCTTCCCGAGCAAGGGCTGTGGTCTGCACGCCAGGTTGCACCATGCACGGCGAATTCGCAATTTGAAAGCGGCTTGCAGAATGTCGAGCGTCTGGCATGTACCAGTCCTCGCGAGTCAGCGGCAGACGGCTTTTCCCTTTGTCGGACCGGCTCAGCAGTACCTGATAGACAGCAATGTCTCCGCGATAGAATGACGCAGCAGAGCCTGCCATATAGAGGAGCCAGATCCGATATGTGGATTTCGGGACATAGCTGAGCACAGTGCCTGCATTCCACTGCAGATCCTCGACCCACCGTCGAAGAGTGAGTTCGTAGTGCTCTCGAAGATTCTCGACGTCCCTTACTTCAAAACCGGCCGACTCTGCTGCCGACAGGGCTTGAGCAAGGGTGACAAGTTCTCCGTCCGGAAAGACGTAGCGGTCGATAAAGGAAGACTTACGAGCCGGGGACTGGTGCGACCGGGCAATGCCATGGTTCAGAAAGACACCACCGGGTTTAAGCGCTTCATGGACAACGCTGAAGTACTGAGGCAGGTTCTTCAGTCCCACATGTTCGAACATACCCACGCTGGCGATCTTATCGAAGGGAAGAGAGAGATCGCTTAGGGTGCGGTAGTCCCGCAATTCCACCTTGCAGCTTTGGGTAAGCCGTTCTTGCTCAATGCGGTCAGTTGCCACCCGGGCCTGCTCTTTGCTGAGGGTAATTCCATGGGCATATGCGCCATACTCTTTCGACGCGTGCAGGACAAGGCTTCCCCATCCACATCCGATATCCAGGAACTGATCAAACGGCTGAAGCCTCAGTTTGCGGCAGATATGATCAATTTTGCGTTGTTGTGCTTGGTCGAGAGGTTCACTCCCATCTCTGAAATAGGCACACGAATATGTAAGTGATTTACCTAACCAGGACTTGTAAAACTCGAAGGGCTGATCGTAGTGGTGGGCAATGGACGAACGATCCCGATTTAGAGAATGAGGTCTTCCATTGCGAATAAAGCGTCTAACCCTGCACAAGGTCAGCATGACGCGCTGAAACATCTCATTTCGAAAATTCGCCGGCCGCGTAAAGAGATATTCACCGATTGCGAATACCGAAAAAATATCACCCTTTACATCCAGATCGCCGCTTACAAAAGCCCCTCCAAGACCAACTTCATCTGGATTCGCAACCAGCAGTTCCAGTGCGTTGGGACTGGTGATTTCAATTGTGCACTCAGGCTTCTCATTCTGCGAAGAATGCCAAATTGATCCATCCCACAAGCGAATCGCGAACGCCGGTCCAGCGTAATTGCTAAACAGGCTGTTGAAGGCCTTTGTCAGCTGCTCCTCTGCAGATACCAACATTGCCTGTGGCTCCTTTAATTGAGGATGAATACGTTATACTCCAACGACAGGCCAGCATCTCCGACGCGCAATGGGGAGCGGGCAGTTGCCCCGTTAAAGGCTGGAGACAAATGATTATCGCTCATTGCTTATGAAGGTCGAGTGCCAAAGCGACCCAGGAGAAGCCACAGAAGATCAGGTCGATCCCAATAAAGAGACCGATCGCCCAAAGCCCGGAGAGCGGCCATTGAACCATCAACAGAACGCCCATGAGTGATGCCAGAATTCCGTCGAAGACTTGCCAGCCCCATCCCGGCAGATGGGTACATAGCGCGGCGATGAACTGGTACAAACCGCCGATCAGAAAGAACAGCGACATTACCAGGGTCGCGACCTCGGCGCTGATCACTGGCTTGATCAAAAAGAGAAAGCCAGTAGCCAGGAAGAAGATGGAGGCCAGCAGGTGCAGGAAGAACCCAGCCCAGTGCCCGACCATGAATGCATTGATGAACTCGACGACGCCGGCAAACAGAAGCATCCATCCGAAGAAGATCATGGAGGCTATCGTGGCCGTGAAAGACCGGACCACCGCAGCGATGCCCAGCACTGCCAACACAATTCCAAATGCGAGGAACCAACCCCAGTGTTGGACCATCTCCGGGGTGGCTTGAGTTATGGTCAAATTGATCGTATCCAGCATTGTTTTTTCTCCCTTCTTCAATTACGGGTTGACTTCCATCGGCGGCCAGGAATGAGCTTATCTCCATGGTCGAATATTTGGTCGCAACTCCACTAACGGACCGTGACCCCATTTCGAAGCGGCAGGCCCCTCTGCCGGATGCGCGAGCTTACCTGGCACAGTGGTTCGGGCATTGGGACCGCTGACGCTGGTCCTCCGGCCGATCCAGGAAGCGGCGTCATTCCATCGCGTCCAGCAAGCAATGCCTCATGAGTATGCAAAACCTGGATCAGGGTTGCGGCCATAACAAGCCAGAGTTTGAGTTGAAGCGTGAGCGCCAGAGCATGGAGGGTCATAAGCTCAGCCCCTTCACGGCCCGGCGGGCCGACATTGCGTACATCACGCTGGCTAAGCCACTTACGATGAGGTCGATGCCTAAGATGATTCCGATGGCCCACACAGAGCTTGATGGCCAGGGACGCATAATCAGGTAGGCCAGCAGGAGCGAGACCAAGGCGTCAAAGAGAATCCATCCCGATCTGGGAAAGTCGTGGAAATGGAAAAACGTGGCAATGTCCAGCAACCCTTCAAGGACGAAGATCAAGCCCAGCACGATGGTGAACGACTCCAGGGCGAGCTTTGAGTGGAATGCCAGGTAGCCGCCGCCAACGATGTAGACAACGCCGATCAACATTCGCCAAATGAACGCTCCGGCGTTGCGGCCGGCGAAGGCGGACGCCAGGAATGCGCAACCGCCGAGGATGATAATGCAGGAAATAAGAATGGAAACTGCGGTGCCTGTCGCCAACGGCAGAAACAAAGCCGCCACTCCCAGGAGAATCATGACGACTCCCCATCCGATAAGGGCCCCGGTGAATTCGTTGAATAGGTTTTTAATACTGTGTGCCATGATCTCTCCTCCTTCTTGCTGTTTGCGGTAAGACAGCGACCGAACGAATGTCCGGCGACGAACAACACGAACGCCGATGTGCTTCAGAGTGCCTTCACCTTCGCTTCAATTTCCTTGACCGACTTTTCGAAGTCTGCGATCAGCGCCTCGAGGTCCGCCTTCGCGCGCGCCCAACGCTCCGCGCCCGCCTTCTTCAGCTCCTGCAGCTTCAGTTGGAGTTCTTCCTTTCGGGTTAGAAGGTCCGCGATCACGACGATCTCCGCGTTGGCCTTCGCGGCCTTGGCGCGTGCCTTCAATGTTTGAAGTTTTGCCTCAGCGGTCTCGATTTCAGACTCCAGTTTGGCGTAGGCTGCGTGCTTCACTGTATTCGATTCGATGCTCATACTATTTCTCCTTGTTTGTCGTATTTTGGTTTACCGATCGATGGTTCTTGAAAGACCTTCTTTCCCCCTGCGATGCGACGGCCACGCCTGAATTCTGGAAGAGGGTTGCATGCCAGCCTTCGCTCAGTACGGTGGAGACTGCAGACGCTCAGTTCGACGTGCAATGAAGGTGGTCACAGCCACAGTGGATCTCGGCATTCTCTACATCATCGGCGTCCGAACAATAGTCGCTGCAATACTCCTGTGTAGATGGAACCAAGCACCGGCACGGCCCGTGTGCACATTTGCGCAGGGGCACCGCATCCCGGATGTCGTCCATAGCTAGCCTCACTTTCCCAGATCAAACTGCAAATAACACCAGCGACGGACCGCGTCGCGGTTCTAATCGTGGATCTTCGCCGCTTTTGTCTTCAAAGCGGCAGCCTTGGCCTTGAGTGCTTCGGCCTTGGCCTTGATCTCGCGCTCCGCTGCCGCGCGCCGCTCCTTGGCCTTTTCCAGCCGCGCTTGTATCTTGGAGTCGAGTTGGTTGATCTTTTCCTGAAGCTTTGCCTTCCGATCGGCGCGGGCCTTCGCGTACTCCGCCTTCAATTGCGCCAGGTCGGCTTTCATTGCCTCGTTTTCCTCCTCGTTCACCGTGTGCCTGACATTCGACAACGCCCGCCGAAAGACCTTTCCGCCGATGGACTCCATGCGAAGATCGACGGGAGTCGTCCATTCCTCCTGAATTTCGGCAACGACAGCGAACTTGCCCGGCTTCAGTTCCCTGGTAACGTCATCGATGAAGTCCGTACCGATCCTGGCGTTGTCCAGATCGGCAAAGCTGCCGCCCAGCAACCCCACCGTGGCGCCAATGGCAAGGCCAGTCACGCCACCGAGAAGTCCGATGAGGCTTCCCAGCGAAGTCCCGACGAGGGTCCCGAGCGGCCCCTGATCGTTACTCTGCTTCACCGTCGCAGAGCCATTCGCATTCTTGGCGATTACTGCATCGGCATAGACCGAGATGCTCCCCTCGTCATCCAATTGATAAAGGGCCTTCTTTCCTTCGTAGGCTTTCGCTTCAGTGTCGAAAACAACAACTAGCATTCTGTCCATGGCTGCATTTCTCCTTTCGATTTTGTCTTGCGGCCCATTCAATGCACTTCAGTCGCCAATTGGTAAGCGTCTCAAAACATTGAGGGGGGAGCATCGCGGAATCGCAGTCTTCTCGCGATTTCGCGAAGTTCGCGCCAACGTGCCCACCCCGGAAGGGGCCCGTCCATTGCCGGAAAGGCGCTGGCGGTGCAGTCTTCGACGGGTGCGGGCGATTCTTCGTGAGGTTCGCGAATTTGCGAAGGAATTGCGACACGGGGATTTGCACACCCGCACGTTATCAAGAGCTTAGGCGTGGCCTGTGAATTGCTGGTCAACAAGTGTTCGACAACAAGATCGGAGGATGACATGTCATCAGGACTGCTCGCACACCCCAAAGAAGAGGCATCCGTTCAAACCGGCAAACCCGCACAGCTTATCGAAGAGGAGCGGAATCTCTACGACCGCATTGCCCGCCGTGCTTTTGAGATCTTCAAGAGCGATGGGCTCCCCAGCCACGATCTGGCCGACTGGCTCCAGGCCGAGACGGAGTTTCTCCATCCTCTTCACATCGCGATTTCAGAATCGACCGACGCCGTAAGCGTGCGCGCGGATGTTCCGGGCTTCAAGGAGAAGAATCTGGAGATCACCGTGGAGCCGTGCCGGGTCACGATTGCCGGCAGGCGGGAAGCAAAGAAAGAGTCCAAGACCGGCAAAACCATCTACCGCGAAGCCTGCTCGGACCAGATTCTTCGTGTCGTCGGCCTTCCGGCCGCGGTGGATGTGAACAAGGTAAAGACCACGGTGAAGGATGGAGTGCTGGAGCTGGATCTGGCGAAGGCCGCGCCGGACAAGCATACACCGGCCGCGGCATAGCCGCCCATGCCATAACGCACATCGGGCGAGTCGTCCGATGTGCCCCAGCTTCTTGCGAGGCGAGATCAATGAACACGACTATGGTTAGCCAGTTCCCAAGCCAATCTGCAATGGGTGGACGTACAACAGTCTTCTCGAACCGGCCTTGTATCCTATGCGTCGATGACGATACCGTCGGCCTTGAAGTTCGCGGCCATGTGCTGAGACGGCAAGGATACTCGGTGGTTCTCGTCAATCGTCCAGAACTGGTCGACACTCACGATCTATCGGCCTATCAGCTTGCAATCGTCGATTTTGACATGCCTGGTCTAAACGGAGTGGAGCTGCTAACCCATCTTCGGTCCCATGGCGCGACATTTCCGATTGTGTTGCTCAGCGGTTCCATGGACATCCTGCCCCCTGACAAGCGGGCACTCTTTTCAGCGTGCATAGAGAAGGGGGACCCGGTGCATAGGCTTCTCCACACAGTGGCCGCGTGCCTGCCCCCGGAAGAAGAACCCGCGAACCCCGTTAGGTGGCATGGCCGATGGGGCCTGGCTGCCACCGGGGAAGCGAACCAGCCGCAGAACGTCGCATGGCAGTTTTCCCAGCAATAGAACGAATGTTGGAATAGACCCACGGAACGAACTACAAAGGAGAAAAAAATGAACAGCGACTCGGATGTACAAAGAAGCGTTCAGGACGAGCTCAGATGGGAGCCAGGTCTTACGCATCCATCAAAGATCGGCGTTGCCGTCAAAGATGGAGTTGTTACGCTGACCGGTCCTGTGAACAGCTATTTTGAAAAATGGGCAGCTGAGCGGGCCGCCAAGCGGGTATTTGGCGTGAACGCCCTGGCAGTGGAACTCGAGGTGGTGTTGCCCAACTCCACCGTGCGGACCGACGCGGATATCGCGCGGGCAGCCGAGACCGCATTGCAGTGGACCGTTGCGGTGCCGTTCGGTCGCATCCGCGTGATCGTGGAACACGGTTGGCTGACGCTACAGGGTGAGGTTGACTCGGACTATCAAAGGTCCAGCGCCGAGCTTGCAGTACGTGGCCTGATTGGTGTCAAGGGAATTTCAAACGAAATCGACGTCAAGTCGACCGCTACACCCGCCGAGCTCAAGAACGACATCGAAGCAGCCCTCAAGCGCAGCGCGATGTTGGATGCGCAAGCCATCAACGTTCTGGTCACTCATGGAACGGTGACACTGACCGGCAGTGTGCGTTCCTGGGCGGAACGGGAAGAGGCGGAGCGAGCGGCCTGGGCGGCGCCTGGTGTCTCCAACGTGAACGACTTCATTAAGCTCAACTACGCCGCAGCAGCCTAGCGATTGCGAATATACCGGGCAAGACAACCGCTGGACCCTGGAGGAAAGCAGATTTGCCTGACGCCCGATGCATGGACAGGCATGGCGCGTTGGCCGACAGATTTGCATTGAAGCCGGCATAGATCGTTGGCCGGGCACGCGAAACTTTCATTGGTTGCGACCGCGTGCCCGGTCGCGATATGTTACGGCGGGAAAGAGGTATAACCTCTACGTGTGCAACCTCGCCCAACTTGTCGTATCTGGTCCGGTGTGGAAGTGGACCCGCCGGCTGGGAGGGCCTGGGTTGATCTTGCTTGGCCTCGCGGACAACACCCCATTTGTCTCCGCGCCGCCTGGGAGCGAAGATATGTTCGTCATCTTCCTTGCGGCGGGCCATTACGAATGGTGGGGCTACTACGCCTTGATGGCTACTGTGGGTGAGGTGCTTGGCGGGTATCTTGCCTACCGGATGTCACAAAAAGGCGGCGAAGCGACCCTGGAAAAGAAAGTCGGTAGGCCGCAGGCGCAGAAGGTCTACAAGCTCTTTGAGAGATTTGGCAGCATCACGGTGTTTGCCGGCGCGATTCTCCCGCCGCCGTTTCCTTTCACAACCGTGGTGATGACCGCCGGAGTGATGCAGTATCCGCGCAGGAAGTTCCTGCCTGCGCTGATCGCCGGGCGCGGCTTGCGCTTTTTTGCCGTGGCATATCTGGCCAAGATCTACGGCCGGTCAATGATCGCTTTTTTCTCGCGTCACTACCGGCAGACGATGGTTGTTCTGATCGCCATGGCAGTGGCGGCAGGCATTGGAGCGCTGATCTACTTTCTATGGGTCCGGCCCATGAAGCAACGCAAATTACGCTAAAGGATGTGGACCATGAGCAAAACGGAATCGTCACCCAAAAAACCCAGCCCCGACGATGATCAGAAGCGCCGGCTTCAGATTCGTTTCGGCATCAGCTACCTGATCTCGAGCCTGATTCTCTTGTGGCTGTTCCAGATATTCGTCCTCTCTCCCGCGTCCGGGAACATGGAAATTCCTTACAGCGAGTTCAAGCAAAAGCTGGCGGACGCTCAGATCGTAAGGGCGACCATCAGCGAAAGGAACATCGTTGGTGAGATGAAGAACCCCAAGCCGGGAGGGTCTCCCGCAACCGTCCCATTCACTACCGCGCCTGCGCCGGCCGGCGACAGCGAACTGATCGGAGAGTTGCAAGGGGCAAAAGTTACTTACCAATTCGAGCGCGCGCCCAGCCCCATCGGCGGATTCTTGCTCGATTATTTACTCCCGATGATAGTGCTTGGCGCCTTTTGGTACTTCGCGTATGGGCGAATGGGCAGCGCTGCGGGCGGAGGATTGGGCGGCATCTTCGGCGTAGGCAAGAGCAAAGCGATCGAGGTCAAGCCCGAGGACGTTACAGTCACCTACAAAGATGTGGGCGGGGCGGATGAGGCCATCGCCGAGCTCCAGGAGATCATCCAGTTTCTGAAGGAGCCGGAGAAATTCGCCCAGCTCGGCGGACACATTCCCAAGGGAGTATTGCTGGTCGGCCCGCCGGGCACGGGAAAGACACTGCTGGCCAAAGCCACGGCCGGCGAGGCCAAGGTCGCGTTCTTCGAGACCAGCGGCTCGGAATTCGTTGAAATGTTTGTGGGAGTGGGCGCGGCCCGCGTGCGGGACCTGTTCGAGCAGGCGCGCAAGGCAGCTCCCGCGATCGTCTTCATCGACGAGATTGATGCCATCGGACAGAGCCGTGGAGGCGTGATGCGCATCGGCAGCGACGACGAGCGGGAGCAGACCCTCAACCAGTTGCTGGCCGAGATCGACGGTTTCAAGACCGACGCCAGCGCGCCGGTGATTATCATGGCGGCCACCAACCGTCCGGAGGTACTCGATCCGGCGCTGCTGCGCGCGGGCCGCTTCGACCGCCAGATCGCCATCGGCAATCCCGACCTCATCGGACGGGCGCAAATCCTGCGGATTCATAGCAAGGACGTCAAGCTGTCGCCGGACTTCGACATGGACCATGCGGCCCGCATCACCGCCGGCTTCAGCGGCGCAGATCTGGCGAATGCTATGAACGAGGCGGCACTGCTGGCTGCACGCAACAAGGCCGCGGCCGTGACCATGAATGACTTCGAGGCCGCCATCGAACGCGTGATCGCCGGCTCCGAGAAAAAGAGCCGCGTGATGAACGAGCAGGAGCGGACCACGGTTGCCTATCACGAGTCCGGCCACGCGCTGGTGGCCGAGCTGGTGCCGCACGGCGAACCGGTCAGCAAAATCAGCATTGTTCCACACAGCCGTGGCGCCCTGGGCTATACCATGCAGATGCCCACCGAAGACCGCTATCTGCTCACCATCGACGAATTGAAGGACAAGATCGCCGTCATGTTGGGCGGGCGGGCTGCCGAGATGGTCAAGTTTGCGACCATTAGCACCGGGGCCAGTGACGACATCATGCGGGCAACCGATCTGGCCCGCCGCATGGTCACGGAATTCGGCATGAGTGAAAAACTGGGCTCGGTGCGTTACGCAGGTCAACAACTGCAATACCTGGGAGGACCGGTCGAGGACAACAGCCAGATCAGTCCGGAGACCCGGCAAGTGATCGACGGGGAAGTCCAGCGCATTGTGACCGAACAATATCAGCGGGCCCAGGACTTGTTGAAGTCGCATCGCCCGGCCCTGGAGATTCTGGCCCAGCAACTGCTGAAGCAAGAGACAGTGAGCGGCAGTGTTGTGAAGGATGCACTGGAGAATAGTCCAGCCCAGGAGCTACGGCCGGCGGCGCCCACGTTGTAGAGTCATCCAAAGGCGTGAGCGGCTACTTGTGTGATGCACCTCGGCGCCGTACCCAGGAATGGGAATATGAAACTCAATGAATACCGGAAGAAGCGTCAGTTCGCAGTGACAACGGAGCCGCATGGCTCGGACGATACCCACGATGGGGATGGCCCGCTTCTCTACGCAATACAGAAGCACATGGCCTCGCACCTGCACTACGATCTTCGCCTGCAATGGAGCGGCATACTCCTTTCCTGGGCCGTACCCAAGGGGCCCTCGCTCGATCCGGCAGTGAAGCGCCTTGCGATGCGGACGGAGGACCATCCGGTCGAGTACGGCGACTTCGAGGGCGTGATTCCCGCGGGTCAATATGGCGCGGGAACGGTGATGTTATGGGACCAGGGGACATGGCATCCGGAAGACGCCGATGTGGACAGCGCCTTGCAGCGGGGAGAGATCAAGTTCACGCTTCGGGGAAAGAAACTGCAAGGAACGTGGGTCCTGGTTCGCACCCGCAGCTTTGGCAAAGACGCCTGGCTGCTTATCAAACACCGCGACCAATATGCATCCGCGAAGGACGTGTTGCAGGAAGAGCCACGTTCTGTGGCCAGCGGGCGCCTACTTGCGGAGATTGCGCGCGACGAAGGCGGCGACATAGAGAGAGCTTCGCAGGGCGATCCGTCCGGCAAGGGGCGAACCGCGACGAGTGCGAAATCCGTTTCGGGGCGCATCAAGCGAACAAGGCGGCCGATTTGAAGAACCGCATTCCATTTCGCGTTCAGCCCATGCTTGCCACGCTGGTTGCAGGGCCGTTCGACAGGGCCGGATGGGTCTATGAGGAGAAATACGACGGCGACAGGATGCTCGCGTATAAGGAAGAGGACCGGGTGCGGCTGCTCTCCCGAAACGGAAAAGACAAGACCGGCAGCTTCCCTCGCATTGCGAAGGCCATCCGCTCTCTCGAACCCGTCACCCAGCTTCTCGATGGCGAGGTTGTTGTGTTCGACAAGAAGGGGGTCTCCCGATTTCAGCTCCTTCAGCAGGAAAAGGGCGAACCGGTGTACGCCGTCTTCGATTGCCTCTTTCATAACGGCAAAGATCTGCGCCGAGAGCCCCTGTCCGCGCGGCGCGATCTGATGGAACGGTCGATCGGCTCCAGCAAAGTTCTGTTGCCGTCTCACAGGCTCGCAAGCAACGGCCTCGAGGCCTTCCGCATCGCGCGCCGCTGCGGATACGAGGGACTGGTTGCGAAAGATCTATCCGCTCCTTATGTGGAAGCGCGCTCCACCAAATGGCTGAAGGTGAAGGTTCACCAGGAGGATGAGTTTGTGATTGCCGGATATACGGAGCCGGCCGGCTCGCGCCAACATTTTGGTGCCCTTTTGCTCGGCGCGTATGAAAAGGGTGCGCTGCGCTATATCGGCAAAGTCGGGACGGGATTCGATCGGGAGACTCTCGCCGCGCTCTATCGGAAGTTTCAGCCACTTGTGAGATCGCAGCCAGCGTTGATCGACCCGCCGCGCGAGAAGGGCGTGGTTTTTCTCGCTCCACGGCTGATTGCGCAAATCTCCTTCCAGGAGTGGACCGCGGACAGGAAGCTTCGCCAGCCGGTCTATCTGGGCCTGCGCGACGACAAACGTCCTGAGGACGTGCTCCTGCCGGAACTGCCCGCATGAGGAGGCCCACCATGTCCCAATCCGTGACCGCGAAATTGCCCATCGCCGTCTCCCATCCCGACAAGGTCTTCTGGCCTGAAGAGGGCTACACGAAGCTTGACCTGGTTGCGTACTACAACGCGATCTTTCCCAATCTCGCGCCCTACGTGAAGGACCGCATTCTGTCCCTTGAGCGCTGCCCCGATGGAATGCAAGGGGAGTGCTTCTTTCAAAAACAGAAACCAAAGGGAATGCCTCCTGGAACGCCAACCAGGCGCATCGCACATGCGGACAACCCCGGCGAGTCCACCGATTATGTGGTTGGCGGCTCTTTAATCACGCAGCTCGCGCTTGCCAACCTGGGGTGCATTGCAGTGCACACGATGGCCAGCCGCGCGAGTTCGCCCCGGCAGCCGGACTGGGTGTGTTTCGATCTCGATCCCGAGTCCGGCAACTTCTCCGACGCCGCCCGCGCGGGCCTGCATGTTAAAGCAGCCCTGGACCAACTGAAGCTGGTCTCCTTCGCCAAGACCTCGGGCAGCCGCGGCATGCATGTCCTGGTCCCCATCCGCACCGGCCCGGATGCGGACGAGGTCCTCGCCTTCGCCGAGTCGTTTGTCGCGCGCGTGGCGGCCGCGCACCCGGACGAATTGACCGTCGAACATTCGGTTGCAGCGCGGCGCGGCCGTGTCTATCTGGACCCATTTCGCAACGGATTTGCTCAGACCGCGGTAGCACCCTACTCCGTCCGGCGCCGCGCGAAGGCTCCCATTTCGACCCCCTTGGCATGGCCGGAAGTCAGACCCACGCTCGTCCCTTCCGACTTCAACCTGGGAAACTTTGCCAAGCGACTCGAGCGCGCCGACCCCTGGAGCGATTTCTTCCAGAACCGGCAGTCGCTGAAAGATGCCGCCCGATTGCTGAGTAAGCTGTGATGATGCTATATGCGGTCTCGTGTGCTTAGATCCACGTCGTTGAATCGTCTGCGTCGGCTTTTACGCCTAATTACGTTACAATTTCTTCCCCACCACTCCGAGGGAGGGTATCTGTGAGACGTCCCAGCCGCCTCCGAGCGCCTTGATGAGTTGGACCGCGGCGACCATTCGCTCCATGCGAAATGTCACAACCGTCTGCTGTTCGTTCAGAAGCACGGTCTGGGCTGCGATCACATTCAGGTAGGGATCGAGTCCGGCCTTGTAGCGCGTGGTTGCTTCCTGTAGGGCCCTCGCTGACGCGTCTGTGGCTGCGTTCTGCTGATCGATCTGCTGCCGCAGGATTCTCAGCGATGCCAGGTTGTCCTCGACCTGTTGAAACGCCGTCAGCACGGTTTGCTGGTAGTTTGCCACGGTTTGGTCATAGGTTGCGCGATATTGCTGGACGGTCGCCTTGCGCAGGCCCGCATCGAAGACCGTTTCGGCAAGGCCTGGGCCAACCGACCAAAATCTGCTTGGCCAGGTAAACCAGTTCGATGCCGAGGAATTGCCTAGCCCGCCGGTTGCGCTGAGCAGGATTGCCGGAAAGTATGCGGCCCTCGCCACGCCAATCTCCGCATTCGCCTGGGCGGCGGCGCGCTCCGCGGAGGCAATGTCCGGGCGCCGTTCCAGAAGCTCCGACGGAATCCCCACGGGGATCGCGGGAGCTTCCGCTTCCAAATCGTTCGCCGGCAGGGAGAATGTGGATGCGGGTTGCCCGATCAGAACGGCGATCGCGTGCTCATATTCAGCGCGCAGAATTCCCAGGCTTGCATCCTGGGCCTGTGCCGCCTCCAGCTGGGCCTCGGCCTGAGCCACAGCTTCATCGGAGCTGAGGCCGGCCTTGTACTGGCTACGAGTCAGGTCGAGGGCTTCCTGGTAGGCGATGACGGTAGAGTCAAACACCTCCTTCAGGGAATCTTGCGCGCGCAGTTCGTAGTAGTCGACCGCAAGCTCTGCCTGAACGCTCAGCCGAACATTTTCCAGATCGGCCGCGCTGGCCTGCGCTGCGTAAGCGCTGGCCTTCACACTGTTGCGGATGCGTCCCCAGAAATCAGGCTCCCAGGAAGCGTCGAAAGGCAGCGAATAGTCGGTGTACGTTTGTACGGAGATTGCGGAAGAGGAGGCCCCGCCCGCCTGCAATCCGCTGAACTGCGCGGGCGACGGGCGCGAGCGAATCATGCTCGGGTCAGTCGTAACGGTCGGAAAATATTGTGACCGGGCCTTCCGCACCAGGGCCCGCGCCGCAAGGAAGTTGTCCGCGGCGGCTGCAATCTGCCGGTTGGAAGCGCTGGCCTTCTCCTCCAATTCATCCAGTTGCGGATCGTTGAATGCCTTCCACCACCTTCCTCGATCCGCGCCATCGCTCGGCGCTGCCACCTGCCAGGTGTCCAATCCACTCGCCGCGACCGGCTGTAGAAGTTCCTTGTAGGCTGGCGGACTCGGCGCCGCCGGACGCACATACCTGGGTCCGACGCTGCATCCCACAACCAGGCAGCAAACCGCCGCAAGCGCGAAGCGCACAAGCGCCCGGCCAATGCCGTCTTTATGTTCCCCGTCCTCGATGGCTCGCCCTGGACGCAACGCGGTCAAGCGGGCCGGTCTACGCCCGCGCGCCCCATCCCAACCCTCCAACATTTCAATCCTCGATATAGACATCGACCAGTTCCCCCGGATAGAGATTGACATTCGCGGGCTTGGCAATCCTGAAAACCACGGGCAGTACCCGGACATCCACGCGCTCCTGGCGCTGGTCCGAAAGCTCGATCTTTGGCGAAACATACGGCTGCACGCGGACGAACTGCAACGGAACCTTGACGTCCGTTCCACGAACAGACATCTGCGCATTCATCGTGGAGCCCGAAGGCAGTCGCGGCACCAGAATTTCGTCCACATAGCAGCGCACATTGAGAGAAGCCGGCGAAGACCCCAATGTGATGACCGGGTCTGCGCCCTGTGTGTATGTGTCGTAAGCGCCCTGCGGGGACGCATAGTTCCCCACGATGGTGTTAATGGAGAGCACAACGCCATCGCGCGGCGCGCGCAGCGTGTACTTGCCGAGCAGCGCACTCGCAGCCGCGTGGGCCTGTACCAGCGCATTCGTCTGCCGGGCTTGATTTTGGATGTCGTAGACCCAGGCTCCTGCCTTCGTCAGGTCATATTGCCTGGTGGCGACGTCAAGGTTCGCCTTTGCAACCTCGGCGGCGTTGGCTGCGCTGTCCAGCGCGTCTTTGCTCACCGACCGCGGGTCCATCTGGTATGCCGTCTGGTCTTTCTGCAAAGTGTCCTGCGCGGTCTTCAACGCAGCTTGCGCGGCGGCCACCTGCGCAGCCGCCACATCGAGGGTCTCTTTTCTCGGCTGCGCCTTCAACTCATCCAGCAGCGCCTTCGCGGCCTCCGCCTGGGAACCAATCTGTTCCGTCGTCGCTCGTTGAATCGAATCGTCCAGGCGAAGCAGAGGTTCGCCGGCCTTCACCTGCTGGCCTTCGGCAACCAGGATCTCCTTCACCATGCCCGCAACTTCGGGATATAGGTTGCTGTTCTCGCCGCTGGTTTGCGCGCTCTCCACAATGCCCTCGGCGTAGATACCGCTTCCATAGGGGTTGGAAACCGGGCTGAACGCAGGCGCCAGCGGGGGCTTCTTGATGCCGAAGAAGATGGCGGTCGCCATCCCTGCCAGGATGCCAATCAGCGAAATTGCAAAGATGATTTTGTTCCTCATTTTGCGCTCTTTTCTGTGGTGGGTTTCAGTCGCCCATCCTCCATCTGCAGGATTCGGGTCGCAAACTCGTAGATCCTGCTGTCGTGCGTGACGACCACGATGCATCGGTTTTCATTGAGAATGTTCTTGCGAACGAAGCTCAGGATTGCATTTCCCGTGTCACCATCCAGCGAAGCGGTAGGCTCGTCCATGATCAAGATGTCGGGCTGGCTCACCATCGCCCGTGCGATTGCCACGCGCTGCTGTTCGCCTCCGCTCAGCTTCACAGGCGGAATGTCCTCCCGTCCCTTCAAGCCCACAATCTCCAGGTAGCCCTCTGCCTCGCGGACGGACGCGTCCCACTCCTTTTTTTTCAGAATGAGCGGAATGGCTACGTTCTCGGCCGTGGTCAGGCGCGGAAACAAGTGGAAGTCCTGAAATACAAATCCGATCTTGTTCAGGCGGAACTCGGCCAGGTGATCGACGTCCAGCGTCCAGATGGCTACGTCCTCCACCTGCACGCTGCCCTCGTTGGGCTTCAGGATGCCGGAAAGAACACTGAGCAGCGTCGTCTTTCCGCTCCCGGAGGGGCCCACGATGTAGACCATCTCGCCGAAGTAGGCTTCCAGTTCGACCTCCTTCAAGGCCGTGGTCTTGGCTTCTCCTTCGCCGAACCACTTGACCAGCCCCTTCGCTTGTATGGCCACTCGCGGCATCTCAACCTCTGAAGATTTCGAATGGATCGATCCGCAGGACCCTGCGGATCCCTGCATAGCTTGAAATCCCGGCAATGATGGACACCATCGCCAGTCCAATCGCGAGATTCCCGAATGAGAGCATGGCCGCATAGCTGGGCAATCTTAGCTTGGCAAGCCAGATCAGCAGGACCGACAGCCCGACCCCCAGACCGTAGCCGGTAATTGCCGTGAAGGTGGCCTGAAACAGAATCATTCCCACCAGGTCGCGACTCTTCGCCCCGATGGCCTTGAGCGCTCCAAACCGTTCCAGGTTCTCCAGGATGAATGTGTAGAACGTCTGACCTGAGATCGACAGCCCAACCAGAAAGCTGATAATGACCATGATCAACATGTTGGTGCCGCCGCCGGTCTTGTACACAAAAAAGTCGGCGGTCCGCTGCATGAACTCTTCTTTGGTCAGGGCCAGATAGCCCAGTGCATTCACCTGTTGCTTGATCCGCTGCACATCCGCGGCGCTCTTCGGTTCCACCAGCACGTACGAGATGGTGTACCGCGGATTGGGAAGATATTGAGCGGCCCGCTCATAGGTCGTATACAGGGTCGGTGTTCCATACAGGCCGGAGGTCGCCACCTTGGCAATCCCCACGATGACCCCGCGGTTGTCGTTCAGCGAGAACTCCGACCCGATGTGCGGGTTCTCCAGCTTGGAAAACTCCGCATCGCGCACGGCGATGAATCCATTCTCCGCATAGATGTCTTCGATCTTTCCCTCGACCAGTTCCGGTCTGCCCAGCAGGCTTGTATCGTCCAGTCCGATGATGTTGACCGACTGGTAGGTCCCGTCGGAAAGCTTGGCCAGCCCTCCCCCAGAATAGAGTGGCACCGCATACTTCACTCCCTGCATGCTGCGCACCGCATCCAGCACGTAGTCCGGTATCCCAACCGTGTTTGCCACCGTCTGCACGGCCGGGTCCATGATCCACAGCGTGGAGCCGATATTGATGACCGTAGCGGATGCATGGTTCAACACCCCGACGAACATCGAAGTCACAAACATCATCAGAAAGACGGCAAAGGTGATTCCGAGCAATAACGCCGAAAACTTGGCCGTGTCGTTGACCAGCAACTTATATGCGAGTTTGAGGGTCCCTTTCACGGCCATTTCCTTGCAAACTGCGGAACCATTCTCATCACAGCTTCGAGGCAAGTCCTGAAACTCACTAAGCGCTCTTGTGGTGCAGCATCTGGAAAGCCTCAAGCAGAACCCGCGGATTGTATTGGCCTTTGTACACAGGCGGCGGTGTCCGCTACCCTGTCCTACAGCAAGATGAGTGCCACAACTAAACTCCTGATAAGACTTGCGTGCACGGGTCGCAGAATCTCGATTTCTTCGCGAAATCACGAAGTTCGCGAGCGCTGGACTTTGCATTGGCGCTATGCGACGCGAGGCGCATCGGCTCAGAAGAGCCTTCCGACGGAAATGAAGATCTTTCTTCGACCCGCATCGCCTACACTCCCACCGAATGTAATCGAGCCCAGAGGTGTGGCGGCAACCAAACCGAATACGATGTCCTGGCGGAGGAAGGCGGGTTGTTCGGGAGTCCAACCCTCTCCGGCTTCATACACCGTCGTGAAGTAAAGTCCGTGACCCAATCCCGTTGGCATAGAGGCCAGCCTGCGCAGGTAACCAAGGCGAACAAGGTAGTCATCTGTCACACGGTATTCATCCGTGGACGAGGCCGAAAGACGAAGCGGTCCGCCAAGCGTGAATCGCAGCGGGTCTGCAATGTTGCGGCGGACGTAGGAATCTGCATCCAGGCTTAGACCAACGATGTTCTTTTTCCGCCAGGTGAAGTCCTTGCTGGCGCGGAGCTGCAGGAGCGGTGCACTCTCGCTCGCTATTGTGTTGAAAATGGCTCCGGCAGTCAGTTCGATGCGGTGTCCCTCTGGCGAAACTGTCCCCGACTCAGTGCTGTCGTAGACAAGATGGACGACGGCAGTCTGCGATGTGCCGGATAAATTCTGGGCGGGTACATTGCCGGCAGTCAGATGCCACCGGATTTGCTGTTGCCGGAACTCAATCGAAGTCTGGAAATTACGGCTGAAGGTTCGGCCTGCGTCCAACCCACCGCCGGCCTGCTGCTCAAACCACTCGGAAACACGCTGCTGGTTAAGCCACTCGTAGACCGGTTTGCGGAGAATGTCGAGATGCGGCTGGACAAACCAGCCATCCGGCCTAAGCAGGCGGTAGTACTGGCCAGAAGCCTGAGTAAGAAAACCCAGGCGAAGATCGCCGCGCAGTTCAGAACCAAAACCGCCCACGTTTTGGTCGATGACGCGAAGGTCAAATTCGTTGCGCATGACATTGGATGTTGCAGCAGATACATCGACGCCCGTCATGAGGAAGGGTGGGCCGTTGCGGACCGGGGTAAGGCGGACAAGAACGCCGGTATCAGGAACGGCGACTGGGCCCGGCGCAGGTTGAGACGCTGGTCCCGAATCTGGCGTGGTGTCCGGGAAGGTTTCAAATGAGGCCTGATAACTGCCATTTGCCTGGACAAGATTGAGGCTGTTCGCGACTTGCTGCGCTTCGATCGGCCGTTGTTTCAGCGGGGCCAAATCGAAGGCAACCTGGTGCTCGGCGCCATCGGCGCCACGGGCATTTGCAGTCGTCTCGACGCGCAGGGCCTGCAGAAGACCTGGCTGGGGATGGATGCGCGCTTTGCGAGTGGCCAGGTAGACGGCCCAATCGTCATCGCTGAGCGCAAAACGAATGAGCTGCGCGCGTTGCTGTTCGGCGGCCTTGTAACCGGCGTCGATGAGTTGTTGCGCCTTGCTGTAGTCCAGGGTGGTGAGCTTCTTGGTTTCAGGCAGCAGAACGATGTCGGCCTGCTTCTCGCTCTCCTCGACATTATGGGACGTGCCGGCGCTCAGCGCACGCGCCAGGACCCCAGGGACGGAGCCAACGTCCCCTTCCGAAAACGGTGCGTCGGTGAGGTGAACGGCAATGATGACCGAGGCCTGGAGATCTCGTCTGGCGACGCTGACGGGCAGGTTGTCCATGATGGCGCCATCCACCAGGTAGTGGTGGTGGTAGTCGACAGGCGCGAACACACCCGGAATGGAGATGGACGCTCGAACGGCTACGGGAAGTGGGCCGCCACGAAAGATGAGGGGGCTGAGCTGGGTGAGATCGGTGGCCACGCAGCGAAATGGGATGGGCATCTGGTCGAAATCAATTGTGCGGCTGTTGTACGAGGCAAACTCTTCCCGCAGAAAGTCGTCGAGTGTGCGGTCCGTCAGCAGCGAGTTGCGAGTGATGCCGCCGCCCTTGAGTCCAAACTGGATTGCCTCTGGCATTTCGCGCCGGTCCTCGCGGCGGCGGTAGCTAACGTCGGAATATGGCGCTTCGAGAATGAAGATGGTCTCGAGGGCGTGACCGGTAGCAATGGCGCGGAGTTCCTCAACGCTATGTCCTGAAGCATAAAGTCCACCGAACAGCGCGCCCATGCTGGTTCCGGACAAGCGGTCGATCGGGATGTGATTGTCCTCAAACCACTGGAGGACGCCTATGTGAGCCAGACCAAGGGCCCCTCCTCCCTCAAGAACCAGCCCAAGCACCGGCCGGCCCGCGGGCGTGACGGCGGGCAGGTTTGCGGTGACGGCGGGAGCGCTGCCAAAACTGGCCTCCGAGGGTTCGATGCGATCGCTTGCGCTGGCACTTCCGCTCCGTGGCGGGACCAGCTCCACTTTGTATTGCCCCAGGCCCTGGGCATCGGATGGCGCTGCCTGCGGCTGCGTCTGGCCGCCACTCTGGGCAGGGGCGGTGGAGCGCAGAGCCAGCACTGCCAGGAGCAGAGGAATCAAGCTAGTGAAGCTGCAACGGAATCGTCTCATCGCTTTGCCCGTCATCTTTCGGGATTGGGTTAATTAGCATGGGTTCCTCTCTGCGCGGAATCGTTAAAATTCATTATTGCTCCAACTCCTCCTTGCCAAAGCCCGGGCGTTGTTCGCGAATTCGTTCTGAGAAAGCAGGGTCTTGATTGGCGGCTTTGGCAGCGGGGTTGATGTAGGCACGACGCTTGAGCTCGGCGAAGGACATGCGAGGACTGGATGGGGACTGACCGGGCAAATCGGTCGCCAGCTCACCCTGCTCGTAGAGCATTGCGTCGGCTTTGCCGTTGAACAAGATGCGCCAGTCATAGGGACGGCCCTTCATCACCTGGAATGTATATATCTCGGTGGTGCAGTTACGCGTGACAGCGTTGTACCACTGCGGGCGATTGTGCAGTTGGTTCGTGAAGGCCACATAGTCGAGTAGCAGGGAACGGGCAAAGGCCGGCGATGCAATGGTGTGGTACAGATAGAGGTCCTCGTCGTGGCGATAGTTGGTGCGCAGGCGAACGACGTCACGCTCATCGCTGACCACCGAGATGAGAGTGTATTGGCGAAAGAACCCGCGAATGCTGGAGTACCGCTGTCCCACCTGCTTGCGGGCTTCGATGGAGAAGGCGATATGGTGAACGCCTGCCGCATCCGTCCCGGATGGATCGGGGCCAAGATCGAAACTCAGGATGGAGTGCGCGATCCAGGGCGAGCCCCAGTAATCCATGAAGAGGTCCACGCCCCGGACACGATCGAGATCGACCTGACGGGTGAGCCACTGGCAGGTGTAGTCGAATTCAGATCGATAATCGCAACTGCGGACGTTATGGAAGGTGATGAGCGACCCGTGGACTTCCGCATATGCGGTGCGGGAGACGTCGGCCTGCCATTGGCCGTTGTTGGAAGGAGCGAGACTCAGCCACCAAAAGAGGACAACTGCAAAACACAGTGTGGAAGCGAGCAGCCGCTGCAGCGGGAGATGGAAGAAGATCAGCAAGGCCATCCATACGACCAGATAGACGGTGATGGCGTGTGGCCTCGTGCCCGAGGGCTTGCAATCGAAACAGATTGCCGATATAGCCCATGCAGATTCAAGAATAATAAACAGGGTGCATAGCGCAATTCTCGCCGCGCCAATCAGGCTCCGCATCCGCGTCGTCGAATTGTGCTCCAGATGGCGGGACATTTGAGGCTCGAAATGAAATGCCATGGCAACGCGTGGAACAGCGCATTGCATAGTCGCAATATCTTCCCGGCCGCAGGTTGGTGGATGAGTGAGTAAAGGTGAGTTATGCCATCCTGAACTGATACTTGTTGATGTTCATCGACCGGATTCTGGATTCCAATGTGGATGGCGGAATGCCGAGCCTGACCGCCGCCCCCGACGGCCCGGAGACTCTGCCTCTTGTTTCCGCCAGGGCCGCGCCAATCGTCTCGCGGTCCCCCATCGAAGACTTATAGAAGGAACTGTTGGCCGGCGGTTCGCTGGGGAAGCATTCGCGACAGAGCCAGCTCTTCTTCACCGTGAGCTTCCCCTTTTCATGCATCACCACCGACCGCTCGATGACGTTCTGCAACTCACGGATGTTTCCCGGCCACGAATATCGAGTCAGGGCCTCCATCGTTTCGGGAGAGATCGCGTCGATGGTTTTGTTCATCCGCTGGGCGAATTGCCGGGCAAAATGCCGCACCAACAAGGGAATGTCTTCCAGGCGTTCGCGCAGGGGCGGAATGGCGATCGGGAAGACATTGAGGCGATAGTAGAGATCGGCGCGAAACTCCTTTTCCAGGATCATCGTTTGCAGGTTGCGATGGGTCGCGGCCACCACGCGAACGTTTACTTGCTTCGTCCGCGTACTTCCCAGACGTTCATACTCCCTCTCCTGCAATACGCGAAGCAGCTTCGGTTGCACTTCCAGGGGGATATCGCCGATCTCATCCAGAAACAGCGAACCCTGGTCGGCCAGCTCAAGCCGGCCAATCTGCTGAGTGATCGCGCCGGTAAAGGCGCCCCGCTCATGGCCAAAAAGCTCGCTTTCGAGCAGACCGCTTGGAATGGCTGCGCAATTGACCTTGACAAACGTTTTGCATCTGCGGCGGCTGCGATCGTGGATGGCGCGCGCGATCAGTTCCTTGCCGGTGCCTGTCTCCCCCAGCAGGAGCACGGTCGAATCGCTTGCAGCCACCATCTCGACCAGCTCCAGCACCTCGCGGAGTGCCCGGCTCTGCCCCACGATTCCGGGGAAACCAGCCTGGACAGGGACCTCTTCTTCCGCGCCCTGGGTCTCGTCCACGTTGTTTGCAGCATTGCTCGGGAAACATACAGGTTTGTTCCGCAGGTCGTAGTCCAACACACCTTCCAGATTCATGGCTATTCTCCTGTCCCATGGGCTTCTACTGTTGCAGAGTGCTTCGGTCGAACTCTGATCCGGCATGCGCTTCTTTCTCGCTCAATCCACTCGCGGATATAGGCCGGACAATTTGTAAGCTGGATGCCGTCAACCTCGCAGTACTCCAGAAACCTGACCGCATCCCGGTCCACGAGGGTCAGGTCCATCAGATCCAGGACGATCTGACGGTCCTCTTCTTCCTCGTCCAACTGCGCTTGCAGTTCGGGGACATTTTCCGCATTCATCCGTCCGATCAGCCTGAAATTGGTTTTCCCATTCGCGAGTCTCTGTATCCTGAACATTTGTTCTCTCTTCCATGGTTCCAACGACTTGAGATAAGCAATTCAATGTCCAATCGTAAATAATTGAAAAATGAATCATTTGTTCAAAAATAAATGACGACATTTCGCCATTTGGCGAAATACCGTACAAAACATGACGCCAAATTCGCAAGCAGTTTCTCTGCTGGACTCAATGGTCGGGGGGGGGATTGTCACTTGGAGGGTTAATGATTCTTGAAACGGCTCTTCTCGATGTTGAATGATCGGATCTTAGACTCCAGGGTAGATCGCGGCATACCCAGCCGGGCCGCCGCGCCCGATGGTCCCGACACTCTTCCATTGCACTCGCGTAGCGCAGCTTCTATCGTCTCCTGCTCCTGGGCGGCCAGCATCTGAGAGAGTCCAATCGGGTCTTTTTGCACGCTTGCCCGCGCCTGGCTGGAAAGCCAGCTCTCATCGACGGAAAAATTCTCCGACTCGCACACAATCACCGACCGCTCAATGATGTTCTGCAACTCGCGAATATTTCCGGGCCAGGGATAGGACTGAAGCAGCTCCAGGCTCCTCTTGTTCACCCGCTTGATGCTTTTTCCTGTCTTCCGGGCGTAGCGGTCGATGAAGTACTCGACCAGCAACGGAATGTCTTCCTTTCTCTTGCGCAGCGGAGGGGTCTCGATGGGAAAGACGTTGAGCCGGAAAAAGAGGTCGCTGCGAAAGTCGCCTGCTTCGATGGCCGCCTTCACGTCCCGGTTGGTGGCGGCTATCACGCGCACATCGGCGCGGATTGGCTGGCCCCCGCCCACACGCTCGAACTCCCGTTCCTGCAGCACGCGCAGCAGGGCGACCTGGGTCTCCGCGGGAAGCTCGGCGATCTCATCCAGGAAGATGGTGCCTCCCTCGGCCAGTTCAAAGCGTCCCAGCCGCCGCTGGGTCGCGCCGGTAAAGGCCCCCTTCTCATGGCCGAACAGCTCCGAGGCAATCAGGTCGCGCGGAATTGCGGCGCAGTTCACGCTCACAAAGGTCCGCGCCGAGCGCCGCGATCGCTTATGGATGGCGCGCGCAATCAGTTCCTTGCCCGTGCCGGTTTCCCCGGTGATCAGAACGGTGGAATCGGTCGGCGCAACCTTGGCCACGCGAGACAGTACGACGCGCAGGGCGGAAGAAGAGCCCACGATCTCCTCGAACATGGATGCCTTGTCGACCTCTTCGCGCAGGGCCACGTTTTCGTGTTGCAGTCTCTCTTCGGCCTGCTTGCGCTCCTCGATGTCGGTCGCTGTGACGACCCAGCGCGTAATGCGCCCCCGGTCGTCGTGCAGCGGTTTGTAGCGCAGTAGGAACCAGCGGTACACCCCATCGTGCCGCGGCATGCGCGCTTCGGACTCGATCTGGGCCCCGGTTAAAAACCCGCTCTGGACTTTGCGGTTCAGTTGTTCCAAATCGTCGGGATGAAACAGTTTGGAAAGGTCGCATGTAATCCCTTCTTCATGCGTCATGCCCAGGTACTCAAGCACTGCTTTGTTGAGATACGTCCGGCTTCGGTCCGGCCCCAGCACGGCCAGATTCTGCGGCGCGGCGTCCAGTATCTGTTGCAGCTCCGCTTCGCTTTGCCGGACCAGCTCTTCGGCCCGCTTGCGGTCCTCGATGTCGGTGCGCGTGCCGTACCAGCGCAGGATGCGTCCCTGCTCGTCGCGCAGCGGATTGTCGCGGATCAGAAACCAGCGATACCGCCCGTCCCTCCCGCGTATGCGCACCTCGATCTCAACAGGCGCTCCGTTGGAACGCGCGCGCGCGCGAGCATCCTGCAGCCTCTTCATGTCCTCCGGATGAAGCACTCTGGCGATTGCGTTCCTCGACTGCGCCTCCTCCAGGCTAAGACCGATGTATTCCAACTCGCGCCGGTTCGCGAAGACCGGATTCCAGTCCGGGTCGAATACAAATACCTGCTGCGGAATGGCTTCGATCATCTGTCGCAGTTCCGCTTCGCTTTGCCGGAGCTTTTCTTCGGCGAGCTTGCGTTCTGTGATGTCGCGTACTAAAGACAGGTGTAGCCGGCGATCACCCCGCCAAAACGAGCGGAGACGCACCTCGACCGGGAACACCGTCCCATCCTTCCGCCTATGACGGGTCTCGAAGGTGAAGACCTCTCCGGCCGCGAGTCGCTCGCTTATCTGTTGCAATTGCGCGGCATCGATATCCGGATCGAAGTCAAGTGGATGCATCCCGATCAGTTCCTCACGAGAATAGCCGAGGTTCTCGCAAGCCTGCCGGTTCACGTCGAGAATCTTGTGTTCCGGTTCATGCACGAAGAATGCGTCGGCCGCGTGGTCCACAAAGGTGCGAAAGCGCGTCTCACTCTCGCGTAGCGCGTCCTCGGCCCGCTTGCGTTCGGTTAAATCGATGGCAGTACCGATGATTTCAACGATCTCTCCTGCATCATTGAGAACAGGATGGCGGACACTCTGAATGTATTTGGTCGTCCCGTCAGGGAGCATAAGCCTGTACTCGATGATGTGCTTGGTTTTTCGGTCGGCGCCCTCAAGGCTACGATCTCTGACAAGGGCACGATCGTCCGGGTGGACTCTCTCCATAAACCGTTCGATAGTCGGAACGCCTTCCTGTGCGTCCATCCCATAAATCCGATATATTTCCTCCGAGCAGTACAGCATTTTGTCATAGCTAGGATCCCAGGCCCAGTTGCCCGTGTGGCTCAGCCTTTGCGCTTCTGTCAGGTATGCTTCGCTCTGCCGCAGTGCCTCCTCAGCCTTCTGCCGGTCGCGGTCCGCCCGTTTCGCCGCGGTGATGTCCATGACCGCGCCGACAAACTCGATGCTCCCGGAGGAATCCGGCATCGCCTTGGCCAGCACATGGAGGTGCTTCACTCGGCCGTCCGGCATCAGCAACCGGTGCTCGTAATCGAAGTCCTGGCTGTTCTCCGATGATTGCTTTAGGGCCTGCGCCACGCGGCTTCGGTCCTCGGGGTGAATCCGCTCAATGATCCGCTCCAGCGTAAGCTGGGACGCCCGATCGAATTCAAAGATCCGATAGGTCTGCTCCGACCAGATGTGTTCTTCCGTCTGGACCTTCCAGCCGAAGCTCCCGGTCTGGCTCAGCGCCTGCGCCTCCGCCAGGTAGGCTTCGCTGCGCTTCAGCTCCTGGGTCATCTGCTCCAGCTCTTCCAGGCGCTGCTTCAGGACAGGGTAATGGGTCTTGTGGACGGAACTGTCGCCCAACCCCAGCACCTTTTGCCGCAGCTCTTCCCAGTTGTCAGAGGGATTCCTCATAGATGACCTCAATGTCCCGCTGGTTTGGCTGCCGTGGATTGGTGACGATGCATGGGTCGTTGAGCGCGATCTCGGCAAGCTCATGCACCTCGGTGCGATGGATACGGAGCTGGGACAAGCCGCCAGCGAGGCCAGCCGCCTCCTGTAGCCGACGAATCCCGGCGGCGAGACGTTTGCGAACATCGCCCGTAGAAAGGCCAACGATCTCGAGCCCCATGGCGACTGCAGCTTCCCGGTAACGTTGCTCGGCGTGACCGTAGTTGAAATCAACCACACCATTCAAAAGCAGCGCATTGCATTGGCCGTGCGGCAGATCCAGCAGTCCGCCAAGGCTGTGGGCCATCGCATGCACCGCACCCAGGCTAGCGTTCGAGAAGGCGAATCCAGCCTCCAGACTGCCCAGCATCATCTTCTCGCGATACACAAGGTTGTTCGGCTCGGCGATCGACTGCAGCAGGTTGGAACTGATCAGCCGCATGGCTTCGAGCGCATGAACATCCGTCAGAGGCGAGTGTCCGAGCGATACGTACGCCTCCAGCGCGTGGACCAGAGCATCCAATCCCGTGCATGCGGTGAGAAACGAATCCATGGTCGTCAAGGTCGCAGGATCGATCAGGGCGAGGTCGGGGACAACGGCCTTGCTGATGATCAGCCGTTTGCGTTTGGCCTCGCTGTCCACGATCACGGCAAACTGCGAGACATCGGCGGACGTCCCCGCCGTAGTAGGAATGCATATGGTCGGCGGCATGGGTGCGCGAACGTTGTCGACGCCCAACATATCTTGAAGGTCGCCATGGTTCGCCGAAAGCAGGCCGATGCACTTGGCGCAGTCGATGGCGCTTCCACCCCCTACCGCAAGGATGATGTCGCATCCCTCCGCGGAATAGATCGCTGCCCCGGCAGTTGCTTCCTCGATGCGCGGATTGGGTGTGACCTGCGTGTACAGGGTGACATCAAGGCCTGCGCCCTCAACGCTCGCAACCACTTGTTGCGCCCATCCGGCGGCGGCAACGCCGGGATCGGAGACGACCAGGGCCTTGCTGCCACCCAGGTTGTGTGCATATTGGCCGGCCAGTTGCAAACTGCCCACCCCAAAGATGACTTCGGGAGCTACGAACTTCCGCAATTCGGGTCCCTGGGATTGCATCGTGCCTCACAGCGGGGAAGGCTAGCGAATGTGCCTGTGCTCCCAGATTATCGCATCAGCATACAATGCTCGTCGTTTCCATCGCGGCGGCCTTATGTCGATTGCTCAACACTATACGAGAATCAATGTCTATTTTCAGTGGCAAAATCTGCGAAATGCGCTGGTTGGGCTCTAATAGGTCTTTCCCAGTCCCGCATCAACCTGGCGCGTGGTTCCCAGGCTAAGGGCGTAGCTATGGGAGCCTCCATCACACGAGCCGATCCAGCAGATAGGATGAATGGCTTTCGCGTGGGACCAGTTCTTACGAGGTTCGCGAATTAACGAAGAGATTGCGACCTCCGCGATGCGCACACCTCAATGTTTTGAAGCTCTTACCGATCGGCGATTGAATTGCTTTCAAGAGGCTGCGATAGCCAGATCGAAAGGAACAATCCAGCCATGGACAGAATGTTGGTTGTTGTCTTCGACACAGAATCGAAAGCGTATGAAGGGAAGAAGGCGCTTTATCAACTGGCCGCCGAGGGCCATATCGTAGCCTACGCCCATGCGGTTGTCGCCAAGAATGCGGATGGCTCCGCAACCGTGAGACAAAGAAGCCATCAATGGCCCATCGCGACCCTGGCCGGAACTTTTCTTGGAGGCCTTGCCGGTCTTCTGGTTGGCATGACCGGCCTCGCAATTGGCGCCACACTGGGACTGCTGGGTGGCATCTTTATGGACATCAATAACGCCAGAATTGGTGAGGACTTCATTGATGATGTGACCGAGCCATTGCTGCCAGGCACATTTGTGGTGATTGCGGAGGTCCAAGAAAGCTGGACGGCCCCGGTGGATCTTCGCATGGAAGCCCTCGGCGGAAAGGTATTCCGGCGGGCGATGTCTGTGGACGAGCATACGGTTGACGAGCAAGAAGCTGCGGCCCTGATGAACGATCTGGCGCAACTGATGGGCGAGCAAACGAAAGCTCATGCCAACCGGAGGGCAAAGATTCTGGCCCGGCTGGAGAGGGCCAAGGAGCGGCGCGAGGCGGCACACAGCGACGCAATGGGCAAGACCGAAATGCTCAAGACCAAAGCTTCCGCCTTGAAGACGAGAGAGGCAGCAGTACACATTTAGAATCCACGGCGCGATCCATCGCGGAATGTTCTTGCCATTGAATCGATCGTCCGTAGGTTCTCCATGGATATGGCGGGCCACGCCACCCCATGCAAGCGTCTTCAAGAGTTCTGGCGTGGCCTTCGCATAGGCAATTGTCGTTATGCGCCATGCATCCTTTATCCCTGGTTATACCTGCGGGGGCCTGATTGATTTCGCGGGACGCGGAGGGAACCTCCAATGAAGGTTGCAAGTATATGGCAACATCGGCATCTCTTGAACTGGAGGCGGAGCGGCCTGCTTCTGCTTGCATGCACCTGCGTGGTAAATGTAGCGGGGAGCGCTCAGGATTCTTCTGCGCAGCCTGCCAGTGCAGCGACGCAAGAGCAGAGTGTTCTCGCCAAGCCTGCCAGTGTGGCGGCGAGCAAGGAAGAGGAGGCTCCCGCGGTGTCCCTCTCGCCCACGTCGCCTGCCGGGCAGCAGACGGACCTGGCGTGGGCGGTCCTGACCGCTGCTGCGAAGAAGGATGAAAAACATCCGCAGACCCGGATCCAGGCGCTGGCGGCGCTGGGCTTGCTGCGCAGCCCGCGCTCGGCAAAGATGATTGCCGATGCAATGACGGACCCGGATCTGGACATACGCATGGCGGCGGCGCAGGCGGCCGGGCAGACCAGAGACCCCAACCTGACAGCCAATCTCCGCAATCTTCTGGACGATAAGGAGCCGGAGGTGGCGTTTACCGCGGCCATAACGCTGTGGAAGAATGGCGACAAGTCCGGCGAGGACATCCTGTACGCGGTGGTGGATGGAGAGCGCAACGCGGCGCCGACCATACTCCACGGGACGCAGCACAGGATCGACAACGACCTGCGCGATCCGGAGAAGCTGGCGCGGCTGGGAGCGATGCAGGGCTTGTCGATGCTGCCAGGGCCGTTCGGCTTCGGGATCACGGCGATCGAGTTCATCCACCAGAGCGGCGGCGACCTGGCGCGCGTCTCGGCGATCGAGCAGATTTCGCAGGAGAAGACGGAGCCGATCCATAAGGAGTTGGTGGCTGCGCTCGCTGACAAGGACCTGGCTGTGCGCGCGGCCGCGGCCAAGGCACTTGCCGACTACCGCGACACTGCTACGTCTATAGCTCTCTACCCGCTCTTCGCGGACAAAGTTAACCCGCTCCTTGCGGAGAAAATGTTGCCGGTGCGGTTGACCGCGGCGGCGGCGTACCTGCGCACGACGGGGGTTCCGGGACCGCTGCCGGCGGCGAATGCCAGTTGCGCGAGGTCAGTCACTAGGTGACCCAGCGTTATGTGCGGATAGCATACGCTTCGCCGGATCCACGCAACCCTGCTCTCCGAGTCGGGAGCGTCCCCCAAGGACGCCCAGGCTCAGCTAGGGCACGCACACATCTCCACCACGATGGATATTAACACGCAACCGACACCGCAGCACCAACGGGACGCCGTCGAGCGGATGTCTCAATTGGTGACGAATGGTGACGAGTTGGCCGTCTGGGAGGCCGATGAAGCACTGGCAACCACGCAGATTCAATGATTTATATGGTGGGCACAGCAGGATTCGAACCTACGACTTCCACCGTGTGAAAACCTTTATTTCTAGCATTTTCAATAACTTATACAATTTGAAGATACCCAAAAATATTGGGGAAAACGCATTGCAATTCTTATTGGACCTTTATTGGACCCACGGTTGGACCCACGCCGAAGTCTGGAGAACGTATCGCTAACGCAACGCGGCACGAACGGCACTCCAGTCGTCGATAGGAGGAACGGGACGCTCACAATGTCCGCAACATGGCGCAGCCCCTTCAAGCGCCGTCGCTGTCTTGTTCCGGTCGATGGGTTTTACCGTATAAGAGCTTTTTCCCGGCCTACGTGTCGACATCAATCCGCCACAAGAGGATTCGTGCGAGCCGGCGTTTATGACCCACCTTGGTTGCAAACAGGCGTAGGTTGTGGATTATTAGTCCCATTGCCAGGGAGATTGAAGGTAATCGTGTTTCCGGGGCTGTTGCATTTGAGGTGCACAAAGCAATTGTTGGCGTTGCTACTTAACTGCGGCTCACTTATGTTGAGAATATTCTGCGTCGTTGTACTACGACTCTTGGAGTCCCACACCTGAACTTTAATCGACTGCAGAGCCCAATTATTGGCCCCCACCCCGCAGCCATTCTGGTTCATGGTGAGTGTAAGCGTTTGAAAGTCGCTGGTCGATGCTTGTGGCGTGGCGACATTAACGTTTTCGCTCACCGGTGTATTAAAATTTGACCACGTATTGTTGGTTCCGTTGTTCTGTGGGGTGCTCCCGTTGCCTGGGCAGAAATTGTCCGGCGGAAGTTGTTCCGAAGGGTGCAGGCAAATGTTTGTAGTAGTAGGGCCAGCAGTGGTGAGTGTCCCGGTCAATTCCGTGCCCGACTTTAGCTGATCGTTGCCCGTGCCGATGGTTATGTTCATACGGTCGAACGAAGGCGGCGGCCCAGAGCATGTATATTTTTGGTTCAGTACTGGTGGGCTGCAATAAAGTCCATTTGCTATACACGAAATCGCCCCGATCGTTGTGGTAGTAGCTTGATTGGGAATCCCGTTGCTGATCACAGGCACCGTGACGGCAACTTGGCCGGTCAAGTTGCCGGCCACCTGCATGTTCTGTTTTGGTGAGGGCATAGTCACATTGGTGGTAACAAAGACCCCGCTTCCCCACTCAGCATTGTTTGTGTTAATCGTCACTTGCAACGGACAGGCCGAGACCGCCGTCGCTATCGGCTGCGGAGAGAAGGTGGGAGGTAGAACGGACGGGCAGGTAAAAGTCCAGTGCACCGCAGCGCTTTGGGGATAGTTGGGTGCAGCAGCCACTGCGGTGAGTGTGACATTACCAGTCTGATTCATCAGGAATGGACCGCCGTAGATAACAGTTCCGGTTCCGACAGCGTTGAGACTGGGTATTGCGTTGGCGACGAAGGTGAAGAAGATTACAGCCGCGGTGTCCGGATCTAACATGGTCACTTGTTGGGGCAAAACCGTGGTGCCGTTGGGAACCGGACACGGAAGATTCCCTGTGTAGGGTGGGTTCTGTCCGGCTGGAGGACTGGACAACCCAATGATCTGGGGAGGAGGCGTGGCACGGGGGCAGTTGAACGTCCAGGTCGCCAGGGGGCTTATTTGGGGATAGTGGGGCGACGACGCCACCGCGGTGAGTGTGACCGGGCCAGCCTGATTGATCTGGAGGGGAAGGTTGTTGTATGTAGTTCCGGCAGCCTTGACTTGGGCGGCTTCAGTGACGGCATTGGTGGTGAAGAAGATCGTAGCGTCAGGAGCGTCCGGATCAGACAAGATCACGGTGTTGCCGCTGGGAAACAGACATGGAAAAGGCCCTTTGTAGGGAGCCGTCTGTCCGGCTGGAGGAAATATCACCCCCACGATCTGGGGAGGGGGCGCGGCCTGACCGCATGCAAGTGGGCAAACGGTAATAAAGCCCAATAGAGCGACCAAACCGGCGTTCATGGTGGTTCGTTGAAAAGCCATAAACCGGAATCCCCCTTTTTCAGATGCGATACGCCGCCATAATGGGTAATGCTCAATTGTGATCGGGTTCACACTCAGTTGTGAGCGATATCACCCCAAAGCGGTAAAGTCAACAGCTATCTGTTGTTCCGCCTCAATATTAACTGGAATCTCCTTTTTCAGTCCTGATTCGCTCGAATTATACGGCTCTTCAGCCGTATGGCAAGGGCAAAGCTGGAATTCCAGTCGAAAAACGGAGCGATTCCGCGCCGCCCTGGACTCATCCGTGTGATCGGGAGCCTTCAGAACTTACAGAACTGTTCGTGACGCAGGCGTTTCAGAAGCGCTTCAAGGAGGAGGTAGGGACCTTCGGGGCCTTATTGGACCTTCGCATTTCACTAAGTTGTTGAAAAAATGGTGGGCACAGCAGGATTCGAACCTACGACTTCCACCGTGTGAAGGTGGCACTCTACCGCTGAGTTATGCGCCCGGCACCGCGTCTGGACCCCATCCCACCGGGCATCCGGCAACACCGTACTCATCCAGCATACACGGGGACAAGCCGCCGCACTAGCCCCGGAAACCTCCGGTATCGGGTCAGTTTGCATCTGTTTTGAAGGGGCGGGACTTTAGTCCCACCGTATCGCCCAATCATCCGGGGACTTTAGTCCCCGATGGAAGGCTTCCTCGCCAAACTGACCCACTACCCAACCTCCGCCTCGTCCAGCTCTCGCGTCCGCCAAGTACAATGGGCAAGCCATATGCCCGCTCCGCCGCAGAACCCGCTGCGTCCCCTCGCCCCGACGTCCCATCCCGCCGGAGTGCCCGTCCACGCTGCCCCGCACACCCTCTCCGACGACGTGCCCGGCGACCGGCCCGACGGCGAAATTCATCCGGATTTTGCCGCCTCCGCGCAACCCCGCGACGAAGATGGGGTTTCTGAAGATATGGCAACCTTGGCCGTCAACCCGGGCCTGCTCGATGGTATGCTTCCGCCCGCCGTCGCGCAGGGATCCGCGCACTTCGCCGAGATGGAAGACTCTGCCATCATGCTGGAGCTGCGCGCCGGAAACATGTCCGGCTTCGACTTCCTCATCCAGAAGTACCGCCGCCCCATCGTCAACTTCATGTACCGCATGGTGCACAACCAGGCCGTCGCCGAGGAGCTTGCCCAGGAGGTCTTCCTGCGCGTCTACCGCTCGCGCCAGACCTACCGCGCCGAGGCACGCTTCAGCACCTGGCTCTATCGCATCGCCACCAACCTCGGCGTCAACTACGCGCGCGACACACGCCACGAGCGCGCCGCCTCCACCGTCTACCTCGACGAGGCCGACAGCCAGACCGGAACCACGCCCGACCTCGCCGACAGTTCGCCCGGCGCCGAAGACAGCCTGCTCCGCCGCGAGCGTTTCAACGCCATCCGCCAGCACGTCCTCGCCCTGCCCGAACACCAGCGCATGGCCGTCCTCATGCACAAGTACGAGGGCATGGACTACAAACAGATCGGCGACGTCCTCAAGCTCAGCGAGTCCGCCACCAAGTCGCTGCTCTTCCGCGCCTACCAGACCCTGCGCGTAAAGTTGAAGGAGTTTATTTAGAAGCACCTTTATCCATGGCCTCTCGTCCATCGTTTTTGAGGCCCTCGATTTTGAGAAGTTTGATTTTGAGAAGTTTGATTTCGAGAAGACCGATTGACCGGAATACCGGCGGTCGATCTCTCTGTTCACAGCATTCCGCAAGACGCGCACCGCAGCCATACGACGCGCCGGCGAAGGAAAGGAACAACACGATGAACTGCAAACTCTGCCAAGACGCGCTTCCCAATCTGCTCTTCGATCCCGCCGCGCCCGCAAACGCCGCCGCGCGCGCCCACATTGCCACATGCGCCGACTGTGCGCGCGATCTCGCCTCGCTTGAGGCCACACTCTCTCTGCTCGACACCTGGCAGGCCCCCGAGGTCTCGCCTTACTTCGACCAGAAGCTGGCGGTCCGCCTGCGCGAGCTGCAGTCCGCGCCCCCCCCCGGCTGGTTCGAACAGCTCAAAACGCGCCTGCTCCTCAACACCGGCCGCCACCTCCGCCCAGCGCTTGCCGGCGCCCTGGCCCTTGTGCTGGTCGCCGCAGGCGGCAGCTTCGGCATCGCCACCTTCCAGCACCCACGCCCGGTCGAGGCCTCCGCGGTCGTCAACGATCTCCAACTCCTACAGAGGGACGAGCATGCGCTGCAACAGATGGACCAGCTCCTACAGGAGGATGCACCCGCCGCCGACAGCGGCGCCGCGCTACCGCAGAGCTAGTCGCATGTTTTCAAATTGAGACTTGAATCCGGAGGTTATAAAATATTCACGATCTTCCCTCACTCACAGTAGACTTCAGATGCAGCAGGTAGTCCCGGCGAGTCCGAGCGTGAATCGAAGGCCCATCCACTGAGCAAGGCCTTCCCCCGTAGAGCATCGCCCATTGGTTGTTGCGGTTCTGCCATGCGCTCGGCACTCATTATGAAATTGCATCTTCCAATTCGGTTCTGTCTCGGCTCGGCATTCGTTCTTCTGTTTGCCGCCGTGCCGGCGCTCGCCCGCGGCCCGCGTTCTGCGCCCCCCCCGCCTCCCCCCAGGGCTCAGCGCTCCGAGCCGCCCCGTGCCGCCGCCAGGCCCGGTCCAAATATTGCCGCCAGGCCCGCCGAGAACCAGGAACATATGCAGCGGTGGATGGACAACCACAGCAATCTCTCGCTCCCCGAAATGCAGCGCGCCCTGCAAAACATGCCTGGCTTTCGCGAGCTTTCCCGGCAAGTCCAGCAGTA
>JBEKRR010000018.1:0-70289 GCA_049518555.1 Acidobacteriaceae bacterium
CAGACGGAGTTGAGGAAGTGGCGGTCGTGGGAGATGGTGATGAGGGTGCCGTTGTAGCGGACGAGGAAGTCCTGCAGCCAGAGGATGGAGTCGAGGTCGAGGTAGTTGGTGGGCTCGTCGAGGAGAAGCGCCTGAGGCTCGCCGAAGAGGGCCTGGGCAAGCAGGACGCGGACCTTTTGCCCCCCTTGCAGCTCGGACATTTTGCGGTCGTGCAGCGCGTCGGGAATGTCGAGGCCCTGGAGGAGGATTGCGGCGTTGGCTTCGGCCTCGTAGCCGTCCTCTTCGCCGACGATGCCCTCCAACTCGCCGAGACGGCTGCCGTCGGCGTCGGTCATCTCGTGCTTGGCGTAGATACGCTCGCGCTCTTCGAGCGCGGCCCAGAGGGGCTTGTTGCCCATGATGACGGTGTCGATGACGCGGAAGGCGTCGAAGGCGAACTGGTCCTGCGAGAGGACGCCGAGCTTGCGCGGACGGACGACATCGCCCTTCTGCGGGTCGAGCTCGCCGGAGAGGACCTTCATGAAGGTGGTCTTGCCCGCGCCGTTGGGGCCGGTGAGGCCGTAGCGGCGGCCACTGGTGAAGGTGACCGAGACATCCTCGAAGAGGACTTTGGCGCCGTAGCGCATGGTGACGTTGGAGACTGAGATCATGGGGTTGGTTTAAGTTTACAGGTTGCGGTGGAGTTGCATGAACGCATAACAGCTCCGTTTGGCGGCTGGTTGGCGCGCGCGACGGAGCTGCGAGTATTTCGCGTTTTCTTGATCGCAATGCGATCAAGAAAACGCGATCCTTCAAAATGAATGCGCGTTTCGGCACGGCTGAAGCCGTGCCCTTCCGAGCATCCATCCGACTTCGCTTAGGTCTGGCTCTAAAGCCGTGCTCTTCCGATTGCGGCATCCATTCGACTTCGCGTAGGACAGGCTCTGATGTTGTGCACATCCGATTGCGGAGTCCTAATTTATTGGCCGCGGCGGGCTGGGCCGGAATGGATGGCGCCGGAATGGCTGGTGCCGGGGCGCGAGCTGCGGGAGGTTGAGCCGTTGCTTCGGCCAGCGGAGTTGCGTCCGCTGGAGCTGGGACGGCTGCGAAAGCCGCTTCTGCTGCTCCTGTAGGAGCCGGCGGCGCTTCTGGCCGAGGGCTGGGCGGATGCGTCGCCCGATCTCCAGGCGCGGGTTTCAAGCGCGAGGAGGTCGGTGACCGGCGCGGAGAGATCGAGGGGCTTGTTGCGCTCCTCCTTCTCAAGGTCCTTATCGGCCTCGCTCCACAGAAACTTTACCTTGAGCTCGCGCTCCATGCGGCGCGCGTCGGAGCGTTCCTGGGGCATGACGAAGGTGGTGGCGATGCCGGTGGCCCCGGCGCGGCCGGTGCGCCCGATGCGGTGGACGAAGTCGTCGGAGCCGTTGGGCAGGTCGTAGTTGACGACGTGCGCGATGTCCTGCACGTCGATGCCGCGGGCGGCGACATCGGTGGCGACGAGGATGCGGTGCTTGCCGTTGGAGAAGCCCTTGAGGGCGGCGGTGCGCTGCGACTGGGAGCGGTCGCCGTGGATGACGTCGACATCGTGGCCGAGCCGCTCCAGCTTTTTGGAGATGCGGTCTGCGCCGTGCTTGGTGCGCGCGAAGACGAGGAATGTGCCGGTCTCTTCGTTGAGCATCTGGTCGAGCAGGCCGAGCTTCTGGTCCTGCATGACGGTGCAGGCGCGCAGCTCGACCTGTTCGCAGGGGTGCGAGTTGGGGCCGATCTCGACATGCACCGGATGGCGGACGTAGTCGCGGACGATCTGGCGCACGTTGGCGTCCAGCGTGGCGGAGTAGCACATGGTCTGGCGGGAGCGGGGAAGCGCGCCGACGATGCGGCGGATGGAGGGCAGAAAGCCCATGTCCAACATGCGATCGACTTCGTCGAGCACCAGCATCTCGACCGCGCCGATGGAGATGGCGCGGCGGCGGAGGAAGTCTTCGAGGCGGCCGGGGGTTGCGACGACGAGGCGCGGGCCGCGGGCGAGCTGGTCGAGCTGGGTGTTCTCGCTGAGGCCGCCGACGACCAGCACGGCGTCGTTCTTCGCGCTGGGGACGAGCTTGGAATAGTGCTCCAGCACCTGCATGGCAAGCTCGCGCGTGGGCAGAAGGATGAGCGAACGGATGGGGCCGCGCCTGCCCTTGACTGCGGGGATGGGGTTGGCGTCCATGTGCTCGATCATGGGGACCAGAAAGCTCAGCGTCTTGCCGGTCCCGGTGGCAGCCGTGGCCAGAATGTCCGCGCCTTCGAGCGCGGGCGGAATCGCCTTGGCCTGGACGGGAGTTGGGGTCAGGAAGCCGGCCACGCTGAGGCAGCGCTTCAATGCGCCGGAGATATGGAAGTCGTTGAAGTGGACGTTCTTCAGGAAGGGGAGGTGGGTCGCCGGATCGATCTCGATCTCGGAGGAGTCGACGATGGCGTCGATGGCCGCGGATTTGGCTGCGTCATACGCAGGAGGAGGAAAGTTGGTGGTTGTTGCCTGGTTCATGTTGTAGTTGGATGTTTCGGAGATAGCCTCAGGCTCAAGAGTTGCGGTCGTCAAAATAGTCCTTTTTCAATGTTTCCATTTGTGTAGATGGTGCGGCAAAGTAATGCAGTGGCGCAGAAGCGCCTTGGGAATCTTTTTAGTCAGCATTGCTGTCGCGATCGAAGCGTTGCTGCTGCACGGCGAGACGCGTCCCATGACGCATCTTCAGCCAGAGCATCCAGCGCATTTTTTCTCTTCGGCGGCCCAAGCGCACCCATGGCAGACGCCATGCAGCGTGCAGAGGCCAGATTGAAGAAGAGATACGGTGGGAGAGGCAAATCGCAGTCTCTGGCCAGACTCCGTGGGCAACTGGTAAGTTGCAGAAATTGGATGTCTTTGCCTGCGATGCCTGCACTCGTTCCAATCGAGCGCAAGACCAGTGTAACACAGTGCGGCGGTGAAGAGGGAGACGGAGAGGATGAAGCAGCGCGATTCCTGGAGGGAACCGAGATAGTAATTTTGCTGTTCTGATGGGGCCTGTGCAGATGATGGGGCCTGCGCAGAGTTACGACCCAGCAGGTTCCGGCCCGTGGGGGTGACGGCGCGAGCGGCCCCAGGAGTATGCCAGCCGGGCGAGCACCCCGGAGATCAGGTAGCCGAAGGCAAGGATCATCAACGTCCACTCGGAGTTCCAGGCGATCAGGGTGAAGATCACCACAATCAGAATGAAAAAGCGGGCGGGATGGCGATCGCCTGAGGTGACCTCCTTGGCGCTCCAGAAGCGCCAACTGCTGACCATCAGATAACCGGTGAAGAGCAGGAGCACGAGCCAAACCAGGGCTGTCCAGGGATTGTAGATTGGCGAGCCGCGGAAGCAGTGGACGGTGGCGGCAACGATACCCGCGCCGGCCGGGATGGGCATGCCGACGAAGAACTTGTGTCCCGGCTTACCGGGGTTGCGCGGCTGCGGATTGGCGCCGATATTGAAGCGCGCCAGACGGCTGGCACCGCAGATGAGGAAGAGAAAACAGACGAAGACGCCGGCGTGCAGCACGTTGGCGCGCAGGTCGGGATGGACGGTGAGGGGCAACATGCGGAAGCCCCAGATGTAGGCCAGCAGACTGGGGGCGACGCCAAAGGTGATCACGTCCGCAAGCGAGTCCAGTTCCTTGCCAAAGTCGCTGGTGGTGTGCGTCAGGCGCGCGATGTAACCGTCCACGCCGTCCAGAAGGGCCGCGGCCCCGATGGCCAGCGCAGCGCGGTCGAAGTAAGCCGACTCGGCCACCGAACCCTGCACGCTCTGCGTCATGGCGTAGTAGCCGAGGGCAATGTTGCCCGCGGTGAAGAGCGATGGCAGGATGAACATGCCTCGGCTGGGATGGCGCAGCGGCCTGATCTCCTCGCCGTTGTGATCGCGCAGGCCCAACTGCTCGGCGGCCATCAGGAGGCCACCTGCGCTGTGGCGTTTGCGGCATCGCCGGCGGGCCGGGGCATCACCGCCAGGATGGTGGACCCGCCGCGCACGCGCGATCCCCTGTCCACCCTGGGCAGGGCGTCGGCGGGCAGCAGAACATCGACGCGCGAGCCGAATTTGATCATGCCCACGCGCTGGCCGCGCTCGACGCGGTCGCCAACCTTCACCGTGCAGACGATGCGCCGGGCAAGCAGGCCCGCGATCTGTTTGTAGCTGACCTCGTAGCCACCCGCGTCGAGCACCACCAGAGTCTGCTCGTTGGCCACGGCCGACTCCTGCTTCATTGCGTTCAGGAAGAGGCCCTCGCGGTACTCCACCGTCCGCACCGTTCCGGCGACCGGCGCGCGGTTGACATGCACATCGAAGACGCTGAGAAAGATGCTGAAGCGCAGGCGGCTTCCGGCGGAGGTCTCGATCCACTCGGCCTGGGTGACCACGCCGTCGCCCGGCGAGACGATCTCTCCCGGGCCGGTGGGGACCTTGCGATCGGGATCGCGGAAGAACCAGAGAAAGAACAGCGCCAGCAGCACAGGCAGCGAGGTCTGCGGCACGGACTGAGTCAGCAGCCACAGAAGCGTGGCGACCACACCCATCCCCAACGCATAGAAGTAGCCATCACGCACCATAGCTCTCACAGTATAGAACCTCGCGCACCGTATCCCGACGCATCCTGCTTTCAGCTCTTCATCCTGAGTCTGAGGGCAGCCGAATGGGAGGCGCCTGCGCCCCTTCCGATTCTCATCCGGCGCTTCCGGACTGGCGCCCGGGACGCTCGGCGGACTGGAAGAGATAGACGGCGAGGATGCAGATGAGGGGTTCGAGCGGGTGGCGGAAGCGGGCGTGGACGGTGATGAGGTAGTAGGGGATGGGCAGCAGCAGGAAGGCCCAGGCGAAGAGGCCTGCGGCGGGGATGCGGCGCGCGAGCGCGAGGCCGAGGCCGAAGAGTCCGGCGACGGAGAGGAAGGCGAAGTTGAGGGTGCGGCCGGCTTCGTTGTACCAGGCCTCGTCGGAGGGATGGGGGACGCCGGCCCAGAAGAAGACGATGCGGCGGGCGGTGTCGGCGTAGAAGTGCGCGGGGTGGGCGGCGATGAAGGCACGGGCGGCGGCCCCGCGCATGGCGACGTAGCGGACCTCGCCGAGGGAGGCGTAGAGGCGAAGCTGCTCGGGGGCCTGAAAGGGGTGGTAGTACTCCATTAGCAGGCCGTTGGAGCCGGGGCCGTTGCCCATGTAGAGTTCCGCGCCGAGGTTGCCGCGCAAGGGGATGAAGGCGTGGAAGGCCTGCCAGTTGCGGAGGGTCCAGGGAGCGATGCAGGCGAGGAAGAGGAGGGCGGCGAGAAGTGGGCCGAGGTAGGCGCGGGGATTATTGATATTTGGGAGGAGAATCCAGAGGGCGCAGATGGGAAGGAAGATGAGCAGGGTGGAGTTGGAGAGCGCGATGAGGGCCCAGAGCAGGCCGAAGAGGAGCCAGGAGGTTGTTGGTTGTTCGTTGTCCGTTGTTCGTTGCGAACGGTCAACGTAGAACGTAGAACGGTCAACGTCTCTCATGCGGAGGGCGAGGACGAGGGTGAAGGAGAAGAGGGCGGTGGTGATGGTCATCTCCCAGGGCCAGCGGACGGCGTACTGCATGGCGGCGGGATAGAGCGCCCAGATCCACGCGGACCAGAGGGCGACGCGGCGGCTGAAGCAGCGGGCGGCGATCTCCCAGGTCGCCAGCGCGGTGGCGGCGGAGAAGGCCGACTGGATGGCGAGCAGCACCCAGGCGGAAGCGTGGGTGTAGACGCCGAAGACGCGGAAGATGGCGGCCATCAGCAGGGGATAGAGCGGCGGAAGCCATGCGGTGGGGCCGGTGTGGGCGAGGAATGCGTTGGCGAAGGGGTCTGCGTAACCATAGCCGGTGACCAGCGCGCGGGCGATGCGGCCCGCCTCCCAGCCGAACTGGAAGTGGTCCTCGGAGACGCGGATGCGATAGGTGTGGGCCAGCGTCATGTAGAGAACGCGGACGGCGAAGGCGACCCAGAAGATGCGGGCGGGGGCTCGGAGGGGATTGGGCGTGGGCGGGTTGAAGAAGGCGCGGAGGCGGGCGAGCATCGAGTTCGATTCTAGTCTGCCGGTGGGGCTGGGTTCGCCTAGAATTGTGGGATGGTGCAGATCAAAGTGAAGAGGCTGGTGGAGGCGGCGCAGATGCCGCGCTATGCCCATGTGGGTGAGTACGGTGATCTGGCGGCGGATCTGTATGCGTCGGCGGACGCGCGGTTGGAGGCGGCGGGTGAGGCCGGTTCGACTACGGCGGTGCCGACAGGGATTGCGATGGAGTTTCCGCCGACGCACGGGGCGCTGGTGGAGGATAGGTCGGGGCTGGCCATGCGGGGCGTGACGACGCTGGCGGGAGTGATCGATCCGGGATACAGAGGGGAGATCCGGGTGGTGATGACGAACCTGAACGCCGCGCCGGTGGAGATCAAGGCGGGCGAGCGGATTGCGCAGTTGCGGATTGTCGAGCGGATCGAGGCGAGCTTCGAGGAGGTTGCGGAACTGGGCGAGGCGGCAAGAGGCGCGGGGGGATTTGGAAGCACGGGGAAGTGAAGGCCACCCGGCGAGAAAAACAACTTGTTACGTGTACACAAATGTGTATTATATATACAGGGCGGTACGACTCGTGGAACTGGAATTTGAGTGGGACGAAAAGAAAGCCAGCGCCAACCTTGATAAGCATGCCGTCTCGTTCCTGACCGCCGCGGAAATCTTCGGGAACGAGATCATGGAGCGGATCGACGACCGGGAAGAGTATGGGGAAATCCGCTTCATTGCTCTCGGCCGGGTTGATGCAGACGTGTTTCGGGTTGTGTTCACTTGGCGCAGCGAAAGCCTCATCCGCATCATAAGCGCCCAGAAAGCGAGCAGAGATGAACGAGAAATCTACTATAGTGCGACACTCCCTTAGCCAGGTCAGAACCATGCGGGAACGCGGCGAGGACAAGACCAGCCCAGATGCCCCCGAAGCTGAATCTCTCGGCGCGGAGTTCTGGAAGAGCGCCCGCGTCGTCATGCCTAGCGGCAAGACTTCCGTTTTCGCCTCGATAGCGATATTGTCGAATGGTTCAAGGCGAATGGGAAAGGCCACCTGACCCGGATGAACTCGGTTCTCCGAGCGTATGTAGAAACGCAGAAACGCTGTGCCTAGTGAGGAACTATGCGACAACCCACCCTTCGCTAGAAAAAAGCGAAGGATGGGGCACCCACTGTTTGTGAGGGAAGCAAAAATTCAAAAAACTAGGGTGGGCCACCCGCCTATTCGCCGCGCAGATACAAAGAAGGACATCTCATTCCCGCTCCCATGACTCAATTGATTCAGTGAAATCTCTGTGAAGCTTTCGCAATCGATGCTCGTCCGTACCAACCATGGACAACACAAAATCATGTCGTTCAGGCATTGAGTTCAGTTTCAAATGGTAGTCCAGATCTCGAATGAGCTGGTATTGATCCGCTGGCAGTCTGAGTTGAAGTGCCTGAAGCCGATTGTAAGGCGCGGGCATGTTTTCCTTCTCCATCCGTCCGAAACAAAGTGGGATTAGCACCTTGTCCATCCAGGCTGCGCCAGCCTCAAAATGCACCCACGGTCGCTTGATTGATTCGTCGCTAAGGATCGACAGAACAACTCGGGCCTCTTTCAGTTCGGTTTTGATTGTGGTCAGCCAGTCGTCCCCAGCGCGGAGAGTCCTACTATCTGCCATAAAAATGCTGACCGAATCAAGATGTGCCCGTATGAAATTTTGGACAGCGCTTGCCACGCTGTACTCGCCGCTCCAGTAGCTGATGAAAATATCCGCCATCGAAATCAGTAACTCCCGTCAGGACTGTCGATTTGCGCAGATGCTGATTCAAATGCGCTCTTTTCCCAAGAACTCATGAAACCGTCATCCTGACCTTGCAATCTTAGCCAATCAGCCAAGCATTTCTTGTCTTTAGCGATGCCAGGTGCCCCATCCTTCGCTTTTTTTTAGCGAAGGGTGGGTTGCCGCGAACCTCGACCGTCGGTTCTAAAAACTTAGCGTGGGCCACCCGCCTATGATTTTTGTTTGGGGCCTTTCCATTCATATACTCCTGATGCTAAGAGCAGCAGTATGTAGCTCAACGCCATTGCACCGATTAATCTTCCCAACAATGACCACTGAGCATGAAAGAGCAAAGCAATCAATGCAACAGGAATGGCAGTAACAATACCAGTCAAGACGCAAGCGATAACACCAATAATGCCGAGGTAATCATGAACTGTATCGAAACATGCAAAGAGTAGTCCTAACGAGCATAGTCCGCCAGCTATAAAAAGAAGAACGCCGAAAACAATAAAAATTCCCCTCAGTATTCTCAGGATGATAATCATCTGCACTTTCCGCCGTGGAAACGGCTCACATTCTGGGGCATCCGGCAGGGTCAGGGATGCGCAGATCCGCTAAATACAGGTGTCGAGATCACGACGAGAACAGCACTGGCCACCTGCGGCTTGAGCATCTCTTTCATTCTCTGTCACAAATGCTACTCCTGTTGAAGAGGCTCGGCCAGTCGGCTCAGAACATGCGACAATCGTGTTAACGAGCCATGCCAAATCAGCCAACCGAATCAGCCCTAGAAGTTGTTGTTCCAGCCGTTCCCACGCCAGCCGGGATCACGCCCGAGCTGCTGAAGACGCACAGCATTACGGCGGAGGAGTACGCGAGCATCAAGAAGAAGATGGGGCGCGTGCCGAGCCTGACCGAGTTGGGAATCTTCAGCGTGATGTGGAGCGAGCATTGTTCGTACAAGAGCAGCCGCGTCCATCTGAAGCGGCTGCCGACCAAGGGGACGCGGACGACCGGGCCGGGGAGCGTGGTGCAGGGGCCGGGCGAGAACGCCGGGATCATCGACGTGGGCGACGGGTGGGCCTGCGCGTTCAAGATCGAGAGCCACAACCATCCCAGCTACGTTGAGCCGTTCCAGGGCGCGGCGACGGGCGTGGGCGGGATTCTGCGCGACATCTTTACGATGAATGCGCGGCCGCTGGCGGTGATGGACTCGCTGCGCTTCGGGCCGCTGGACGAGGAAGAGAAGGACTCGGCGCTGCGGCGGCGCAACCATGCGGTGGTGAATGGCGTGGTGGCGGGGATTGCGAGCTATGGGAACTGCTTTGGCGTGCCGAACCTGGCGGGCGAGACGAAGTTCGAGGCGTGCTATAGCGGCAACCCACTGGTGAATGCGTTTGCGCTGGGGATGGTGCGGAAGGACGAGATTTTTTACGCCAAGGCGACCGGCGTGGGCAACCCGGTGATCTACGTGGGGGCGAAGACGGGGCGGGACGGAATCCACGGCGCGACGATGGCGAGCGAGGAGTTCACGGAGGGCTCGGAGGCGAAGCGGCCCAACGTGCAGATGGGCGACCCGTTCATGGAGAAGCTGCTGCTGGAGGCGTGCCTGGAGGCGATGGCGACCGGGGCGGTGGTGGGGATCCAGGACATGGGCGCGGCGGGATTGACCTGCTCGACCTGCGAGATGGGCGCGCGCGGCGAGCTGGGATTGACGATTGAGCTAGATCGGGTGCCGCAGCGGGCGACGGGCATGACTGCGTACGAGATCATGCTGAGCGAGAGCCAGGAGCGGATGCTGCTGGTGGCGGACAAAGGGCGCGAGGGCGAGGTGCTGGCGGTCTTCGCGAAGTGGGGGCTGGACGCTTCGATTGTGGGGGTGGTGATGGCGGACGATACAATGCGCGTGACGCATCACGGGGAGTTAGTCGCGGAGATTCCCAATAAGGCGCTGACGGATGAGGCCCCGGTCTACCATCGGCCCGTGGGCGTGTGGAAGTCGCCGGTGGCGATGGACCCTCCAGCATGGGTTATTGATGAGTTAAAAAAGCCGCGGGACTACACGGCGGACCTGAAGAAATTGCTGGCGAGCGCGAATATCTGCGACAAGCGCTGGGTGTTTGAGCAGTACGACTCGATGGTGCAGAGCAATACGGTGCAGGGGCCGGGCGGCGAGGCCGGGGTGATGCGGATCAAGGACAGTTGTCCGTTGACCGTTGACCGTTCTTCGTTACGGACAACGGAGAACGAAGAACGTACAACCAAGCCGCAACGAGGCTTGGCGCTGGCGCTGGCGGGCAATGGGCGGTGGTGCTATCTGGACCCGAAGCTGGGCGCGATGCATGCGGTGGCGGAGGCGGCGCGCAAGGTGGCTTGCACGGGGGCGACCCCGGTGGCGGCGACCAACTGCCTGAACTTCGGCAACCCGGAGAAGCCGGAGATCATGGCGCAGTTTTCGGCGACGGTGGATGGGATAGCGGAGGCGTGCACGGCGCTGGGGACGCCGATTACGGGCGGCAATGTCTCGTTCTACAACGAAACGAAGGGCGAGGGGATCTATCCGACTCCGGTGGTGGGGGTGGTGGGGATTCTGGACGATGTGAATAAGGCGGTGCCGAGCGGATTCCAACGCGAAGGCGACACAATCATCGTTCTCACTTGCGACATTAATCGCCATAGGCCATACGCGCCTGAAGAGCAGGTCCGAGAATTCGGTTCCTCTGAGTACGCGAGAAGTGTGTTCGGTGAAGTGTGGGGCGTTCCTCCGTCGCTGAATTTGCAGGATCAGGCGCTACTGTACCGTAGTCTGGTGGAACTTTCAGAGAGAGGCTTGATTCATTCAGCGTGTGATACATCGGATGGTGGTTTTCTTGTGGCATTAGCGAAGGCGAGTATCGCAAACGGCGTGGGTGCCGCTATCGATCTTGGGGAGTTCGAGTCCTTCTGGCCTCCAAACCTGCTGTACAGTGAGTCCGTCGCCGTGATCATCACTACTTCCGCGCCTGAAGCGGTGACGCGGCTGGTAGACGAGAAATACTCGGTTGATGCGTTTAATTGGGGCGTTACTGCTGGCGGTGAATTTCTTGTGCGCGCTGCGGGTGAAACACTGATCTCGACTACAGTCGACGATCTCAGATCCGCGTACTCCTCCACGCTGGAATTGCAGCTTGCGGCGGAGGTGGTGACCGCATGAGCGAGTGGATGGGAGCGACGATGGAAGGCCCGGGGCTAAAGCCCACTGAATCCATCGGTGCACTTCGTGGGGCTGAAGCCCCACGCTCCCTCCGAGAGACAACGGAGTGCGTACCTCAGGGGCTAAAGCCCTCTTCCTCGGGCGGCTTATACGGCACGGCTGAAGCCGTGCCCTTAAGCAAGACAGCCAGGGTGGGTGCGATCGAAAGACAAATGCGGGGGTCCCTCGACTGCGCGCTGCGCGCTCCGCTCGGGATGACGGCGGTTGATGCGTGCGATGTGAATGATGCGGAGGACGGGACGCCGTTCGATAAGCTGCGCGAGGAGTGCGGGATTATGGCGGTGTATGGGCATCCGGATGCCGCGCGGATGACGTTCTGGGGGCTGTATGCGCTGCAGCATCGCGGGCAGGAGTCGGCGGGGATTGCGTCGTCCGATGGGCAGGAGCTGAACGACATCAAGGGCATGGGGCTGGTGAGCGAGGTCTTCACCGACGAGGTGCTGGCGCGGCTGCCGGGACACATTGCGATCGGGCACACGCGCTACTCGACGACCGGGGACTCGGCGCTGCTGAATGCGCAGCCGATCTCGGTGGAGTCGACGATGGGGCTGATTGCGATTGCGCACAACGGGAACCTGGTGAACCTGGGGAACTCGAAGGCGCGGCTGGAGAGGGATGGCGCGGTCTTTCAGACGACATCGGACTCGGAGATCATTATTCAGTTGATTGCGCACTCGCGGTGCAACACGCTGGTGGACTGCATTGCGGAGTCGCTAGCGCAGGTGGACGGGGCGTTCTCGATTGTGATGATGACGCGCAACCGCATCTTTGCGGCGAGGGACCCGCATGGGTTCAGGCCGCTGTCGATTGGGCGGATTGCGGGGGCGGATGGCGCGCCGGACACGTTTGTGTTTGCGTCGGAGACGTGCGCGTTCGACCTGCTGCACGCGAAGTATGAGCGCGACGTACGGCCGGGCGAGTTGGTGATGGTGAGTGAGGATGGCGTAACCAGCCGGAGGTTTGCGCCGGAGACGGTGCCTCATGCGAGCTGCATCTTTGAACACGTGTACTTTGCGCGGCCGGACTCGCGCATCTTCGGGCGGTGGGTGCAGCAGTCGCGGGAGGCGATGGGGCGGCAACTGGCGCGGGAGAGCGCGGTGGATGCGGACCTGGTGGTCCCGGTGCCGGACTCGGGCGTGACGGCGGCGCTGGGGTATGCGGCGGAGAGTGGGATTCCGTTCAACTTCGGGCTGATCCGAAACCACTATGTGGGGCGGACGTTTATCCAGCCGGAGCAGCGGACGCGCGACTTCGGCGTGCGCATGAAGCTGAACCCGATGCGCAGCCTGCTGGAGGGCAAGCGGATTATTTTGATCGACGACTCGATCATCCGCGGGACGACGAGCCGCAAGATTGTGCGCATGTGCCGGGCGGCGGGGGCGACGGAGGTGCATATGCGCATCTCGTGCCCGCCGACGATCAGCCCTTGTTTCTATGGGGTGGACACGCCGAGCAAGCGGGAGCTGATTGCGGCCAACAAGTCGGTTGAGGAGATCTGCCGGTTTGTGGAGGCGGACTCGCTGGCGTACCTGTCGCTGGTGGGGCTGACCTACTCGTGCACCACGAACGAGCCGGCGAATGGGCTGTCGCCGGCGAGCTTCTGCACGGCATGCTACACGGGGGTGTATCCGACGCAGTGGGTGGACGTGGAGGATATCCTGCCGGCGGGTGCGCTGGTCGGATAGCGCGCAGATCTGCCACGGATTTTCACGGATGAATGCGGATAAGGCGGGTGACATGAAGAAGTGGACGATGCGGATTCTTGGAGGATTGAATATTCTGAGCTTCCTGACAGGCATCTGCTACATCGCACTGGCAACGACACGGCCCTGGGTCCATTGGGTCAAGCCTCCCTCGAATATCTATTGGTTTATCTTCGTCCTGTTTCTTGTTGTAAATCTGGCACTCATCTCTCTATTGGCGTACTTGGGAGTACGGCTGCTGAAGGGCGACGAGGCAGCCATTCTCCACACCAGCGCAGTGTTGTTTGCGGAGATTGTTTCCTTCTTTTTGAGCACATTTGTGTTTTGGTATCACTTTCCGAAGTATGTTCCGGTCTTCGACACATGCACGGACCTTTTAGGTCCACAGATTGTGACGGGATATCCGGTGCTAGGTCTGGTGGTCACACTGGTACTGGCTATGCGAATTCGCCGGAACGCGGCGGACAACGTCACCACTTCGTTGCCATCCTGAAACGACGACATGACTGCTCTGTTTTATGTGAGACGGTCTAGAAGAGGCTGTGCTTGCGGGGGAGTTCGATGCCGAGGTGCTCGTAGGCCAGGCGTGTGGCGACGCGGCCGCGGGGGGTGCGGTCGAGGAAGCCGATCTGGATGAGGAAGGGTTCGTAGACCTCTTCGAGGGCGTCCTGCTCCTCGGCGAGGGCGGCGGCGAGGGTGTTGAGGCCGACCGGGCCGCCGTCGTACTTCTCGATGATGGTGCGCAGCAGACGGCGGTCGAGCCCGTCGAAGCCGTGGGCGTCGACCTCCAGCAGCGAGAGGGCGGCCTGGGCGGTGGGGCGGTCGATGCGGCCTGAGGCACGAACTTCCGCGTAGTCGCGGACGCGGCGCAGCAGGCGGTTGGCGATGCGCGGAGTGCCGCGCGAGCGCATGGCAATTTCAGCGGCGCCGTCCTGGTCGATGGGGACGCCGATGACCTCGGCGGAGCGGGTGACGATGATGCGCAGCTCGTCGTCGGTGTAGAACTCCAGGCGGAGGAGGATTCCGAAGCGCGAGCGGAGCGGAGACGACAGCAGGCCGGGGCGCGTGGTGGCGGCGACGAAGGTGAAGGGGCGAATCTCCATCACATGGGTGCGCGCGGCGGGGCCCTGGCCGATGATGATGTCCAGCTTGTAGTCCTCGAGCGCGGTGTAGAGCTTTTCTTCGAGGACGGGCTGGAGGCGGTGGACTTCGTCGAGGAAGAGGACCTGGCGCTCGCGCAGGTTGGTGAGGATGGCGGTGAGGTCGCCCTGGATCTGCAGGGCGGGGCCGGAGGTCTGCTGGAAGCCGACGTCGAGCTCGTTGGCGATGATGGTGGCGAGAGTGGTTTTGCCCAGGCCGGGCGGGCCGAAGAGGAGGACGTGGTCGAGGGCTTCGCCACGGGTGCGCGCGGCTTCAAGGGCGATGGCTAGCTGCTCTTTTGCTTTTTCTTGTCCGATGAACTCGGCGAGGCGGGTGGGGCGGAGCTTCAGCTCGAAGGCGCTGTCGTCGTCGACGCGGGTGGCGGCGACGAGGCGGTCGGCTTCGGGGCTGCGGACGGGGACGGCGGGTTTGGGATGCGGCTTCCGGGGAAGTTCCACGCTGAAGCGATAGTAGGGCGAACGGGCGGATTGAGCAAGATCAGGCTTGGTTCGCTGCCTGCGCGATGCCGGAGCGGTCGCGCAGGTCAAGGAAGATGAGGCCGCCGTGGTCGCGGCGGCGGTTGACCCATCCCATGAGAACGACATCCTGGCCCGCGTGCTCTTATGTGCGCAGCGCTTGCGCGAGATCGGCTTGAGCGATCTTGGTCTGCTCGCCGGATGCGAATGTCTTGACAGTAAGGATACCGGAGCGGGCCTCGTCTTCGCCGAGGATGACGATGTAGCGGGCGACGCGGTCGGCGGCCTCGAAGGATTTCTTGAGGCGGAAGCTGCCGTCGCCGACTTCGACGGAGAGGCCGACGCGGCGGAGTTCGCGGGCCAGGGCGAGGGCGGCGGCGTTGCGCTCGGGGCCGAGGGGGGCGATGTAGGCGTCCAGCTTGGTTTCCCAGGTCTCAGAATCGAGACGTGCCACCCCAGCGAGCAAAGACCGCTCGCCGGGGACCCCGCCTGGGGCACCCGCCTGGGCCTGGAGGGTGAGGATGAGGCGGTCTTCGCCGATGGCGAAGCCGATGCCGGGGGCGCGCGGGCCGCCGAGCATCTCGGAGAGGCCGTCGTAGCGGCCGCCGCCGAGCAGGGCGTTCTGCGTGCCCAGGCCGCTGGCTGGATCGCCGGACGAGGGGACGGTGAACTCGAAGGTGGTGCGGGTGTAGTAGTCGAGGCCGCGGACGAGGCGGGGGTTGATGACGTAGGGGACGGAGCAGGCGGCTAATGCAGAGAGTACCGCGTCGAAGTGTGCGCGCGAAGAGTCGTCGAGGAAGTCGGCGATGCGTGGGAGGGTGTCGATGAGGGCCTGGTCGTTGGGGTCCTTGGAGTCGAGGACGCGCAGGGGATTGGTCTCGGCGCGGCGCTGGTTGTCCGGGCAGAGCTGGTGCTGGATGGGGGCGAGGGCATCGCGCAGGATCGTGAGGTAGCGCTTGCGGTCCTCGGCGGAGCCGACGGAGTTGAGGGCTAACTGCCAATTCTTTACGCCAAGTTCGTCGAGGAGGGTGGCGAGCATCTCGAGGACTTCGGCGTCGCGCAGAGGGGATTCGGAGCCGGAGGTGACGGGGCCGAGGACCTCGGCTCCGATCTGCCAGAACTGGCGGTAGCGTCCGCGCATTGGCCGCTCGCGCCGAAACTGCGGCCCAATATAAAACAGCTTCTGTAGATCGCCGCGCTCGCCCAGCTTGTGCTCGATGTACGCCCGCACCACCCCGGCCGTATTCTCCGGCCGTAGCGTTAGCGACTGAGATGAATAGAAGAAGTCGCCAGGAATTTCCTCTATCTCGATTCGAGGGCTCAAAGAGATTAGCTCTTTGTGTGACGTTGCCTTCCGGCTCGGAAAAACAAGCCTGCCCGCAATTTCAGCCATCGTTCCTGATGCAATTGCATAGTCGGTGATAAATCGTTTCAACTGATTGACAGCGGCAGATAACGAAACATCTTTTTTATGCTTGAATTCAACTATCTCAATCACACCCGAGGTGTATTTCACAAGCAGATCGAATCGCTTATCTGCGATTGATACTTCACGATCAATCTGAATGACGGTGTTGCCCACTCCTTCGAGCCAAGCATCGATAAGAGACTTTTCGTTAAATCTCTCACGGTCTTCCCAGGTGTACATCTCCTTGGAGACGATGTCGGTCTCCTCGCCGACGCCACGGGCGAAGAGGGAGGTGTCCTCGAAGATGGGGGTGCGGATCTCGCCGAAGCCGTAGCGGGAGAAGACCGAGCGGGCGATGGATTCGACGCGGTTCCAGAGGGCGGTGTCGGGTGGGAGGAGGTCGCGCGTTCCGCGGACAGCCTTCAGGGGATTGGACGGAGTGGGCATGGACTTCCAGTGTAGCGAATGGCGGGGGTGGGGTGCAGGTGGAAATTGGTGAAGTCGTGTTCTTAAGCGAAGCAAGGCAAATGCGGAGATTCTGCCTTCGACTTCGCTCCGGATTCACAAGGAGCCGCGAATCACGCCAGCGATGGCTGCTGGCCTGTCCGACCACATTTGGAGCTATGAGGAAATCGCGGCTCTGGCGAATTAAATGCTTGCACATAATCAGGGAGCCTGAGAGCATAACCCCATCATGGCGAGCGGGAATCAAAGGGTACGTGGCTGGCAAGTGTCGGTGATCGCGCTGTCCAGCGCGCTTTTCTTTATGGGCATTCCTGCGTTGGGGAAACCTCACCATTGGGTCTATTGGTTCGTTGGATTTGTCATAGAAGCGATAATTATTTTTCTTGTTCTGCGACCAACGCAGCCACCTGAAGCACACTAGATTTCAAACTGAGACACAGACTGTAGGCTGATGAGATTGACCCATGTGGCGGAGCGGGATACACTTGTTAAGTTTGGCAGGTTTGGCGAATGCATCCGGTGCTCCGGGTGCAGGGCCGGTAGGTTCCGGACGCGCGGACGGTTGCTTCGGGAATTGCGGAGGTTTCGCATCTCTCAAGAACCGCGGCGATTTCGGGACTGGCTGGACACGGTTTTTGGGACAGTCGGACGGACAAGCTCCTCTGGTTGAATCCACAGGCAATAAATCCATGAAGGGTGCGGGCGACGGAATGCTGCGCGCACAAGGGTTTCGTTATGTATGCAGTGATTCGTACCGGCGGCAAGCAGTACAAGGTCTCTCCGGGTGAGAAGTTCAAGATCGAGCGCACGGAGCACAAGAAGGGCGCGATCGAGTTTGCCGACGTGCTGGCGGTGAGCAGCGAAGAGGGCAAGTTCGAGGCGGACCTGAAGGGCGCGAAGGTGACCGGAACGGTGCTGGACGAGGGCCGCTTCGACAAGATCCTGGTGTTCAAGATGAAGCGCAAGAAGCAGTACAAGAAGATGCAGGGACACCGGCAGGGCTTCGTCGAGGTTGCGATCAACGAGATTGTGGTGAACGGGAAGAGCTACAAGGCCGAGGCGGCCGCGAAGTAATTTCAATGCGCTGCGGCCCGAGGGCTGCGCGAAAGAGGCGACGGAATGGCACATAAAAAAGGATTAGGTTCATCCAAAAACGGGCGCGACTCCAATGCGCAACGGCTGGGCGTGAAGGTCTTCGGCGGGCAGGCGATCCTGGGCGGGGGAATCATCGTGCGCCAGCGGGGGACGCCGCTGAAGGCGGGCGCGAACGTGGGGCGCGGGAAGGACGACACGCTGTTCGCCAAGGTCTCCGGCGTGGTGCGCTACCAGGACCGCGGGCAGCACGGGCGATTTGTAGCCGTCGATCCGGCGGAGGTCAGCACGGTCCCGGCGTAGGAATTTGCGCAGGCATGAAGTGAGCGAAGGCCCCGATGAGTCGGGGCCCTTCTGCGTCTGGCGGAGCGGAGTGCGGTAGACTACGGGCGAGAGGGAGAGACAATGCTCAAGTTGATCCAGTCGAAGCACGATGAGATTGCGGCGCTTTGCCGTCTTCACCATGTGAAGCGTCTCTCCATCTTCGGGTCGGCATTGCGGGCCGACTTCGACCCAAGCCGGAGCGACGTCGATCTTCGGGTTGAATTCGACGAAATTCCTGTTGCAGGCTATGCGGAGAATTACTTTGCCCTGCGCGAGGCTTTTGCAGACTTGTTCGGTCGCAAGGTAGACCTGATCAGTGCAAAGAAGATCCGCAACCCGATCTTTCGCCGTGAACTGGAATCGACTCAGGTGGCGCTCTATGCCGCGTAGCTTGCAAATGTATCTTGCCGATCTGCAACTGTCGATCGAAGCGATTGAGGAGTTCACCCAGGGGAAGAGCCAGGAGGACTTCGAGCGAGAGAAGATGTTGCGATCGGCGGTCCGCGGCGAGCTTGTGGTGATCGGGGAGGCGATGAGCCAGATGCTGCATCATTTTCCCGAGACCGGCGAACGAGTGGGACGGGCGAGAAGAATCGTCGACTTCCGAAATCTGCTGATCCACGAATACGGAGAAGTGGACGAAGCGATTCTGTGGAGCATCGTGATTGATTCCTTGCCCAAGCTCAAGATCGAAATCCAGAATTGGATCGACAATTCATAGTCAATTGCGCCAGATTCAAAGGAATCCAGGGACCAGGACCCTGAACCCGCGGCCAGCAGCTTGCGATTTACGATGCAGCGCAGTGGGACGAGGTCGTATTCCATCCCCCCAGTTCGGTTCCAGGGCTTGCGGTGCGGGAATCAGACGGCCATGGAGACATCCGAGGCCGCGAACTCCGGCTGCGGCGGCTGGCGGTGAGCTGCGTGGGGCGCGCTGGATGCGGGCGACGCAAATTCGGCGGTGGCGGCGATGGTCGCCGGTGCGCTGGCGGCTACGGGTTGCGCTGCGGGGGCTGAGGCGGTCATCTTGTTCTTGTAGCACTGGCGGCAGAGGACGGGGCGGCCCTGCGTCGGCTTGAAGGGGACGGTGGTCTCGATGCCGCACTCCGAGCAGACGGTGCGCGTCTCGGTGCGCGAGATGCCGGCCGCTGCCAGGCCACTCCCCGTGGCCGCGTTGGCGCCCAGTGCGCCACGCCTGGACTTGCATGGCTTGCAGCGCTTGGGGTCGTTCTTGAACTGCTTGTCCAGGAAGAAGAGTTGTTCGCCGGCGGTGAAGACGAACTGCCCGCCGCAATCGGTGCAGGTTAGGATTCGGTCTACAAAGTCCATACCGTGACTCCCGTCGTACTGATTTGGTACGGGTCGTAGCAAACCCGTAGAGATAGAGATGATCTTGCGCGGCCCTGAGATTCGCGGATTGGGCGATGGGGAAGGCATTATTCTGCGATTCAGGGGGCGTCGCGGGGGGGATTAAGGACGAAGGCCGCCTGCTCCGGGCGGGAGGAGGCGGCCAGACTGGTTTCGAGAACCGGGGTCCAGAGGAACCGGGGTTGAGAGGAGCAGGCTAGTCCTGTTCCTTGCGGATCTTCTTGCGGTTGCGCTTGCGGGCAAGCGCTTCTTTGACGCGCTTCTTCTCGCCGGGCTTCAGATAGAAGGAGTGACGCTTCACTTCCTTGATGATGTCTTCGGTCTGGACCTTGCGTTTGAAGCGGCGCAGCGCGTTTTCCAGCGGCTCGCCTTCCTGCACACGAATCTCTGCCAAGGGAAAAACACCTCCAAATCGTCCCAGGTGGGCAGAGTCCAGAATACCGCATAACGCGTGGCAGCGGCGGATTTCTGCCGGGGGAAAGAAGTTTGGCGCGGGCGGGTGAAAAAAGCTGCGGGCGCGTGAAATAATTCTGCAATGATTCGTGCGTATCAGGGAAGGCTGCCGGTGGTGCCCGCGACGTGTTACGTGGACCTGTCGGCGCAGGTGATTGGCGACGTGGAGCTGGGCGAAAACGCCAGCGTGTGGATGAATGCCGTGCTGCGCGGGGACGTGAACGCGATCCGCGTGGGCGCCAACAGCAATGTGCAGGACTGCGCCGTGCTGCACGGGATGCGCGATGAGTACCCGGTGATGGTGGGGGAGTGGGTGACGATCGGGCACAACGCGACGGTGCATGGATGCGTGGTGGAGGACGCGGTGCTGATCAGCATGGGGGCGACGGTCCTAAACGACGTGCGGATCGGGGAGGGGTCGATCGTTGCGGCGGGCGCGGTGATTGCGGAGCACACGGTGATTCCGCCCAACTCGCTGGTGGCGGGAGTTCCCGGCAAGGTGCGGCGGACGCTGGGCGACGAGGACCGGAAGCTGATTCTGAAGTACGCGCAGGACTACCTGGATTACGTTGCGATTTATTTGCAGGAGACGGAGTAGAACGACTGCGACCGCGGAGGTTTTTACTTCGTCTAATAGAGTGATGGTGAGAGTTTTGCAGAGGTTTGTTGCCGCAGACCGTCTGCAAAAGATGGAAGTGGGCGCGGTTTCGCTGTATATTAATAGACCTAGCGTGTTCATCCCTGTTCCTGACTCTGTGTGGTCTGCTTCGGCGGACGTGTCGATTGAAACCCAAATTGTTTTTCCGGCGTAGAGATCGCGGGGTAGCAGTGTCTTCTTTGTTGGGGAACGAATTCCAGCACCCGGAAGGATGCCATGAAACAAAGCGATCGCTGTCGACGCAACCCCGGCCCGCAAGGGCTGTATCATCCGCGGAATGAGCACGATGCCTGCGGCATGGGGCTGGTCGCGAGCATTCGCGGCGAGCAGAGCCACGAGATCATTCGCAAGGGGCTGGAGGTTTTAATCAACCTGACCCACCGCGGCGCGGCGGGATGCGATCCGGAGACCGGCGACGGCGCGGGGATTCTGATCCAGATTCCGCACGCGTTTTTCAAGCAGGAGTGCGGCAAGCTGGGGATGCAGTTGGGCGAGCGCGGAAGCTATGGCGTGGCCATGGTGTTTCTGCCGGTGGACAAGCACAGCCGGCTGCAGTGCGAAGGGGTGCTGGAGCGGATCAGCCAGGCCGAGGGCCTGAAGCTGCTGGGCTGGCGCGATACGCCGGTGAATGGCGACCTGATCGGGCGCCAGGCACGCGCGTCGCAACCCTACATCGAGCAGATGTTCGTGGGCCGGCCGGAGGGGATGAGCGAGGACGCCTTCGAGCGGCTGCTGTACATCGTGCGCCGCCGCACGGAGAACGAGATTGCGCAGTCGGAGATTGAGCACAAGGAGGACTTCTACATTCCGTCGCTCTCCTGCCGCACGATCGTCTACAAGGGCCTGATGCTGGCTCCGCAGATTGAGAAGTTCTACTACGAGCTGGCCAACCCGCTGGTGGCGAGCGCGCTCTGCCTGGTGCATCAGAGGTTTTCGACCAACACATTTCCCAGTTGGAAGCTGGCGCACCCGTACCGCTACATGGCGCACAACGGGGAGATCAACACCATTCGCGGCAACGTCAGCTGGATGAACGCGCGCCAGTCGATCATGGACAGCCCGCTGTACAACGGCAAGATCGACAAGCTGTATCCCGTGATTGTGCCGGGCGGAAGCGACTCGGCGTCGATCGACAATGCGGTGGAGTTCCTCTTCCAGTCGGGCCGGTCGCTGCCCCATGTGATGGCCATGCTGATTCCCGAGGCGTGGGTGGGCAATCCGGAGATGGACCCGGAGAAGCGCGCGTTCTACGAGTACCACGCGTCGTTGATGGAGCCGTGGGACGGGCCGGCGTCGGTGTGTTTCACCGATGGCCGCGTGGTGGGCGCGACGCTGGACCGCAACGGGTTGCGGCCTGGGCGGTACATCGTGACCAAGGACGATCTGGTGGTGCTGGCGTCGGAGGTGGGCGTGATCGAAGTTCCCGCCAAGGACGTGCGCAAGAAGGGCCGGTTGCAGCCGGGGCGGATGTTCCTGGTGGACACGGTGGAGCACCGCATTATTTCGGACGAGGAGATCAAAAAGTCGCTGGCCGGCCGCCAGCCCTACGGCGAGTGGCTGAAAGAGCAGCAGGTGCTGCTGGACGATCTGCCGGAGCCGTGGCGGGTGATCGAGTCGGACCCGGAGACCCTGCTGCGCCGCCAGCGCGCCTACGGGTACAGCGAGGAGGACCTGAAGATACTGCTGGGGCCGATGGGATCGAGGGGCGAGGAACCGATCGGGTCCATGGGCTCGGACGTTCCGCTAGCCTGTCTCTCCGACCGGCCGCAGCAACTGTTCAGCTACTTCAAACAGCTCTTCGCGCAGGTGACCAATCCACCGATCGACCCGATCCGCGAAGAGCTGGTGATGTCGTTGATCAGCTACATCGGGACGGAGCGCAACATCCTGAACGAGGCGCCGGAGAACTGCCACACGCTGAAGCTGCCGCATCCGATCCTGACCAATCGCGATCTGGAGAAGCTGCGGCGGATCTCATCGGGCGATCTGCTGGCGACCACGCTGCAGACGCTCTTCCGTGCGGCGGATGGCGAGGCCGGGCTAAAGCACGCGCTGGACGACCTGAGCGCGCGCGCCGCCCATGCGGTGAACTCAGGCTACACGCTGCTGATCCTGTCGGACCGCGGCGTGAACGAGACGATGGCGCCGATCCCCAGCCTGCTGGCGATGGCCGCGGTGCACAACCAACTGGTGCGCGACAAGACGCGCACGCAGGTGGCGCTGATTATCGAGAGCGGAGAGCCGCGCGAGGTGATGCACTTCGCGCTGTTGATCGGCTATGGGGCGAGCGCGATCAACCCGTACCTGGCGTTCGAGACGCTGCACGACATGAAGCTGCGCGGCCTGCTGGCGGACGACGTGACGGCCGAGTACGCGGAGAAGAACTTCATCAAGGCGATCAACAAGGGACTGCTGAAGACCTTCTCCAAGATGGGCATCAGCACGCTGCAGAGCTATCGCGGGGCGCAGGTCTTCGAGGCAGTGGGGCTGAACCAGGAGCTGGTGGACGCGTACTTCTCCGGTACGGCCTCGCGGGTGGAGGGCGTGGGGCTGGACGTGCTGGCGCGCGAGGCGCAGATGAAGCATGAGTACGCCTTCCAGCCACTGACCGAGTCGGAGACGGACCTGGTGGTGGGCGGGCAGTACCAGTACCGCGAGGGCGGCGAGTACCACCTGGTGAATCCGGCGACCATCAGCAAGCTGCAGCAGGCGGTGCGGCAGAACAACCCGGCAACGTTCCAGGAGTACACCGACCTGATCGACGAGCAGAGCAAGCACCTGTGCACGCTGCGCGGGCTGATGCAGTTCAAGTATGCGGACAAGGCTCTGCCAATCGAGGAAGTGGAGCCGGCGAAAGAAATCGTCAAGCGCTTCACCACCGGCGCGATGAGCTATGGCTCCATCAGCAAGGAAGCGCACGAGACGATGGCCATTGCGATGAACCGCATTGGCGGAATGTCCAACACCGGCGAGGGCGGCGAGGACCCGGAGCGGTTCCAGCGCGACGCCAACGGCGATCTGCGGCGCAGCGCGGTGAAGCAGGTGGCCAGCGGGCGCTTCGGCGTGACGGCGAACTACCTGGTGAACGCGGACGAGATCCAGATCAAGATGGCGCAGGGCGCAAAACCCGGCGAGGGCGGACAGTTGCCCGGCCACAAGGTGGATGAGATTATCGCGCGGCTGCGCTGTTCGGTGGCCGGCGTGGGTCTGGTCTCTCCGCCGCCGCACCACGACATCTACTCGATCGAAGACCTGGCGCAGTTGATCCACGACCTGAAGAACGTGAACCCGAGGGCGCGCATTGCGGTGAAGCTGGTGGCAGAGGCGGGGGTGGGCACGGTGGCGGCGGGCGTCTCCAAGGCGCACGCCGACGTGGTGCTAATCTCGGGCGACAATGGCGGCACGGGCGCATCGCCGCAGAGCTCGATCAAGCACGCGGGGCTGCCGTGGGAGCTGGGCCTGGCGGAGACGCAGCAGGTGTTGCTGCTGAACGATCTGCGCAGCCGCATCCGGGTGCAGACCGATGGCAAGCTGCAGACCGGGCGCGACGTGGTTGTCGCGGCGCTGCTGGGCGCCGAAGAGTTCGGCTTCTCCACCATGCCGCTGATCGCGATGGGTTGCATCATGATGCGCAAGTGCCATCTGAACACCTGTTCGGTGGGAATCGCGACGCAGGACCCGGTGTTGCGCGCGAAGTTCCAGGGGCAGCCGGAGCACGTCATCCACTTCTTTTTCTTCCTGGCCGAGCAGGTGCGCCAGCAGATGGCGAAGCTGGGCTTCCGGACCTTCGATGAGATGGTGGGCCGGGTTGATCGGATCGAGACCGCGACGGTGGACGCGCACTGGAAGGCCAAGGGGATCGATCTCGCGTCGATTCTCTTCTCGCCTGAGCTGCCCTCGCATGTGGGACGGCGGAAGACGCAGGCACAGGACCACGGGCTGGCTTATGCGCTGGACCATGCGCTGATCGCGCAGGCCAAGCCTGCGCTGGAGGCGAAGAAACGGGTGACGGGAAGTTTTGCCATTCGCAATGTGCATCGCACCGTGGGCGCGATGCTGGGCGGCGAGATCGCGCGCCGCTACGGCGCGGAGGGACTGCCGGACGAGACCATCCACTTCCGCTTCACGGGTTCGGCCGGACAGAGCTTCGGGGCGTTTGTCCCGGCGGGCGTAACGCTGGAGCTGGAGGGCGATTCCAACGACTACGTGGGCAAAGGACTCTCCGGCGGGCGCATTATCGTCTATCCGCCGAAGACCTCGAGCTTCCTGCCGGAGGAGAGCATTCTGGTGGGCAACGTGGTGCTGTACGGCGCGACGGGCGGCGAGGCGTTCTTCAGCGGCATCGCGGGCGAGCGGTTCGCGGTGCGCAACTCCGGCGCAACGGCGGTGGTGGAGGGCGTGGGCGACCACGGATGCGAGTACATGACCAACGGCGCAGTGGTGGTGCTGGGCGCGGCCGGGCGCAACTTCGCCGCCGGCATGAACGGCGGACGGGCGTTTGTGTACGACGACGTGGGCGACTTCTCCACGCGCCGCTGCAACCGGGCCGGCGTGGACCTGGAACCGCTGGCGCTGAGCGAGGACGTGGAGCTGGTGCGCGGCCTGATACGACGCCACATCGACCTGACGGGCAGCCCGCGGGCGGCGTGGATCCTGGAGCACTGGGAGACGACGCAGGCACAGTTCATCAAGGTCTTCCCGCACGAATATAAGCGGGTGCTCGGGGTGCCGCGCGCGGAGACGGTATACGTCTCGCCGGCAGCCCGCATCTCCCCCGCAACAATGCCGCCCCTGGTGGCGACTGGGCAGGTGCAGCATGGGTAAGGTGACGGGTTTTCTTGAGATTAAGCGCGAAGAACGGCCGCGGCGCAAGGTGGAGAACCGGCTGAAGGACTGGCTGGAGATCTACGAGCCCTTCGGCGAGGCGAAGCAGCGCGAGCAGGGAGCGCGCTGCATGGACTGCGGCGTCCCCTTCTGCCACACCGGCTGTCCGCTGAACAACCTGATCCCGGACTGGAACGACCTGGTGTACAACGGACGCTGGGCGAGCGCGATCCGGCGGCTGCACGCGACCAACAACTTCCCGGAGTTCACCGGGCGCATCTGTCCGGCTCCATGCGAGGCGGCGTGCGTGCTGGCGATCACCGAGCCGGCCGTCTCCATCAAGCTGATCGAGCGCAGCATTGTGGACCGCGCGTGGGACGAGGGATGGATCCTGCCCGAGCCGCCCGAACACAACACCGGCCGCCGCGTTGCGGTGGTGGGAAGCGGGCCGTCGGGATTGGCCGCGGCACAACAGTTGCGCCGCGCCGGCCACGCGGTGACGGTGTATGAGAAGAACGACCGCATCGGCGGGCTGATGCGCTATGGGATTCCCAACTTCAAGCTGGAAAAACACTTGCTCGACCGCCGCATCGAGCAGATGCGCGAGGAGGGCGTGACGTTTGTGCCCAACGCGCATGTGGGCGTGAACCTTCCCGTGGAGTCGCTGGTGGACGACTTCGATGCGGTGCTGCTGGCGGGCGGAAGCGAGCGGCCGCGCGACCTGCCGATTCCGGGCCGCGAGCTGAAGGGCGTCCACTTTGCCATGGAGTTTCTGCCGCAGCAGAACCGGCGCTGCGAGGGCGATCTGCTGGATGCCGCGCAGGAGATCCACGCGAAGGGCAAGCGGGTGGTGATTCTGGGCGGCGGCGATACGGGAGCGGACTGCCTGGGCACCAGCCTGCGCCAGCGCGCCAAGAGCGTTCACCAGTTCGAGATCATGCCCAAGCCGCCGGAGCAGCGCGCGGCATCGACTCCGTGGCCGATGTGGCCGCTGCAGTTGCGCACCGAGAGCAGCCACGAAGAGGGCGGGATCCGCGACTGGGGCATCAACAGCGTGAGCTTTAGCGGCGACAAGCACGGGCGCGTCAATAAGTTGCACGCGGTGCGCGTGGGGCCTCCACCGGCCTTTGCGCCGGTTGAAGGCTCGGAGTTCACGATTGAGACGGACCTGGTGCTGCTGGCCCTGGGCTTCCTGGGGCCGGTGCGCTCTGGCATGATCGAGCAGCTTGGGTTGAAGCTGGACCAGCGCGGCAACGTGGCCACGGACGAGAACTACGCGACCTCGGTGGAGGGCGTCTTTGCCGCGGGCGACATGCGGCGCGGCCAGTCGCTGGTGGTGTGGGCGATCACAGAGGGGCGCAAGGCCGCCGCGGCGATCGACCGCTACCTGGCCGCAAAGCCCGAATCGCTGGCTCTGGGGCAACGCATACTGGCGTAAACACTTCGGTCGGCTTGCTTTCCTTCGCACACGGCCACGCGCACAATCGCGTGGCCGTTTCGCATTGGGGCAAGAGGCAATGCTGCGGGGAACCTGCGGCAGGGCGGTTGCGTATCATGTTGCGTGGAAGACTTTGCACGCGGAATGGGACCAGGCGGAGGCAAGGAGATGCGGATGAAGCAGGGACTGAGGGTTGCGGGAGTGGCGGCGGCAGGACTGGCGGCGGCGCTGCTGGCGGGATGCCGCGTGGAGTCGGACAAGCATGGAGACAGCGACAATGTGAAGATCTCCACTCCGTTCGGCGGGATGCAGGTGAAGACTAACGACGCAGTGGTGGCGGAGGGGATCGGACTGCCGACGTATCCCGGGGCGCAGTTGGTGAATAAGGACAAGGAAGACGGCGCGGCGGACGTGAATATGAGCTTCGGCGGCTTCCAGCTGCGGGTGAAGGCGGTGAGCTACCGGACGGGCGACTCGCCGGAGAAGGTGGAGGCGTTCTATCGCGCGGGGCTGAAGCGGTTTGGCGACGTGATCGCGTGCCGCGACAATCGCGCCGTGGGCACGCCGGCCCATACGCAGGAGGGGCTGACCTGCGACAACAACAAGCAGAACAACTACACGGTGGACGACCAGCTCATCAAGGGCGGGTTGGAGCTGAAGGCGGGGTCGAACCAGCACCAGCACATTGTGGAGATCGAAGCCCAGGGCGGCGGGACGAAGATTGGGCTGGTGGCGCTGGACCTGCCGGGCGATGCGTCTTCGGACGATGGGGACAACCAGGGTCGGCAGTAGGGGTCGAGCTTGCACTCGGCCTCGCCAGCTTGCCGCATGGGGTGGGGTGGGGTAGCTTCGTAGATATGCCAGAGTTCTGCCATCGCTGCGGGGGGGAGTTGCCGGCGGGGAGCGGGGAGTCGCCGTTCTGCCCGCAGTGCGGTGCGCCGCAACTGAGCCTTTCGCTGGAGAACCAGTCGGTGGAGACGGGCGGGGAACCGGTGGAAGGCGCGGAGGGCGCGGCGGTAAGCACAACCGGCGCGCTGCCTGCCGCGGGTGCGCGGAAGGTGGAGTGGAAGACGGCGATCCGGTGCGCGGCGGCGGTCTCCGGGGTGGGCGCGGTGCTGAGCGTGGGGGCGATCCGGGTGGATCTGCTGTCGCCGGTGAGCTTTCTGTGGATTATGAGCGCGTCGTTGATAACGCTGGGGTTCTACCAGAGGCGGAGGCCGGCGGCGTGGATGGATGTGCGGGTGGGGGCGCGCATCGGCGTGGTAGTGGGCGTGTGCCTGGCGCTGGAGATGGGGGTCGCGATGGCCGGGGCGGGACTGGTGGCGCGCTTCGGGCTGCACGCGATGGGCGGCTTCGACGCCCAGATGGCGTCGCAGGTGCAGAAGGCGGTCCAGCAGTCCTCGACGCCGGTGCCGGCGGAGATGGTGGGGTTTCTGGGGTCGCCGGAGTTTCGCGGCGGGATGATTCTGGCGGGCTTCGCGTTCCTTTCGGCGGGGCTGGTGGTGGTGTCCACGCTGGGCGGGGCGTTTGGCGGGCTGCTGGGGCAACTGCGGATGCGGCGCGGGCCGGCGGTTTGAGGGCGGTCCCGTTAATTGAAAAATAATTTGCGTGGGCCAGGCAACCCCAGGCAACCTGAGCGATCTATTCTGGAATCCCAGACTGTGTCTCCTTGCGTTTTCGGCAGACATTGTGGAAAGAAACCAGTCCAAAGATCCCCCAACGGGATGCGGAATTTGCCGCAGATCGAATGATGTTGCTCCTCTAAATCCAACTTTTGGATGGCCCATTATGGTTAAACAGTGTGTCAACTCAAGCTGCCGCGAAGAGTTCAAGCTGCTCAATGGGGGCGATCTGTATGCGCTGGAGCGGCGGTCCGCCAACACCGAGTTCTTCTGGCTCTGTCCCGTTTGCGCCCGCGCGTACGAGTTGTATCTCGACCCGACGGGCACCGTTTCGGTGCGAGGCGGGAGTGTCATCCATCGAGTGCCACCGCCGCATCCCGACGCCAATCTGCGGCTCATCTCCCGCATGATGAGGCCGCGGCCAGACACGATGCCCTCCGGCGAACGAGCATCTAACTTTGTGTCGATCGACGAGCCGTTTTCCGTGGCATTCCGCATGCGGGGCGGCCTGGCAAGCTGAATTGCGCGAGGGGGGGGCCTATTCTTTCCTGGACGGGTCCCCTGGCGCTGAAACCAACGAGGGGAGGCAATATGGAAGACCAGTCAGTTTTCGAACCGAAGATGCGAAGCAATGGCGCGAACAGCGATCCGGCGCCCATGGCCTGTCTCTCGTATGCCACCCACCTGAAGAAGGCGACGCGGTCCGTCGAGCAGGACGTATCTCATCTCTGCTCCGCCTTTCTTGCGGAGCGGGGTTGCCTCAGTCCGGGCAAGTCGCAGAAACAGACCGCTGCCTGAGCGCGATTCTCTCGAATCGCCCGGGTCCAGTCCTCCCGTCCGGTGTTTGGTCCTCCGATCCGGCGGTCGCACACGCCGGCAATGCGGCGAGTTGCGGGATTTCCACGGTGTCTGGGAAGGATTCCCAGCAATGCGGCGGTTTGAGGCGCAAACGGGGCAGGGGGCTGCTATCATCATTTTCGGCGGAGCGAACGCCGCAAACAGACTATGAGCGAATCTACGGAAGCGACTACAGGGACCGCGCCAGAGAAGTCGAGGCTGCGCGAGAAGGGCCGGCTGATGTCGGCGTCGGAGATTGAGCGGACGCTGGTCCGGCTGGCGCACGAGATCGTCGAGAAGAACGACGGGAGCGCGAACCTGGGGCTGATCGGGATCAAGCGGCGCGGCGTGCCGCTGGCCGAGCGGCTGGGCAAGCTGATCGCCGGCATCGAGAAGCGGCCGGTGGATACGGGCGTGCTGGACATCAACCTGTACCGCGACGACCTGACGACGACCGGGCCGCGGCCGACGGTGGTGCCGGGCGAGATCGGCTTCGACGTGAATGGGCGCGACATCGTCCTGCTGGACGATGTGCTGTACACCGGGCGCACGGTGCGGGCGGCGATGGATGCGCTGTTCGACCACGGGCGGCCGAAGAGCGTGCAACTGCTGGTTCTGATCGACCGCGGACACCGCGAGCTGCCGATCCAGGCGACCTTTACCGGGCGCACGGTTCCGACCTCGCGGCGCGAGATCATCGAAGTGAAGCTGAACGAGATTGACGGGCAGGAGCAGGTGCTGCTGGTCGAGCTGGCGGACTGAGGCGAAGAGTGCCGCGCGAAGAAACCCATATCCCAGGGGCTAAAGCCCGTAATCAGCGCGGGGCCGGAGTGTCCGGACTAAAGTCCGGACCTATCTCAGAGACAACAGCAGCAATCTCAGAGACAAGAGCAGCAGACTCAGAGTCAACAGCGACAAGTTCGGGGATTGCTGCGGGATCGCTGATTTCGGTGGAGCATCTATCGGTTGCGGATGTGGCCGGGATTCTGGCGAGCACTGCGCGGTTGGAGCGGATGGATGCGGCAGAGCGGGCGCTCGTGCTGCTGGGGCGGACGATTGCGCTGCTGTTCTACGAGTCGAGCACGCGGACGCGGACCTCGTTTGAGCTGGCGGCCAAGTCGCTGGGCGCGACCACCACGCTGGTCAGCGACAAGTCTTCGTCGATCGAGAAGGGCGAGAGCCTGAAGGACACCGGGCTGACGCTGCGCGCTCTGGGCGCGGAGTGCATCATTCTGCGCCATCCGTCGTCGGGCGCGGCGTCGCTGCTGGCGCGGGTGACTGGGCTTCCGGTGCTGAATGCGGGCGATGGGATGCATCAGCATCCTTCGCAGGCGCTGCTGGACCTGCGGACGATCCTGCTGCGGCTGGGGAAGGACGCGAGTACGGTGGATGCGAAGACGCTGGACGGCGTTACGGTGGCGATTGTGGGAGACATTCTGCATAGCCGCGTGGCGCGGTCGAACGCCATGCTGCTGCCGCGGCTGGGCGCGCGCGTGGTGCTGTGCGGGCCGCCGGAGCTGCTGCCGGAGAGTGCGCTGGGGCTGGGCGAGGGGATCAAGATTGAGCGGGACTTCGATCGCGCGCTGGCGCGGGCGGACGTGGTGATGATGCTGCGCATCCAAAAGGAGCGGCTGGCGGGCTTCGACCTGGACCTGGCGGAGTTTATCGCGCGGTATCAGTTGAGCCAGGAGCGGCTGAAGACAGTGGCCGCAAAGACGGTGGTGATGCATCCTGGGCCGATCATTCGCGGGTTGGAGATTGCCGGCGAGGTGGCGGATGGGCCGCAGTCGGCGATCGAGGAGCAGGTGAGCCAGGGCCTCGCGATACGGCGCGCGCTTCTGGTGCGGGCGCTCGGAGGGAAGGCATGAGGCACTTCGTGCGGTTTTGGACTTCGTGTTGCTCCTCCCGATGGTCGGCACGGAATTCATGTGGCGACCACCGATATTTCTTGTGGATGTGGGTATGAGCGACTTGCTGATAAAGAATGGGCGCGTGGTCGATCCTGCGAGCGGGACCGATGGGCCCCGCGACGTGCTGCTGCGCGATGGGCGGGTTGCGGCGGTGGAGCTGCCGGGCGCGCTGGCGGGCGTTGCGGTTGCGGAGCGGATGGATGCGGCGGGATGCGTGGTTGCGCCGGGGCTGATCGACATCCATGTGCATCTGCGCGAGCCGGGGCAGACGCACAAGGAGACGATTCGCACCGGGACGGCAGCTGCGGCGGCGGGCGGGTTCACCACCGTGGTGGCGATGCCGAATACGACGCCGGTGAACGATTCGGTGAAGGGCCTTGGCGATGCCGGCGGCTACCTTTGGCAGCCTGGGCTGCGAGATTACGGACTTCCACGAGCTGGTGAAGGCGGGGGCCGTAGGGTTCACCGACGACGGCAGGCCAGTGCTGGAGGACGAGGTGATGCGGGCGGCGCTGGTGGCGGCGGCGGGGCTTGGCGTGCCGGTGTCGCAACACGCGGAGGACACGCGCCTGACCGCCGGGTGCAGCGCGAATGCGGGGCGGGTTGCGTTCCGTTTGGGGCTGCGCGGGATGCCGGTGGAGGCGGAGGCGCGCATTGTGGAGCGCGACCTGCGGCTTCTGCGCGAGATCGAGCGGGTGGAGCGGGCGAGGCCGCATCTGCATGTGCAGCATGTGTCGACGGCGCGCGCGCTGCATGAGATTCGCCGCGCCAAGGCGGAGGGGCTGCATGTGACCTGCGAGGCCACGCCGCACCACTTCACGCTGACCGACGAGGCGATCGGCGACTACGACACGAACGCCAAGATGAATCCGCCGCTGAGGGCGGAGACGGACCGGAGGGCCGTGGTGGAGGCGCTGCTGGATGGCACGGTGGATTGCATTGCCACCGACCACGCGCCCCACGCCTCGTGGGAGAAGGAGGTGGAGTTCGAGCGCGCGGCGAATGGGATTACCGGCCTGGAGACCGCGCTAGGGCTGGCGTTGCGTGTGCTGCATCGCGAGCATGGGATGCCGCTGGCGCGAGTGATTGGGCTGATGAGCGCGCGACCGGCGGAGGTGATCCGGTTGAAGGAGCGAGGCACGTTGCGGGTGGGAAGCCACGCGGATGTGGTGGTATTCGATCCGGCGGCGGAGTGGAGCTTTGCGGTGAGCGAGTCGCGGTCGAAGTCGCGGAACACGCCGTTCGACGGTGCGGCGATGCTGGGGCGCGTGCGGGCGACGATCTGCGAGGCGCGGGTTGTGTATCGGGCGGCGGTGAAGTGATGCTGTCCGAGGAGCGCATGAGCCTTGGTCGAGCCGGGGATAAGTATGAATGTAAGGCGATCGAGGACATTCGCCAACATGGTGTTCATATTCTTCATGTTTTTGACGACAACGGAGTGTCTCCTGATTTCAGCTATACAGTGGGTCTTTGGCATACGCATGGACACCCTGAAGTACTCATTTCAGGGTTGAAGGAGGATCTGCGACATAGATTACTCAACAACCTTAACTATCAGATTGAACATGGGCGTCAATACATGGATGGTCATAGTTGTACCGATGTGATTGACGGATACCGCTGCTATTTTCAGAAACTTCCAAAGAGGCAATATCGGAAGCATCTCGGATGGGATCGTTGGTTTTACGGCGATGATGAATTCGACGCGATGCAAATGCTTTGGCCCAGCGTCGATCACATCTATCCATGGGAAGAAAAGGCAAGCGAATTTCTGAAGAGTTCCCAAGAAGTTCTGACTAAGATTCCGGTTCTTGTTTCTTAATTATCCGCTGACGTTGGGAACTTGCCGCCATATCTTACCTAGGTTTCATCTCCATGATTGGCGGATGCTATTGCTGGATGAACTCCAGCAGGTCAGCGTTGACCTGGTCCTTGTGGGTGGAGCAGAGGCCGTGGCCTGCGCCGGGGTAGACCTTGAGCTTGGCGGCGGGGATCAGTTTGGCGGTGGCGATCGCGGAGGCGGCGATGGGGACCATCTGGTCGGCGTCGCCGTGCAGGATGAGGGTGGGGACGTTGAACTTTTTGAGGTCTTCGGTGAAGTCGGTCTCGGAGAAGGCCTTGACGCAGTCGAAGACGGCCTTGAGACTGGCGGTCATTCCCTGGCGCCAGAAGCTGTCGCGCAGGCCCTGGGAGACTTTGCTGCCGGGCTGGTTGGCACCGTAAAAGGGCGCGCTGACGTCCTTGAAGAACTGGGCTCGGTCGGCGAGGAGGGAGGCGCGGATCTGGTCGAAGACCTCGATGGCCAGGCCGCCGGGGTTGGCCTCGGTCTTGAGCATTAGCGGCGTCACTGCGCCGATCAGAACCGTCTTGGCGACGCGGCTGGTGCCGTGGCGGCCGATGGTGCGGGCCACCTCGCCTCCGCCCATGGAGTGGCCGACGAGGACGGCGTCCTTGAGGTCGAGGAGGTCGATGAGCTGGGCCAGGTCGCCGGCGAAGGTGTCCATGTCGTTGCCCTGCCAGGGCTGGCTGGAGCGGCCGTGGCCGCGGCGGTCGTGGGCGATGCATCGGAAGCCGTGAGAGGCGAGGAAGAGCATCTGGTCCTCGAAGGCGTCGGAGCTGAGCGGCCAGCCGTGGCTGAAGACGACGGGTTGGCCCGTGCCCCAGTCCTTGTAGTAGAGCTGGGCGCCGTCCTGGGTGGTGAATGTGCTCATGGGGTGGTCTCCTTTAGAAACGGAGGAAGAAGCCGAAGGTGGGCTCGCTGGTGCGCGTGCGGCGGGTGATGGTGAGGTAGTTGGTGAGGAAGTCGGGCTCGAGATAGATGAGCTGGCGGAAGCCCACGCGAACGCCGAAGTGGTTCGCGCTGCCGGTGAAGTTCTGCTCGACGCCGAAGTTGTAGTAGTAGGCGGCGCGGTACTGAAAGGGAAGGCCCTCGCCGCCGTTGGGCGTGGGCTTGAAGCGGATGGTGCCGCCGCCGGCGCCGAGGTAGGGCTGGACGCCGTGGAAGCTGGGCGTGTGGGCGACGTAGCCGAAGGTGAGTTCGCGGACGCCGGTCTGCGCGCTGTGCAGCAGGTTCGGGACGAGCGGGGGGGTGAAGGTGAAGTTCTGGGTGTAGCGGGAGTTGCCGAAGTTGAACTCGAAGCCGACGAGCGGCTTGGCGACGTAGCGCAGGGTGATGAGTTCGCCGACCGTGCTGCTGGGGGAGATCAGGAGGTTGTTGCGGGTGCTGGCGGCGTCGCGCTTCTCGATGCCGGAGACGTCGGAGCTGATAATTCCGTCGGCGCTGACGGCGAGGTCGAAGCGGTTGAGCTGCTTCTGGAAGGGCGTGAGCGGCGTGGCTTCCTGTCCGATTGCCTGCGCCGCGGTGAGGCTGAGGAGGCAGAGCAGAAGGGCTGGGACGAACAGGCTGGTTCCAGCAAAGACAGATCGGCGAAACGAAATCGGCATGAAGAACGGACTCCCTTGCGGCGAAAAGATGCGCTGCTGCAAGTCTACTCTGCCGGGACGGTTGTTGGAGCGGTGTGCGGCGATGCTATCGGGTGAAAGGGCCCGGCTGGTATCATCGGTGCGATCCAAATCAAGCGGACAGGCGGGAGCGCGAGGATGCAGGTTTCGACATCGACGGGCAGCAGTGCAACGGAGAGCAGCAAGGGCGTAGCGGTGTTTCCATTGGGGCAGATGGCCCTGTTCGTGATGGTGTTGGTGCTGTTCTTTCTGTGGGGGATGTCGAACAACCTGACGGACATTCTGGTGCAGCAGTTCAGGAAGTCGTTCGAGCTGTCGCGGTTCAGCGCACAACTGGTGTCGACGGCGAACTTTACCGGGTACTTCTGCATGGCGATCCCGGCCGCGCTGGTGATGCGGCGCTGGGGATACAAAGTGGGCATGGTGACGGGGCTGTGCCTGTTCGGGGCAGGGATGGTGCTGTTCTGGCCGGCGGCCGTAAGCGGGCAGTATGCGCCGTTTCTGGTGGCGCTGTTCGCGGTGGGCTGCGGCGCGTCGATCCTGGAGACGGCGGCCAACCCGTTCATGGCGCAGTTCGGGCCCCCGCCGACCAGCGAGCGGAGGCTGAACTTCGCGCAGTCGTTCAACCCTCCGGGGACGATCCTGGGAGTGTGGATTGGAAGGCAGTTCATCCTGTCGGGGGTGGAGCTGACACCGGCCCAGGTGGCCGCGAAGAAGGCCGCGGGGACCTATGTGGCGTATTTGCACACGGAGATCATGCGCGTGGTGCCGACGTACATTGCGCTGGGGTCGGCGGTGCTGCTGTTTGCGCTTCTGCTGTCGCGGATGCGGTTTCCGACGATCCTGAGCGAGCACGAGGGCGAGAGCGGCGGGCACGGCAGCTTCCGCGCGCTGCTGCACTATCCGCAGTTATGGTTCGCGGTGGCGGCGAATGTGTGCAACGTGGGCGGACAGATCTGCATGTGGAGCAACATCATCTTCTACCTGAAGCAGTACACGCCGCTGGGCGAGAAGACGGCGGCCAACTACATCATCTACTCGCTGGTGGCGATGCTGGTGGGGCGGTTCCTGACCACGCCGCTGATGAAGTACATCCCGGCCAGCAGGCTGCTGGGCTTCTATGGCACGGCGAATGTGGTGCTGATGGCGATTGCTGTGGTCCGGCCGGGGATGATCGGCGCGTGGGCGATTGTGGGCGGCAGCTTCTTCCTGTCCATCATGTTTCCAACCATCTTTGCGCTGGGGCTGAAGGGGCTGGGCGAGAACACCAAGCTGGCGGGGTCGTTCCTGGTGATGGCGATCGTGGGCGGAGCATTCTTCCCGCTGCTGCTGGGATGGATTGCGCGCAGCACGGGGAGCATGGCGCTGGGCTACCTGGTGCCGCTGTTCTGCTTTGCAGGCGTAGGGTTGTACGGGTTTGTGGCGCCGCTGATCCTGCCACCGCCGGGCAAACCCGACCCGGAAACTGGGATGATTGCGGCCGAGCGGGGGTACGGGATATAGGGGCAGAGTGCCGATTGGGAGTTCAGGCGGCGAAGGTCTTGTCGCGGTTGGTCTGGTCGGCAAGGCCTGCGAGCAGACCGGCGATGGAGATGTCTTCATCCAACGCGTCCCAGTGCAGGCCGCGGCTGCTGATGCGGACTTGTTCGCGCTCGGCCGGTGTGGCGCGCAGCAGGCGGGGGAACCAGGCCAGCGGGACTCCGATGATACGTCCGTCGGCCAGATCGACCCACAGGCTGTCGGCGTCGAAGTGGACACGCGTTACTTTAGCCGAAGAATTCATTCCATGCCCTTTCGATGCGGTCTTTGTTTGCCTCGATGACCTCCAGCAGTTCGCGAAGAGTCCGTGCGTCGTAACCATCATTGTAGGCCACTCGAACCTCCGGTTTCAGCCAGAATTTTGCTTCCACTTCATCTTTCTCAACATGAATATGCATCGGCTCGCGCGGTATTCCTTCGTTCGAGTAAAAGAAGAATTTGAAACCGCGATGTCGAAAGACTATGGGCATCGAGTTAAGCCTTTGCGCGGGAGATGCGGAAGATGTGGGCGGTGGTGGTGGGGCTGAGGGCGACGAAGTTGGAGCGGTCGTGCCACTGGTAGTGGTTGCCGGTGAGGAGGTCCTCGACGTCGAAGGTCTCGTCGTGAGCGATGCCGAGCTGCTTGAGGTCGAGGTCGATCCAGCCGGATTGCTCGTAGTGGGGGTCGAGGTTGGCGACGACCAGGATGGTGTTGGTGGGCTCTGTGCCGGACGCGGCGGCAGGGCAAGCTGCGGGTGGCGGGACAGGAGTCAGCGTCTCGGCGAGGGTGAGCGGGGGCGGCGGCTTCAGCGTGGACTTGGAGTAGGCGATGAGGTGCGGGTTATCGACCGGATGGAAGTGGAGCGAGAGGTCGCTCTGCAGCGCGGGGTTGGTGCGGCGAATCTGGTTGAGGAGGGTGATGAGCGGGGCGAGCGAGTTGGGACCGCGGCGGTCCCAGCGGCGAATCTCGTACTTCTCGCTGTGGAGATACTCCTCGCTGCCGGGACGGATGGGGACGTTCTCGCATAGCTCGAAGGCGGGGCCGTAGATGCCGTAGCTGGCGGCCAGCGTAGTGGCCAGGATGAGGCGCTGCTGGAAGGCGGCGCGGCCTCCGGTCTGGAGCGAGGCGTGCAGGATGTCTGGCGTGTTGGGCCAGAGGTTGGGGGTGAAGAAGTCGCTGATGGGGGGCTTGGTGATCTCTTCGAAGTAGGCCTCGAGTTCGGACTTCTCGGTGCGCCAGGTGAAGTAGGTGTAGGACTGGGTGAAGCCGCGCTTGGCCAGGCCGTACATGACGTGCGGGCGGGTGAAGGCCTCGGAGAGAAAGATCGCGTCGGGCGCGTCGCGGCGCAGGCCGGCGAGGCACCACTCCCAGAAGTCGAGGGCCTTGGTGTGCGGGTTGTCGACGCGGAAGACGCGCACGCCGCGGTCGATCCAGAACCGGAAGACGGAGCGCAGCTCGTCCCACAGGCCGCGCCAGTCGGCGGACTCGAAGTTGAGGGGGACGATGTCCTGATACTTCTTGGGCGGATTTTCGGCGTACTGGATGGTGCCGTCGGGGCGGTGCAGGAACCAGTCGGGATGCTCTGTGACCCAGGGGTGGTCCGGCGAGCACTGGAAGGCGATGTCGAGGGCCAGCTCCATGCCGTTGGCGCGAGTGGCGGCGACGAGACGGTCGAAGTCGGCGAAGGTGCCAAGCTTGGGGTGGATGGATTTGTGGCCGCCTTCGCAGGGGCCGATGAGCGAATAGCCAATGTGCGAATCGCCAATTGCCCAGGGGCTGCCCTCGGCGTCCGGGCCGGGAGTGGTGCTGTTGTTGGGGCCCTTGCGGAAGGCGCGGCCGATGGGGTGGATGGGCGGCAGGTAGAGAATGTCGAAGCCCATGGCGGCGATCTGGGGCAGCAGGAGTTCGACATCGGCGAAGGTGCCGTGGCGGGCGGGCCGTTCTTCTTTTGCAGTGGGAGCGGTTGAACGCGGGAAAAGCTCGTACCAACTGGAGAAGCGGGCGCGTTCGCGATCGACCCAGAGGCGGAGTTCTTTTTCGGCGACGGAGGCGAAGCTGAGGTCGGGATAGCGGGCGGCGAGGGCCTCCTCCTGTGGCGTGAGGGGGTACTGGTAGAGGGCTGAGTTGAGGCTGGCCTGCGCGCGCAGCGATGCGGCGATGGACTTCAACTGTTTCGAGTCAGCGCCCTTGGCGCGGGCTGCGGTCTGGTCGAGGAGCAGCGCGCCGATGGTGAGCGCGAGGGGGACCTCCTGAGACGGCAGATTGCGTTTCGCGGGGTCGGAACTGGCGGGGTCGGGCTGGGCGGCGAGGCGTTTATTGAGGTCGGCGCACCAGGTGTCGAAGTGGTCGACCCAGGCCTGGATGGTAAAGCTCCACGGGCCGAGCTTGTCTACGATAAAACTGGCGGACCAGAGGTCGTTGCCGAGTGCGGTCATCGGCGTGGACTGCCAGCCGGAGTCGCTCTGATGCTTCCAGAGCAGACGGGCGGCGACGTGGTCGTGGCCGTCGCAGAAGATGGCGGCGGAGACGGCGACGCTATCGCCGAGGAAGCGGCGCGCTGGAGTGCGGCCGCAGTCGACCTGGGGCTGGACCTCTTCGATGACGACTCGTCTACGGCCTTCGGCAGGTTTCATTTTGTTCCGTTCCCCGGGGTGCATTGCATCTTCATCTATTGGAGAGAGGTCCTTTCGCCGATTGTGCCGCTAGTTGCATCTTACCGAAGTGCAAGCTGCATCAACCCAAAGAGTTCTCCATTTTCGCCTTATGATCGTTTGAGAGGGGCTTGGGGAAAGGCGGGAATGTTGCGCTTCTGCGAAACTTTTGCGTAGCAGGCTCGTATCCTTAGGTAGGCCCAACTTTGCTTGCCGATGGAGCGCGGATTCAGTGTGCGTGGTTCCAAGGCCTTGTCCGGGGGGGAAAGCATCCCCGGAGGCAGGGTCCAAATCCAATAAAGGATGCGGATGGCAACTCGGAACAACTCGGTTTCACTCAGGATTGCGTTCTGCCTCGGAGTTTTTCTTTCCCTGGCGGGAGCGACAGGCTTTGCATCCGCGGCCCAGGCCCAGGCACCCGCGGCGCCTGTTGCTGCGTCTCCGGCGGCAAGCGCATCCGAGCTCGGCACGGTGAAGACCATTGCCGGCGACACACTTACGATGGCCACGGACGCCGGACAGACGGTGACCGTCACGGTCCCCAGCGAAGCGAAGGTCTTACAGCTTGCCGTGGGCAGCACGGACCTGAAGACGGCGAAGCCGAGCCAGTTCTCTGACGTCGCGGTGGGCGATCGCGTTCTGGCGATCGGCAGGGCGGGCGATGCGGCGGCGAGCTTCAACGCGCTGCGCGTTGTCCTGATGAAGTCCTCCGACATTGCGCAGAGGCAAGCCGACTGGAAGGCGCGCGGAGTGGGCGGGATTGTGAGCTCTGTGGATGCGGCGAGCGGGGCGATCACGCTGACGGTGGGGGCCAAGAAGCTGGTGGTCCATACCGGCGGCAAGACGGAGTTCAAGCGCTTCAGCGGCGACTCGGTGAAGTATGAGGACGCCAAGCCGGGGACGCTGGCGCAGATCCAGGCGAAGGACCAGTTGCAGGCGCGCGGGGCGAAGTCGGCCGACGGCACAACAATCGAGGCCGAAGAGGTGGTGAGCGGATCGTTCAAGAATCTGTCGGGATTGATTACGAGCATTGTGCCGGGATCGGGCATCGATATGGCGACGGGGAAGATTACCTTCAAGGACCTGGCGACCAAGAAGGTGATGACCGTGAATGTTACGGAGAAGTGCGACATTCGCAACGTGCCGTTGATGATGGCGACACGCATAGCGGCGCAGACCAACGGCGGCGGGCAGAGTGGCGGGCGCGGCGGACGCGGGGGCGGCGCGGGGGCGGCGTATGGTGCAGGCAGCGGGGCGGGACAAGGTGCGGGGCAAGGGAATGCGGCTGGCGGAGCGCAGCGCTCCGCGGGAGTGGACCTCTCGCAGATGACGGAGCGATTGCCCACGGGCACTCTGGCCGACCTGAAGGTTGGCGATGCGGTGATGATTGTGGCGAGCGAGCCATCGCCGGGGTCGAGCACGGTGGACGCGATTAAGCTTCTTACCGGTGTGGAACCGATTCTGACCGCGAACCCGAATGGCGGCATGGACCTTTCGATGAGCCTGGGCGGCGGGGGCGGCGGTGAAGGCGGTGAATAATGCTCTTCGATGGTTGTACAAACGCAGTTATTTCTTATACAAACGCAGTTATTGCCTAGGAGTGAGGATGTCTCTACGATCGTGTCTGCTGGCTGTTCTTCTTTTTCTGGTTGTCCCGGTTGCATTGGCCCCGGTTGGGGCGATGGCGCAGCAGCCGGCCCCGGCCCCATCTGCTGGTGCTACGGCCGCCAACGCCACGGTGCATGGCATGGTGGTGGACCCGGACGATGCATTGATTCCGGGCGCGACGGTGACTCTGACTCCGGCCTCGGGCAGGACGCAGACCACCACCTCGAAGAGCGACGGGACGTACAGCGTCCGAGGCCTGGCCGCCGGCACGTATTCGGTGACCGTCTCTGCGACTGGCTTTGCCAACTTTACCAAGCAGACGGTGCGGGTTACGGCGGGCGCGAACGTGAACGTGGATGTCACCATGGCGCTGGCGGAGCAGATGCAGCAGGTGAACGTATCCACGGACACGGTCTCGCTGAGCGTGGACCCGGAGAACAACGCCAGCTCGACGGTGATCACGGGAGCGGCCCTGGACGCGCTGTCGGACGATCCGGACGATTTGCAGGCCGAGCTGACGGCGCTGGCGGGCCCTTCGGCCGGGCCGAACGGCGGGCAGATTTACATTGACGGGTTTACCGGCGGGCAGTTGCCGCCGAAGTCGTCGATTCTGGCGATCCGCATCAACCAGAACCCGTTCTCGGCGCAGTACGCCGAGCTAGGCTACGGGCGCATCGAGGTGATCACCAAGCCGGGAACGAGCGCATTTCACGGCAACGCCACGGCGCAGTTTCAGGACAAGTTCCTGAATACATCGAATCCATTTCTGGGCACGCAGAACGTACAGCCTCCCTACCACACGCTGTTCTTCATGGGCAATGTGACGGGGCCAATCCGGAACGGGATGTCGTTCACGCTGTCCGGTTCGCGCCGCGTGATGGACAACATCTCGATCTTCAACCCTGCGGGGGGATTCTATGCGAATTCGGCGACTTCGACGACGCTGTGCGCGCCGGGCAACACCGGCGCCTCAGCTTCCTGCACTGAATATCCCTTCCCCGATGCGGACCGCGCCATACCCAGTCCGGCGACGCGGTGGGACGTCAGCCCTCGGGTAGACATGATGCTGGGCGCGAAGAACACGATGACGACGCGCTACGAGTATGAGGCGGGGAGCAACAGCACCAATCCCCCGGTGAGCAGCGCGCTGTTGGCCCCGTCCAGCAGCAGCAGCAGCGATCAGGAGGTGCAGATCAGCGACACGCAACTGTGGAGCAGCAAAATCATCAACGAGACGCGTTTTGAGTATGAGCGGAGCACATCGAACTCGCTCACGCCGGGCACCAGTCCGGGGATCAGCGTATCGGGCGGCTTCGGCGTCGCCAGCGGCAGCCAGGCCAACAGCACCGGCGACCACGAAGAGTTTCAGAACTACACCTCGATCCAGTTGACGAACAACTTTATCCGGTTTGGCGGGCGTCTGGTTTCGGCGGGCGAGTCGAACTACTCGAACGGCGGGTCGTACGGCTCGTTGAGCTATACCTACCTGCTGGACCCATGCACCGATCCGAGCGTGACCAACCGGCCGAGCAACTGCCTGGCCACCCCCGTGGCACCTGCCTGCTCGACGGCCAACATGACGTCCGGGTCGCCGCTCTATCCGTCGTATCAGTGCGGGATCCCATACTCGTTCGGGTACAAGAACATCACGAACTACACGATCAGCGCGCGCGAGACCGATGTTGGGTTCTATGCCGAGGACGACTGGAAGGTGAAGCCGAACCTGACGTTCAGTTACGGGATACGAATGGAGGCGCAGAACGCGATCAACAGTTCGCACGACTTTGCGCCGCGCCTGGCGATCGCCTACGGCGTCCCGCGCAAGAACGGAAAGACGACGACGGTGATCCGTGGCGGATTCGGCGTCTTTTTCAACCGGTTCGGCCTGGGCAGCATCGAGGGGCAGATTGCGAACAACGGCGTGAATGCGGAGAACTATACCTTCACCAATCCCGCCACGACCTGCCAGCCAACTTACAATTCCGCTACGGGCGAATTCACCAGTTACGATCCCAGCTGCAAAGCGGGAACCGGCGCCGCGCAGAAGGTTTCGCCCACACTGAACGATCCCAAACTGCGCAGCCCCTATACCGCCGAGACGGCGGCAACGGTGGAGCAGCAGGTGGGCAAGTATGCCAGCGTGACGGTGACGTACCTGAATGCGCGCGGCTTTCACCAGTTCATGACGCGCACCCTTCCGGTTGGCTACACGGTGGGCTGCACAACAACTGTGAGCAATGCGAACCTGCTTAGCTGCAATCAGTCGGAGGGCATCTACCGGCAGAACCAGATCAACACCAGCATCAACATACGGACCCCGAAGGGCATGAACATCGGCGGGTACTACTCGGCCAACTGGGCCAACTCCAACGACGCCCAAATGAGCGACCCGTTCAGCTCATCGGTGGATTATGGGCGCGCGCGGTTTGGGGTACGCAGCCGGCTGACGCTCTTCGGAAGCTTTCCGCTGCCGTTCCAGATCTCAGCCAGCCCAATGCTCACTGCGCAGTCGGGCAGCCCGTACAACATCACTGTGGGTATTCCGGACCCCGTTACGCTGGGGGGAAGCGACCGTCCATCCTGGGCGGGCAGCGGACCCATGCCTGCCTATGGGAGCTGGGCGCAGTGCATCAACGCGGCAAACTTCAGCACTACGAGTGGGTTGAATCTTACGAGCGGAACTAACACAGAAATTCCGCTTAACTTCTGCACCGGACCGGCTACCGTGTCGCTCAACCTGAGGATTGGAAGGACCTTTGGCTTCGGGCCGAAGACGGCGGCCGAGCTATCTGCCGAGCAGCAGGCGAGACAGGCTGCACGCGGCGGAGCCGGCGGGCCGGGCGGGCCGGGCGGGCCGGGCGGGCCTGGAGGCGGCGGCGGACGCGGCGGCGGCGGCGGCGGCGGCCGAGGTGGCGGCGGTGGCGGCGGTGGCTTTGGCGGAGGCGGTGGCTTCGGCGGAGGCCGCGGCACCAGCACCGGACGCAAGTACAACCTGACCATCGGGGTGTTTGCCCAGAATCTGTTCAACGAGGTCCCATACTCAAGTCCGATCGGCAGCTTGAACAACGCGAATTTCGGGAAGACGGTCAGCATCAGCGGTGGCGGCGGCTTTGGCGGTGGCGGTGGCAGCAACGCGGTGCGGCGGATCACGCTGCAGGCGAGCTTCAGCTTCTAACCGGTTCGCAAAAACAACGGGACGCGGCCAGATTGCTGGCCGCGCCTTTTTGTTGGTGTGTGCGTGCGGTTTCTACTTCGACGTGAAGAGCTTGAGGTCGATGGCGTCGCCCATGGCCTTGTATCCGGGATCGCTGGGGTGGAGGTGGTCGCCGTGGTCGTAGGCGGGCAGGAACATGGCGGGATTGGCGGGGTCCTGGATGGCCTTGTCGAAGTCGATGAAGCCGTCGATCTGGCTGGTGGTGCGGATCCACTGGTTGAGGGCCTGGCGGACCTGCTCGCCGGCGGGCGAGGCGTAGCTGGCGCCAACGTAGGGGGTCAGCGTGGCGATGTAGACCTTGATGCCGTGGGTGTGGGCGCGCTCGGCCATCTGGACGTAGCCGGCGATGAGGTCGTCGGCGGAGACAACGTCGTAGACGCGGTGGGTGTCGTAGGCGCGGCCGATGTCGTTGATGGCCTCCAGGAGGATGAGGTACCTGACGCCGGCCTGCGCGATGACGTCGCGGTCGAAGCGGGCCAGCGCGCTGGGGCCGGTGGTGTCGTGCAGGATGCGGTTGCCGCCGATGCCCTCGTTGAGCACGCTGAGGCCGGCGGTGCGCGGGTCGGCCAGCAGGCGGCGGGCCAGCTCGTCGGGCCAGCGGGCGTTCTGGTTGAGCGCGGCGAAGGCCCCGTCGGTGATGCTGTCGCCGAAGGCCACGACCGCGCCGTTCGCGGCGGAGACCTTGACATCGACGCCCTTGACGAAGGCCCAGGAGCGGACCTCGGTGGGGCCATCGAGTATCTTGGCGCCGACGACGTTGCCCGGCGCGGTGTAGCTGGTCTGGTTGGCCGAGCCGTGCTGCGAGAGGTGGGTGATGGTTTGCGCGGGGAGGAAGAGGCTGATAGCGAGGTCGGAGGCGGCAGGCACCTTCACTTCAGCCGGGTCGCTGACCGCCAGCGCACCGGGGGGAATGACGACCGAGGCGTGTCCGGCGAAGGTGAGGCCGGCGGCGGAGACGAGATTGATGGTGCTTCCACCCTGGCTGATGGCGACGTGCGCCGCGCCGATGGTGAGCGGCTCGGTTCCGAACTCGTTGGTGAAGATGACGCGCAGCTCGGGACCGCCGATGGTGACATGCACGATCTCGCGCAGGGTGGTGTCGGCCACGCCGTAGACGAAGGCGGGCGGGCGGGCGGGAGTTGGCGTAGGAGCAGGTGCGGGAGTTGGAGTTGCGGGCGCGGCGGCCTGCGCGGGCGGGGGAGTAGCGGCCTGCGCGGGCGAGGCGGTTGCCGGCGGCGAGGGCGGCGAGGCAACGGGCACAAGGGTTGCAGTGGCGGGGCGGCCATTATTGGCGGCGAAGGGCGCGGTGGCCCAGGTGCCGACCCAGTGGTCGGGCGGCGGCGTGGCGTAGGAGGTGGCGGCGAATGCGGTGAGGGCGAGCAGCAGGGGCAGGCGGGAGAGGCGCGAGTGTGTGGTCACGGAAGTTGTCAACCTCGAAAGAAATTTTCAGCCGAACCATCTTACGCCGGTCGAGTTGCCTGCCGCCGTTGAGGGGTCGCCGGTTTCCGCGGGGTTTGGCGAAGGCAGGCGGCTTTCACGTATAGTTGCGTTCGGAAGAAGGAACAGGGAACAGGCAATCGGGAACAGAAATCGGGCTGCGGAGAAAGCGCGGGCAGACAAGAATGCTCGGGGAATGATGACGATGAGATGGGCGCAAGTTATTCTACTAACTATGATGACAACACTTGGAGCACACGGCGCAGTGGCGGCCACTGCGGTGACGAAGGCTGCGTTCGGCAAACTGCCGGACGGAACCGCAATCGACATTTACACGCTGAAGAACGCCGAGCTAGAGGTGCGCATTACGAACTACGGCGCGCGCATCGTCTCGCTGGCGGCGAAGGACTGCGACGGCAAGCTGGGCGACGTTGCGTTGGGATACAACTCGGTGGAGGGGTATGTGGCCGAGGAGGCGTCGAAGACCTTCGTGGGCGCGATCGTGGGACGATACGGCAACCGGATCCGAGGCGGCAAGTTCTCGATCGACGGCCACCAGTACCAGATTCCGCTCAACAACAACGGCAATGCGCTGCACGGCGGGCCGCACGGCTTCGACGACCAGGTGTGGACGGCCAAGGAGTTGCCCGACGGCGTGGAGATGACGCTGGTGTCGAAGGACGGCGACATGGGCTTTCCCGGCACGCTGACGCTGCATGTGCGCTACACGCTGGTGGGCAGCGCGCTGCACATCCGCTACGCGGCGACGACCGACAAGACGACGGTGGTGAATGTGACCAACCACGCCTACTTCAACCTGGCGGGCGACGGCTCGGGCACGATTCTTGACGAGGTGATGCAGATCAACGCGGATGAGTACACGCCGGTGGACGCAGGGCTGATCCCGGTGGGCGGGGCGCAGCCGGTGACGGGAACGCCGTTCGACTTCCGTAAGCCGACGGCGATCGGGGCGCGCATCAACGAGGCCAATGAGCAGTTGAAGTTTGGCGGCGGGTACGACCACAACTGGATTCTGCGCGGCAAGAACGGCGAGATGAAGGTGGCGGCGAAGGTCTACGACCCGAAGACGGGGCGTGTGCTGACGGTCGAGACCACCGAGCCGGGCGTGCAGTTCTACTCCGGCAACTCCATCCCCGGCCTGTACAAGGGCAAGACGGGCGTGGTGTACGGGAAGTACGCGGGCTTCTGCCTGGAGGCGCAGCATTACCCGGATTCGCCCAACCAGCCAGCGTTCCCCAGCACACTGCTAAAGCCGGGCGAGACGATGCGCTCGGAGACGGTGTACGCGTTCTCGGTGCAGAAGTAGAGGCGGCTCGAAAACGTACCTCAGGGGCTAAAGCCCCTCTCATTCCGCGGCTGTTATGGCATCCATTCGACTTCGCTCAGGACAAGCTCTGAAGCCATGCCCTTAAGCAAGACGAACTACGGAGATTCTGGCCTTCGACTTCGCTCAGGCCAGAATGACGACTTCTGTGCGGCTTCGCCAGAATGACGACGTGCTTCCTTTTCTCTACAGCTGACGTGAAGAGCGTCAGCGGGGGTGGGGGAGCTTGAGTTGCAGGTCCTCGGCGATGAGCTTGCCGTGGAGGCGGCCGTTCTCGATGAAGATCTCGTTGGTGCGCCGGCCGGCGAGGATGACACCGGCGAGGTAGATGCCGGGGACGTTGGACTCCAGCGTCGCGGGGTTGCAGACGGGAGAGCGGTCGTTGGCCTCGTCGAAGCGGATGCCGAGTTTTTCCAGGAAGCTGAAGTCGGGGTGGTAGCCGGTGAGGGCGAAGACGAAGTCGTTGGGGACCGTGACGTCGCCCCTGGGGGTGGCGACGATTGCCTCGTCCTCGGAGATGTGCGCGACGGTGGAGGAGAAGAGGGCGGTGATCTCGCCGTTGGCGATGCGGTTGTTGATGTCGGGCAGGATCCAGTACTTGACATGGTTGTGCATCTGGGGGCCGCGATGGACCAGGGTGACGCGCGCGCCGTGGCGCCAGAGGTCGAGCGCGGTGGTGGCGGCGGAGTTCTTGCCGCCGATGACGGCGACATCGAGGCCGAAGAAGGGGTGGGGATCGTCGTAGTAGTGGCTCACCTTGGGGAGCTCTTCGCCGGGAATGCCGAGTTTGTTGGGCAGGTCGTAGTAGCCGGTGGCGAGGACGAGCTTGCGAGCGCGGTGGGCGATGGGGCGGCCGAAGCGGTCGGTGGTGTGGACGGTGAACTGGTCGTCGTGGCCGCTGATGCTCTGGACCGACTCGTAGAGGCACAGATTGAGCGAGTGTCGCTCGGCGACCTTGCGGTAGTATTCCAGCGCCTCGGCGCGGCAGGGCTTCTGGTTGGCGGTGGAGAAGGGAATGTCGCCGATCTCCAGCAGCTCCGGCGTGGTGAAGAAGGTCATGTGCGCGGGGTAGTGGAAGAGCGAGTTGCAGAGACAGCCCTTATCGACCAGCAGAGCGGTAAAGCCCCGGCGCTGCGCCTCGATGGCGCAGGCCAAACCGGTGGGGCCGGAGCCGATGACGAGAAGGTCGTAGAGGGGAAGTTCAGCCTGCCGAGGGTTAGCCATCCATCGATACTACAGAAGCGCAAGCCGCGTGCATATAACACAAAACGACCATCCGGCGCGGCCTTTGTGCCTCCGGCTTCGGCTTACAGCTCGACCAGCTTGTGGGCGATGGCGAAGAGGGCCAGCTCCAGGCGGGTGGAGACGCCGGTCTTATCGAAGACGTTGGAGAGGTGGCGCTTGACGGTCTCCTCGCTGATGGAGAACTGCTTGGCGATGTCGCGGTTGCTGCATCCCTCGACGATGCAGGAGACGACCTCGAGCTCGCGTGGGGTGAGGCCGTAGGTCTTGCGTTCAGGCACGGCGGCGGCCTGCGCCTGCAGCCCCTGCAATGCTTTGAGGAGGTTTGCGACGCGCTCGCCTCCGATCCAGTAGTCGCCGCTGAGGACCGCGCGCAGCGCCTCCGTGAGGTCGCCCGCGACCGAGTCCTTCAGCACAATTCCGCGGGCGCCGATCTGTAGCGCCTCGATGATCTGCTGCTGCGAGATGGTGCTGGTGAGAAGCACGATCTTGACGCGCGGCGACTTGGTCATGATGGCGCGCATGGCCTCGAGGCCGGGAAGACGCGGCATCAGCAGGTCGAGCAGCAGAATGTCAGGCTCCAGCTCGATGGTCTGGGTGATGGCGTCGTCGCCGTCCCCAGCCTCGCCGACCACCTCGAAGCCCGGCTCGTTCATCAGCATGTTGCGGACGCCGAAGCGGACCACGGGATGATCGTCGGCAACGACGATGCGGATGGTGGGCAGGGCAGGAGCTGCCGGGGAAGTTTTTCTTGCGGATTGCCGAGTCTTTGCGGCTTTTGCAGTCATTGACGGCACCTCGCACAACTCAACTGGGGAATGCTTGCTCAGACGCGTGACCCAAGGATACGCTCAAGCCGGTCGCACGCGGCGGACAGCTCATCAAGAGAGTTAACCTCCGCTCCGGCAGCCTCCAGGCCGCGCGCCTCCAGCTCCGCGGCCATCTGGTGCAGCTCGGTTGCGCCCAGCATTCCGCATCCGCCCTTGATGGCGTGGGCCTGGCGCACGAAGGCTGCTCCATCGCGCGAGGCCGCCAACTGGCGCATCGATGTGATGCGCGCGCGTGCATCATTGACACACATCGCGTACATCTGGTGGAGCTGCGGCGTGGGCATGGAAGCTGCAAGCTGGCGATAGATTGTCTCGTTCAACACCGGCACGCCGCTGGATTTGCCGCCGGGGACAGTCTCTGCGGACTGGACCTCCTGCCGTTGGCTGCGCGCGTCTCTCCTGGATGCGGCAGGCTCCGGCGCCGACGCAGCGATCGAGACCAATCTGGAGTTGGAGGGGGAACGGCTGTTGGGGCCGCGGACGACGGTCCATTGCTCTCGTCTGACCAGAGTTTTTTTCGCGCTGGGGTGAGGATTGTGCTCCGCCAGCATGGCTGCGACATCCTTCATGCTGAAGGGCTTCAGCAGAAATCCGTCGAAGCGCGCGAGAATCTGGTCGGGCGGGCGGCTTCCGCTCATCAACAGCAGGAGGGTCTCCGGGGGGCAGAAGCTGCGGAGTTCTCCGGCCAGCCGGGAGCCGGCGAGACCCGGCATCTGCACGTCGGCGAGCACCAGGCCGGGCGCGGTGGCAGTGTGGTGAATCCAGGTGATTGCGTCCTCGCCGGAGTCCGCGCACTCGACCTCGTAGCCTTCGGTCTGGAGCAGCACGCGGAGCAGGTCGCGGCTCATGGGGTCGTCGTCGATGACCAGCACGCGCATCGGCCTGGGTTGCGATGTCATGGCTGGCGAGTAGAGTATCAGGCAAAGCATCCGAGCGCCACTGGCGCGAATGGATTTTCGTGACCCTGCGGGGGTTGAGGCATTAGAGTTGTTGCCATGGCAGAGCAGGGCGGTCCTGAGCATTGGAGCGGCGACGAGGGGAACGAACGCAGGCCACAGCTTGCGGCGCTTGAAGAGCGGGTTGCACGGCTGGAGCTTGAGATAGCCGCGCTACAGCGCAAGATTGCCGCAGGACCGATTGATACGAGCGACGCATGGAGAGCAGCCCCTGCTGAGCGGAGTGCGCCTCCTCCGCCTCCGCCGCTTATGCCGGTTACGGAGTATGCGAGCGGTGCGCAGCGGCTGGTCTCCGAGGCGTGGGGGGAGGCCTCGTCCCACGCGCCAACGACGTACGTTCCCCAGTCGCGCGAGTCGTTGGAGAGCCGCCTGGGATCGCATATCTTCAACCGCATTGCAATCGTGCTGCTGCTGATCGGGACGGCTTGCTTTTTGAAGCTGGCGGTCGATCGCCAGTGGATCGTGCCCAGCCCGGCGGGGCGCGTGATTGCGGGGTTGCTGGCCGGCGCGGGACTGGTGCTGTGGTCGGAACGCTTCCGGCGCAAGGGCTTTGCTGCGTTCTCCTACTCGCTGAAGGCGGTGGGCAGCGGCGTGCTCTATCTTTCGCTGTGGGCGGCGTTTCAGCTCTACGGCCTGATTCCTGCGCCGATGGCGATGGGGCTGATGATCCTGGTGACTGCGTGGAATGCGTATATGGCGTGGGCGCAGGACGCCGAGTTGCTGGCGGCGTACGCTCTGGCCGGAGGGTTCGCCACGCCGCTGCTGGTCTCCACCGGCGGCAACCACGAGATCTTTCTGTTTACCTACCTGCTGGCCATCGATCTCGCGACTGTCGCGCTGGTTCGGCTGAAGAGTTGGCCGCGCCTGCTGTTTGGAGCGTTCCCGCTGACGGTCGCGTTCTTCATTGCGTGGTACGCGGAGTTCTACGCGGCGAGCGAGCTGGCGACGACTGCAATCTTCATCGCGCTGTTTGGGAGTGCGTTCGCAAGCGTCGCGGTGCGCGAGAGCGCGGGGAGATCTCTGCGGCGCGCTGCGCTGTTGGAGGAGGTCCTGCTGCCGCTGGCCAACGCGGCGTTTGTGGCGCTGGCGTTCTACTCCGTGTTGGAGGACTCCGGCCACCACACGCTGCTTCCCTGGATGATGGTGGCGCTGGCTGCGGCGTATCTGGGCCTGATGCGCGCGCCGCAAACGCGGACTGCATCCGCGATACATCTGTCGCTGGCGGTTGTGTTGCTGACGATTGCGGTTCCGCTGAAGGCCAGCGGCCACTGGATCACGGTGAGCTGGCTGGTGGAGGGACTGGCGCTGCTGTGGGTGGCCGCGCGGCTGGAGCCTCGCGGAGGGCAAGCCGATGCGGACGAGAGCTATGCAACGAACACGCTGCGCTGGCTGGCGATGGGTTCGCTCATTCTTGGATATTGCGGAATCTGCGTCCACACAGAAGGCTTGGCGGATGTGATCGAGTTGCCACTGCTGAATTGGGGGACAGGGACTGCGCTCATCGGCATCGCCGTCTTCGCGGCGGTTGCGTGGCTTGCGTTGCGCACTGCCGACATTGCGCGCGTTGGACAAACGAAGAGACACCCGCTGGACTGGGGCAGGATCGCAATCGTCGGCTTTATCCTGATCGATCTCAGCGCGGTCCTGCTTACGCTGCGCGAACTGGTTCTTTCCTGGGAGTGGGGCGACCTCCATCCTCCGTTCCAGACCGCCGACTTTGTGACCGCGCTGATTGGGCTGGCGGTCTTCGCGGGCGTGGTTGGAGTTTCGATTCGGATTGCGCGCGGGCAGCCGGAGGCGGCTTTCTGGACGGGTTGCGCCGCGCTGTCGACGATTGCGTTCAACCTGATCGCCGTGCTGACCGGGGTGCGCGAGATCGAGGCCATCTGGGAGCGCTCCTCTGTGACCACTCCAGACGCGGCTTTGCAGCAGGCGCTGGCCGTCTCCGGCTACCTGATGCTCTATGGTGCGGGGCTTCTGGCCGTGGGATTCTGGAGGCGCAGCGGGTTCCTGCGCTGGCAGGCGCTGCTGCTGCTGGTCTTCACCATCTTCAAGACCTTCCTCTACGACATGCGCAACCTCAGCGAGGGATATCGTGTGGTCAGCCTGCTCGGGCTGGGCGTGCTGCTGATGGCGGTCAGCTTCGCGTATCAGAGGGACTGGCTCAACCTGCGTGAGGCGGAGGGACCGAACGGCGCCGGCGGGAAGTCCGATGCGGAATCCGGGGTTGAGCGATGAAGGGTGCGGCGCTGCTGGCGATTCTGCTGTGGCAGGCGGCGGCCGCGAACGAGCCGCCGGTGGCGCAGCCGGGGGCGATGCGGTATGAGCGGGCGATTCATTTGGCTGGTGGCGAGAGACAAGGCGGCGCGGGACAGGCCTGCGCCGTGCTGGACGCGGCGATCTTTCCCCACGCCGCGCCGTCGCTGACGGATGTGCGGATCTTTCCGGCGCAGGAGGCGGCTGCGGGTGCGGCGGTGCATGAGGTCCCCTACGCGATTACGCTGAGCGAGGCGGCGAGCGAGGAGACCGAGACGGCGCGGGTTCTGAATCTGGGTGCGAGTGGCGCGAAGATCGTCTTCGATCTGGAGATGCCTGAGCGGGCCTATACCGGCGTGACGCTCGATCTTGACCCGGCGGTGCATGACTTCATTGCCACGGCGACGGTCTCCGGCTCGGACGCGCTGGGCGGGCGTGGCGGGGCCACTGCGCTGGGGACGTTCACGCTCTTCGATCTGGCGTCGCAGCGGCTCTCACGCGATACTACGATTCCGCTGCAGGAGTCGACGTTCAAGTTCCTGCATGTGGAGCTGAGCGTCTCGTCCGCGCCCGGTTCTGCGGCTGCACGGTTTGTTCCGGCGATGGTGCGGGGCGCACAGGTGCCGCCCAGCCGCGAGGCGCAGAGCCTCTACACCATGGTCGCGGAGACCGCGTCGATTGCGACGAAGGGACGCGAATCGGTGGCAACATTTGCGGTTCCGGCGCGGATCCCGGTGGAGCGGGTGTCGTTTGTGTTTGCGCCGGGGTTTACCGGGAATTTCAGCCGCGAGGTGCGGGTGAGCGCGCTGGAGAAGCCGGATAAGTCTGACGACGATGGGCGCGCGCCGCTGCCGGAGGTGGTGACGGGAAGCATTCTGCGCGTCCATGCCAGCGAGGCGGGACGGGAGATTAGCACGGAGCAGCTCGGCGTCCCCGCGATTCTGGGGGCGAACCTTCAACGCGCGGCGAAGGTCGAGGTGGCCATCGAGAATGGCGACGACCAGCCGCTGCCGATTGCGGCGGTGCGGCTGGAGATGCGCCAGCGGAAGATCTGCTTCGATGCGCCGGCGGGCGGGGCTGAGGGCAAAGATTCGGGGCTGGCTCTGTTCTACGGCGATTCCCGGCTGGATGCGCCGGAGTACGACTACGCAAGGCTGTTTGTGGCGTCGCGCGCGGTCCTGGCGGCGGAGCTGGGGCCGGAGCGGCTGAACCCGAACTACCGGGCCCCGGCTGCGCCGCTTCGTCCCTTCACCGAGCGGCATCCCGAGCTGCTGTGGATTGCGCTGATTGCGGCGATCTGCGCGCTGGGGGTGGTGGCGCTGCGGGCTGCGAAGTCGTCTGGCCTTGGATGAGTTGATGTCTGTTAACCGAGTCGATTCCCGCGGCGACATGAGAAAGTATTCCTCTTGAGGCAGACCTACACTCGGCTTTCAGCCTGTCTGTCATTGGCTATGCGCAGGCTGCGGAGATTGCGATGAAGGCTTTGATTTTGGGGATTTGTGTTGCGTTTGGGGTTGGTGGGGTGAGCGCGCAGACGGCTGTGTGGCAGCCGACAGCAGGACATAGGCAGGTGGAGATATGGCCGGGTGCGGCGCCGGATGCGCGGCCGGTGGTGAAGCCGGAGAGCGTGGAGACGGACACGAACCCCAAGGAGTTCATTGGCGGAAGGTCTGTGACTGCGATCAACAACGTCTCGCGGCCTACGATGACGGTCTATTCGCCGAAGGGAAAGAATACGGGCGCGGCGGTGGTGGTGTTTCCGGGCGGAGGCTATGAGGAGCTGGCCATCGACCTGGAGGGCACGGAGGCCTGCGACTGGCTGACGGCCAAGGGGATTACGTGCGTGCTGCTGAAGTATCGCGTGCCGTCTCCACATTTGACCGAGTACTCGGGCGCGTATCCGGAGTCGCCAATGGCGTTGGAAGACGCGCAGAGGACGCTGGGGTTGGTGCGCTTTCATGCGGCGGAGTGGCACGTCGATCCGCACAAGATCGGCGTGATGGGGTTTTCGGCGGGCGGACATCTGGTCGCCGCGATGAGCGTGCATTTTGCGCAGCGTCTATATCCGGCTGTCGATGCGGCGGACAAGGTGAGCTGCCGCCCGGACTTCGCCGTGGCCATCTATCCCGGGCATCTATCGTTTGGCGATGAGAAACTGGAACGGCCCGAGCTGAACCCGGACATTCGTGCCCATCTCACTGGCCAGACGCCGCCCACCTTCATACTCCAGAACGAGGACGACCATGTGGACGGCATCAACCAATCGCTGGTCTACTACATCGCGCTGAAGAACGCCGGGGTTCCCGTGGAGATGCACCTGTATGCGCAGGGCGGGCACGCCTTCGGGCTGCGGAAGACGAAGCTGCCGGTGAGTAGGTGGCCCGAGTTGGTGGAGACGTGGCTGGGGACGATTGAGATGATTGCGAATCATGCCGAATGATGGGGCACCCGACGGTCATTTGCGTGGGAAGTGCTTCTTCACCACGTTGTCGATTGCGAACGACTGCCGACGATGGCGAATCCACACCTTGGTCAGCTCCTCAAAAAGGAACATCAACAATCTTCGCTGTGCTTCGCTGAACTGCTCGAAGTAATGGGTCGTGTGACCAAATACGTCTTCGCCGCAGAATCGCTCTGAGATTGACTTAAGCTCCCATTCCAGACTGAGAGGCGTAATCGGCCCCTTCCACGAACATATGTGACTCTCTTCACGACAGAGAGCGGCGTATTCGACGTTGTACTCGACCCTCATATACTGCTCTGTGCCCGAACGGTCAGGATGCTCTTTAATCCACTCTCCAGCGCGTCGCTCTCTTCGTCTCCACTCCTTGCAGCTATTGCACAACTTACTGTTAGCATCGGCTCGCCTTTGGCGATCATCACACCCGCACCATTCACACCTCTGCCGATCCCCCATCCTGGTCAGCAGCTCGTTAAGTTGTTGTTCGAACTCCTCAGTGGTGATTGCCATCAGGACCTCGATATTGAAATGTATGGGTGACTAGGAAAGAGCGAGCAGTGGCGACGGTGCTGGTGATTTAGCGGAGGGCGGCGTCGACTTCTTTGTAGAAGTCGGGGGATTTGAGGATTTCGCGGGGTTTGGAGCCGTCGGCGGGACCGACCAGGCCGTCGTGCTCCATCATGTCGATGAGGTGGGCAGCGCGGCCATACCCAATACGTAGCCGCCGCTGGAGGAGCGAGGTCGAAGCCTTGCCGAACTCGAAGACGAGACGGACGGCGTCGTCGAAGAGGTCGTCGTCCTCCTGGCTGGAATCGCCGTTGGCGGCGGCGTTGGCGTCGTCTTCCTTGGGGCCTTCGAGGAAGCCGTGGACGTACTCGGCCTCGCCCTGCTCCTTCCAGAATGCGGTGACGGCGGAGATCTCTTTTTCGGTTACAAACGGCGCGTGGACACGCTGCACGCGGCTGGTGCCGGGGGGAAGGTAGAGCATGTCTCCCTTGCCTAGGAGGGACTCGGCGCCGTTGGAGTCGATGATGGTGCGCGAGTCGACCTTGGTGGCCAGTTGGAAGCTGATGCGGGTGGGGATGTTGGCCTTGATGAGGCCGGTGATGACATCGACCGAGGGACGCTGGGTGGCGAGGACGAGGTGGATGCCGACGGCGCGGGCCATCTGCGCGAGCCGCGTGATGGACTCCTCGACGTTGGCGCGGTCGAGCATCATCAGGTCGGCCAGCTCGTCGATGATGATGATGATGTAGGGCAGCGGCTCCTGATCGGCGTCGTCGAAGAGGTAGTCGGAGTTGTGGTCGAAGAGCTTGTTGAACTGGTCGATGTTGCGGACGTGGTTGGCGGCGAGGAGCTTGAGGCGGCGCTCCATCTCGCGCACGGCGTTGCGCAGGGCGTTGGCGGCCAGCTTGATGTCGGTGATGATGGGGGTGAAGAGGTGGGGGATGCCCTCGTACATGCCCAGCTCGACGCGCTTGGGATCGACCAGAATCATGCGGACCTGCTCGGGAGTGGACTTGAAGAGGACGGACATGATCATGGCGTTGATGGCGACGGACTTGCCGGAGCCGGTGGAACCCGCGATGAGGATGTGGGGCATGGCGGCCAGGTCGGCGGTGACGATGCGGCCGTTGATGTCCTTGCCGAGGGCGATGGCGAGCTTGGATTTGCTTTGGACGAAGGATTCGCACTCGACGACGTCGCGCAGCCAGATGGTCTCGCGGCCGTGGTTGGGCACCTGGATGCCGACGGTGGATTTGCCGGGCATGCGCTCGATGAGGATGGATTCGGCGGCCATGGCGAGGCAGAGGTCGTCGGCCAGGCTGGTGACGCGGGAGTACTTGACGCCGGCGTCGGGGTGGAACTCGAAGGTGGTGACGATGGGGCCGGGGTTGATCTGGGTGACCTGGCCGTTGACTCCAAACTCGGCGCACTTCTGCACGAGGGTGCGTGCCTCGGCGCGCAGGGACTCCTCGCGGACGACGGGGACCTCATCGGAGCGGTAGAGGAGCGAGGAGGGGGGCAGCTTGTATCCGCGGATGGACTTGGGGGTGATGGTGACCTGCTTGAGGTCTGCGTCGGCGCGACGGCCAAAGGCGATGGAGTTCGGCGGGGGAGCCGGGGCAGGTGCAGGCTCCGAAATCCCACCCATGCGGTGAGGCTGCATGGATGGGGCGCCCGGCGATTGCGGATGGCGGGCGGGGGGAAGTTCGGGGAGGGCTGACAGGTCCAGGCGGGCGGCCTCGTCTGCGGAGCGAGCGCTGAGCGGGGCTGCGGCTGCGGCCAGCTCGGCGGCGAAGGGCGCGGCGGCGGCTGCGGCGGTGCTGAGTGCGGTCGCTGGGGGCGCATCGACATGAGTGCGTGGCATGGACTGCCAGACCGAGGCGGGCGCTTCTGCAGGCTGATCGGCGGCGGCATCGGGCGGCGTGGCGGGCAGAGTCTGCCGGCGGCGCTTGCGTCCCATCCAGCCGAAGAGAGAGCCGAGCAATGTGGAGTGGGCAGTGGAGTCTGCCACGTGCTTGTGCTGGAGTTGCAACTCCTGTCCCGCGTCTTCGAGGGTCTGTTGGCGGCGGCTGGTAAAGACCTCATGGCTGGGTTCCGGCGTGAGGGCGGGCTCCAGCGTGAGGGCCGGCAGAGAGGAGTTGGCGGAGTCCTGCGATGCAGCTTGCTGGCGCAGGGCGCGCTTCTCTGCGCGGGCCAGGGCGCGGCGAGCGCGCCAGTTGTGCAGGCGGTCGAAGAGGCTGCGCAGCAGGGAGAAGTGCGTCTCCATCCACTCGCGGGCGGTGTGGAAGGTGAAGGTGGTGGCCAGGTAGACGGACAGCAGGACCATCAGGGCGAGGACGATGGAGGCGCCGGGAAGGTTGAGGTACTGCACCATGGCATCGGCGAGCAGGCGCCCGGTGACGCCCTCGATGGGCAGGGCGTGACGCCAGAAGAGGGTGCGCGGAAGCAGGCCGATGGCCGCCGGGGCAAAGACGATCCACAGACCGAGGCCGAGGAGGCGCGCCATTGCGGAGCCGGCGGGACGCTGGCGCATCCAGCAGAGGCCAAGCCGGCCCAGGACGATGGGAAGGAAGAAGGCGGCGATGCCGATGGTCTGGAGGATGAGGTCGGCGAGCCACGCTCCGGCCAGGCCGGTCCAGTTGTGGGCAGGGCCCGCGGCCAGGCGAGCGGCGAGCCCGGCGGAAGTGCGCGCTCCAGCTGCGAATCCGCCGACTGTGTTCGCGGAGGGGTCGGTGGGCGTGTAGGTGGCCAGCGCGAGAAAGAGAAGCGCGGCGGAGACCAGCAGCACGAGGCCGAGGACCTCGTTGAGGCGGCGGTTGCGGGTTGGAGTCGAGACCAGCCTGAGTGGTTTCATGGGGGCAAGCGCGGGGCCCGGTTTTCGTTCCGTTCGCGTTCCATTCGCGTTCCGTTGGCGCCCGGAACGCGCCTGAAGGCGGTTGCCATGACGCAGGGCTGGACGCGGACAGACGAAGGGCCGGGAACCGCTAGAGCTACCCCGATTATCCCAGAGCCGGAGCGGGAAAAGAGAAAAGTTGCAGGTGTGGACTCAGGATGGAAACCCATGGTGCGGGAGGCAAAATGGCCCCTCCGGGGTCAAGTGCGCGCGCGGCAGGCCGATAGGGAGAAGGTGAGGCCGCGTCGGCACGCGCCTGGGCGCGAGCGCCGTTGCATGGAGCGCTCCGTTGGCACGCGGACGAGAGGATGATTCGGATGAATCTCAGGCAGTTGGGACTTAAGCCGAAGATCGTGATCGGATTCGGATCGCTGCTCGCGATCATCGCGGCGATGGGCTTTGTCGGCTATCACTCGGCGGTGGTCAATGAGGAGTCTGAGCAGGAGGTGCATCTGTACTCCCATATGAAAGACATCAACAGTTCAATGCAAGAGGACCTGCTTACCCAGAGAGTAGGCGCACGCGACGTGCTGATGGGCGCGGGCAACGGCAACCTGCGCCTGTACGAACAGGGCGAGGAGGGCTTCCGCAAGGCGATGGAAGACATGCGGCCGCTGCTTACAACCGATGAGGCCAGGGAACAGTTTGCGCGGATCGAACTGGCCAGGGAGAATTATGTCCGCCGCAACGACCAGGTGGTGGCCCGGTACCGGTCGGGGGACACAAAGGGTGCGAACGTGATGTTCAGGGAGCCTGAGGGGAAGGTGGCGAGCGACGCATTAGCGAATGCCATGAATGACATGAAGCTGGCTCTCAATCCGCGAAGACAGAACGCGCAGCTGCGGCAGGAGGCCGAAGACAGTTGGGCCAAGACGCTGATGCTGATTCTGTCGTTTGCCGGCCTGGCGATTGGATCGGCGATTGCCTACGTGATTGCGCGGTCGATCATCAACACGATCCACAGAATGTCGGAGATGATCGAGAACGTCTCCTCCAACAACCTGATGGTGGAGGACATGGAGGTGGAGAGCGAAGACGAGATGGGCAAGGCCGCGCGTGAGCTGAACAAGATGAAGAACAGCCTGCGCTGCGTGATTCTGTCCATTGCATCGACCGCGGAGAATGTCTCGGGATCGAGCCGCGAGATCTCGGCGACCGCATCCGAGGCCGCCAGCAGCGCGGCAAACCAGAAGCAGCAGGTAGGGCAGATCGCCACCACCATGCATCAGATGGTGGCGACCGTGCGCGAGGTCTCGCTGCACTCGAATACCGCCGCGCGCTCCGCCAAGAGCGCGGCGGAGAGCGCCCGCGAGGGCGGCAAGATCGTGGAGGACGTGCTGGAGCGGATGCGTGGCATCGCCCAGTCGGTGCGTGAATCGGCGGCCAAGATCGAGAACCTGGGCACCCGGTCCGATGAGATTGGCAGGATTGTGGGGGTGATCGACGAGATCGCCGAGCAGACCAACCTGCTGGCGTTGAATGCGGCCATCGAGGCGGCGCGTGCGGGCGAACAGGGACGCGGCTTTGCCGTGGTCGCGGGCGAGGTGCGCCGGCTGGCGGAGCGGACCGCTGCCGCAACCCAGGAGATTGCGGCGGTGATCCAGAACGTGCAGACGATCACCGTGGATGCGGTGCGGCAGATGCGCTCCGGCACCGCGGCTGTGGAGCAGGGCGCGGAGGCCACAGGCTTTGCGCGCGAGTCGATCCAGAAGATTATCCGCGAGGCGGACACGGTGGGCACCATGGTGGCCCAGATCGCCAGCTCGGCGACGCAACAGGCGGCCGCGACCGAGCAGATCAATGCCAGCATGAGCCAGATCAGCGAGCTTGCCATCGAATCCGCCGACGGATCGCAGCTCTCGGCGCGCGCCTGCGAACAACTCTTCGACCTGGCGCTCGGACTGCGGAACATGGTGGCCCGGTTCGACGTGGGCCAGCACGATGCGGGCCAGCGCGATGCGGGCCAGCGCAATGCGGGCCAGCGCGAGCCGGAAGAGAACAAGCAACTGTTGGAAGCGAACTGGGGAGATGCGGCCTGAGGGACTGTCGCAACAACCTGCTCAACGGCCGTGGGAGGGGTCGGGGGTGGGGGCGGTGGTGAGGTCGACAAAGAGGGGGGCGGGAGACGGTGTGTTGCAGTTGCCGTCGGGGGCGTAGGTGCGGGCGCAGGCCTGGGTGATGGAGCGGCGGCGGGGAGATTGCGCATACTGCCAGGCGGCGGCGTCGGGCGTTCCGCTGAGCTCGGCGGGAGGCGGCTGGAGGACGCAGCCGGGGGCGGGCGGGCAGGCGTCCTGGGCGACCCAGAAGGCGATGGGGTGCAGGTGGCCGGCCTCGACGCGGGAGCGAATGTCCTGGATCGTGGTGATGAAAACTGTTTTGCCGTTGGGGCCGGGGCCGTCGTCGGCGGGCTGGCCGCTGGCGTAGACGCCAGGGAGGTAGGCGGAGTGGGAGACGGCTTCGGTCCAGGCGAATAGGTACTCGGCCGTGTCGGGCAGGAGTCGGCCGCCCTCCTCCTGATCGAGAAAAATGATGGCTCCGGCAGGAAAGCCCTCGCGCCGGGCGGCGGCGACGGCGTCAGCGGCGTCGGCGCGGCCAAGTGCGGCGGGGGAATTGCCTTGTTTGGCCGCGCGGATGAGCTCCGCGTCGAGGCGGCCATTGGCGACGATGAGGAAGCCGAAGCCGGCGCGCACGAGGGTTTCGCGCTTGCCGAGCCAGGAGTTGCGGGTGGCGCCGGGAGGGTTGGTGAGCCAGTAGCCGGTGAAGTCAAAGTTCTGACGAAGTTCGGGCAGCGCGGCGTCGCCGGGGTAGTCGTTGCGGTCGAAGCCGAGATAGGCGCGGGCAGGGGCGAGGGGCTGATCTGCAACGGGCGGCTGCTGGGCGACGGCGGCGGCTGCGGCGAGGAGTACGGCGAGGAGGAGGGGACGCAAGGCAAGGCTCCGATTTTGCGAACCAGCCGGGGTAAGTTCCGGTTGTGCATTAAGGGTACGCCAGGACGTTGCGCCTGACCCCACCCATCGCGATGAGACCGCGATGAATGGGGCACCCAAGACGGTTCTGTGCGTGGGCCACCCGCCATGTTACCGAAGACCATTGCTGCCGATTACCGGCGGGAGCGGAGGACTCTGGGCAAGCGATGGGGCCATGTGCTACCGTTTCAATCCATGAGCACAAACCTTGAATGGCAGACCATCGACCCGCGGTTCCCCATTGGACCCTATGCCAGCCCCGGCAACGTCGCAGCCGCTGAAAGAATCGACGCGATTGCGACGCTGGAGGGGCTGCCTTGCCATCTGCGCGATGCCGTCGAGGGGCTGGACGACAGCCAGCTCGACACGCCCTATCGGGAGGGCGGATGGACCCTGCGGCAGGTGGTTCACCATGTGGCCGACAGCCACATGAATGCGTTCATCCGGCTGCGCAAGGCGCTGACCGAGGACTGGCCGCTGATCTCGCCGTATGACGAGAAGGGGTGGGCGCGGCTGGTGGATTCGGCGACCGCGCCGGTGGGGCTGTCGCTGGACATTATCGAGGGGCTGCACGCGCGCTGGGTGCGAATTCTGGAGTCGCTGACCGCCGACGAGTGGCAGCGCGGATTCAAACACCCGCAGATGGGGCCGATGACGGTGGAAGGGGCGACGCTGCTGTATGCGTGGCACTCGCGGCACCATGTGGCGCACATCACGCACCTGCGCAAGAAGAGGGGCTGGAAGTAAAAGAAATAAGAAAAGGGGCTGGAAGCATGGATTGCGGCACGGTCTTTGTTAGACTTTGCTGCACATGACAAGGCCTGGAATCCCATCCGCTGAACCTACGCAGAGCGTCGAGCAGATTGCGACGGCGCTGGAGGAGTTCCTCGCCGAGCATCCGAAGGCCATCGTGACGGAGGAGGGGAAGGTCCTCTTCGACATGCGGACGGCGAAGTACTCGCTGGCCACCGAGCACGGGCGATGCACCCTGCAACTGTGGAGCGAGGAACGCAATATTGTTCGCCGAGTAAGCGCGGCCATCGAACGGGGCGCGGCACGCGATCGTATGCTGCGGCTGACAACGCAGCGATTTGGGCAGACACGGCCCGGGTCGCTGGAGATTCTGGCGGACCGGGACCGGCGAACGCCCTCGACGCGCGAGGCCACGCGGGTGCGCTATCTGAGGGCGCTGGAGCGAGTGATGCTGCGCGGCTCGGGCGAGGCGTGGGGCGAGTGGAAGGCCGACGGCTTCCGCACCGCGATGGACCTGGAGAAGAGCTTTGGGCCGGCCTATGCGCGCGGATCGCTGGTGCATGGGAACGAGGCGTGGGCGGTGATCGCGGTGAACGCGGAGGAGACGCAGGCGACCGTCGATGGGATATTGACGCTGGGCGTGCTGTGGCTGGCGCACTGCCGCGAGAACGCGGGCGGGCGCAGGCTCTATCGCGGGCTGCGGCTGATTGTGCCACGCGGCATGGCGACGCTGACCGCATCTCGCCTCCCGTGGATGAACGCGGACGCGGCGCAGTGGGAGCTGTGGGAGTTTGACGAAAAGACCGAGGAGATGGAGCAGAGGGACACGGCGGACCACGGCAACCTGACGACGCGGCTGGTCCACGCACCGAATGAGACGGCGGCACGGGAGCGATTTGCCGAGGCTGCCGCGCGGGTGATGGCGCTTGTGCCGGAGCCGATGCGCGCGGTGGTGGAGCAGAGGATCCAGAGCGGCGTGGAGATGGCGTTCCGGCTGCACGGGTTGGAGTTTGCGCGGGTGCGGATGGGCTACGCGGGGCAGAGCTTCAACCGCGTGCAGGAGATTACGTTTGGCGCGGGCGCGAATGAGACTCCGCTGACGGAGGAGAATGCGAACGATCTGCGCGAGTTGGTGGAGCGGCTGTTTGAGCGGCGCGAGGCAGGAGGGGACAAGCGCGATGCGCTGTACCGGATGCAGCCGGAGCGCTGGCTGGAGAGCGAGCTGCGGCGCGACGTTTCGCTGATCGACGCGCGGCTGGACCGGGCGCATGTGTACACGCAGGTGCCGGCGTTCGCGGCGGCGGACCGCGGAATGCTGGACCTGCTGTCGGTGGACAAGGACGGGCGGCTGGCGGTGATCGAGCTGAAGGCCGACGAGGACCTGCACCTGGCGCTGCAGGGGCTGGACTACTGGGTGCGCGTGCGCTGGCACCAGCGGCAGAATCCCGATGCGGCGAGCGGGCTGGGGGAGTTTCAGATGCATGGGTACTTCGGCGGGGTGAGGCTGGCGGAGGGCGATCCGCGGCTGTACCTGGTGGCCCCGGCGCTGCGCGTGCATCCGGCGACCGACGTGGTGCTGCGGTATCTTTCGCCGAGGGTGGATTGGGTGCTGGTGGCGCTGGATGAGCGCTGGCGGCGGCAAGTGAAGGTGGTTTGGCGCAAGCGCAGCGGGGACGCGACGAAGTTTTGACTGGGGCTTATGGTTTGCGCGGGTTTGTTTAGCCGCAGGGGTTGGAGAAGGCGATCTTTAGGAAGCGGAATCGGGGACAGATTGTCTAGGATGTTTCGCCAATGAGCGAAAAGTCACTTCGTAGATGCGCCAGCGGTCGTCTTCCCATGTAAAGACAACTTCTTTGAGTGGTGAAGTATCTGGAAATTTTGTCACTGTACCAACATACCCTTTTGAGTAGAGGCGGATTTGATCGTCTGCGCCCTTCATGTCTGGTCCTAGTTGAAGTATTGCCTTTGCAGCAGTTTTCAGGCATTTAAGTAAGTTGCTCTGGCTATTCTCGAATTCCGCACGTGCTGAATTGGTTTTGAAACCGACAGACCAATCGTTCTGTGTACACTCAAGTTCGCCGGAAGACATTAACATTAAGCTATTCACATCGGCGTTTTTGATTGCCATGGCGAATTGATAGGCTTCTTTTGCCCCAGCCTGTTCCTTGGGTTCGGATTTAACTTCATCAACTATCTGAATGCTGTACAGCTTATGATCCGGCGTGAACTCCAGAGAGTAGTTATTCTGTTTGTAATCCCACAAATCAACGTCGACATCTTCTTCACGACGAATCTCTGAAGGCTTACCGAGTAACGATTGGACTTTGGATGAATCATCTCCGAGGCTGAGTCCGAGAAATCCTGTCGGCCCCTTGTAATCCGTGCCCGTTAATTCCAAAGTGACAGCCAATGGCATTGCATTGATATCTTCTTTTGCAAATACTGCCACTAGATATGTTTCTTTGGCACTCGGAATGTGAAAGGCCTGATAAGTTTTTCCATCGCCGTGTGGGCCCTCTTTAAAAGGCTTACCTAAAGCCGATGTAAATGCTGGTGGACTCTGTCGAAGGAGAAACCCCAACAGTTCATGGGATGCGCCATCCGGAGCAGTTTCCGAGCGCATAGCCGTGCTGGTCAGGAAAAGCAGGAAACTAAATGCCGAAGCTAGCAGTGCTTTCATGATGCGGAAAGTATATCAATCGCAATACATCTTCGTGCATGCCAGCATCTCTTCCTTCGCCATCGCACCTTCGAGTACAGAATCAATCAGTTCCGCGTGGTTCACGCGCGTGGCGAAGAAGGATTCGACGGCGGCGAGGACGGCGGGGCCGGAGCGGGCCTCGAAGATGGATTTGCGCAGGCTGGCCCCGTTGGGGATGCCGTGGGTGAACCATGCGGCGAACTGCTTCATCTTGCCGACACAGTCGCGATGGCGCTGGTCGCGGGCGATCTGGCCGGAGGCGATGATGGCTGCGGCGCGGGCGGCTTCGGCTGCCTCTTCCTGCGCGATCTCGTCGACCAGCATCTGGAAGTAGGTGCGGATCATGCGGTAGCGGTCCTGGTCGGTGGGGATGTCGTAGGCGCCGACGCCGGTGGCTTCCTTCGACGCGGTGTACTGCGCGATCTGGCGGAAGATCCACGGGTTGGCGGGCGCGCCGCGGCCAATCATGATGGCGTCGCAGCCGGTGGCGTGGACCATGGCGACGGCGTCCTCGGGGGTGCGGATGTCTCCGTTGCCGATGACGGGGATGCGCACGGCATCCTTGACGGCGGCGATGTACTCCCAACGGGCCTGGCCGGTGTAGCCGTCTTCGCGGGTGCGCGCGTGCAGGGCGACGGCGTTGAGACCGCAGTCTTCGGCGAGGCGGGCGAGGTCTACGCAGACGATCTCGGCATCGCTCCAGCCCATGCGGAACTTGACGGTGAAGGGGATGGAGACGGCGGCGCGGATGGCTTTAAAGATGGTCTCGATGAGCGGGAGGTCACGCAGCAGCCCGGAGCCTCCGTTGCAGGCGACGACACGTTTGGCGGGGCAGCCGAGGTTGAGATCGACCAGGTCGAAGCCGCAGTCCTGGACGATGCGTGCCGAGTCGGCCAGCGTGGCGGGGTTGGAGCCGAAGAGCTGCGCGGAGATGGGGTGCTCGTCGTCGTAGTAGGTGAGGTAGCGCTTGCGCTTGGACTCGCGGGTGCGGGAGAGGCCGTCGGCGGAGGTGAACTCCGTCATGATGAGGCCGCAGCCGGATTGCTGGTTGGTGGTGGGGGCGCTGATGTCTGGAACCCACGTCTCAGAATCGAGACGTGGGGCACCCAATTCCGTAGGATGGGAGAACTGGCTGGCGTTCTTGATGAAACGGCGGAAGACGGTGTCTGTGACGCCAGACATCGGGGCGAGGACTGTGGCCGGAGCGATGCGCACGTTGCTCACGGTGAAGCTGGCGGGGACGCGGCTGTGCTCGGGCATCGCGTGGGTGGCGGGCGAGTCCCACTTCTTCTGCTCGAGGGTGTAGCGCTTCTTCATCTGCGTCCAGTTTAGCGGGTTAAGTGGAAGGGCCTCCGCGCTGGCGGAGGCCCATCGCGGATAAGCAGTTGAGGTTATTTGGCTGCGGCTGCCTTGGCTGTATCGGCCTTGGTCGCGGATGCTTTGGCTGCGGCGGTTGCTTTGCCGGCGTCGGCGTTGGCCACCTTGCGGCGGAAGCGCTCGACGCGGCCGGCGGTGTCGACCAGCTTCTGCTTGCCGGTGAAGAAGGGGTGGCAGGCGGAACAGATTTCGACCACCAGGTCGCCCTTGTGCGTGGAGCGGGTCTCGAACGCATTGCCGCAGGCGCACTTGACGTGGATGGTGGCGTACTTCGGATGGATTCCTTCTTTGGGCATGAATCTCTCTCTCTTGGCTCGGATGTTGCCTGTCGGCTCGCGGTTCGCTTGCAACGGGTGCGGTGCCCGTCACATCGATCGGCCTGTCGCGGGGGCCCACAGCGCCCCGGTCTGTTTGGGGGGGCACGATGGCTCACTGAGTTGATTTTATCATGGCTGGTGGCATCGATCAGCCACGACTTGCTTTCGGTAGTGGCTCAGTTTAGCGGCCCCATCCTCGCGTTCCCTTGATTGAGATGCAATCAAGGGTGCGCAGTCAATACACTGGGGCTCTTTCCGGCACGGCTGAAGCCGTGCCCTTCCGATCAAGCTACACAGACACTGTTGTTGCCGCAAACTGACCCACCACGAGCTTTCCTCTTTTGACCTTGGATTCCCACACTGCGCGATTCGATTCGGGGCGGCGGCGAGGCGTGGGTGCTGCGATACTTGGGGGATGGGGTTGGCGGCGATGGAAGAGATTTGCAGTTTGTGCGAGGGGTCGGGGCTGCGCATTGTGGAGGAGGGCGGGCGGCAGGTGGCGCGTCCATGCGAGTGCCGCGTGGCGCGGCGCGCAGCCCGGATGCTGGAGCAGGCACAGATTCCGCGGCGCTACGAGGAGTGCACGCTGGAGAACTTCGAGCCGAAGTATGACGGCGCGGACAGGAGCTTGCAGTCTGCGCTGGTGCAGGCGCGCGGATTTGTGAAGGGCTATCCGGTGGAGACCGACGGCACGGGGCTGCTGCTGGTTGGGCCGGCGGGCGTGGGCAAGACGCATATCGCGGTCGGCATCCTGAAGGAGCTGGTGCAGGAACGAGGCGCGCACGGCCTCTTCTATGACTATCGGGAGCTGCTGAAAGAGGTGCAGAACAGCTACAACCAGAAGGTGGCGGCAACCGAGCTGGAGGTGCTGCGGCCGGTCTTCGAGGCCGAGGTGCTGGTGCTGGACGAGCTGGGCGCGGCCAAGCCGAGCGACTGGGTTTGGGACACCGTGGCGCACATCCTGAACAGCAGGTACAACGACCGGCGGACGACGATTATTACCACGAATTATCCCAACACGGAGGCGCTGGGGGCGACGCCCGGACGCAGGCCGGGGAAGAAGAGCGCCGAGCAGGAGGACGCCGAGCGGGCCATGAGCGGAGAGACGCTGGGCGACCGCATCGGCGAACGGATGCGCTCGCGGCTGCAGGAGATGTGCGTGGTGGTGGAGATGCGCGGCAAGGACTTCCGGCAGAGCGTGAAGCGGGCCAGCTTCGGGTAAGACGGAAGCTGACCTGCTCAACGGGGCCAGCGCGGTATAGAATTCGGCTGCGGTATAAAATCTCGGCTTATGAGCGAACAGGACGGTTCCCCGATCAACGAGCAGAGCGGCACGGGCAACGCTGCGCCGGGTGGCGAGGCGCCGATCTTTGCTGAGGAACTGGAAGAGCGCGGCGGGTTTCCGCTGGCGGCGTGGGGCGTGGCTGCGCTGATTGTGGTGGTGCTGGTTGGCGCGCTTGTGTATTTTGGGCGGAAGAAGCCGGAGGCCGCGCCCAACACGCTGCAGCCCGCGGATGCGTACGCCGCCAGTCTTCCGCTTTCGCAGTTTGCGATGAGCGAGTCGGAGAACCTTACGGGCGGCAAGCTGACGTATCTGGACGGGCACATCGGCAACACCGGCGACCGCACGGTGACCGCGGTTACGGTGCAGGTGGTCTTCCGCAACGATGAGGACCTGGCCCCGCAGATCGACACGTTGCCGCTGACGCTGATTCGCGTGAAGGAGCCGTACATCGACATTGAGCCGGTGAGCGCGGCCCCGCTGAAGCCGGGCGACGACCGCGAGTTCCGCCTGACCTTCGAGACGGTTCCGGAGAACTGGAACCTGCAGATGCCCGAGGTGCGCGTCATCCATGCTGGCCTGCGGTAAGAGACAGTTGTGAGTTGTGAGTGGTGAGTAACTGCAAAACCGCATGAATGAAAACTGAGGAATGGCTAGAACTTTTGCATCCATGCTGCCCGATCAGCAATCGAACTTTCCCTCCGGGGCTAAAGCCCCTGAGTTTATGTCTCTCTTGCGGCGCGGCTGAAGCCGCGCCCTATCAAAGCACGATTGATGCAGACAGTTCGAGTCACTGCGAAACCGAAAACTGACCACGGGTCAGGCGAGGGGGGGGCTATTCGAGCGGGGAATCCGCTTCATCCTTGCCGGCCGAGGGCTTCTTGCTTTCCTTGGCGACAGAGGGTTTCGTGCTTTCCTTGCCGGCGGAGGACTTCGCGGCGTCTGCCTGAAGATCGACCCCGATCTGGACCGCCTCCTGGGGCGAGATCTGCGGGAAGTACGCGTTGGAGAAGTACTGCGCCAACATGCGGTGGGTGTTGAAGAAGGTGCCATTGATGCCGATGCAGTGCTGCTGCATGCGCGCCCATGCGCTGGGCCTCTGGTAGAGCGGCGCGATCAGGTTCTCCAGCTTGTCGTAGAGGCTGGCCGCCTCGCCTTCCTTGGTGTCGGCCCTTTCGATCGCCCATCCGGTGAGGTTCTCGGCGCATCCCTCGATCCACCATCCATCGAGCACGCTGAGGCTGGGCACGCCGTTCAACGCGGCCTTCATTCCGGAGGTCCCGGAGGCCTCGTAGGGGCGGAGCGGCGTGTTGACCCACAGGTCGACTCCCTGGGTGAGCAGCGCGCCCAGCTCCCAGTCGTAGTTCTCCAGGTAGAGCATATTCACGCTTTCCACCTTGAGACTGGCGGCCGCAGTGAAGACATCGCGGATCAGTCCCTTGCCCTCGCCGTCGGCCGGGTGCGCCTTGCCGGCGAACAAAATTTGTATCCCGCCGATCTTCTTGGCGATCTTTGCCAGGCGCTTGGGATCGGAGAAGAGCAGGCTGGCGCGTTTGTAGGTTGCCACGCGGCGGGCAAAGCCGAGCGTAAGAACATTGGGGTTGAACTGCTTGTCGGTGCGCCGGGCCACCTCATCCAGCAGCCGCTGCTTGCTGCGGGCGTGGCAGTTGGCGATCTTGGTCAGCGATACGCCGTAGATGGAACGGAAGTACTGGTTGTCGCGCCGCCACTCGGGGACCTCCGCGTCGAGCAGGGCCTGCAAGGGTTTTGAGATCCACGTAGCCGCATGGACGCCGTTGGTGATGGAGTGGACGGGGACGCGACAGTCGGAAAACATCTCCTGCGAGACCTTGCCATGCTGCATGGAAACGCCGTTCACATAGCGCGAGAAGTGCAGCGCCAGATAGGTCATGTTGAGCAGCGCATTGTGCAGGTATCCGAAGCGTTCGATGGCCCTGCCGCGCTCGTCGCCGAGCACGGTATACATCTGGTCGATGCCGAACTGGTCGTGTCCGGCGGACACCGGGGTATGGGTGGTGAAGACGCAGCGTTGGGCGATGGCCGCAACGTCGTCCTTGGTTGCCTGATCGAGCGAGGCGGCGCCCAGTCGCTCCTCCAGCAGGCCGATGCCGAGCAGCGCGGCGTGGCCCTCGTTGATGTGGAAGACCTCGGGCTTTGCGCCGAGCGCGCGCAGCAGGGCGACGCCGCCCAGGCCGAGCACCGTCTCCTGACACAGCCGGTAGTAGGTGTCTCCGCCGTACAGGGTGTCGGTCAGGCGCCGGTCGTAGGGGTCGTTGCCCTCGAGGTCGGTGTCCAGCAGAAAGACCGGGATGACGTATCCGGCGTCCCCCTTTACGTCGTACCGCCATGCGCAGACTGCGACCTTGCGCCCCTGCATGGAGATGGACACCACCTGCCGCGCGCTGGGAAGGGTGGTCTCGGGCGACCAAGGAACGGGAGACTCCGTCTGCTGGCCGACCGCGTCCAGGTTCTGGCGGAAGTACCCGCAGCGATGCACCAGCGAGACGGCGACCATGGGCGCGGCCATGTCGGCGGCGGAGCGCAGCGTGTCGCCGGCCAGCATTCCTAGGCCGCCGGAGTAGGTCGGCAGCTCCCTGGAGAGAGCGATCTCCATGGAAAAATACGCGATCCGGCGCCTGGAAAGATCGGGGCCGTCAACATCGAGGTCGCGCGGGTCGTAGGTTGTCAGGCCCATGGGAGGAATCGTCCTTTTTTAAAAAGTGCAAGTACTGCAGAATCAGGATTCACGACGGGAAACGATGGACGTACTATTTTCCATCCGGGATATTACCAATACATCGGCAAAATTGTCTGGCAACGGTAGATATGTGAGAGACGTCAGCCCTTGGCTACAGTCTAGCAAACGCAGGCGGGGCGGATCGTGCATAGCGGCAAACGTTCGCCGGGCAAGGGCTGAGAGAGACGAACAAATTCCCTGTCGCGGCCTATTTGTCGAAGGACATGAAGCCGAACTTCATAAGGAGCCCGGCGATTGCGGCCAGCGCCAGGGCCAGCGCCGTCCACGGGGCGGCAGAGCGAATGCGCTTGCGCAGGGCCTCGATGAGGAGAATGAGGACAAGGAGCGCGAGCATCAGGAGAATGCCGTCCCACTGGAAGCCGCGCGTCCCATCCGCCCACTTTGTCATGACCGAGGGCACGCGCAGAAAGCTGGGGAGAAAGACGCTCAGGATCGGCAGAAAGCCGCCGATCGCAAACGCAACGAGGAACAACACGAACTGGAGGACGGTGAAGATTGCTCGCTTCATTAGCAACTGTCTCCTTGGGGCTGATGGCTCTGACTGCTTCGCCCCGTTCCGATCTTAGAACGTGCGGGCCGACGTTGCGAGGGGGGATCAGGGCTTGGTGAAGCGCGTCTTCTGCTTCTCGCGGTGACGCTTGAGGGCGAGCGCGATCAGGCGGTCGATCAGCTTCCTGTAAGAGATGCCGCTGGCCTGCCAGAGCTTGGGATACATCGAGATGCTGGTGAATCCGGGCATGGTGTTGATCTCGCTGAGAAAGATGCGGGGCCTGGATTTATTTCTTCCCTTGCCGCTGGCTTGCTTGCTGTTGCCTTTGGTCGCAGGCCCCATGAGGAAGTCGACGCGGGCCAGGCCGGCGCAGTCGCAGGCGCGGAATGCAGCGAGGGCAATCGCGCGGACCTGCTTCGACTCGGAGGGGGTGAGTTTGGCGGGGATGATGGGGATCGACGGGTCTTCGGGCGAGTC